>CAIWFH010000172.1 GCA_903911925.1 uncultured Acidobacteriaceae bacterium
ACTGCTCCAGTGTCTCTTTGCTCGGCATCAAATCCCCCTGAAAGAAACTTCATGCCTGACAAACCTCTACGTAAGTGACAACCCTGGTCCGTGCCGACTCTGGTTCACCTCAATTTCAAATGCGATTGCCCTGGGGCTGCAAGGGCAAATGAGATGACGGAGAGCTTTCGAAGTCCGACGCTTTGACGGGGGCAGAAGTCTCAATCATCACCGGTCATGCCTATGAGGCCGCCTGCAGTTGAGCCACACCGACAAATTGCCTCGAGTCTCCTTGGCATGCGGAAGCATTTCGTTGCGCAAGGTGATTGGTCCCTGATCGTGCGTTTCATTGGACTTGATCGCTTGTTTCCGAACGCCCGATCCTCCATAGCGGGGTATTGTCGATAATTAGGTCTTGCAGCCTTACCGCAGGGCGATCTTGACTGGGGCTTCTTGAAGGCCGAATATGTTCTCGTGATTTCAGGGGCGGGGACTGCTGCCCGCCGGAAAAGCGAATCACTTCCCCTCATGGACCTTACAGGCAGTCCGGACAAGAACTCCGCGCCCATTGAGGAGATCGATGTCTTGTGGATGACCGCTGGGCTGAGTTGCGACGGGGACACGATCACCATGACGGCCGCCACGCAGCCAAGCATCGAAGACATTGTCCTTGGCGCGCTGCCATGGATTCCCAATGTCAATCTGTACAATCCGTTTCTTGCCTTCGAAAACGGCGATGAGTTCATGAAGGTTTTTCACCAGGCGGCAGAGGGGCCGTCCCGGCCTTTCATCTTTGTTCTGGAGGGGTCGGTTCCCGATGAAGAGAACAAGGCGGAAGGGTATTGGGCGTCCTTCGGCACCGATGCAGCAACGGGCCAGCCGATTACGACCTGTGAATGGATCGACCGGCTGGCGCCAAAGGCCTGGGCCGTTATTGCGGCAGGAACTTGCGCCACTTACGGCGGAATCCACGCGATGGACGGCAATCCAACTGGGTGCATGGGACTGCCCGACTACCTGGGCTGACAATGGCGCTCGCAGGCTGGACTTCCGATCGTTTGCGTGCCGGGCTGCCCTGTTCAGCCGGACAACTTTATGGAGACGCTTTTGTACCTGCTTAACATGGCGGCCGGGCGTGCGCCCATGATTCCGCTCGGCGAGGCTCTGCGCCCCACCTGGCTGTTCGGCAGCACATTGCATGAAGGGTGCGATCGGGCCGGATATTACGAACAGGGCGATTTCGCGGCTACCTACAGTTCGCCCAAGTGCATCGTAAAGCTCGGATGCTGGGGACCGGTGGTGAACTGCAATGTGCCCAAGCGTGGATGGATGGCCTGAATCGGGGGCTGCCCCAATGTGGGCGGCATCTGCATCGGCTGCATGATGCCCGGTTTCCCTGACAAGTTCATGCCATTCATGGACGAGCCACCCGGAGCGCGGCTATCAAGCGTGGCCGTCGGTGCATATGGCAAAGCCATAAGAAGTCTCCGCGCGATCACCAATGCCACCGTAAACAAAGAGCCGAAATGGCGCCATTCGCGTCCTGAATTGACGACTGGCTATAGCCGCGCGTCCTACTAACCCACACCAGGCAAAGGAGCCATTGACATGGGCACCATCGTCTCAGAACAAAAGCAGACAACCGGGCAGTCGGGCACGCTCGTGGAGATGAATTGGGATCCGATTACAAGGATCGTGGGTAGTCTTGGAATCTTCACCAAAATCGACTTTGGAAAACGCCGGGTAGCGGAATGTCACAGCACATCGTCGATCTTTCGCGGCTATAGCATCTTCATGAAAGGCAAGGATCCGCGCGATGCTCATTTCATCACTAGCCGCATTTGCGGAATCTGCGGCGACAACCACGCAACGTGCGCCACCTATGCACAGAATATGGCGTTCGGCGTAAGGCCGCCGGCCATGGCGGAGTGGATTGTGAATCTTGGCGAGGCCGCCGAGTACATGTTCGACCACAACATCTTTCAAGACAACCTGGTGGGCGTAGACTTTTGCGAGCAGATGGTGAAGGAGACGAATCCGGGCGTCTTTGAGAAAGCCGAAAAGACCGAAGCGCCTCACGCGGAACTGCATGGGTACCGCACCATTGCCGATATCATGCGCGCCCTGAATCCGTTTACCGGGGCCTTCTATCGCGAAGCGCTGCAGGTAAGCCGGATGACAAGGGAGATGTTCTGCCTGATGGAAGGCCGCCACGTTGATCCGTCTGCGCTCTATCCCGGCGGTGTGGGCACGGTTCCGACCATTCAGCTATTTACGGACTACATCGTCCGGCTGATGAAATACGTCGAATTCATGAAGAAAGTGGTGCCGCTGCACGATGACCTGTTTGACTTTTTCTATGAAGCCCTTCCTGGGTATGAAGAAGTCGGCAAACGGCGCATTCTTCTCGGTTGCTGGGGCTCTTTCAACAACCCGGATGTATGCGACTACACCTACGAGAAGATGACCGAATGGGGCCGCGCGATGTATGTGACTCCCGGTGTGGTGGTGGACGGGGAATTGGTTACGACTGACCTTGTCGACATCAATCTGAATATCCGGATTTTGCTGGGCAGTTCTTACTATGACGACTGGCAGGCCGCAGAGACTTTCGTGAAGAAAGATCCGCTCGGAAACCCGGTGGATCAGCGTCATCCCTGGAATCAGAGCACGCTGCCGAAACCGCAGAAGCGCGATTTTACGGGCAAGTACACATGGGTGATGTCGCCGCGCTGGTTCGACAAGCGTACCGGCGACTACCTCGCGCTCGACACGGGGGGCGGTCCCATCGCGCGTTTCTGGGCCACGGCGCTGGCCGGGATCGTCGACATTGGGTACATCAAGGCAACAGGCCATAGCGTCAAGATCTATCTTCCCAAAACCACCTCGTTACCTGAGGTCGAGTTGGAGTGGAAGATCCCAAAGTGGAGCAATGCCATTGAGCGTGATCGCGCGCGCACCTATTTCCAGGCCTATGCCGCGGCAGCAGCACTTCACTTTGCCGAGCAGGCCCTCGCGGAGTTGCACGCCGGCCGCACCCGCACCTGGAATGAATTCAAGGTGCCGGAAGAGGCCATTGGATGCGGATTCCACGAGGCGGTGCGCGGGGCTCTATCGCACCACGTGGTCATCCGGAATCGCAAGATTGCCAATTACCATCCCTATCCTCCAACCCCATGGAATGCCAACCCGCGCGACAGCTTCGGCACACCGGGCCCGTATGAGGACGCAGTGCAGAACACGCCGATCTTCGAAGAAAATGGTCCTGAAAACTTCAAGAGGATCGACATCATGCGCGCGGTGCGAAGCTTCGATCCGTGCCTGCCTTGCGGAGTTCATAGGTATCTGGGCAACGGCAAGGTGCTTGAAACGCACCACTCCCCCATGTTTGGACTGCCTCGATGAGCGTGCGCGTTATCGTTGTAAAGGGACACAAGCCTGACGCGTATTGAGAGGAGCAGCGTGGCCCAAAAGGATGCACTTCAGGAGAAGTTCCGGCAGCTCGGCGTACTTGTGGACCAACTCGACGCAGTGCCCGGCGGATGTTCCAGCGAATCGTGCCGTGAACTGATCCAACTGCTGATGGAGGTTCACGGCGCGGCGCTGGAACAAATGATGGAGATTGTGGATCAGTGCGGTGCGGCGGGCGAGGCAATCCTCTTGAAAGCAGGTGAAGACCCGATCATGCGGCCCCTGCTGGTCCTCTATTCTCTGCATCCTGAAAGCCTGGAGTCCAGGGTATTGAAGGCACTGGATGCAGCGCGCCAACGACTGCGCAAACTCAACAGTGAAGTGGAGCTTGTTGAATCCAGCGAAGGAAGTGTGAAGGTTCTCATCCGCACCGCCGGACATGCTTGCGGATCAACGGCGAAGACCGTGTATGTGGTCGATGTGGACACGGGAGATGAAGCCGATGATTCAGTCCAGGAGAGCTTCGTACAGCCGCATGCCATGAATTCAATGAACGTGCTGCGCATGGCCAGGGCCATGCAGGGCCCGCTCAAGCGCGTGTTGCTCGTAGGGTGTGAGCCGGCAAGCTTCGGCGGCGAAGAAGGAGCGATGGGCTTGAGCGCCGCGGTTGAGGCTGCGGTTGAAAAGGCTGTGGGAGTCGTTACGAACTTGGTGGAAAGGATTCTGGACGAGACTCAATTTAGCATGAGCAATTGATCGTCATCCAGCGCCGAATTCTCTGTCAAGCAGTCCAACTACGACATCAAGCCGGTCTCGGTAGCCGGGGGCGCGCTGAAGTTGAAGGATGAATTGCAGTGTCAGTTTGAGATCCTCGCGCGAAGACTGGAATGATGCGCCCCTGTGCAATAAACAGCCGTATGAGCCAAGAAAGTATCCGAGGGCCGGGAGGCTCTCAGATAAGGCCGGCCAGGAGGCCAGCGCCATAAGATCTGTTGGTGCGGGCTAGGGCTTTGCTAGTTCTCTCTCGATAGCCGCAACCAATGCGGGCGAGTCCGGGGTGGTATCGGGGGCAAAGCGCTCCACCACTTCGCCGGAACGGCTGACGAGGAACTTTTCAAAGTTCCACAGCAATTCGGGTTCTGGGTTGGGGGTGATGCCGTAGCCTTTCAGCTTTTCGCGCCATGGCACTTCAGAGACGCTGACGGCCTTGGGCTGCGCGGCGACGAGAGCTGCGTACAAAGGGTGCTTGTGATCGCCGACGACCGTGATCTTGTCGAACATGGGGAAGTCGACGCCGTAGTTGAGGGTGCAGAAGGACTGAATTTCTTCGTTGGTGCCCGGCTCCTGCTCTTTGAAATCGTTGGCGGGGAACCCGGCAATGACCAGGCCTTTGTCGCGGTACTGCTTGTAGAGGGCTTCGAGGCCCTCGTATTGCGGGGTGAGGCCGCATTTTGAAGCGACGTTGACGACCAGCAGAACCTTGCCCTTGAACTCGGCAAGGGATGCTTCAGCGCCCGTGATTTTGCGGACGGGAATGTCAAGAACCGATGTACTCATGATTGCTCCTTGTAGGGTCTGCACGCTGTGAACGCGGCAGGGCTCCAAGTATGTAGATGCGGCGCGGTTTGAGTCGATGCACAATGCGAGGGAATTCACAGGCACGAGTTTCAAGGCTCAGGCCGTCCGGGTCGGTTGGTGCTCTCGTTCCCGAGTTTTGCGCAATTCCCGCTTCAATATCTTACCTGTGCCGGTTTTGGGCAGGATGTCGAGGAATTCGACGTAATGGGGGCACTTGTAGCGCGCGAGGCAGGAGCGGCAAAGATCAATGAGCTCGATTTCCGTGACCGTCTGGCCCGGCTTAAGGACCACGCAGGCCTTGGGAACTTCTCCCCACTTGTCGTGGGGCACAGCGATAACGGCCACCTCGTAGACGCCGGGGTGCGTAGTGATCACCTTTTCCACTTCAAGCGACGAAACATTCTCGCCGCCGCTGACGATGATGTCTTTGGCGCGGTCGACGATGACGATGTAACAGTCGGTGTCCATTACAGCCAGGTCGCCGGTATGGAACCAGCCGCCGCGCATCACGCGCTCACTCTCAGCGGGCTGGCGCCAGTAGCCCTCCATCACGACGTCGCCGCGGGCGACGACTTCACCCACAGATTCGCCATCGGCTGGCACATCGTTTCCATCCTCGTCTACCACGCGAATCTCAACACCGGGAATGGCGTATCCGGCCATGGATTGCCGCGCCTGGCGCTCGGCTTCATCGGCCTCGATGCCTGCCTTGACGGTTGAAACGGTCAATACCGGCGAAGTCTCAGTCAAGCCATAGCCGGAGATGCATTGACATCCAAGCTCACGCTCAACCTCGCGGACCAGCACGGGATTGGAAGCGGCCCCGCCGATCATCACACGGCGCAGGCTGCTCAAGTTGTACTTGTGCCGGTCGGGCCAATTGACCAGAGCGATGGCCATGGTGGGGACGAGGCAGCAGCCCTCCACGCGCTCGCGTTCGATAAGCTGGAGTACTTCCGACGGGATGAATTGGTGGATCATTACGTGCGTGCCGCCGGCAAGAGTAATGGTGTGCGCCTTGCCCCAACCATTGGCGTGAAAGAGCGGAATGGTGTGCAACTCGACGGGTTCCTGACTGATCTGGAGCCCGAAGGCGGAATCGAGCGCGTGGAGATAGATGTTGCGGTGAGTGAGCATTACGCCCTTGGGGTTGGCGGATGTGCCGCTGGTGTAAAAGAGCTCGGCCAGGGAGTTCTCATCCACTTTCATTACGTCGCGGCGGAGCGGATGAGCGTCGGCCAGGAAGCCATCGTAGTTCTGCGACTCCATCCAATTGGTCTGGGGCGGGGCGTCGAGGAGGATGAAGGAGCGGACAGTTGGAACGGCCAGGCGAAGAGCCTCAACCAGCGGCAGGAACTGGCGCTCGAAGAAGAGAATCCTGGCCTTGGAGTCGTTGAGGATGTAAGCCAGCTCGGCTGCAGCGAGACGGACATTCAAGGGCAGCAGCACTGCCGATGCCTCAAGAACGCCGAAGTATGCCTCAAGCAGGCGATGGCAGTTGGTGCTGAGGAAGGCAACGCGGTCGCCGGGCTCGACTCCCAGAGCGCGCAGGGCTCCGCCAAGGCGTGCCGCACGATCGGCAAATTGCTTGTAAGTGAAACGCTGATCGCCGCAGACAACGGCAGTGTTTTGGGGAAATTGCTCTTCGGCGTAACGGATGCACCGAAGCGGGGTGAGAGGGACGTTCATCGGTTCGCTTGCTCCTGCGGACGAGGCCTGGAATGCGGACCTTCGGCCTTGAATTGGACACTTGTCGGGGACAAATGCCGTTCAGAAAAATGCAGGAAGAATGCGAACCGGGTCCCGCGGAAGGGGCCGCGGACACGGGAAAGAATGCCTGAGTCTAGCACAGGCAAGGCGGGACTTACATGGCCTTACGCAAGCAGCTGCTTTGCAACCTTAATGTACAAATCGACGGATTCAAGCAGTTCTATTTTGGCGAGTTTTTCAAAGGGCGTGTGGGCCACGTGGATGGAGCCGGGGCCGAGCAACAGCGGTTCGCCCCAGTTTGTGAGCGCTGGAATATCCGTCGAAAACTTGGCGACCATGGTGGGCAGGCCCTCGACAGCGCGCAGGCGGACGAAGGGCATGTCTAGCGTGAACTCGACTGTGGCGAGATCGCCCGCAGCCTCAACCAGTTGGGCGCGTACCTGCTTTGAGTCAGTAACGGTGCGGACCAGGACCTGGGCCTCGGCCTTGTCGGCGATGACGTTGGGCGCGTGGCCGCCCTGGATTTGGCCGATGTTGAGCGTGCTGGGGCCAATGTCTTCAAGCTCGGGCAGCGGCAGCTTCAGCAGCCTGCCTAGCACTTTAACCAGCTTGTGGACCGCGCTATCGCCCAGTTCTGGATAGGCGGAGTGGGCCATTTTGCCGGTGCACTTGAAGGCCGCGCGGAGGGCGCCCTTGGTGGCCAGGGCCAAGCGGTTGTCGGTGGGCTCGCCGTTGATAAGGAAGCGGCTGCCTTTGGGGGCGAGATTGGCGGCGCGGGCTCCGGCCGAGTCGCGCTCTTCGCCTGATACGAACAAGAGGCCAATCCGAAATCCCGCGGCCCGCAGGGCTTCGGCGGCTGCTACCTGGGCGGCCAGAATACCTTTGGCGTCGGAGACTCCGCGGCCATACATGAACTCGGCATCCTCGGTGAAGGGGATGTAGGGCGGAACGGTGTCCATGTGCGTCGAGAAAACCAGGTCGGGAGTTTCTCCGGCGGCTCCGGCGTAGACATTCCAGCGTGGGCCGGCGTCGGCACTCTCAGGCGGCTGGTCTACGGGAGTCTTTTCAACCGCCCAACCGCGCTGGGCGAGGGAATCGGCAAGAAAATCGCCCACCGCGCCTTCGTGATAAGTAGTGGACTCGATTTCGCAAAGCTCGCGGGTAAACCGGATGGGATCAATGGGATTGGGCGTCGGATGTGCGTTCATATTAATGCCAGAATACCCTAGAGGATGCTTTCGGGCGGCGTCGCGACCCTCCCCCTCCCCCCTATATTCTGGGCGGAAATTCGCTGTTTTCAGCAAGATGCCTTGGGGCTCCCATTCCAAGTTCTTGATTCTGCGAGAGTTCGTCGCAGATTCGTCTGGTCAAAGGGGTTACGGGCATTTCTTCAGGCGCTCGGGGGAGAGTTATGCCTGAAGCGGACGATCTGAATAGATTGTGCGCCAGAAGTGGATAATTATCTGCAAACCGGCAGGGGTCGAATTCGGCAGGCATTTCCGGGGGATCATTTGGTGACTTCCGGATTGGCGACAAACCCGGCACCGCCCTATTGCTGGACCTTGGGGCGTATTTCAGGGACAGTCAGGGTGACGGTTGTAAAGTTCCCGCCTGCTAGTTAAGGTCTGTGGTATCCCCGGTCTCCAATTGCGAGAGACCGGGGGCACCCTCATCGTGGTCTGGAAAGGGGACCTGGACGGAGGCCACCCGCCTCGGTGGGGCGAGCGCGGACGGGGACGTCCGCGCTACAGCCGGCCGGGAGGCCAGCGCTACAGTTTTCGAGCGGATGCCAGGATTTTCAATCGTCCTTGAGAATTGGTGGGCTGGATTCCGAGCGAGTCACCGGCCGCTTGTCAGTTGCCAGCATTTCAAGGGGGCTTGATGGGAACCCGTTTATGCGGGTGCGGTTCAGTGATGAATACAGATTCAGGTACATTTATCGTCCGGTTGCCCTTGACGCAGAAGAGGCGGATGAGCCAGCCTTGGTAGGTTGATTCAGAGAGGGTGCGGGGAAGAAGCAAATGCAGGTACTTCGACTGCGTTTGGCGCCGAGGCACCCGAGCGACGAAGACCTGTAGCTGGGGAATCCGGTCGCGCGCCAAACTCTGCTCCTGATGACCGGGGCGGCTGGGGTTTGTGGTATCCCGCCCATTCCGCAAAAAGCTCGGAATGGACGGGGCACCCGATCATCGTTAGGTGACGAGCATGGGTAGGTCGAGGGTGGTGGTATCCCATGTCCCAAAAGCGGGACATGGGGCACCCAGCTTTTGTGGAATTAGCGCCCGTTCATGTGCGAGCGTATCTCGCCTACGCGAGTTAAGGCACTCAGGATGACAGGTCGATTGTGATGCAGTTTTTCGTTTTCGAACGGAATTCGGTACTGGAGGCTTCGATGAAGAAGCATGGATTGATTGCGGCATTGTGTGCATTCTCGTTTTCAATGGCTTCAGCGCAGCAGGCGGCAACTACCAGCGATGCTTGCGCAAATCTTGCGAGCCTCAATCTTCCAATGGCGAAGATCGTCTCAACACAGACTGTCGCTGCGGGCGCATTCATGCCGCCGGGGGCGGCCATGCTCAATCCGTCGCAGAAAGCTATAGTCGCGGGCCTGCCGGCCTTTTGCCGCGTGGTGGTGATGGACACGCCGGTAGCCGACTCCGCCATTCCCATTGAAGTCTGGATGCCCGTGAAGGGCTGGAACGGGAAGTTCCGCGGCCAGGGGAACGGCGGGTTCGCGGGGCAGACCGACTACCTTGCCTTGGCCGTGGCCGTTGTGCAGGGCTACGCATCCGGGGGCACCGATACAGGCCACGCGGACACAGGCCCGAATCCGGACTGGGCGCTTGGACACCCGGAGAAGGTAATCGATTTCGGCTATCGCGCCGTTCACGAGATGACTGTGAAGTCGAAGGCGATTGTGGAGGCTTACTACGCCAAGCCGGCCGGGCATAACTACTTTGTCAGCTGCTCTGACGGCGGGCGCGAAGCCCTGATGGAAGCGCAGCGTTTTCCGGCGGACTACGACGGAATCGTTGCCGGCGCTCCGGCCAACTACTGGACTCACCTGATAGGAAACGCTCTCTACAATTCGAAGGCGCTTCTGCTGGATCCGGCGGACTACATCCCGGCTTCAAAAATGCCGGCGATTCAGGCCGCGGCGCTAGCTGCGTGCGACAGCGCAGATGGCGTGACGGATGGAGTTATCGGGGACCCGCGCGGTTGCAAATTCAAGCCCTCGACCATGGTTTGCAAGAGCGCGGAGACCGACCAGTGTTTGACCGCGAGGCAGGCCCACTCGCTGGAGCTGCTTTATGCCGGCGGCCGCGACTCGAAGGGGAAGCTGATCTTTCCCGGCTACCTTCCCGGCTCTGAAGACGGACCTGCCGGATGGATTCCGTGGATTACCGGCCCCGCCGCCGAACAGAGCGCTCTTTATGGATTTGCGGTGGGGTACTTCAAGAATTTCGTGTACGAAAAAGCGGATTGGGATTACAAGAAGGCCGACATTGACGATGCGATCAAGCTCGCGATGGAGAAGACCGCCCACGCGGTTGATGCTACCGATCCCAACCTGAAGCCCTTCGCGGCACGCGGCGGAAAGCTGATCTTGTATCACGGCTGGAACGACGCCGCCATCTCCGCGCTGAACACGATCAACTACTACAACGATGTGAGGGCGACCCTGGGTACGGCGAGTACCGATTCGTTTGTGCGGCTTTTCATGGTTCCCGGGATGCAGCACTGCTTCCTTGGGCCGGGCGCTTCGTTCATCGATCAGTTGGGCATGCCCAGTACTGCTGTGCCGGACGACGCACAGCACGACATCTATCTCGCCCTGGAAAACTGGGTTGAGAAGGGCGCGGTGCCGGAGAGCATGGTTGCGGCGAAATACGACCTGACGGCAACCCCTCCCAAGCTGCTGATGACGCGGCCGATCTGCGCGTATCCAAAGGCGGCAAAGTACAAGGGAAGCGGCGACACCAACGACGCGGCAAATTTCACATGCGATTCGGTGGTCAAGTAGGGCTGCGGCGCGGCTAAGGCCGCGCCCTTTCAAAACCGCGACTAACCAAGAGTCTCCTTGGGAAGGTTCTTCTCACTTCTTCGGCTTGTCTTCTGGCTTGGGAGCACCGTTCGTAATGTCCTGGCCCTCGTAGATAATCTTGGTTGTCGAGCCGAAGCGCTTGTAGTCGGAGTACTTGACCGTGTCGCGCATGTGCACGTCATTGCCCATGTAGCCGTTGCCGCCGCTGAAGTGCAGAATCCCTTCGCCTTTGGTGTAGACAGGGAACCAGTAGTGCCCATCCACCTGCTGCCGCCAGGTCATAAAGGGCGGGTGCAGATCTTCGCTGTTCTTGCGGGTGTCGTCGGGGACCATGCGGCCATTGGTGACGACGATCTGCAGGTCGTTCATATCTACCCATATCCGTCCCAGCAGATAGCGTTTGTTCTTTTCGATGGTCTTTGGGCTCACGTCAAAGACATAGCAGTCCACCTCGTCCACCTTTTGCCGGCCCACGTACTTTACGTCGTACTGGGGGATATCTTCGGTGGTCAACACAAATGGATAGCCCTTTTGGATGTCCTGAAGGTCGGAGGGCGACATGCTCACGCGCTGCAGCGTGTTTTCCGGCGCGTACACCGCCTTCTCCATGCGTCTGCCGGTGGTGTCGAAGGTCACGTCGTCCACTTCGTACCATTCCCCATCCACCTTGTTGTCGTCATCGATGGTTTGCACGCGGGCGATGCGGCGGTAGGTATAGTGGTTCAGCGCTTGCTGGAACTCGCTCTCTTTGGCCGCAAACTGGCGGATGATCTCCTCAGGTTTCAGCGTCGGCTCGGTCAGGTTCATGGGCCCAAAGCCAGCATCCAGGGCCATCGGCGTAAAGCTGTCCTTGCCCTGCGCCGCGGCCGACAGGCTGAGACCCGCCGCCAGCAACACCGCCATCCATTGATTTCGCAACTTCATCTCCCTGGTTCCTTCCGGTTGGCCCTTCTGGGGCCGGCGCTGCCTCGCACTGTCAACTGCAGGCTACTGTTCTTGCCTTCGGCCTACAACATTAGACGCATAGACTTATCTGCCGGGGTGGTACCAGAATAAGTTGGCGGCCTATCTTTTCCCGGGCCCGTCCGGTCCGCCAGATGTTCCGGGCATCGCGAGCGGGGCATTGCAGCTCGTCAGTATCGCTTCATTCTCGCTGTGAGAGGGGCGATAGAATCTCATAGCAGATTCCAGGAGATTTACGGCTCCCATGGCCGATCCCTATCAGGTCGTTGCGTTCATCCTCACGGCGCTTCTGCTGCCCGGGTTTGGCCACCTATATCTGCGCTTCCGCGATACCCGCACCCTGCTCTGGTTCCTGGGATTTCTGCTGGCCATGGTCCGCATGCTGGCCACTTACAAATTGGGCATGTGGGACTTTGCCGCCGGTTCTCACCCGTGGATGGCTGCGGCGGGGCAAACCTCCATCCAGCTCAGTTCTGCTCTTTTCCTGGCATCTCTTTCGCCAACGAGCCTTCGCATCGGCAAAGTAAAGGTCCTTTACGTTATCCCCTTCGCCATTCCGCTGGTTGCGTTTTCCGTCCTCCTCGAGGGCGTATTTCGCGGCGTTGCGCCTACCGGGCGCTTATTTCTCGTCTTTCCGATACTGGGTTTGCTCTCTGTCATGGTTGGCTTTCTATGGGGAGTGGACAACCCGAGCACCCCCGCCTGGGTGGGCGGAGGAGTTTGCGGCACGGCGGGTGTGTTTGCGGTCTGGACCCTGATCGCTCATGGACCGGCCTGGGCGCTCATCTCAGTTGAGAGCAGCACCCACATCGTCACTGCGATGCTGGTGATTTTCGTCTTCCGCCGCTTCTCGCCGGGCGTGTTTCTTAGCGTACTTGGCTTTTCAGCCTGGTCGCTCACTATCCTGGGAATTCTGCCTGTAGTTGGCCTTGATCCGTGGCTTGTCATCAATATCACTCGTTTGATTGTCATGGCCAAGGTAGTGGCCGCGCTGGGCATGATTTTGCTCGCTCTTGAAGACCAGTTGGCCATCAACAAGGCCGCCGAGGAGCGCGAGCGCCATGCGCGCCTTGAGATGGAGGCTTATTCCAACCTCGTCCTCTCCCGGCGTCGCGTCGAGGACTTCGACCGGCAGGCGACGGAGATTTGCGAGACCGTGGTGAAGCATAGCCGCTTTGCCCAGGCGGCTTTGCTGCTGCAAAATGGCGGCCGCTTTCGAGTGGCTGGAGCAGCCGGTTTCGGCGACGCGGTAGTCGCGGCGCTGGACACCCTCGGGTCGCGCATTCCTGCGGCGGTTTTTCTCGCTCCCGGCTCGGCACCGCCGGCGGTGGCGCACAGCCAGACCGTGAAGCTGGACCTGGACCCCTGGCTGGAGCCCGGCGACGACTTGAAGCGGTTGCGGTTTACCTCGGCTCTCGCTGTGCCCATGGTCGGCCGCTCCACCACCGAAGGCACTCTTCTGTTGGCTGGAATGCGCAGTTCAGAGGGAAATCATCCCGTGGCTCTTCGTGCCGAAGATCTGCTGCCGGTGGAAATGCTCACGGCCCGCCTGCAGTCAGTGCGCGGCCAGACCATGATGCTTGAAAAGCTCATCGACTCTGAGAAATTTGCCGGGCTCGGCCAGTTGGCGGGCAATGTGACGCAGCAGTTGAACAACCCGCTGACTGTCATCCTGGGCTATGCCTCGCTGCTTGAAGAAAACAACGCTCTGAATCCCCAGGAACGCCGCGGCCTGGAGGCAATTCTCACCGAAGCCCGCCGCATGCGTTCCACGCTTGAGACCCTCTCCCGTGTTGCCTACTCCAAAGGAGACCAGCTTGCCGCCGTTTCGGTGGGAGAGCTTCTTGCCGATTTGGAAGAGCTTTATCGCACCGAGTTCCTCCATCGGTCTATCCACTTCCGAATTACCATCGCTCCCGCGTTGCCCAGGGTTCTGTGCAATGCCCAGCAACTGAGGCAGGCCATGCTCCATTGTCTCCAGTTCGCCATGGATGCCGTCGATGGGCTGGGCTCGGCGCAGGAGCAGTCCCTGTCAGAAGACAGATTCATCCGGGTAGAGGCCACTGCCGAGGGAAACCGCGTACAGATCCAGGTGGCTCACTCCGGTCCCGCATTCCTTCATCCGGAGCGCGCCTTCGATCCGTTTGTGCCCGTTCAGGCAACCGGTGAAACCGCCGGCCTGGGCCTGAGCTTCTGCGCCACCATTCTTCGCGACAACAACGGAAGCGCCTCGGCTGTGAACCTGGAGCCCCGGGGCGCGGCCATCATTCTTGAACTGCAGGCCGCGTAGGATTCTGTCGGAAACCATACTCCCTGCCGGTGTAAACTTCTCCTTCGCGCAAACTCGCGATTCCTCCGCGCGGACAAGGGACTTCCATGCACAGAAAAGCTCTCGTTCTATCGTTCGTCTCGGCTTCGATCATGGGCTGCGCTGCCCTCACGCTGGCCCAGGAAGCTCAATCCTGGCAGATTGGCCCCTTCACTCGCCCGGTCACCGGCGATCCGGTGATTTCAGCGCGGCCTGAGTCGACATTTACCGATCCCGTGCTGAAGGCACCTGTGAGTTGGGAAGCGCTGCACACCTTCAACCCGGCGGCGATCGTGCGAAACGGCAAGGTTGTGGTCCTTTACCGCGCTGAAGACAACTCCGGCTCCATGCAGATTGGCAATCACACCTCGCGCCTGGGCATGGCCGAGAGCACAGACGGCATCCACTTTATACGCCGCGCCGAGCCGGTCTTCTTTCCGGCAGACGACGATCAGAAAGCCCGCGAGTGGCCCGGCGGCACGGAAGATCCGCGCATTGTCGAGGCCGAGGACGGCACCTACGTGCTGACCTACACGCAATGGAACCGCAAAGTCGCGCAGATGGCCATTGCCACTTCGAAAGACCTGGAGCATTGGACCAAGTACGGGCCGGCTTTTCTGGGCGCATCGAAAGGGAACTATGACTTCATCTACTACAAGTCCGCGGGAATCGTTACGCGGCTTGACCCGGTAAAGAAGCGGCTGATTGCGGCGAAGATTGACGGCAAGTATTGGATGTACTGGGGCGAGGGAGCCATCCACCTGGCCACTTCGAACGACCTGATCCGCTGGACGCCGGTGGAGGATGCGCCGGGCGACGCAGTTACCGTGCTTGGCCCGCGGCCCGGCCGCTTTGACTCGAGCTTTCCTGAGGCTGGCCCGCCGCCGGTGATTACTGACGCGGGAATCGTGTTTATCTACAACGGCAAGAATGCCACGACGGCGACAAAAGACCCTGAACTGGATGCCTCAGCCTACGCTGCCGGTGAGGCTCTCTTTGACGCGCACAATCCGGCGCGGCTGATTGAGCAGACTGACCACCCGGTGCTGCGGCCCGCCATGCCGTACGAGAAGACCGGCCAGTACGCGGCCGGAACTACCTTCTCAGAAGGATTGGTCTACTTCAAGGGGCAGTGGTTCCTCTATTACGGCTGCGCGGACTCACTGGTCTCCGTGGTCACCGCGCCGGGTACGTCTGGTCTGACACCGGGGCCCAAGCACGCCGCGGCCAAGCGGCCCATGACCTTTGAAGACATGATGGCCATGAAGCGGCTGGGCGAGACGGCAGTCTCGCCGGACGGCAAGTGGCTGATCTACTCAGCAACGTCTGTAGATCTTGACAAGAACACCAAGACAGCGGAGCTGTGGATTCAGGCCATCGCGGGCGGAGAGCCTCAGAAGCTGGCCGTGGCACGGCCCGGCGATGGGGGCCCTCAGTTCGCCCCCGACGGCCACTCCGTGCTTTTTCTTTCCGGCCGGGAGGGTGGGCAGCAGGTGTGGCTCGCTGACTTTGACGCCACCACCGGAGCGACGAGCAATGCAAAGAAGCTGACGGCGATTTCAACCGAGGCTGACAATGCGCTGTGGTCGCCAGACGGGCACTCCGTGGTCTTTACTTCTTCGGTGTATCCCGACTGTCCGGCCATTTTTACGGGAGACAAAGCGGGCGACAAGTGCAATGCAGATCGGGATACCGCACAGGCCGCGAGCAAGGTGAAAGCGCAGATTTTCACCCACCTGCTCTATCGCCATTGGAACCACCTCACCGGAGAAAAACGCTCGCATCTCTTCCTGGCTTCGGTTGAGAACGGTGAAATCAGGGACCTGACCCCCAACGATCCGCGCGACGTTCCGCCCGAGTACCCAACTGATCCGCTAGCCTGTGGCTGCGCCTTTGCCCCCGATTCAAAGGAACTGGCCTTTACGGAGAACCTAGACGAAGAGCCGGCCATCAGCACCAACGCCGACATCTTCACCCTCGACCTGACCAGCCCTGCGGCCAAGCCCGTGAAGGTGAGCACGTCTGCCGGCGGCGACCTCTCGCCTGCCTACTCGCCTGATGGAAAGTACCTCGCGTGGCGCTCGCAGGAACGAGCGGGCTACGAGGCTGACAAGTCCCGGCTTTTCCTGTACGACCGCGCGGCCAAGACCATCAAGGATCTGCTGCCCAAGCTCGACAACTCGGTGAACGAGTTTGCCTGGACGCCTGACTCGAAGGAGATCTACTTTGTTTCGGGGCAGAACGGCTACGCGCCCCTCTACGAAGTTGAAATCGCGAGTGGGCACGCCTACCACTGGCAGACGATAGGCCAGGATCCGGGAGGAAAGGTTCAAACCCACGGCGAATACGGCGACCTGCATGTTCTGCCGGACGGCGAAACCGTGCTGGCAGCCCGCATGGCAAGCGCGCAACCGGGCGAAGTGGTCAAGATTTCACAGGCCCAGGCGATTACCGATCTGGGACCGATGGCAAAGCCATATGCCGGACTATTGAAGGCCAGCGGAATACCGCTGACGAAACAGTATGTCCAGATGACCCACCTGAACGATGCGCTGCTGGCGCAACTCGACCTGCCGAAGATGGAGTCGTTCTGGTTCGACGCCGAAGACAAGACCAGGCTGCAAGGGTTTCTCTTCAGGCCCCCGGCCTTTGACCCGGCAAAAAAATATCCGCTGAAGTACCTCATCCACGGCGGCCCGCAGGGCGCGTTTGGTGACGCGTGGAGCTACCGCTGGAACGCGGAGCTCTTTGCCGCGAATGGCTACGTGGTCGCGATGGTCAATTTCCGCGGCTCCACCGGCTACGGGCAGACAGTGGTGGATGGCGTCAACGGCGACTGGGGTGGCAAGCCGTTCAGTGATCTGATGCTGGGCCTCGATTCCGCAGAGCAGCAGTACCCCTTCATCGACAAAAACCGCGAGTGCGCGTTGGGCGCCAGCTACGGCGGCTACATGGCCAACTGGGTGCTGGGCCATTCGGACCGCTTCAAGTGCATCGTGAGCCACGACGGCATGTTTAACGCCGAGTCGGCCTTTGGCACCACCGAAGAAGACTGGTTCAACGTGTGGGAGTTCAAGGGGCATCCGTGGGACTACTACGGGAAGCAGGACGCCGAAAATCCCTTCCGCAAGTGGTCGCCTTCGCTCTATGCCAAAAACTTCAAAACGCCGACACTGGTGGTTCACGGGCAGCTCGACTACCGCCTCGATGTGAGCGAGGGCTTCCAGCTCTTTGACACATTGCAGTTACTCAAGGTGCCGAGCAAGATGCTTTATTTTCCAGACGAAGGCCACTGGGTGCTGAAGCCGCAGAACTCGCGGCTGTGGTGGAAGACGGTGAATGACTGGGTGGACCAGTGGACGAAGTAGCAGGGGACAGAGTTGTACTACAAGAACTTGATTTGTAGTACAATCGCTCTTATGAAGACGAGTGTGCAGGCACGGCTGGATGAGGAGACGCAGGCGGCGCTCGAAAAGCTAGTGCGCCGTTTGGGCTGGAGTACGTCCGAGGTGGTGCGAGAAGGCATACGTCTGGTAGAGAAGGATCATGCCCCGGCCCGCCGGAGGCTGATCGGTGTCGGATTGTCCGATAGCGGTGTTTCCGGTCTTGCAACAAACAAGAAGTACATGGAAGATTTTGGCAAGAAGAGCATGGGACGTGCCTGGCGGAAACCGGCGCGAGCGGCGACCGAGTGAAGCCAGTTCTTGCAGACGCGGGTTTCCTGGTTGCCGCCTACAATAAGCGCGAGCCCTACCACTCGCTCTGCCTGCGGGTCTACGAGGCACTCGACAATCCGCTGGTGACCTGCGAACCGGTTATCGCCGAGACCCTTCACTTGCTGCGTTTCACGCCCGGAGCTGCCGATAACATTCTCGCCAGCGTGGAGGAGGGAGTGCTGGCAATTCCCTTCAGATTGACCGAATCCGCCGCGCAGGTACGAAAGATCATGAAAAAGTACAGCGACGTACCTGCTGATTTTGCGGATGCCTGTCTCGTAGCCATGGCGGACGAACTTGACACAGGTGACATTCTCACGCTGGATAGCGATTTCAAGCAGTATCGTTGGCGGCGAACACGCACCTTCAACATGCTGATTCCTTTGGACTGAGTTCTATGCCTTTCGGACGCAAACCCGCCAAGCCACGCGCCTTCCTCAACGAAGCCGGTCTCTATGACTACGCGGTGAAGGCGTTGGGGCGCCAGATGCGGTCGGTCTCCGACCTGAAGCGTCTGATGCATTCCCGCGTTGAACCGGGCGAACGGGGAGAAGCCGTTATTGCCGCAGTGATCGCCCGGCTGCGCGAGTACGGTTTCGTGGACGACGCCGCCTTTGCCGAGACCTATGCTCGGCTGCGGCAGCAGAACGAAAAGCTGGGCGAGCGGCGCGTCCGGCAAGATCTGAAGCAGAAGGGCGTTGGTTCCGAGTTGATAGCCGAGACCCTGGAAGCCCGCTACGGCCAGACCAACGAAGAGGCCCTGGCCCGCGAGCATCTGGAACGCAAGCGCATCCGCAAGCCGGAAAACCCCAAGGAGACTGCCCGAGCGATGCGGCGGCTGGTGACGGCCGGGTTCTCGACAGGCGTGATCTACAATATCCTGCGCCAGTGGGATGTGCCGGAAGAAGCGCTCTCCGCGCTCGACAATCTGGACGAAGAGCCGCACGACGAGTAGGCAAAGCGTTCAGAGAGACCCCGCATTGGATACACTGATAGAGCCATGAAGACCCTCTCCGGGAACGAGATACGCGAAACATTTCTGCGCTTTTTTGAGACGAAGGGGCACCGCCGGGTGCATTCTTCGTCGCTGGTGCCTGCCAACGACCCGACGCTGCTGTTTACCAACGCGGGGATGAACCAGTTCAAAGATCTTTTCCTGGGCGCCGAGAAGCGGGACTACTCGCGCGCGACGACTTCGCAGAAGTGCGTCCGCGCCGGGGGTAAGCACAACGACCTTGAAAACGTTGGCTTTACCCGCCGCCACCACACATTCTTTGAGATGCTGGGCAACTTCAGCTTCGGCGACTACTTCAAGAAAGACGCCATCGCCTTTGCCTGGGAACTGGTGACCAACGACGAGTGGCTGGGGATTCCCAAGGACCGGCTCTACGTGACGATTTTCGAGGGGGCCGATGGCGTGCCGCGCGACGACGAGGCCGAGGGCTACTGGATCGAAGCAGGCGTGCCCAAGGACCGCATTCTCGCGTGCGGGCTGAAGGACAACTTCTGGCAGATGGGCGAGACCGGCCCCTGCGGGCCATGCTCGGAGATTTTCTACGACATGGGCATGGAGGCGGCCGAGACTCCTGGCGTGGATTTGCCTTTTGGTAAAGACGACGCCCGCTACGTCGAAATCTGGAACCTGGTCTTCATGCAGTTTGACCGCGCTGCGATTGTCGACCCGGCGACCAAGACGACCAGTTACAAGCTAACCCCACTGCCCAAGCCGTCGATCGACACCGGCATGGGCCTGGAACGCGTGGCTGCCGTGCTGCAGGGCAAGGTCAGCAACTTCGAAACGGATTTGTTTACGCCGCTGATTGCGTATGCCCAATGGCTTACTGAGAACGATTTTGCCGTTATTAAAGACCAAGACCTTCGGTTACCTAAAAAAGGGGAAGCCAAGTTTCGCCCAGACATAGAGAAGTTTGATCTTTCAACAATCCCCGATGACGTGTTCCACCGTGAGTGGAACTCCCGGCTACTTACGCATCTTCGAATAATTGCGGACCATTCTCGCGCTGCGACCTTCCTCATCTCCGATGGGGTACTTCCGTCCAATGAGGGTAGAGGCTATGTACTTCGGAAGATTTTGCGGAGAGGAATTCGGCATGGTCGGATGATCGACCAAACGGGATCGAATCTTCCTTTTTTGTACTTGATGGCATACGAAGTCACTGATCTGATGAAGGGAACTTACCCTGAATTGGTTGAAAATGTGGACCGTATAGCCGAGGTCATCAGGCTGGAGGAAATAAGGTTTAGTCGTACGATTGCCGCGGGATTGAACAAGTTAGAGTCTCTCGCAAAAGAAGCTTCAGAAGACTGGTTTACGCGGCAAAACGAAATCGTGCGACAGATCCAGAACTTGTCAAAGGTGGATATTAGCGTTGATCAGGAGCGCTCGTGGGCGGTCTACAGTTTGCAACCACTTGTAAACAAGATCGAAGAGTTGCCCATCTCTAAGTCCCAAAAGAATGAATTTATCTCACGTTTGATGGCGAATAGGAACAAGCCGCGAATTCCTGGCGGTCAGTCATTTCATCTTTACGAGACGTATGGTCTTCCGTTAGATTTCATGACTGATGCTGCTCTCGACGCAGGTATCGACTTCGACCTCGAAGGTTTTGAATCCGCCCGGGCCGAGGAGCAAGCCCGCGCCCGCGCTAGTTGGAAGGGCGGCAGCCAGAAATCCGCCAGTCCGGCCTTTCGCGATCTGCCCAAAACCGACTTCCTTGGCTACAGGGCGCTGACCGCGCAGGCGGAGGTTTTGGCCATCGTGAAGGACGGCGTTGGCGTTCCTGCAGCCAAGGCGGGCGAGCAGGTTGAGGTGGTCCTCGACCAGACCAGCTTCTATGGCGACTCCGGCGGCCAGACTGGCGACACGGGCCGGTTTACCTCGGCTGACGGCAACACCACCGTGGCCGATATCGAGGGTTGCGTTCTTCCCGTCCAAGGCGTTCGCGCCCACAAAGCACTGCTCAAGGAGCCGCTTGCGGTTGGCGATCATGTGCGCACCGTGGTCGACGGCGAGCGGCGCAACGCAATCCGTCGCAACCACACAGGCACGCATTTGCTGCATGCGGCACTGCGGCAGGTTCTGGGCACGCACGTAAAACAGGCTGGGTCTGCGGTTCATCCCGACCGGCTGCGCTTCGACTTCTCCCACTTTGCGCAGGTGGCCGACGAGGAGCTTGAAGAGGTTGAGTCCATCGTCAATCGCGAGGTGCTCGCGAATGCAAAAGTAGACACGCTGGAAGACGTGCCCATCGACGTGGCGGTGAACGAATACCATGCCATGGCGCTCTTCGGCGAGAAGTACGGCGACAAGGTGCGGGTGGTGAAACTGTCGGATGGATTCTCGACCGAGCTTTGCGGAGGCACGCATACAAGCGCGACCGGCGAAATCGGGCTGATCAAGATTGTGCGGGAAGAATCGGTCTCCTCCGGCGTACGGCGGCTTGAGGCCATCAGCGGAATGGGCGCGCTGGATGCTTTCCGCCAGGACTTTGCCGTGGCGCAGATTGCTGCGCAGGTTGCCGGTCCGCAGCCGGGAGGCAGCCTCTCGGACGGGCTTCGGGCGAGGTTTGCCGCTCACGAGGAGGAACTGAAGCGCCTTCGCCGCGAGTTGGAAGAAGCGCGCATGAAGTCTGCCGCCGGCGCGCTGGACGATGCGATGAGCCGCGCAGTTGAGGTCAAGGGCGTACGCCTCGTTACCCTGCGCGCCGACTCGCTTGAGCGCGGGCAGTTGCGGACTTTGGTGGACAACCTGAAGGGGAAACTGGGCGAAGGCGTGGTGGTATTGGCCTCCGCGCAGCCCGAGGGCAAGGTGGCCCTCATCGCCGGAGTGACGCCGGGACTGGTGAAGCGCATCCAGGCAGGGAAGCTGGTTGGTGCGGTGGCCAAGCTGGTGGGCGGCTCGGGTGGCGGCAAGCCCGAGATTGCAGAGGCCGGTGGCAAGGACCAGTCGCAGATTGACGCAGCTCTGTTAGCTGCGCCTGCGCTGGTGGGGGAATTACTGAGCTAACGTCCCGGGAGCGATCACTGTGGTTTCCCACCCGGCGGTGGTGGCCAAGTTAACGGGCTAAGCCCGTCGTAGTCTAAATATGCAAAAGGCCACTCCCATTTGGAGGTGGCCTTTTTCTTACTTTGCCCAAGAAGCGGGCGAATCGTTACATTGTCCGATCCGACCGGATCTTGAAGTTATAGGACACGCCGAAGGAGAGGATCGGGTAGTACTTCAGCGGGTCCAGGTCCTTTTTGTACTTGGCGATTTGCGCCTGAAGATTGTCATTCACCGTGGGATCAGTAGTGACGTCTACGCAGTTTAGGCCGTTCACATCGCAGGCCTCTCCCGAGGTGAGGCCCAGGGCAATCACCGGGGTTCCGACCATGGCGGCGCCAATTTCAAATGGGAAAGACCAGGGGCCGCCCTTGCGGCCAATCATGTTGCCCCAGCCGGTGGTCATGGTGAAGGCAGGATTCTGCGAATGCAGGCCCACGCTCCCAGTGCCCAGGATCGGATTGATTGTCGAGGAGTAGTAATCGATTCCGTTCAGCGACAGTTTGGTTCCACCGGTTACGGCTACATTGGCGCTGACCGCGTTCTTGTTGTAGAAGAGCACGCCCGGCGTGAGGCGGAAGCCGTGATAAGCGAATGGATAAAAATCGACTCCTGCCCCGGCCGTGGCCAGCTTCACGGTGCCGTTCACGTTGAAGCCGCTGACTGAGATGTTGTTGACGTTGTAGTTAAACATGTTGCCAGTGCCGCGCAGGTTCAGGTGCTTGTTCAGATTCGTAGCCGCTTGCACATTGATGCCCATGGTGGAGACGCCGCCACTTACCGCAATCCGCGAAAGCGGCTTGAGCGGGGGATGTATCTTCTTGGGAAGGATTTGGGCCGGGAGCACTCTCTCTGTGGGCGCGCCGAGAGCATACGGGCCTTCATTCTGAGCTGAGGGGTAGGTGGTTTGGGCCTTTAGCGCCAAAGGCGCTGCCGTGAGAAGAAAGGCAAGGAAGAGGGCGGTACGTTTCACGGGGGAGTCTCCGGACAAACAGGGCGAATGCCCGGTCAATTGGAGCGATTCTGCCCGTAGTCGCATGCGGTCCGGGGTCCGCTGCGATTGGTCTCGGCATCAGCGCTGGCAGCGCCTGATGGAGCAGGGATTCTGTTGATGAGAGTACAGGGGCCCCGATCACCGGTCAGTGATATGGCTCACATCAGCAGACTCCTCAGGCAGGGGTCCTTTCAGAGGCCGCCCTCTCCGGACAACTGTTAAGCTGACCCAATGGCCAGGTTGGACAGGGATAAGGGCAGAATCGAGATGCTCCGTTGCCAATTGCTGGATTGGTACGCGCACAGCCGACGCGACCTGCCCTGGCGCCGCAGCGCCGACCCTTATGCCATCTGGGTCTCCGAGATCATGCTGCAGCAGACTCGTGTTGCGGTGGTGGTGGAACGCTACAAAGCATTCATGGGGCAATTTCCAACGTTGATCTCGCTGGCCCTCGCCTCGGAGCAGGATGTGCTGGCCTTGTGGAGCGGACTGGGCTACTACCGCCGGGCGCGGATGCTGCACAAGGCCGCACAGTTTGTAGCCGATCATCAGGGGGGCAATCTCCCCATCTCTTCCGGTGAATTGCGCACCTTGCCCGGGATTGGAAGTTATACAGCGGCCGCAATCGCCAGCATTGCTCACGGAGAACGTGTGGCCGTGATCGACGGCAATGTGGAGCGGGTCCTGTGCCGGCTGTCCGGCTGGGACGCAGGGACCCGCAGTGGAGGGCGCGCTGCCCTGCGACGCAAAATGGAGACTCTGGCCGATCAACTTGTCGATCCTGCGCATCCTGGCGATTTCAACCAGGCGCTGATGGAACTGGGCGCAACCGTTTGCGTTCCGCGCAGTCCGCAGTGCCTTATGTGCCCGATAATCGCAGATTGCGCCACCCGCGGCGAGCACAAGATGCCCGCCCGGCCGCGCATGGAGAGCCGCGAAGTGGCCCATGCGCTTTCAATTCGCGCCGGCCGGCGACCGGGAGCTTTAAGCCGCGAAGTCCTGCTTGAGCAGCGGCCGGCCGCGCTCACCGTAATGCCAGGCTTGTGGGAACTGCCATCCCTGCCTGACGCAGCAGTCCCCGACGATCAGCTGCGCATGACCGTTCGCCACGCCATTATGCAGGTGAACTACTACGTCCGCATCCGCACGGTTCTTGAAGACGATGTTGAGAAATTGCTGGCGCCTGGCGGAGAGCGGCGCTGGGTCCCATTGGAAGAAGCAATAGGAATGGCCCTCACGGGCTTGGCCCGCAAGGTGCTGATGCGCTCTCACTTGCTGCCCGTTTCTCCGTTGGCCGCCATTGCTCCCGGGTACGATGAAGACTTACTCTGAAGAGTCGATCATCCGTTCTTACATTGCCTCTTCAATGAGGGCTTTCAATTCCAGGGAGACATCATGCGCCGCAATCAAGTAGTAGTTGCCTTGGCCGCAATCTTGGCCACAAGCCTGCTCCACGCACAACAGACTGTTCCTGAGGTTCCCGGCCTGCCCCAGGCGGCACATGCCGCCGCGGCCTCCATTGATTCCGAGAAGATTCGCGCCCATGTGCGCTTTCTCTCGCTTGACCTGCTGGAGGGCCGCGGCCCCGGCACCCGCGGCGACTCGCTGGCCGCCGAGTACATTGCCACCCAGTTCGCGCTGGATGGCCTTGAACCGGCGGGCGACAACGGAACCTGGTTCCAGCGCGTGCCGCTGTTGGCCGTGCACACCATCGAAGACAAGACGAAGTTCTCCTTTGTCCCCGCGACCGGCCAGCCAGTTGATTTGGCGTACGGCACTGAGATTGTGTCGAAAGACCAGACCGGCCAGCCCATCGCCGACTTCGATGCGCCCATCGTTTTTGTGGGCTACGGAATCCACGCACCGGAGTACAAGTGGGATGACTACGCAGGGGTGGACATCAAGGGCAAGATTGCTCTGATGATCGCCAACGAGCCGCCTTCCGACGATCCGGTCTTCTTCAAAGGCAAGGCCCTAACCTACTACGGCCGCTGGACTTACAAGTACGAGGAAGCCGCGCGGCGCGGCGCTGTGGGTGTGCTCCTCATCCACCGGACTGACCTGGCCAGCTATGGTTGGGAGGTGGTTCGCAACTCGCAGGCGATTGAGAAGAGCTACCTGCAAGAAGATCCGCTCTCCAAATTGCGGGCTGCCGCCTGGATTCAGCATGACGTAGCCCAGCGGTTGCTGACCCTTGCCGGCCTTGGCGACCTCGACAAGACTATCGACGCCGCAGGCAAGACGTTCCATGCCGTCGAACTTCCGGTTCGCCTGAAAGCTCATATTGAGAGCCACGTGCGCCGCTATGACAGCACCAATGTCTTGGGTCGTGTTCCGGGCGCAAGCACTGAGAATCACGCGGTGCTTTACACCGGCCACTACGATCATCTGGGCATTGACCCCGACGCCAAGGGGGACGGCATTTACAACGGCGCCGCCGACAATGGTACGGGCTGCGGCATTCTACTTGAGTTGGCGCGGGCTTTTGGGCAGTCCACCGTGCGGCCGCCCCATGCGGTCTATTTCGCTTCGGTCACTGCCGAGGAGCAGGGCCTGCTGGGGTCGCAATACCTGGGATTGCACCCCCCGGTTCCTGCCAGCCAGATCACTCTGGACCTGAACTACGACATGGTGCTGCCCATCGGGATTCCGCGCTCTGCAAACCTGAACGGCGCCGAGCGGCTTGATTTCTGGCCCACCATCCAGGCTGTGGCAAGAGACTTCGACCTGGCCCTGGCGCCCGATCCAATGCCTTCGGCAGGACATTACTACCGGTCAGATCATTTTTCGCTGGCGCGGGTTGGCATCCCTGCCATGCCGGTGGCTGAGGGCACGCTCTTTGAGGGGCGCGACGAGGCCTGGGGACGCGATCAGGCGGTGGACTTTGTTAAGCATCACTACCATCAGCCTTCTGACGAATACCGCCCCGATTGGGATTTCCGGGGTAATGCCAAGCTGGCGCGATTCGGCTTTGTGCTGGGTTGGCTGGCGAGCGCGCAGCCCAAGTCCGTCGAGTGGGTGCCGGGCGACGAGTTCGAGGCCGCCCGCAAGGCGAGCGAGGCGCACTAGGGCGGTTCCCATTGTAATCGTCTGAATCGATTGAAGATCGGAGTGTAGCGCGGGCCCCGGGGGCTGGCGCTACGAAATTGGCGGTGCTGGAGAAGCTCCGGCTAAGTGGTTGGATTAATTCAAGATCGGAAAATAACGCCCGTCAAACACGCTACTCAGTATCCGGCTCCTGGCCGTCCTCTTCGCCCTCGACGGAGATGCGGAGCGAACGCAGGAAGTGAAGGTCGTTCGGGGTAAACGGCGCTTCCAGGGCATCTTCTTCCTCGCCCTCGGCCTCATCCTCTTTGGCGGTTACCTCGTTCAAGCCGATGGTGGCCTCAAGCATGAGCAGAACATCGAAGCCGTGCTGGCGGATATCCTGAACAACACCAGCGATTTGCTCGCTTTCGATCACCGATTCATGGATGGCCTCTCCCAGTTGCTGAATCAATTCGCGCAGGCGGGATGTCACAAGAGACCTCCAGTGGCGGCGGCCTGCGCTTTTAAGATGCGCGGGGAGCGGCGAGGGATTTTTCTACCTTACTTGCAGCGGAGTTTCGGGGCAATGGCGAATCGCAAACAAACGGTGAAAAACTGCCAACCACGTTCCGCTGGTACCATCATAATCGAGATGAAACCTTACAAGATAGGGCGCGTGGTGGGCATGGGGCTGCGGGTAGCCGGGAAAATCGCCGGCGAGCAGATGGCTGGCCGCGCGCAGGCCCCCACGGCTTCAGTACCGCTGCAGGTTAGCGGCCAAGCGGTCCTTGAGCGGGCGGCCGGGCAGGTAGCCGGGCAGGCTACCAGGAATCTGGCTCGCGGCGTCGGTGGCTTTCTGCGTCCCTTTGGCCGGGTCGGCCGCAATATCATGCTTGAAGTCGTAGGTGCCTTCTTTCTGCTGTTTGCGGTGGCCTCAAGTCTTTACCTTTGGCGCTTTAAGCCCGGCCACCTGCAGGGCCCATACGACAAGAACTTTCTTGCTGCTGCGGGAATTGCGGTTGTCTTCCTGTATCTGAGTCTCAGTTCGTTCTGGCGGGCGCGGAAGAAGTAGGGTGTCGCCACTCATTCTTTTGGCCGCTCCGGCTCATGGGGCCGGGTAAGCGCCCAGACGATGCCGCCGACCACGGCAAGCAGAACCAGCATCTGGAATAGCCCGAGGCCCCTGCCCAAGCCGAAACGAATCAGCGCCAAAGCATTCATTGCCGCGATGCCCATCGAATCCCTCCGTGAGACGGCTCCAACGTCAGGCCGGGCTCATCGGTTCAGACACAATTTGGATTGGCAAGTTGCTGTGGAATAGCAGTGCGGTGATAGGCAGGAAATCAATTTGTCTCAGCTGCTGCTTTCGCGATCTTTCTCGGTCTGCCGCCCAGGCGGCCGTTTGCCTTTGCCGCAGAGGCTTTAGCCGCAGTTCTTCGCCTGCCCCCCGCCGATCCCAGGGTCCTCGCCATCCAATTCCTCGAGCCGAAGAACCCCTCAAGCAGTGCCAGCAGGTAAAGATCGGCATCCAGTTTTGGAAAATGAATTCCAAAACCCGAGGGAGTAATCTCGATGTCTTCGAGCTGAGCTTGGCTGGCATCTTCCAGGCCTTCTGCATCTTTGGGTAAGAAAGCTACATCCAGTCTGGAACTGAGACGAATCACGACTCGCCCCGTGCGTTGGTCGTATCGAGCACTCACCGCCTTGGGATGAGACGCCGAGATTTCTTCCGCTCTCCGGTTCGCCGATTCGATTTGGTTATCGGGGTCCATGAATGCTCTCCCAGGCCCTGCAAAGGGGCCGCCAGATTTGCTAACAGCACACTTAAAACTCGGGTTAGATCGCGGGCAGGAAAGCCGTAATTTTCCCTAATCGTGACAGGGCCTGCCGGGCAGTTGAGTTGAAAGACAGCCTCGTGGCCGTCGCCGATCACGTGCACATGTGCCGGACGATGATCATTTGGATAAACGGTGACTCACAGTGCGCCAATCCTAAGAACGGTCGGCATCGATCCATCCTAACACAAACCGAAGCGGTTGGGTTAATCATTATTTCTTGGGAAGCGCCGCAGCCAGGATTGAGTGGAGTTCGCTCTTTTCTGACTCCGTGAGTCCGGTGATCTTAAGTATTTTCCTCACGCCTGCGCGCGTGACAAGCACGAGGATGCCATTCCGCTCGCCCCATGTTGAGTAACATCCCCACACGGACTCAGACGAACCTGCGTTCGAGCGAAAGGCGATTGACTCTCGCGTCGCCGTCACTGTTGACTCAGACTGGCACCGGGGTCAGTGCGAAACTGCTCCAGGCGGCTCCTGCGGTCAAGCCACCGAAGAGGGCGCATGCGAAGCAGCAGAAATACGACGCAAAAAATTGCCAAGGCAGGAATGATGGATGCGGGAATGATCGCTTTGGCCGTTTGTAAATGCTGAATATCTTCCGCCGTGATCCCGACCAAGTCCATCTGCTCCAGGAGCATTCCCATAATGAGCGCTCCCCAGATGATTAGAAAGATCATCGTCAAATACCCGTTTGTGAGCGCACGAGCCCAGGGACGTCCAGTTCTCCTAACCGTGATTCGCGCCGCGAGCAGATACTCGGCTTCGTCCAATTTGTAGCTGGATTCCATGCCCGCCAGCCTACCACGGCTCGCTTGACTAGCACGGTGATTCGCAGGCTCTACTTCTTCCGCCACCAAAGCCGTGGCGCGACGGTTATCCGGTCATGGAAGGCAGGGATGGCAGTTAGGCGCTCCCCTTTTTCCTGTATCGGCTGCAGCCTTACACCAGTGACTCGGGCGGCTTGCGCGTCAGCCGCCAGATGCCCAGGCCGATGGCCAGCACGCCCAGCCCGTACGCCCAAAGCGCATTTGTGCCTGTGTGCAGTTTCCAGCCCTGGTAAAGGGCAAAGGCCCCTGCTGCTATAAGTAGAATTCCGCGCATGTGATTCATTGTTGATTCCCCTCTTTGAACTCGTATCCTGAAGCTTGGCTGCCGGGTTTGACCCCGCCCGGGCTCAATGCCTATCGTATGCAGGGTACAGGAAGACCGCCCGAAAGGAACACCAATGACCACCGCTGCCGACTCCGTTGCAACGCCCTTGAAGAAAACCGCACTGAACGCCACCCATCGAGCCCTGAAAGCCAAGATGGTGGACTTTGGCGGTTGGGACATGCCGGTGGAGTATCCAGGCGCTGGTGGCGGGCTGATGGCCGAGCATCTGGCCGTGCGCAACGGGGTGGGCCTGTTCGACGTGAGCCACATGGGCGAGATCCAGTTTCGCGGCCCCGGCTCGCTGGCCGCCGTGCAGCAGATCACCATGAACGACGCCTCGAAATTGAAAGGCGGGCAGATTCAGTACTCCGCCCTGCTGACGCCGGAGGGCACTTTCGTTGACGACATCCTGGTGCATCGGCTCAGTGACAATGACTACCTGCTGGTGGTGAACGCGGGCACCAAGGACAAGGATTACGCCTGGATTCGTCAGCAAGTTGGCGGGTTCCCGTCGATTCACCTGAGTGACTACTCCGCTTACTACTCGCAACTGGCCCTGCAGGGCCCGTGTGCGCTGGAGACGATGAAGAGGCTGACCAAGGTGGACCTGTCGGCCATTAAGAACTACTGGTTTGCCTGGGGCACGGTTGCTGGAGTGCCCAACGTGATGATCGCGCTCACCGGTTACTCCGGTGAGGACGGCTTTGAGGTGTACATTCCCGCCGATGAGCCCACCTCGGTGAAGATGTGGGACGCGATGATGGAAGCGGGCGCGGAATTCGGCATTCGCCCCTGCGGGCTGGGCGCTCGCAATACGCTGCGGCTTGAGGCTGGCATGCCGCTCTACGGGCACGAGATTTCCGACTCCATCAATGTCCTCGAGTCGCATGTAGACCGCTGGCTGAAGCTCGACAAGGGCGCGTTCATCGGGCGGGATGCCTTGCTGGCAGTGCAGGCCACAGGCGGACCCAAGCGCAAGGTGATCGGCCTGGAGATGGTCGACCGGGGCATCGCGCGGGATGGGTACCCGGTGCTCGACCTCGAAGGCAAGGAGATTGGCGCCGTGACGTCTGGCTCTCCCGCTCCTTTTCTCAAGACCAACATCGCCTTTGCGCTGGTGCCCGCATCCGTGGCGGCCGCCGGCCAGGACGTGCTGGTGCAGGTCCGCGCCAATCAGGTTCGCGCCAGGCAGGTGCCGATTCCGTTCTACAAGCGGCCGAAGAAGTAGCTCTGGGGCCATCTACCCTTCGCTCACATCTCTGTTCTGCAAAATCTGCCTTTTCGATCAAAATTGACCGGAGAGGGGCGGTGCGTAAGCGTAAAAAACTATCTCGACGTGGTGACTTAAGTCCCTGCATTGGCACAACTGCTGACTTTACCTTGGTCTTGGCACCTTCTAAAGGGAATCCTCTTTTGACTCTGGGCGCTTTGCCTCGCTTCTATCCGGGCGAAATCGCCACCCCCGGGTCCTGTCAAAGGCTCGTCCACGCAGCGCACTGCACCTAAGGAGAAACCATGTCGTATAGACGGTACTGGCTGGCACTGGCCATCGTCATCATCGGGTCGTTCGCCGTGCTCGGAGGAGTGGGCCGGAAGATGATCAGCGGAGCTCCGCCCCTTCCTGACGTTTACACCGCGGACGGGCAACTTCTATTCGCCGGCAGCACGATTACCGATGGACAGGGCGTATGGCAGTCGATCGGAGGCCAGGAGATTGGCACCGTCTGGGGGCATGGCGCCTATATCGCTCCCGATTGGAGCGCCGACTGGCTGCATCGCGAGTCGGAGATTCTGCTCAATGCCTGGGCCGTACAGGCCGGGGCAACAACCTTTGCCGCTTCAAGCGCCGACCAGCAAGCCATCTTCAAAGCGCGCCTGATCCGCGAAATGCGGACGAATACTTACGATGCTTCGCTCAACCGGGTGACCATCGGCGCTGATCGCGCGGCCGCTTTCGCCCAGCTTGCCGCTTATTACAAAGACGTTTTCGCCGCGGGGCGACCCGAATACGCCATCCCTAGCGGCGCGTTGACCGACGAAACCAAGCAGCGGCAGCTTGCCGCATTTTTCTGGTGGACGGCTTGGGCGGCGAGCACGGAACGTCCCGGCTCAACGGTCACCTATACGAACAACTGGCCGCATGAGGCGCTGGTGGCCAATGTGGCGACCTCCGGCGCGGTGATTTGGAGCATTCTGAGCATTGTGGGCCTGCTGGGTGGGATTGGCGGCATGGTCTGGTGGTCTGCATCGCAGGAGAAGGTGCCCGTTCACGGCCCTTATCCGGAACACGACCCATTTGTCGCGGTCAAACCCACTCCCTCGCAACGCGCGGCCATGAAGTACTTCTTCGTGGTGGTCTTGCTGTGGGGCGTGCAGATTCTGATGGGCGTGATTACAGTGCACTATGGGGTTGAGGGCAAGGGCTTCTACGGCTTCCCGCTGGACAAATATCTGCCCTATGCTGTGACCCGCACCTGGCATCTGCAACTGGCAATCTTCTGGATCGCCACCTCGTGGCTGGCCACCGGCCTCTACGTTGGACCGGCCGTCAGCGGACACGAGCCGAAGTTCCAGCGGCTGGGCGTCAATGTTCTGTTTGCCGCGCTGATTCTTGTGGTCGGCGGCTCGCTGGCGGGCGAGTGGCTGGGGATTCAGCAGCGGCTGGGCAATATGTGGTTTTGGTTCGGCAGCCAGGGATATGAATATGTTGACCTGGGGAGGTTCTGGCAGATTCTGCTGCTGGTGGGGCTCATCCTCTGGCTGGTGCTGATGGCGGCCTCGCTCAAGCCGGCGCTGGTGAAAAAAAGCGAAGATCGCTCGCTGCTGATCCTGTTCCTCATTTCAAGCATCGCGATTCCGCTGTTCTACTCCGCGGGGCTGATGTACGGGCAGCGCGCCCACCTGGTTACCGCCGAGTACTGGCGCTGGTGGGTGGTTCACCTCTGGGTCGAGGGCTTCTTTGAGGTGTTCGCCACGGTGGTGATCGCTTTCCTGTTCACGCGGCTCAAGCTCATCGAGATCAGCACGGCAACCCGGGCAGCGTTGTTTTCGACGGCGATCTTCCTTTCCGGCGGGATCATCGGGACATTTCACCACTTGTACTTTGCGGGCGCGACGCCTGCGGTGATTGCGCTGGGCGCCATTTTCAGCGCGTTCGAGGTGGTGCCGCTGACGCTGGTTGGGTTTGAGGCGTGGGAGAACCTGCGCCTGGCCCAGCCGACACAAAAGTCGCCCTGGATTGCGAAATACAAGTGGCCCATCTACTTTTTTGTGGCGGTCGCTTTTTGGAACCTGGTGGGCGCGGGCTTGTTCGGCTTCCTGATCAACCCGCCTATCGCTCTCTACTATGTGCAGGGGCTGAACCTGACCCCGGTCCATGGGCATACGGCGCTGTTCGGCGTCTACGGAATGCTCGGGCTGGGACTGACGCTCTTCTGCCTGCGCGCGCTGAACCCCGGGCGCACGTGGAAGCAGGGCGCACTGAAGATGTCGTTCTGGCTGCTGAACGTGGGCTTGAGTTGCATGGTTCTGCTGAGCATGCTGCCGGTTGGCTTGCTGCAGGCCTGGGCTTCAATCGAACGTGGCACATGGTATGCCCGGTCGGCGGAGTTCCTGCAAACGCCCACGATGATAACGCTGCGCTGGATGCGCATTCCGGGCGACATTCTGTTTGCGCTGGGCGCGGCGTTGTTTGCCTGGTTTGTCTTCGGGTTGTTGACAGGCCACTCGTATGAGAAGGAGAACATCGAGGGGACAGGTGTGACACGGCCCACGAACAGGGCCGCTGCATAAAAGGGAGGGAAGCAGCGCTCGACTTTTGTTGTCAATGGGACTACGGACCTGGAGCATCCAGCTTTCGCTTAAAGCAGAATTGGCTATCCGGCGCGCATTGCGCGCCGGATAGCCAATTTTGCTTTAAGTCTGTTCCGATGTCAGGGCTGAAGCCCTGAC
>CAIWFH010000173.1 GCA_903911925.1 uncultured Acidobacteriaceae bacterium
AGCGACGGCGCGGAGATCGTTTCCGGCTACTACGCAAGCGGCCTGACCCGCGCCGACTACAGCCGCCGGATCGGCATCAGCGTACACAAACTCGACTACCACCAACGCCGCGCCCGCGCTGGCAAGCTGCCGTGTCTTCTCCCTGTGCAGGTATCTGCCGACCCAACTCCCGCCAATCAGGAAATGGCCCAGCCACTAGCCGTCTAATCTAAGTTAAATCTAAATGAAAGTAGCAAGATTTCTGACAGAATCAGGAAGCCTTGGCTTGCGGAAAGGCTTCGTAGATGAGTTGGTCAAGTTGCGCGTCCACGCGGTCCAGTGACGCTCGCAGCGGGAACGGCAGCACGGCATCGTTGCCGGTGAACATAGCGACGGCGGGTCGGAACACGCGTGCGTCCAGTCGTGAGAACAGGCGGGCGACCTTCCAACCATAAGGCGTCACAAAGTAGCGATGCGTTTTCGGCGGACGGAAGATCAACCCCTTGAGCCTCAATCTTCGCAGATCGTAGGTCATTTGACTGGCGGTGTATTCCTTTTGGGTGACACCCAACAGGTCCGCTACCAGTGCTCTCAGATCGCGGTTGTGGAAACCGTCGATGAGATGCTGAAACAGGGTCAGGGCGAGAAGCAACGCCATGACCCGTGGTTGGCCGAACTTCAATGCAGGCGCTTTCTCACCGTCATCAGTGACGGTCGGCTGCACTACACGTTGGATGCTGTCGCCGCTTAAGCCGCTGTTGTGGCTGACGCGTTCGACTTCCAGCAAGCGCCGATTGATTTCCCGGCCGATCTTTTGCAAATAGGGCAGATTGTCCAAGCCTTTGTTCACGTCAAAGTCTTTCGGGTTGCGGAACGTCCCTTCGGTTCGGCAGCCCCGGCCTTCTTTAAAATACTGTTTCAGATCGAAGTTCTTATAGCTGATGTGCAGGCTCGGATGGACGCCATTCTGAATCACGCGCGTGCGGAATTCGCCAGGCGTCTTCTTCGTCACGACACGGTCGAAGATCAACTGCACGCGGTCAGGCCGTCCCAAGTCGAGGTTGTCGCGGATGATTTCTTCAAAGAACTCGCGGCCCCGCAAAGGCCGGTCGAAGATCTGCGTCAGGCTCACTTCCATCTGCCAGATCGACAGAGTCCAGTCGTAACCGGCTTGGCGGTCTTCGGGCCGCAATGGCAACGGAATCCGCTCCAGCCATTTCCGGAACAACCGGTCGATGTCCTGCGATCCCAGCGAGTCGCAAATCTGCTGCAACCTCTCCCGCTCGGTGCAAGATAAGAAACCATTGTCGAGAGCTTCGTAGACGATGCCTTTCTTCTCCAGTTGCCGCTTGGCCCATTCATGCCCGTTCAAGCACAGTTTGATGGCCCACGGCGCGTAGCTGCATACCTTCAGAAACAGCGGACCGAAATCGGCATCGTCAATGTAGAAGTAGTAGTGATTGACATAGACCGCCTTGTCGCGCGTGTACTCGAATCGTCCGTCTACTTTCTTGCCTTGGAAGGTCTGTGCTTTCTCCTGCGCCACGCCCACGAATACCACCCCATCGCGTATGCCGCGCTTACGCCGGAAATCGTTGGCGATGTCGTCTTTCCGCTCTTTGTGGTTGAACTGGTAAAGGGGAATCCGATCTCGTTCCACCATCGTTTTGACCGCATCACGGAACTTCTCGGTGACTTGGCCCAACACCACCGGCGAGGGAAACGGTTTGCCCAACTGTTCGCGCATGAAGGTCACCAGTCCACCCGAGGTTGCCAGTGTTCCGATGTAGCCGTTCAGGTACAACCGGTCCAGGCATTCCACTTCCAATGTCACATGTTCTTTCAGCAGTTCCGGGATAGTCGCCATATCCACGATTCTATTCCCGAACCCGGATGGCGTTCTTTGCGTCTTAGCGCCTTGGCGAGAGAATAGAAACATCTGTCATGACCGAAAATGCCATTGCCAAAGAAATCGTGGATGCCGCCTTTCGCATGCACACCACCCTCGGGCCGGGATTGTTGGAATCGGTTTATCACGCCGTGCTGGCCTATGAACTTGCTCAGCGTGGAATCCGAACGGTGAGCCAGCAGCCAATCCCGGTGGTATACGGGACGATCCGGATTGATATCGGATTCCGGGCGGACCTGATTGTCGAAGATAAAGTAATCGTGGAGATCAAGTCGGTCGAAGCTCTCGCGCCGGTCCACAGAAAGCAACTGCTGACCTATCTGCGGTTGGCCGACAAGCGCCTTGGGCTTCTAATCAACTTCAACGCGGCGCTGATCAAGGATGGCATTTCCCGTATCGTCAATGGACTGGAAGAAGAGGCCCACGCAAAGCCGCAAGGACGCAAAGAAAATCAGTGAACCTGCGGAATCCCAGATCTTGTCGGTTTGAGGTCGAAGACCTCGCTAGTGAAGGGAAGAAGCATCTCCGAAGTAATCGCGGCGCTTGATGAAAATGGTACCCGAGCAAGCGCCGGCGAAGACTTTGCACGGGACGTTGAAGAGGGCATCAATCTCCCGTTGGACGAGCTGATTATTGGCGCATGCGCGCTGGAGTTGGGGTACGCGATCGCAACGAACAATGTCCGCGACTTCAACCGGATACCCGGCCTGACCATCGTTCCATTCTGAACCTGCGAACAAATAGCAGCTTTGCGATGAATCAGAGCTTGTAGGCTTCCACCGCGGTGCCACCCATGATGCGCTCCTGCTCGGCCTTCGA
>CAIWFH010000174.1 GCA_903911925.1 uncultured Acidobacteriaceae bacterium
CCACCCATTCCGCAAAAAACGCGGAATGGATGGGGCACGGAGCTTTTGTGGAATTCGCTCGTGTTCATGTGGGGGCGCATCTCGCTTCAGCGAGTAATCCTGCACCTTATGAGCGAGACCAGTTGAGTGTTGTGGTATCCCACCCATTCCGCAAAAACGCGGAATGGGTGGGGCACCCGGCTTTTGTGGAATTCTCGCCTGTTCATTGATGCTCTTGTCCTTTGAAGAGCGGCTTCGAGTTCGCGCTAACTCTCATTTTGAATGAACTTGCCTGGAAGTGAAGGGTTTCGCTCGAGTACTTGCCCGGATGACGATTCGTTTTGTTCCCCGCCCGCCGCAAAGACTATACTCGGAGTTTCGTTGCGCTTTCTTATTTTCGGAGGACCTATGTCAGAACTCACTCGCCGCGAAGTACTCGCACTCTTAATGGCTGCGCCCGCAGCAGCCTATGGGCTCAACGACGACACCGATGGCTGGATCTCGCTGTTCGACGGCAAGACGCTGGATGGATGGAAGCCCAGCGAGCACCAGGGCAGCTTCACGGTTGTGGACGGAATGATTCATGTTCACGGCGACCGCAGCCACTTGTTTTATGTTGGCCCGGTGCACAATCACGACTTCAAGAATTTCGAGTTCAGCGCCGAGATTATGACGCGGCCCAAGGCCAACTCTGGAATCTACATCCACACCGCGTATCAGCAGGAAGGCTGGCCCTCCGCGGGCTTTGAAGTGCAGGTGGCCAACACCCACGAAGGCGCCGATGGCTACATCGAGCACAAGAAGACGGCTTCGCTCTACTCGGTGCGCAACGTCTACAAGCAGTTTGCTCCCGACAACGAGTGGTTCAAGATGCACATCCTGGTGCGGGGCAAGGAGATTCAGATCCGGCTCAATGGGATGCTGACGGTGGACTACGTGGAGCCCGACCAACCCTACCGGTCGGACTTGAAATTCGGCCGCGTAATCAACCATGGCACGTTTGCCATCCAGGGACACGATCCGGAGAGCGAGAGCTTCTTCAAGAACATCCGTGTGCGGCCGCTGCCGGATAACCTGACGCAGATTTCGACCGACCACCCGGTGGTGGACCAGCTTTACAAGGACGTGATCGACTACGGTACCGAAGATGTTCCGGTGGTGGATTACCACGTGCATCTGAAGGGCGGTTTGACTATCGACCAGGCCCTGGAGAACTCGCGCAGGCTGGGCATTTTCTACGGCGTCGCAGTCAACTGCGGCCTTGGGTTCCCGGTGCACAGCGACGACAGCGTGAAGCAATACCTGGACAGCATGAAGGGCCAGTGTTGCTTTATCGGCTTGCAGGGCGAAGGGCGCGAATGGATGACGCTGACTTCCCCTGAATCGGTGGCCCGTTTCGACTATTGCTTTACGGACGCGATGACGTTTACCGACGACAACGGCAAGCGCATGCGCACCTGGATTCCCGAAGAGATCGGGGTGATCAAGGACAAGCAGGCTTTCATGGACATGCTGGTGAAGCGCATCCAGGGTGTAATGCACGAGCCCATCGACATCTATGCGAACGCGACTTACATCCCCGACCAGATTGCGGCGGAGTACGACGCGCTGTGGACGCCGGAGCGGATGAAGAAGGTGATCGACGCGGCAGTCGAGAACGATGTGGCGATTGAAATCAGCAACCGCTACAAGATTCCCAGCCCCAAGTTCATCAAGGCGGCCAAGGCGGCGGGAGCCAAGTTCAGCTTCGGCACCAATAACGTGGACGCGGAACTGGGCCGCATGGAGTACGCCATAGCCATGTTCAAGGAGTGCGGGCTAAACTGGCGGGACATCTTTGTGCCCAAGCCGGACGGCCAGAAGCCGATCCAGGTAAAGAAGTGGCGAACGACGGCATAATGACTTTTTGGGGCAGGCTGACGGCCTGCCCTATACCTTTCAACGCCGGAGGGCAAGCGCCATCTGACCCAGCGCCAGCAGTGCGCCGGTGACGCGATTCGCTTCATGGCGAACGACATTCCCTTCGCTGGCGAAGTCGCCGGCGATGCAGCGCACGCCAAGGGCCTCAATGCGTTCGACGTCCGCCTCGATGGGCGACGCGCCTTCGACCGCATAGCGGGCCACCGTTTCGGTTGAAAACGGAGCGGTATTTACGAGCGCATAGTCAAAGATGGGCGCGCGCGTGTGCTCATAGATTTTCTGTATGTGCTCTGACGCGGTGAGACCCAGGCTCTCATTGGCCTGGGTCATCAGGTTGCAGACGTAAACGCGAACGCCGCGGGCGCTTGCCAGCGCCGAGGGTATTCCCTGGACCAGCAGGTTGGTGATGAGTGAAGTGTAGAGCGAACCCGGCCCCACGGTGATCAGGTCGGCGCGGTCAATTGCCTCGAGAGTCTCCGGCAGCGGGGCGGCGTCTGCGGGGTCAAGGATCAGTTCCTCGATATGCAGGCGGCTGGCAGTGATGTTGGTTTCACCGCGCACCAGTGAGCCGTCGTCCATGCGCGCCACCAGAGTGGCATTGGCCGTGGTTACGGGATAGATGCGGCCCCGCGTGGCCAGAATCTTCGAGGCCAGTTGGATAGCATGGCCAAAATCTCCGGTGATCTCAGTGAGCGCGGCCACAAAGAGGTTGCCGAAGTTGTGGCCTTCCAGCGCATCGCCGGACTTGAAGCGATGCGCAAAGAGCCGGGCAATCACGTCCTCCTCTTCACTGAGAGCCACCATGCAGTTGCGCAGGTCGCCGGGAGGCAGCATGTTGAAGTCCTTGCGCAGGCGGCCGGAGGAGCCTCCATCGTCAGTAACCGTCACCACCGCGGCCAGGTCGGCGATGAGGCCGCCAGCCGCAGCTTGTCCAGGGGCGCTTACGTGCCGCCGCAGCCCCCGCAGCAAAGTGGAGAGGCCGGTGCCGCCGCCGATGGCCACCACGCGCAGCGGGCGAGATAACAGCTGATCTTGGCTGCCGGGTTCAGGATATGCTGGTAAGCGCAGGTCCGGTATCATAAGCAGGACCCAATAGGGCCATCCAGGGCAAAGAGGGTTAGACTCAGATCTCCGCGGCTGACGCATGCTGCAGGTGTTCCACACACCCTGGCCCGCGTCTTACTAACTCGAGCAAATGCAAACATGCAATTCCACTCCCAATCTTACCGAGATTCAAAGATACCGGGGAAACGCGCGTTTACCGCACGCCCGACGTATGCTGAGCCCTGAAGAGTGAAATGCGCATAGTCGGACTGAATCGGTAATCCCGGAGCGACGTATTCAATGCATCCGCTTTCTGAGCACAGCAACGTCATCAGGGAAATGTACGGCACGTGCCAGGTGTCTCTGGCCAGACGGCTCATCTCGGCATCAAGCGGACGCGACCTGTCGTAGAGGTGGTGTTGTGCAAAGCCGGCATCGCCGCGCAAAATCGAATCGGCCAACAGGCGCGGCAATTCGTTGTCGTACTCCGGACGAGGCCCAAATAAAATCACGACCACGCCCCTCTGGTGAAGCGAATTGACCTTGCCCTCAGAATGCGTATCTCTTAACCGGCCGGGTTTTGAGAATTAAATTCATCCTCGTTGTCG
>CAIWFH010000175.1 GCA_903911925.1 uncultured Acidobacteriaceae bacterium
CCACAAGTCGAACCGCTTCCTGCTTGAACTCCAGCGTGTACCTGCCCCGCTTCCCATTCCTCATCTTCGCTACCCCTTCGCATTAGAGCAGCTCGCTAAGGGATACGTTTTGCGCGGGCAAGATCATACCGCCTCGTTCTGGATCGATAGAAGCGGCGATTTCTGGCTCTTTGGCGGGTTTGGCTTCGATGAAAATGGCAATTGGAGCCATCTCAACGACCTGTGGGTATTTCAGTCGACCTTGGGCACATTGCCTGCCGTTATGCCGGCTTTCAGCTTAGCCGCCGGGACCTACTCCGTGGCACAGACGGTGGCCATCTCCGACGCCACGCCCCACGCGACAATCTTCTATACCACAGATGGGACAACTCCGACCACGAGTTCGAGCGTTTACAGCGGCGCGATCAACATTTCATCCTCAGAAACCATCGAAGCTATCGCAACTGCCGTCGGCTACACCACCAGCCCGGTCGCCACCGCAGCTTACTCCATCGGTCCCCCTTCGAACTTCGCGGTCGCGGCTTCTCCCTCATCGATGACCGTAACTGGTGGAAGCAGTGGAACGACTACGGTTACAGTCACACCTGTGAGCGGGTTTAGCTCGACCGTTTCATTCAGTTGCTCAGGTCTGCCTTCCCGCGCGTCGTGTAGCTTCTCTCCGCATACCGTGACCCCCTCCGGTGCGGCGCCTTCGACGACAACGCTCACAATTTCAACGTCCAGTACATCCGCCGCGCTTCGCCGGAATCGCCTGCCGCTCTTCCCCGGCTCTGCTTTGGCCGTTGCGCTCTGCTGCTTCGGCTGGAAGAAACGGCGTCGCTTGCCAATGATCCTGCTGATTGCCGCAAGCTTCGCCAGCCTTGGCCTGTTCACTGCCTGCGGCGGCGGGGGCTCTGGCAGCGGTGGGGTCGGCCCCCAGCCGGTCACATCCACGATTACAGTTAAAGCAACCTCCGGCGATCTGCAGCACCTCACCACGTTCTCACTGACCGTCGACTGGCACTACCGGGCATCGTCCAGTACAACATATCTGAAACAAACGGCACGAACACCTGCAAAACATCCCGAAATGGACTCGGCCGTATTCTGCCTTTTGCAGGCACGTAGCGAAGCCAGCCCGCGAAACGCCAACTTAACGGGCGAAACACTCCCCAATTTTCTCCCGGAATTTGCAGATTAATCCCAGGAAACGCGGACAATCAATTCAGGACCGCAGGAGCCCCACAAATCCCGCTCATTCCTCCAGTCCCCATTTGAATCCTCCCTCAAATTCCCGCAAATTACCCCACCCCTCCCCCACTTTTACTGCAACCAAATAAAAACAAAAGGCTTAGCTCAAAAATACCTTTTTTGACCCCACTAAACAAAGGACTTACGCTCCAAGTCGGTTGGCCTCGGCCCCGGCAAACCCCGGCGTCGGCCTTGTTTCGCCTTCATCAACCCTTAACGTGCAATGAAAGGCTGGTTTAGAAGAGAATGGAATTGGAACAGTCCTGAAAAGAAGAGGAGCATTTGACTTCAGCGAAGATTGATATGCCTAGATGGACAGCCGCGGAGTTCGAACGGCTGGTTCTGGAGAGCAAACCCAAAGTTGCGGTGTTCGACTGCGATGGCACGCTGTGGAGCGGCGATGCCGGCGGCGGTTTCCTGCATTGGTCCATTGAGCAGGGACTGGTTTCCCGCTCAACCAGCGACTGGATCGATTCCCGCTACCGGGTCTACCTGGCCGGCAAAACCAGCGAGGAACAGATCTGCGGCGAAGTTGTGCAAATCTACGCCGGGCTGCGCGACCAGGAAATGCGCGCCGCCGCTGCCCAGTACTTTCAGGAATTCGTGCAAAAAAGGATCTTTCCCGAGATGGCCGCCGTTGTTGCTGCTCTGCAGCAGGCAGGAACCGAGATTTGGGCGGTAAGCTCAACAAACAAGTGGGTGATTGCCGAAGGCGTCCGGGCCTTGGGCATCCCCGAAGAACGCGTGCTGGCCGTTGAACTCCGCATTGTGGACGGCCTGATCACCAGCGAGATTGTGGACGTGCCCAGCGGCGCGGGCAAGGCAAAGGCGCTCGTCCGCGCAGGGCTGCCGCATCCCGATGCCGTCTTCGGCAACTCGGTTCACGACCTGGCCATGCTTGAGATGGCGCGCGTACCGTTCCCGGTGAACCCCAGCCCCATGCTGCTGAAGGCTGCGCTGACCCGCGGCTGGGGCTACTTTCTGCCCCACGGCGCAGAGGGCGAAGCAGTGGGTGGCGAGTAGGGACCTTCAACCGATGGGAATGGCGTGTCCGGGACTCCAGCGTACAACCTGAACGCCGGCATCGAGTAGCGCGGCAAACTCATCCGGTGTGCCCGTCAACTGCGGGAAAGTGCCGTAGTGCAACGGCAGAACCGTCTTTACGCCCAGCAGGCGCACGGCCATGGCTGCCTCTCGCGGCCCCATGGTGAAATGCCTGCCGATGGGCAGGATGGCCACCTCGGGGTGGTAGAGCTCGGCAATCAGCTTCATGTCGCCGAAGACCGCGGTGTCGCCGGCATGGTAGATCACCGGGCTGCCGGGGATGGACAAGACAAAGCCCGCAGCCACGCCCACGTAGTGGGTTCCCTTCTCATCCTGCGCGCCTGCCGAGTGTTTGGCCTCAACCATGGTGGCGGCCACATCGTCCAGTTCCACGGTCCCGCCCAAGTTCATGCCGATGGTGTTGGCCACTCCCTTTGCGGCCACGTAGGAGGCCAGTTCGTAGACCGCAACCGCGGTTGAACCGTGCCTGGCGGCCACCGGCAACGCGTCAGAGATGTGGTCTCCGTGCCCGTGGGTCAGCAACATGTACTGGATTTTGGTGGGCAGGGCATAGTCTTTAGGGTATTTCGGATTCTGCTCAATGAACGGATCGATCAGGATGTTGGTTCCCTTGGCGGTCTGCACCAGTACGGTGGCGTGGCCCAGCCAGGTAATGCGCGTACCTTGCGGTGAACTCATGCGGTCTCCTTGGGAGTATTTGAGGCCGTCAGCCGCTCTACCGGGTGATGACAACCTCCAGAATGCTGTCCTTTGCCAGGAACTGCTTGTGGCCCGACCATCCGGCAAACAGGCGCTCGATGCTGCGGTTGGTAAAGGCACGCTGGATGGGAAACTGCTGGGACGACTGGATTTCTACATCGTCGTTCGCGGTCAGGTGGAACCGGACGTGCGCCGTCTCCTCGCCCTGGGTGCGGGTATGGAAAAACGCCAGCACCTGCCCGCCGGGATTTACCGACGAGAAAAGATGGTCGACCACCGGAGCGACCAATTGCTCCGGCAGGTAGTCCAGAGTGGCCCAAAGAAGAACCACATCGAATGTGCGTCCGGAGAACTTGAGCGTCTGGTCCAGAAAGGCTTCGACATTCCAGACGGGTTTGTCGTCCGCGTCTGTCCCCAGCAGCCAGTTGCCGGTACAGGCGTCGTGAACCAGGTCTGCCAGGAAGACGCTATGGCCCAGGCCGGTGAGGTAATTGATGTTGGAAGGCGAAGTGTAGCCGACGTCAATGACACGCAGACCTGGTTCGGCCTGCAGCCGCTTGCGAAGAGCCGACCACCCTCCGGAGTGGCGCAGCGCCCTGGGTCCCGTCAGCCCTGGGACTGAGACGACGGAACCGCTTTCCTGTTTCCTGCCAAACCAACTGCTTATCAACCTGATCCCCTTGCGGCCTGCCTGATGCCTGCTGCGGCACCGGGAAACTCGTTTAGAAAATGCCGCCGGACTGCGGAGCGTTGGCCCCGTCTGGTCCTTTTTGAATGGCCTGCGTCAGGTCCACCTTGCCGCGGAACACCGCGTTGTCCTCCACCGCCAGGCGAAGAGCTCGAATATCGCCCTCAACCGAACAACCGGCGCGCAACTCCACCCGGCCGCTGGCCACTACATTTCCCTGCACCTGACCCAGGATGAGGACGTCTTTCGCCGACAGATCGGCTTCAACATTTGCGTTTGGACCGATGGTCAAGCGGCTCTCTGACAGGCTGACAGTCCCTTCGACCCGCCCGTCTACGATCAAGTCTTCACTACCCTTTACTTCACCGCGAATGACGACAGTCTTGCCAATACGCGCGGGAGAATTCTCAACGGCCATGATGTGGTTCCTTCCGAAGCCCAGTTTGAGGCCCTGCACGAACTATACGCAACCCGGCCTCAATGCTTCAATCTCCGGGGCACAAAGAGACATGCGGGGTGCGAAAAGATGAACCTGAGCGGTCGTGGCGCGGGCTACCTGACCCCGCTAAACTAACTTTAGTGCGCAGAATTCCGATCATTCTCCTGTTGCTGACGCCGGTCGTGGCGCCCGGGGGGAAGACTGCCCAGGCCAACGCGGCTCTGACGCCCATCCAGGCCCAGGCGCTGGTTGAGCGCGCCCTTGCCACGGAGCTTCGGACCGTTCAGGACCCGACTCACCCCATGCGTTATTCACTGCACAAGAACAGTCCCCGCCTGACCACCACCAAGGAGATTGTTGAGACCAGGGATGGCGATGTAGCCCGGCTGGTGGCCGTTTTTGACCGGCCGCTGAGCCCGGCCGAGGAACAGCAAGAGCAGGCCCGCCTCGACGGGCTGCTGAGCGATCCCGGCCGGCAGCGCCATCGCAAACAGAGCGAGGAAGGCGACATGGGAATCGTGCTGAGGCTGCTGCGCATGCTTCCGAAGGCATATCTTTACCAGTACGCAGGCGCAGGCCCGCAGGGCAATGTGGAGCGATTCATGTTTCGCCCCAATTCGAATTTCAGCCCCCCCGACCTTGAATCGCAGGCGTTGACGGCCATGACCGGCGAGGTGTGGATTGACGCCGCGCAGGAGCGCGTGGTGCGTCTGGAGGGCCATCTGCAGCAGGATACGAACTACGGGTGGGGCGTCCTCGGCAAGCTGGACAAAGGCGGCTGGATTGTCATTGAGCAGGCCGATGCGGGCGGCGGACAGTGGCGCATTGCGCGCTTCAAGATGCGGATGGACCTCCGCATCCTGTTCAAGACCCGGAGCATCGACACGGTGGAGGAAATGACCCGCTATGAGCCGGTCCCGCCGGGCATGGACTACCGCCAGGCCATCCAGATGCTGCGGGCCGGTTCCGCCGGGACGTCAGCGCTGCCCGGCCGATAGGGCCGTTCAAAGCAAAACGGCCTCACCCTTGGCGGGCGAGACCGTTTTGCTGCTCTAAAAGCGGGCTTAGTTGACCTTGGCGAAGATGATAACCAGGGTGAACAGGGTGAGGGACTCGATGAAGGCCAGGCCGAGAACCAGCAGAAGCTGGATGCCGGCGCGTGCGCCAGGGTTGCGGGCCAGCGCTTCAGTAGCCGAAGCGGTTGCCTTGCCCTGGCCGAGGCCGCAAAGGCCGGCGGCCAACGCCATGCCGATGCCGGCGCCAATCGGCACCAGGTTGATTACGGTGCCGCCGCCATCCGCGAAAGCCGGTACGGCAAAGCAAAGCACCGCAAGGGCCATGAATACGAACTGAAGTTTACGCATAGTTCTCCTGCTTCCTAGAATTGGCCGCCAGTGGGTGGTTGAGGCTCACCGTGCTGGCCCCCTCACGCTAACGGCCGTCCGTTTACCCGGAGTGGAAGCTGTCTCCGGCGAAATCTCTTGATAGTTCGTAGTTCACAGTTCTTCGTTCGCAGTTGGCTCGGCCTTCCCGGGCTCTTGCTACGAACTGTGAACTGCCCACTAAGAACTGCTTTTTAGTGCTCGTGCGCCACTGCCTGGGAGAGATAAATCATCGCCAGCAGCATGAACACGTATGCCTGGATGAGCGAAACGCCGGCGTGCAGTCCAAGGAAGATGACCGGTACGCCAATCGGAATCAGCGAGAAGAACACCAGGGTCACCAGGTCGCTGGCAAACATGTTGGCGTAAAGACGGATGGTGAGCGACATGACGCGCGCGCAGTGCGAGATGATCTCAATCGGGAACAGAAGCGGCGAAATCCACCACACCGGGCCGGCAAAGTGCTTCATGTAGCCGACGAAGCCCTGTTCCTTGAAGCCGTAGTACTGGTAGTAGATAAACGTCAGCAGCGCGATGCCCAGGGGCACGAACGGCGACTTGGTGGGCGTCTCCAGCCCCGGAATCAGTCCCAGCAGGTTATTGATCACGACGAAAAGGAAAATGCAGGTCACGAACGCCTGGAAGCGTTCGTATCCGTGGCCGATGATCTGCTCGGCGTTGCTTCCGGTAAATTCGTGAATCATCTCGGCAACTTGCTGGCCTGGGTTCGGCTTTTCGACTGAAAGCGTCAACCGCACGATGAGGAAAAAGGCGATAAGGCCCGCGGCCACGAGCAATTCAAGCGCGAAGGCCTGGTTGACCTTGAGCGCGTTCTCGGCGGCATTGGCCGCATCAAGGCCAATGGATTGAAAGGCTTTGACCTCGATGCCCATGAAGAGATCGTTCAGCAATCGGACTAGCGCAGCTGTTTCCGGCATTGATCTTTGATTCTTTCTGCTTCCGGGTCACACGGCTCGGGCTCTCAGTCCCGCAGCAATCGCAGTGCTTCAAAGGCCGTGGCCAAAACCGCAAGGCACAGGCCGCAAAGAAGCGCTACCACCGACCCCTGGAAACACTTCAGGCTAACATAAATGGCCCCGGCAAACACGGTGAGCCTCAGCACAAAGAAGACAACCACCAGCAGAGCGCTCCGCGGCGTCTTCTGCTTGTCCATTTTGGCATTGATGAGACGAATGAGCCGCTGCCACTCAAGCACGCTGGCGGCTGAAATCACCGCGCCAGTAGCCAACATTGCCGCATCGCGCCACCCTGAGGCAAACAGCAGCACCAGCGCGGGAATCAGGCCCAGAATCAGCGTGTCGCGGATGGCCCGCTTCAGCAGGGCCGCAAGATCTTCGTCGGTTAGTCCCACAATGGGGTGCGTTTCTTCGGTCATGGTCAAATTTCCGGGCTTCCCTTTCCGGTTCCGTTTCCGGACTTGGTGTCATTCCCGGAGCCGCTCCCGCTTGCCATCACCAGCCGCACCACATAAACCAACCCCGAGATGCCGCCGAAAACGATCCCTGCGATGCCGATCCAAGACTGGTGCAGGCGGTTGTCAAGCCAGGCCCCGGCCAGCCAGCCGATAAACGCGGCCGACGGCAGCAGGATGGCAATCTGCATCAGCTTTTCAGCCTGTACAAGGGTCTCGATGCCGCTGGAGCTTTTGCGCGGCTTCTGGTCCGGAATGGGGCGATTGTAGGCCATTTGTGCTCCTGTCCAGCATACAGGGCCAAGCGGCGAGCGGGTATACTTCCCTTTTGGGCCCACGCCCGCAAGATGGAAGGAATCAACGTGTTCGATTCGGAATTTGAGCGCAATCTCTTCGACCTGCGCAAGACAAAATTGGAAGAAATCGAGAAGCTGGGCCAGGCGGCCTACCCCAACCAGTTCCCTGCCTCGCACACCATTTCCGCAGTGCGCGCCAAGTGGGGCGAGACGGTTGCAGAGGACCTTGAGACCACGCGCGTCACGGTTGCTGTGGCCGGCCGCATCATGGCTATCCGCGCCCAGGGCAAGGCGGGCTTCGCCACGCTGCAGCAGGGCGGCCAGCGGCTACAGATTTACGTCCGTCTCGACGCAGTGGGAGAACAGGGCTTTGCGCTCTACAAACTGCTCGACATGGGCGACCACATCGGGGCTACTGGATATCTGTTTCGCACCCGCACCGGCGAGCTGACCATCCACGTGGAGCGGCTGACCTTCCTTTCCAAGGCCATGCTGGCGCTGCCGGAGAAGTTTCACGGCCTTGCCGACGTGGAGTTGCGCTACCGCCAGCGCTACGTTGACCTGTTTACCAATCTTGATGCGCGCGAAGTCTTTGTGAAGCGCTCCAAGGTGCTGCAATCCATCCGGCGTTTCTTTGACGAGCGCGGGTACCTTGAAGTGGAAACGCCGATGATGCAGCAGATTGCCGGCGGCGCGGCGGCGCGGCCCTTCAAAACCCACCACAACGCACTGGATATGGACCTGTTTCTGCGCATCGCGCCCGAGCTCTATCTGAAGCGGCTGGTGGTGGGCGGCCTTGACCGCGTCTACGAGATCAACCGCAACTTCCGCAACGAAGGCATCAGCACCCAGCACAATCCAGAGTTCACAATGCTGGAGTTCTACCAGGCCTACGCCAACTACCTCGACATGATGCAGATTACCGAGGAACTGGTGGAGTACGTGGCCCACGAGGTGAACGGAACCACGGTCACCGAGTTCAACGGCCACACTATCGACCTTGCGAAATGGACGCGGCTCTCCATGCGCGAAGCTATCCAGGAGTTCTGGCCCGCCGAGGCAGGAGCCAAACCGGCAATCACTGCCTTCGAGCAGATTCCCGTGCTGCAGGCGCGCCTGCATGCAGCCATGAGTTCGGTTGAGAAGGCCATGGGCGACACGGCACACAAAACGCCCGAGCGCATTGACGAGTTGAAGACCATCAACGGCGCGGTCACGGCGGTCTATTTCGAATCGATGAAGGGCGCGCCGATCGGCAAGAGCGTCTACAACCTCTTTGAAGCGGTGGTCGAGCCTTTCCTGATTCAGCCCACCATCATCTACGACTATCCAACCGTCGTTTCCCCGCTCTCCAAGCAGAAGCCCGACGATCCGGAGCACGTGGAGCGCTTCGAGTTTTTCTGCGGCGGCTTCGAACTGGGCAATGCCTTCAGCGAGTTGAATGACCCTGTGGAGCAGCACAAGCGCTTTGAAGAGCAGCTAACTGAGCGCGACCGCGGCGACGACGAGGCCCACCAGATGGACGAGGACTACGTGCGCGCTCTCGCCTACGGTTTGCCGCCTACTGGCGGAGAGGGCATCGGCATCGACCGGCTGGTAATGCTGATGACGGGGTCTCGGTCGATTCGCGATGTGATTCTGTTCCCGCTGATGAGAGCCAGGGATCAGGGTTCAGAGATCAGAGATCAGGTACCCGGGAGCGCCGAATAACCACTTAAGCTGGGTGCCCCATCCTTGCGGCGTTTTTGCTTTTGCCGCAAGGGTGGGAAACCAAATCTCAACCGGCCTCGGCCCGGGGCCGACAAATGGTCAAATTCCGGGCGCCGGCAATACACTGAATCTGGCCCGGTTATTCTGACCACTGACCACTCGCGAAGGAGTTCTTACTACCCTTGAATATCTTGTTCGTCGGCGACATTTTCGGCAGCGCGGGGCGCAGGATTGTGCGTGAGCATATCGGCCACATCCGCGAAGCAAACGCGGTCGACCTCACCATCATCAACGCCGAAAATGCCGCCGGGGGCTTTGGTGTGACGCCGCAGATTGCCGAGGAATTATTCGATCTCGGGGCCGACGTGCTGACCACCGGCAATCACATCTGGGACAAGCGCGAACTGATCGACTACCTGAACTCGGTTCCGGCCGACAGCCAGAAGCGCCCGCGCCGCGTGATTCGCCCTGCAAATCTGCAGCCCAACCTGCCGGGCTACGGCGTCTTTGAAGGAACAACCGAAAACGGTGTGAACTACGCGGTAATCGATTTGCAAGGCTGCGTCTTCATGAACACCACGAACGATCCGTTCCACAAAGCCAACGCCCTGCTCAGCGGCATCAAGGCAAAAGTCATCGTTGTGGATTTTCACGCCGAGGCCACCAGCGAGAAGGTGGCGATGGGCTGGCACCTGGACGGACGCGTCACAGCGGTGCTGGGCACGCACACGCACATCCCCACGGCCGACCAGCGCGTGCTGCCGGGCGGTACGGCCTACCAGACCGACGTAGGCATGAGCGGCCCCTATGACAGCGTGATCGGCGTTGAAAAAGAACTGGTGCTGCATCGGTTTCTAACTGGCATGCCGGGCAAGTTTGAGGCCGCCAAGGGGAATCCGAAGATGTGCGCCACGCTGGTCACCTGCGATCCCGACACCGGCCGCGCCACGGCCATTCAGCGCATCATGCTTGGGGAGTGATTCCTTGGATCGGAATTCAATTGCGCTCGAACATAGCGGCTAGGGCCTGCCGTTCACTTCCAGCAAAGTTGGAGTAACCGGCGTACCCTTCATGTCAATCAGTGCCTGCGAAACTGGCGTGGGCAATATCCATGGAGCAGAGGTATGGACCGCCTTCAGGAGCCTTCCCTTGTTATTGAAGGTCATGGACCACTCCATCGGCTTTGGGGTTGCTGCGACGTCAAGGAACGTGATTACGGCTCCACCTTCAACCGAGATCTCGAGGCTCGCCGGTTGTCCTGAGAGAAACTTCAGGGCTTCAGTGCTATCGCTCCCCGGTTCAACCTTTGGGTGCGCCCCTGCCAGCGCCGCGTAGCACATGCCGGTAGCCAGCCAGTCGACCGGGCCCTGGGACTGCTCTTCGGCCCGGATGTGATTGAAGACCGAGATCGTGAGCGAGTTGACGGGCGCGGGAGAAAACAGCGAATAGCCGCGGCGCAGTATGGGAATAATGCGCACCCGTCCCTCGCTCATGCGTGGAATCGAAGCCGTAAACACGCTCTCGTCGCCCTTGCCGTTGTTGCGCGTGAACTTGAGCAGGATGTGGTTGGGAAACGCCGAACACACAATCTGCTGGTAGCTCCACTTGCCGTCGTTGAACTCCAGGCCGTTAAAACCCACCCGTTCGCGGATCGACGACTCTCCATCCGCTTCCACATCCCGGTCCTTCTGGCTCATCTGGTCTGGCGAACGAAACTCAACCTGGATGACCGGCACCCTCGCGCCGCTGCCGAGCGGGAATGGCAGGGTCCGTGTTTTCACGATAATGGGCTTGACCTTGTAAGGCGAAGCAGTGCCATCCTGCGCCGGCTGTGCGGGCAGAGTGGGGCTTGCCGCAACCAGTGAGGCGGCCAGAATCAAGGGAAAGGCTGAGCGCAGATTCATGCTATCCCTAGCCTACCACCACCGTTGCTTGAAGCAGATTCTCACTCTTGTCCAACGCAAGATGAGCCTGAGCGTGGGAGTTGATTCCAACGCAAGATGAGCCTGAAGGAATAGGCGCGGGCAAGCTGAGGATGGATGATCAGCGTGCTCGGAGCAGAGAAGTTGAATCTGGTTGAGATCGAGGCATTTCTTGCCGCCTCGGAGAGTGTGCGGTTTTCAGGATGCA
>CAIWFH010000176.1 GCA_903911925.1 uncultured Acidobacteriaceae bacterium
CAGGCCCCTTTTGCTTTCTCGGTTGCTTTCTTCTTTGCCCAGGTGGCATTGAATCTCTTCCGGCGTGCCGCGCTCCACTTGGGGCGCGCAATACCGTCGGTTCGCTCCACTGCGGTCGGACGCACGCTTAGCTCCCGCAGCTTCGAGATCAGCCCCTGCCGTTCCTCAATCTCGGCCTCGATAGCCTGAATGGCTTCTTGAATGACATTTCTCACGAACCCACACCCCAGACGCGTAGTCATCATACACGAAAGATGCTGGTATATTGTTCGACGTTTATGACACAGCAGTATTAGAAGCTGATCTTCCTCTCCGGGAACCAAGTTAGCTGGATGGTGGTGGTGGTCACCGTCTGCTGACCGGGAAGGTAAATGGGAGCCTTCCAGCGCTCGTAGCTAAAATTGCCGTTGAGCTCGAAGTCCTTGCCGATGCGCTTGACCGCATGGAAGTTGATGTCGTTCAGTGTGGTGCCGCCGGGGATAAAATCCTTGGCGGCTTTTTGATTGCGCACTCCCACTTGGAGCCATTCGTTGCCGCTCAGGTGATAGGTAATCCAGCCCTGACCGCCCTTGCCCTCGCGTCCGATCCAGTCGCCGAAGAGCTGGCCCTGATTGGTATATCCCTGTTTTTCGATACCCTCGTAATACATGAATCGGCCGCCATGGCTGTTTGTGATGGGAGGATCGGTGGAGACAGCTTCGGCGCGCAGGTCCAGCTTCGGAATACCGGGCACATGGGAGAGATAGAGGCCAGGCCGCCAAGAGGCGCGTCGCGGAGCGTCGATGGGGGAGACGTCGTCATGCACTTCCGAGTCGGCATAGAGTGTGAACCACTTGCGGACGAACGGCAGCCGGTAGGAGAAGTCGAAGGCGCCGAAACGCGCTCCAGGATCGTTGCGGCCGTTCTTGCTCCCGTCAGTGGGAGAGGTCGTGCTGAAGAAGCTTTTCAGAAACGTGTGTATTGTGACGGGCGAATGGCCTTCTCCTCCCCAGATCACGGTGCGCTCGAAGCCGAATTCGAGGTTTTTCGTGGGCCGGAAGCTGATCTTCTCGACGTGGACCCAGGGGTCGCCCGGATTGACCACGTTGGGCAGGTTCGGATTGGAGCCGCCGGGATTCGCCGGATTGGGCATATAGGCGTGCCCGTGAAGTCCTCCAACTAGAAAATCGTAACGGAAGGGTCCGGTGAGCCGGGAGAGGAGGGGAATGTAGAGCGGCTCGATGCGGTTGATGCGGAAGGAATAGATGTTTTCGGCGTTGTTGGAATAGGCCATGCCGCCGCCCAGCCCAGGGCCCAGCCAGTCGTCCTGTTTGCCGAAGGATATTTTGTGGTTGAGGACGTGGGCGGAGACGTAGGCCTCGATCATCCGCCCATCCATGGTTGTGGCGATCGGCCCCATCGGGATGGTGGTCTGGTTGTAGGGAAGCCCCGTGGCTGCGTTGAGGAATGTCGTGCCGTCAATCGTGCTGAGCGTCTGGGCGAGTGTTTGGGAGTACCCGGTGGCGGAAGGCGCGCCTTGGAACTCGCCGCGCACATAAAGGGTAAATCGGCCTGCAGTAGCATAGCCGCTGGCGCCGGAGTAGTTGTTGAATCCGTTCTCGTAGGGACGGCCGTAGTCGTTGATGATGGTAGAGCCGAGATGAAAGCTGTCGCGCAGAGGCGTACCGCTGATGGCGCGCGCAACGGAGTAGACCGACTCGATGCGGGAGTTGCCTTGGTGCGCCAAGCAGGGGCCTTGGGAGTCGTAGCGCAATTCATGCATCAGCGCATAGTAAATATTCTGAGCCTCGTCGGTGGCCGGTCCGGCATCCGCGTCCTCGATGCGGGCGCCGGCCTCCTCGACCATGTGACTCACGCTGGCGCGGGTCCACGGGCGCATGCCGAGAAAGACATCGTCCACAAATCCGAGCGAGTAAAGGCGCAGCACGGCCGGGTAAACCCAGCTATCGACCGGAATGTAGGGGGAACCGAGCTTGGAGGGTTCGCAGACC
>CAIWFH010000177.1 GCA_903911925.1 uncultured Acidobacteriaceae bacterium
TGTAGACGCCCATTAGAAATGTCATGTTCCCGCCCATTAGAAGTGTCAGGTTCTAAGGATGGGATGGATTTCGATGAGCGAACGCGATCTGAAGCGGATCGAGGTGTTGAGTCAGGTGCGGGCGGGACGTCGCACCGTGATTGCGGCGGCAGCCCTATTGGCTGTCAGCGAGCGCCAGGCGTACCGGTTGCTGGCCAGGTACGAGAGCGATGGCGGGGGCGGGCTGATCCACAAGGCACGAGGTCGGCCATCGAATCGGAGCAAGAGCGAAGGAATTCGGAAGTACGCGGTCGAGCTGGTGAAGACCAGGTACGCCGACTTCGGGCCAACGCTCGCGACCGAGGTCCTTCTGGAGAAGCATGAGCTTCGAGTAGGCCGAGAAACTCTGCGACGCTGGATGATAGCGGAGGGTCTATGGCTGTCGCGTACGCAGCGACGAACCTTCCACCAGCCTCGCTTGCGGCGTGAGAGCTACGGCGAACTGATTCAGATCGACGGCAGCGATCATCGCTGGTTTGAGCAGCGCGGCGAGCCCTGCACGCTGCTGGTCTTCATCGACGACGCCACCAGCAAGCTGATGCAGTTGCGCTTCGTTGCCAGTGAGAGTACGAACTCCTATTTCGAAGCACTGGACTGCTATCTCAAGAAACATGGCTGCCCTACCGCCTTCTACTCAGATAAGCACACCGTGTTTCGCGTGAACAAGCCAGATGCAAAGGGCGGCTCGGGGATGACGCAGTTCGGACGTGCGCTGGCCGAGTTGAACATCGAGATCTTGTGCGCGAACTCCAGCCAAGCAAAGGGACGAGTCGAGCGGGCCAACCGTACGCTGCAGGACCGCCTGGTGAAGGAGTTGCGCCTTGCCGGTATCTGCGACATGAGTGCCGGCAACGCCTTCCTGCCGGAGTTCGTCGAGCGCTTCAACGAGAAGTTCGCCCTGCCTCCGGCGAAGGCCGACAACCTTCACCGCAAGCTGAACGTGCAGGCTTCTCGCTTGGCCGACATCCTATGCCACCGCGAGCTGCGTCATGTGAGCCAACAACTCAGTCTGGCATACGACCGAAGGCAGATCATCCTAGAACGAAGTGAGATGGCCGACAAGCTGGCAGGCCAATATGTCGAGGTGTATGACTTTACGGACCGGCCGCTGGAGGTGCGATGGAAAGGGCATTCACTTCCCTACCGCGTCTTTAGCAAGGATCAGCGTGTCAGCCACACTGCCATCGTCGAGAACAAACGCCTGGGGCATGCGCTGGCGATCGTCAAGGCGCAGCAGGACCTCAGCCGCGTCACCAAGATTATGAACAACAGCGAGAAGACCGGCTACAAGAAAAGTCCGCGACGAATCTATGGACCAGACTTCGAGCCAAAGTCTCCGAAGGTGGATGCGGTGGAAATGACGGTCTGATGGAAAGCGTGGAACGATGAGACCGTCCCACCCTTCCCATCAGACCTTGGAAATCGCTGCGGCGATTCCCACATTACCACCGCCACGGCTACGACGAGCATGAATATCTCTCAAAGCCCGCAAACCAAAACCGGAGAAATGATGCACAATATCACTACCCAGGTGGGCCAAATCAAATGGTCAAAGTGGGCCACGCCGGAATAGCGAACTCATACTGGGTTTACACTGACATTTCTAACGGGCGAACAACCCTGTCATTTCTATCGGGCGCGAACAAAATAGTAAATATATATATAGGATGTTAACTATATAGTATACATCTAATTCCCCGCTTGTCAACATCCCAGGAGTCGGCAGGAGCTATGGGTGTGAGCTGATACCCGAGATTGGCTGCCTGTTTTCGTAGCCTGATTTCCGCACGTTTGCTGGCGAGGCGGTCGCACCGGACTAGGACGTCCTCGGCTGCCGCGGGCTGTGGATGCCGCAGGTACCAGCAGGAATATTTTCTCTCGTAACGCGTTCCTCCCGTTCCTGTTGAGAACGCCTCATCCGATGCTTACCGTTACCGAAGCTGCCATACAGCCTCAGAGGCAGGACTCCGCTGGCAAGCTGGCGATCATCCTCCAGTCATCGCCCTCAGAAACCTGCTCTTTGTCAGCCTTCACCTTGCCGAGCAGTGCCGTCGTGTCGATATCGAATGTGATTGTGATCATCAGATTCGATAAGCGGATTTCAAGAGGCGGGTCCTCTAAACGAACTTCGAAGTTCACTGATTCAAAGCCCAGAGTCTCGGATCGCAAAACTGTCCGATCGCGGATCCGCCAGGAATAGAACTCCCGTCAACCTGACCGGGCCGATCGTCGTATCGAATTTGCTGGCCGAGATGATTTTGGCCATGCCTAGCCTCCGTTTCGGAGCGTGCCCGTTACTCAGACAGGTGCTCGTCAGTATTAATCCATGCCGGATGCCTGAGCAAGGCATCCATCATCTGGATTGACGTCAGACTCTCGGTCTTGAAGTACTCGTGCAGAGGTGCAGGCACCAACCCGCTTTTGGCGAATTCCAGCATGAGATGAACATAGACGTGATTCGTATGGAAGAGCACCTTGTGAACCCACGTCCGGCGTGAGGAATAATCCCTGATCCGCATTGCGATGTGCAATGCGTCGCCGTGAATGGAAGGATGCAAGACATCCCGGTAAAACTCGTGGTCCGTGTCCTTGACTGTTTGGAATACGAAGGCAAACATTCGTTGATCTTCGCCTGTGAATATGGTCCGAACCAGATCGGATGTGGACAGGTGCGCCACGCTTTCGGTGATCTCCTCCTCCTTCGCGTACTTGAGAAACCATATCCCCAGGACGCACGTGTCGATCAGACTGCGGAGCAGTGCCGCCAGCGGCATGAGTTTGTTGTCCTTGAGGCAAAGGATTATTGCATCATGCAGTTCGCCTGCCAACAATGCCTGGTTCAGAGAGCGCGTAGAACGCTGGTTCTCCTTAGGAATCTGGGAAATCGACAGCGCGGCAACTCTCGTGTCACGCTTCCGCCTGCGCTCCTCGCCGGGAGATAGCTTTTTCTTTGTGGTCACTCCTCGATTATCTCTCTGCTTCGTCCTTCATCCCGATTGAGGGCACGCGCTGTAGGCCGCAGGCTAGATAATGGAAGGATGTTCGAGTACGACATCGCCCTTTCATTCGCCGGTGAACAGCGCAAGCAAGTCGAGGAAATCGCCCAATGCCTAGTGGCAGCTGGGGTGGAGGTGTTCTACGACAACTTCTCGAAAGCACAGCTCTGGGGCAACGACCTGTACCAGCACCTGAGCGCTGTCTACCAGAAGAAGGCGCGATTCTGCATCATTTTCATATCCAAAGAATATGCGGAAAAGGCCTGGACCAACCACGAGCTGAAGGCTGCACAGGCCAGGGCCTTTAGGGAAAAGGGTGCGGGATACATCTTGCCGGTGAGATTCGACAACACCGAGGTTGCTGGCATTTTGCCTACCACAGGCTTTCTCGATTTTCGGACGGAGGGTGCGGCTGGAATCTGCGCTGCGGCGCTGGAAAAGCTTGGAAAGGTTAACGTGGCTCGTTCCGCGGGCACGTCATCCGCGCCTGCCGCCGACCCTCTTCACTGTGACTCCTCTCCGCGCGCTCTCATTCTCTCCAAAGAATTGGGGGTGACACTTTTTCCAATAATTTCAGAGAGCTCATGGGCCGAAGTGATTGATCTTTCCGTCGAACCGGAGGATAAGGAGACCGACTCTGTCCTGACGAAATTCAGGGCGCAAAAGCGAGGCATGCTCGTTGCATATGGGCTCGATGTGGCCGAGGCAGAGCTGCTTTCAGCGGTTCGCAGTACCGTGCGCGGTGCGGCGCTCTGGAAACTACAATTCAAGGCTCAGAAAATGGACTTCCGGAACGACATGGAAATGGGAACTTCCGGCACTTCGACCGACCAATTCGCTGAGATGCGCGTCAGAAGGCTACTGCTCAACGAACATCTTCCGCAGCTTGATAATTCAGATGGCGACAATCTCGCATTAATGAACAACCTGATGCGGGAAAATCTCATTCAGGGACTGAACCCGACCATCGCGGTCAAGGAATCGCTTTTTCTTGATCTGTTCCGCCAGCTTGGAAGCTTACCACGGAGCTTCCTTGAGTCCGCGTGGATATCAGCCGTGGTAGGGCTCAAGCTCAGTTCCGCCGTTGAGCATATCGACTACTTGCGGCTTGCTCTTGCCGGGACATCACTAAGCATTCAGTTCAGCGGCCACAGGCATCGCAGGTACTCTAACGTCGCCCCGTACAGGATTGAGGTTTCGGGTCAACTGTCGTTAACCCAATAGGTTTTCGCACGCGCCGTTGGTGCAGGGATTGTGGTATCTGGCGACATAACACCTCAGACCTCTACACGAAGTGAGCGGGAATTTCTGGGCCCGATCATAGTCCCTGTGATTACAAAAGCAACTGAAATCCAGCTTGGGCGAGAGAGCATAGAACTAGCCCCCATAAACGCCCAAGGGTCAAGGAATCGCCTTCTCTTGAACTGAACTGTTCGAGGATCCCTTCCAGCCCGCGGTCTTACCGGAACGCATCAAGTGGCGCGGCCCGCGTACCGAGGCCGCCGGATTAATCGGCACAACCTGGCCGCTGACCAGCCAGTCGAACAGGTGCGCGGGGCAGCAAGCTGCGGCTTGACGGTCGGGGCCGATACTTGGCGCCCTTGCAGCTCGATCCAGCCCGCCACATACACAACGGCCACACGGCTGCGCCGCTTTCATGCCGCTGGACGCACAGACCTCCACATTGGGGCCTCCAACGCGACGTGGGAACCAGTGTCGACACCTGAGCAGAATCTTTTTTCACTCCAATTGCATTTTTTGCACTCCTAGACTTCCCTCGGTGAGTTCCCTTGCCTTACGGTGACGCCAGAAGCACGCCACATGTTCCGGTTACGGTCGAGGATAGCGTGGTGCGAACGTCGGCTACGGCCGGGCTTCCTTCATAACGGAGGCGGCGCAGCGTCGCCACATCGCAGTTTTTGAGAGGACCATCAGATGCGAAAGAAGCCATCACCTTTCGTTCTAACTCTGCTGCTGTTCAGCCTGTTGCCAGGGCATTTGCAAAGCCAGTCTTGTCCGATCACGATCACGCACTTGGAGCCTCGCGCGAGTGTCGTTTCCCCGCCCCCAACGTCCGTCCCTCCGTATCTGAAGATTCTCTTCCAGAACAACGGAGCCCTGGCCATCACTCGGGTGGTCTTCGAGGTTCACTTTCCGGGAGCATTCGGAGAATTCAGCGCAACGCACTCGGTCCCGGGCCACGCTAGCGACGTGAGTGTCTGGTCAGACGCGGCATTTGTCCGGCAGTATGGCGACGCTATGGACCTCGAGGTGCGCCCCGACAAGGTCGTCTTTGCAAACGGCACCACATGGCTCGACGATGGCAGCCATCTCTGTTCAAAGGTGTTTCGAGCGGCTCCACAGGTACCGAGCCAGACGGCTGTTGTTGGGGCGGATTCGCTTGCAGGCATTACCGTGTTTCCGGGCAACACTAAGCAGGCAGATGCCTTGCCCACCGCGGAGCGGGGTCAAGAAATGGCCGGCCAGGCTGGCAAGCAATTGGCAAGTCTACTGGTCCCTCCATCAGGCAATGCTCCGGTTGCCGATGAATCCGCAGCTGCCCAGGTGGCACGTTCTTCGAACGCACATTCCGGTTCCCCTCTTGAGCTTGAGCCGATGGTGCTCGACATCAAGGATTTGCCTTTGATTGAGCCTCGCCTGCTGCCCATCAGAGGAACTCAA
>CAIWFH010000178.1 GCA_903911925.1 uncultured Acidobacteriaceae bacterium
CAACATGCTGTTTATCGATGCGAAGAAGGCCGGCATGTCGCGCGACGCGATCCTCGCCGCACTCAAAGCCGAAGGCGTGCGGGCCACCATGTGGGATTACCCCGAGCAGCACAAGCTGAAGATCTACTCCGAAGCGAAATGGTGGCATCATCAGCCCGCGATTCCCCAGCAGATGCCCGGCAATGCGCACGTGAACGGCAACCATATCTTCCTGCCGTTGCTCTATGGCGAGGCTCCGGAACTGATCGATCAAACGGCGCATGCCTTCGAAAAGGTGTGGGCACATCGAGGCGAACTCTCGAAGGCTTAAGAATTCGACAAGCGAAACCGCCTGCCCCACCACGCAAAGGTGGGACAGGCGGTTTCGCCCAATGCCGCATAGTTTTCGCAATTTCGTAGCGCACGCATTTTGCGTGCCGCTTCGACATTCCTGTCGAGGTCTGGCGCAGTGTTGAAAACAAAACGTCGAGACGAATCTCCGAACTCCTGATGTCGCCGGGGAATTCAGCCTGAGTGTGGAAAATGACTTGAGCCAATCCTGGCCTAAGCTATGGTTGCGCGCGAGCCGGGCGCGGCGTGAAACTGAACCATGCCGCAACTACAATTGCCTCTGTTTCCGGAGGGTGTGACTTCGATAACCGAAGACCTGGCGTTCCGTAAAGAGAATCATCAGGTGGTGTATTTGCACGGGCTACTGCCTGTGTTTCAGCATGACGAGAAGGACCTGAGAAGTTTCCGGATGTTCACCAGCCAGTTGATTGCCACCGAAACGGTACGTCCGCGGGATATCGTGCGTGCGTTCGGAGTGCCCCTGGCCACGGTCAAGCGATACATGAAAGTGTACCGGGAACATGGGACCGCAGGTTTTTTCCGTGAGCCGGGCCGGCGCTCGGGCAATGTTCTGACAGCCGAAGTGTTGCAGCAGGCCCAGTCACTACTGGATGAAGGATTCCGTGTACCGGAAGTAGGCAGGCAGATCGGCGTAGCGGGCAATACGCTGCACAAAGCGATTCGCGGCGGACGGCTGCACGCGGTAAAAAAAAAGGACTGATGCCGACTGCGGAGGCGGCTAGCAACAAGAGCGAGCGCAGCGAGATCGACAGCAGTGCGCCAATGGGCAGCGGCGCAACGAGAACACTGGAGCGGGTGGCCGCGGCCATGGGTATGCTGGATGCGGCGCCCATTATCTTCGAGCGTGCGCTGGACATACCGAAGGGTGGTGTGCTGTTGGCGTTGCCGGCACTGTTGGAGGTAGGCCTACTGAGCCACACCGCACAACTCTACTCGTTACCGGCGGGCTTTTACAGTCTCGGCAGTGTGTTTCTGTTATTGGCGTTGATGGCGCTGGGGCGCATCGATTCGCTGGAAAAATTACGTTACCTGCCGGCTGGAGAGTTGGGGAACCTGTTGGGATTAGACCGGGTTCCAGAAGTGCGCACGTTGCGCGAGAAGCTGAAGGTGCTTTGTTCGGAAGTGGGTAGAGCGGCACGCTGGAATGCCGCTTTAGCCCAAGACTGGATCGGCCAGCAGCAAGCCGTGCATCCGGCGAGCATGGCGTTTTATGTAGATGGGCACGTACGGGTCTATCACGGCGAGTTGACCAAACTGCCACGTCATTACGTTCCACGCGAGCGGTTCTATCTGCGCGCCACGATGGATTATTGGGTGAATGCGCTCGATGGGCAACCGTTCTTCTACGTCAACAAAGAGGTCGATCATGGCCTGGTGCAGGCAATGCGCACAGATGTTCTGCCGTGGCTGGAGGCCAACGCAGTGATATCGGCAGAACAGCAAGAGCGCATGCAGGCCGACCGGTGGGCTCCGCGCTTCACGGTGATCTTCGATCGTGAGGGCTACAGCCCGGACTTATTCTTGGAACTGCAACAAAAGCGCATCGCGGCAATCACCTACCATCGCTATCCGGACGGAGAGAACTGGCGGACCGAAGAGTTTCAGCAACAAACGGTAAAGCTGGTGAGTGGTGAGACGGTGCTGATGCAACTGGCCGAACGAGGTACGCATGTGGGCAAGCGGCCCGGAATGTGGGTGCGAGAGGTGCGAAAGCTTGGCACCGATGGCCGCCAGGTGTCGATTGTGAGCACGGATTTTTCAGGGGATGCCGCTTCTGTTGCGGTGGCTTTGTTCGCGCGATGGTCTCAGGAGAACTTCTTCAAATATATGCGGAAACACTTTGGTTTAGATGCGTTAGCGCAATATGGCACTGAACAGATTCCTGCTACAGTGACTACCCTCAACCCGGCGTGGCGAGAGCTTGACCGGGAAGTCCGAAAGCGGCATCGCGAGCTGAGGAGCCTGCAGAAACTACAGCAGAATGTGGAACTGGCGCAACCGTTGTCAGAACAAGTGGTTGGCCAATACCAACAGCGCCAGGGGGAATTGCAGGAGCGCATCGAGCAACTCCAATCGCCATTGGATGAGCTCAAGCAGCGGCGCAAACAAACGCCCCGCCAGATCCCGGTTCAGGACCTGCCGGAAGCTGACCGCTTCACGCGCTTGCGGACGGAAAGAAAGTACTTTCTCGATACCATCAAAATGATCGCTTACCGCGCGGAAACCAGTATGGCCTTCACCGTGCGTGAAAAGCTGAAACGCACCGACGATGCGCGGGCATTGCTCCGGCAGATCTACAACACCGAAGTTGACTTGATTCCCGATCTCAATGCCAAGACATTGACGGTCAGTCTGCATCATCTGACACAGGCGACACACGACGCTGCCGTAAGCTACCTATGTGACGAGCTCACCCAAACGGAAACAACCTTTCCCGGCACGAATTTGCGGTTGGTATACAAACTTGGGTCAACCCAAATTCCATGAGATCAGGAGTTCGGAGTCTCGACTCGGCAGACAGGAGTGTCCGCGCTACTTACTGCCGATGCGACTGGAGTACTTGTTCAAATAATCGAGCAGCTTGTTTGCCGCGCCGGGGGCGGCGGTGCCTTTGAGTACGATTTCCGCGTTCTTGATGGGCTTGCCGTATAGATCCTGGTTGGCTTTTTCATCTTCGCGTAGCGTCGCGCCCTGCAGGGAGACTCCTGCGAACAGACCGCGCGAGCGGCTCCAGGTCAGGAGTTCGGCGCGCATGGTGGCGTCGGTTTCGGCGGTGGTGGTGCGGCCTACCGGGCCGGCCGCGGCGCTGGCGTCGCCACCCACGGTGAACTTGCTGGATAGAAGTTTTTTCGCTCCGCCGGCGTTCATAACGAGCATCACGACATCCGTTTCCGAGCCGCCTATCTGGAAGCCGACGCTGCCGCCTTCCACGCGTACGCCTCCTGGTGCGGACC
>CAIWFH010000179.1 GCA_903911925.1 uncultured Acidobacteriaceae bacterium
CTTCCAGGCGCGAAACGAAGACTGCAAACCGCGACCAAACGCAACGAAAGCGCGCAAAAATCCGTCCCAAGGACAAAACCAGACCGGAATTAAGGGTTTTTCCGCAGCCTGTAAAGCCCGGCGTTGTTTTTAAGGCGTTTACGGCACGACTGAAGTCGTGCCCTGACACTTCGTGCAACTCCGGACGAGTTTTTCCGCAAGCTGTGAAGTCGTGCCCTGACACAAAGCGCATTTTGAAACACGCTCTAGATGTCGAGGTTCTTTACGTCGAGGGCATTGTCTTCGATGAATTTGCGGCGCTTTTCTACGTCTTCGCCCATCAGCGTGGTGAAGATTTCGTTGGTTTCGACGAGATCTTCGAGTTTTACCTGGAGGAGCGTCCGGTGCTCGGGGTCCATGGTGGTCTCCCAAAGCTGGGTAGCGGTCATCTCTCCCAAGCCCTTGTAACGCTGGACCGAGTACTCCTTCTTGCCCTGTTCGACGATGTAGGCGAAGAGTTCGCGGGCGGTCTGCTTTTCAACTGGCTCGCGCGGAATGCGGGTGGCGCGGCGGGCCTGCTTCACTTCAGCCTGCACCTCGGTGCCCTCGCTCTCTTCGGCTTCCTCGGCATCTTCCGCAGCCACAACGGCCGAGGCCTTGGTGGCGTACTCGATGAGGAACGGCGGCTCGAGGAATTCCTTGATCAGGGTGTACTTGGACATCATCTGGCGGAACTCGGGGCTTGAGGCCAGGGTCCAGTCGATGCAGCGCGTGGCGCCCTGCGCATCGGTAAAGCAGACAGACCAGGTGTGGTGCTCTTCGTCTTCGATGGGATCGGCGACCTTGAACTGGAACTCGTCTGCCAACTCGATAAGCTGCGTGTGGAGGGCCGCCAGCTTGGGCGGAACGTTGCTCTCGGCCTGCGAGGCGAAGTCGGCGCGGTGGATAAGCTCCGCGCGCGCCAGCATCTCGGTGAGCTTCTCATTGCGGATGCGCCGGTCGACCTTCTCGACAAAGCCGAGATACTCGTTGAGCGTGCCCATGAAACGTGTGAGGTCGGCGCCCTCAATGCGGACGGCTTCTTCGCCGTGGCGCACCACCATGCCTTCAGAAGCGCGGTCGACCATGACCTTGACGAATTGGCGCTCATCCTTGATGTACTGCTCGAAGCGGCCCTTCTTGATTTTGAAGAGCGGCGGCTGGGCGATGTAGATGTTGTCGCGCTTGATGAGCTCCGTCATGTGGCGGAAGAAAAAGGTGAGCAGCAGGGTGCGGATGTGCGACCCGTCCACGTCGGCGTCGGTCATGAGAATGATTTTGCCGTAGCGGATCTTGGTGGCGTCGAAGTCGTCCTTGCCGATGCCGCAACCGAGCGCGGTAATCATGGCGCGGATTTCTTCGTGGCCGAGCATCTTGTCGTAGCGCGCCTTCTCGACGTTGAGGATTTTGCCCTTGAGGGGCAGGATGGCCTGGAATTTGCGGTCGCGGCCCTGCTTGGCGGTGCCGCCGGCGCTCTCACCCTCGACGAGGTAGAGTTCGCAGCGGTCGGGATTGCGTTCGGAGCAGTCGGCGAGCTTTCCGGGCAGGCCTCCGCCATCGAGAGCGCCTTTACGGCGCGTCAAGTCGCGGGCCTTGCGGGCGGCCTCGCGGGCACGCGCCGCTTCAATGGCCTTGTTGATGATTTTGCGGGCGACGGGCGGGTTTTGCTCAAGGAACGCCCCAAGACGCTCATTGACGAAGGCCTGCACGGTGCCGGCGATGTCAGAGTTGAGCTTGCCCTTGGTCTGGCCCTCAAACTGCGGCTGCGGCAGTTTGACGCTGATGACGGCCACCAGGCCCTCGCGCACATCGTCGCCGCTGAGGTTTTCTTTCAGATCTTTGAAGAGGCCAAGCGACTGGCCGATGGCGTTGATGGTGCGCGTGAGCGAGGTGCGGAAACCGCTGAGGTGCGTGCCGCCGTCGACCGTGTTGATGTTGTTGGCAAAGCTGAACACGGTCTCGGAGTAGCTGTCGTTGTACTGCAGCGCGATATCGATATCGACGCCGTCGCGCATGGCCTCCATGACAATGGGCTTGTCATGCAGAACCGATTTGCCGCGGTTAAGATGTTTGACGAACTCCGAGATGCCGCCAGCGTATTTGAACTCAGCCCGGCGCGGGTCGCCGGTTTTGGCGTCGGCGGTGCGTTCGTCGGTGAGAGTGATTTCGAGGCCCTTGTTCAGGAAGGCCATCTCGCGCAATCTCTGCGCCAGCGTATCGTAGTTGAATTCGGTGACCTTGAAGATGCTCTTGTCGGGCAGGAAATGAACCTTGGTCCCGCGACGCTTGCTGGTGCCCGCCTGGCGCAGTTCGCTGACTGGATCGCCGCAACTGAAGTCCATCTCCCAGGTGTGTCCGTCGCGCCAGATCTCTACGTTGAACTCCTGCGAGAGCGCGTTAACGCAGCTGACGCCGACGCCGTGCAGGCCTCCGGAGACCTTGTAGGTGGAGGCGTCGAACTTGCCGCCGGCATGCAGCTTGGTAAGCACCACCTGAACGGCCGGCATCGATTTGCCATTGGAGAGCTCCATCATGTCCACGGGGATGCCGCGGCCGTCGTCGATCACGGTGATGGAGTTGTCCACGTGAATGACGACGTCGATCTTTCTGGCGTAGCCGGCCAGAGCCTCGTCGACCGAGTTGTCCACCACTTCGTAAACCAGGTGATGCAGCCCAATCTCGCCGGTCGAACCGATGTACATGGCGGGGCGCAGGCGTACTGCCTCAAGGCCTTCGAGGATTTTAATGTTTTCGCCGGTATAGCTGTCGTTATCGCCGTGTTCGCCGGGGATGGGCAATTCTTCGGGTAGTGCAGTAGCCATAGTCTTGGTCGCCATAGGGTTTTGTTCGCAAGGCTTTCGCTTTCAGCACCGTACGGGCGGCGGCTCCGGGGTTGAAATTCCGGGCGAATCTCTTGAAGTAACCGCTTGAAATTCAGGGGCTTTACGCGAAATAACCTAGGTCTATTTTAGCATGCGCAGAGGGTCAGCGGAGTGGGTGAATCGAAGGGCGAAAAGGTTACTGCGGAAAGATTACCGAGGGACTAAATGACGTTAGTAACTTAGGCAGTTACTAGTTATGCATATGTATCAAAAATCTGGACTTGTCGATAGGTTTTGACTACGATTCAAGTGTGCAGGTTCAGGCTGTTCCTGTCAATTTGAAATTCAGAAAGGTAACCAACTATGAAACTCGCTATCCGTATTTTCGCTCTCTCCGTTGTCTTCGCCGGCGCCGCTGCAGCCTCGCTCTCGTCCTCCAGTTCTCGTGTGTTTGCAAGCCACCAGTCGGCCACCAGTTCACTGCCCGTGCCTTCTGCGACGCTTCCGGTTCCGACTTGCGGCCCTCACGTCCCGACCTGCTCCGGCACCGGCCTGACGAAGTAGAAAAGGGTAATAGCACAAAAGTGCCAGGGTTAATCCCGCTTTCTTGTTGAGCGGACGAGGTTTTGGCGCTATTCTGAGAATGTTCTCAGGATAGTGAGCGAGCCCCTATGCCTCTAAACTTCGCGATGTCCGTGATGAGTGTCGCTGAGTTTGCCCTCTGGACCGTGCTTGGGATTCTTTTTTGGAGCAAGAGGCTTGATCGCCGTTTTCCGTCGATGTGGGCATACCTAGTGTTGCGCGTAACGTCTACCCCGGTGCTTCTCGTTCTCTTGTTTGGCCAATCCCACCATTGGCTCAACGACTATTGCTACGTCATTTATTTCTTTGCGTACTGGGCGGTGTACCTGGCCAGCGCGACCATGCTTTTCTTTGTTTGCATCGAAGTCTTCCGGTCGGCTCTGTCGGCATTTTCCGGACTGATGCAGTTTGGGACTGTGGCTTTTCGCTGGGTTGCAGTGGTCTCAGTCATCGTCAGCCTAGCCTCTGTCTCGTACACGAACCGGGGCATGCTCATCCTGCCTGACGTAGCCCTGGGACTGATGCGCTCGGTAAGCATCCTCGAACTGTGCCTGCTGGCCTTTCTGTGCCTTAGCATGAATGCACTGCGGCTTTCAGCCAGGGACATGGCCTTTGGCATTTCCCTCGGCTTTGGCCTTATGTCCGCGAGCGATTTCATCGTGGGCTCGGCTCTGTCGCACCGCGCACCGCTGATTGCGCCGGTGCAGTTTGTCTATCAATCCCTGGTATTGGTGGCGCTGGGAATCTGGGTGACGTACGGTTCACTGCCCGAGCCTGCCCGGCAGCCCGTGGTGATGCCAGTGAACTCCACCATCTACCGCTGGAACGAGATCGCTTCAGCCCTTGGCCACACCGGAACGCAGGTCGCCGTGCAGCAACCGGCAGACAGCTTTTTCCTCACAGATGTGGAGAAGGTTGTCGAGAAGGTTCTCAGCAAGAACCTGAAGCGGCGTGAATCGGAATCCTGAAGACCGGGCAGCGAGGAATAGAGAAGGCCACGGCTAAGCCGTGGCCTTCTAGTTGATGGGCCAATCTTGATGAACTACTCGACTGCGACGGGCTCGATGGAGGCAAAGCGCCCGTGGTTGCCGCGGTCCTGGAACTTGACCTTGCCGGTGATCTTGGCGAAGAGCGTGTCGTCGGAACCGATGCCCACGTTGAGCCCTGGTTTAATCTTGGTGCCGCGCTGGCGCATGATGATGGAGCCGCCGGTAACCAGTTCGCCGGCAAAGGCCTTTACGCCCAGCCGCTGTGCATTGGAGTCGCGTCCGTTTGTGGAGCTGCCTCCACCCTTCTTATGTGCCATTGCCGTTTCCCCTTCTGAATCTGATGCGCTGCCCTAATTGGCGGCGGTGTAGGTCACGCCGTCGGCCTCAATGGCCTTGATGCGCACCTCGGTAAAGTTCTGTCGGTGTCCCTGCAGCTTCTTGTACTGTTTCTTCCGCTTCAAGTGGAAGACCAGAATTTTGTCGCCGCGGCCCTCGCCCAGCACTTCGGCGGTCACCTTGGCTGTGGCCGGCTTGGCCACGGTTCCAGGCTCGCCGCTGACTGCCAGAACATCGCTAAACTCGACTGTCTGATCGTCCGAACCCACGCTTTCAATCTTCACGACGTCGCCAGGAGCGACCCTATACTGCTTGCCACCGGTGCGAATAACCGCGTACATAAACCCTCCAGCGCGGCTCCGGCTCGTGCCGGTGCGCTTCAAATCTCTTTCATAGCTCGGGCGGAAACTTCTGTGCCGCGGTACGCTCAAGCCCAAAGGTTAGGGCGAACGTCTGGCTCCACGGCAACAGGCAGGAATCGCCAAACTAGAGTAGTGTACCGGTTTTGCGGGCCAAAGGTCAACGCGCCGGGGCCTTTGGCAGCCGAACCGGGCGGCCACGGCCTGGCCCGACTCCGCGCCGGCCGGCGAAAACGGAGCTAAACCCTTCCAACACAGCCCAATTCCGCCTTGATCTCCTCAATCTGCCTCACATGCCGCAAACAGTGAACCCCAATGCTCAGGAGCATCTCGTAGCTGTTGGCATTTCCGAGAATCGGATGCCACGTGGCCCTGGTTCGAAGATCTTCCTCGTTGGCCTCGACAAACTCCACCGTGCGCTTACGGCTCTGCAAAACGTGATTTGTCGCGTCTGAGAGGGTCTGGAACGCCCCCTTGGGATGCCCTTCCGGCGGCGACTCGATCCGCCGGCTGCGGTCGGCTCCAAAGGCCAGCATTTTGGCCTCGCGGGTCTCATTCGTCAGCGGCGTCTCTGACTGGGTGGCAGCCATGATCTGCGAAAATAGGTAGTCCTCCGAGATGCCGATGTGCTCAACGCATCCGAGGATCGACCACCTTCCCTCCGCAGGAGTCCGCGCAGCCATCTCGTCGCTCACGCCCTGAAGCGCTGCCAGCAAGGCCGCATGCCCCTGTTCCAGCAAGGCCAGAACTTCCTGCTTCTTCTCCGTCGCCATGATCGACTTCCCCCGATCGTTCGTCTCCGGCAGCCGGACTAGGGCCGCGCCGGAACCACATAGAATAGGATGGCGAAAAAGTGGGCAATGCTCCCCGCCAGCACGAAGATATGCCAGGTGGCGTGGAAGTATTTGAGCCGGTCGAGGGCGAAGAAGATGATGCCCAATGTGTAAGCCATGCCCCCGGCGGCCATCCACGCCATGCCATGCCAGCCAATGGCATTCAGCAGGGGGTGGGCGACAAAGACAATCAGCCAGCCCTGCGCCAGGTAAACCAGTGCCGAGGCCACCTCATACTTGCCCACGGCGAAGCTCTTGACGATAACTCCGCCAACGGCCAGACCCCATTCGACTCCGAAGACGGTCCAGCCCCGCCAGCCATGCAACGATACCAGCGTGAATGGCGTGTAGGTGCCGGCGATGAGCAGGTAGATTGAAGCGTGGTCGAGCACATGAAAGACGTGCCGCGCCCGCGTCCGCACCAGCGAGTGGTAAAGCGTGGAGCAAAGGTAAACCAGAATGAGGGTTGCGGAAAAAACGGAGCAGCCGACCACGATGGACGCACTTCCCCGCGTCGAGGCCACGATCAGGTAGGCTGCGCCGGCAATTGCCAAACCGGCCCCGATGCCATGGGTGATTGCATTGGCCAGAATATCGCCTAGCTTGTAATGGGTTTCCACGTGTACATGATAGACCGGCGCGCAGCGAGCCCCTTGTGACGCGCACTCTGCCTCTGACAATCAAAACTGGGCGCCGAGGGCGGAGCATGCTGCGCCCCAGGCGCAAAATAGAGATGCGCCGAGAGTGGAGCCCCCGGTCTGTTCGCTAAAAGGAAAGCCCCGGTGATGAATCTGCCGCCCCTACGGGGCTTTGTTCATTCTTTGCGGGCTTTCCCAGGACTGCGCTTGTCCTGGGCTATTTTCCACGGCCCCTCTGGGGCCAGACTCATGCGACGGCTTGGTGTATACCATGTTTCATTCCCCGCGGGTCGGCAACGCCGGTGGGGGACTGTTACGTGCTTTCCTTCTACTCGTGCTTTGGGGCGTTCTTCGACCGTACCTTGAACCAGATGGGCGTGCCTTTGAAGCCGAAGGCTTCGCGGATCTGGTTTTCAAGGAAGCGTTCGAAGCTGAAGTGCAGCTTGATGTCGCGGTCGGTGAACAGAATGAAAGTGGGAGGTGCGACGGCTGCCTGGGTCATGTAGTAGATGCGCACCCGCTTGGACATGGGAACCGGGGCGCGCTGGAAGTCAATGCGGTCGAGGAAGCGATTCATCTGGCCGGTGGTGACGCGTTTGCGCCGCTCTTCGGCCACCTTTTTGACTTCATGAAGAACGCGGTCCATTCCTTTGCCGCCGGGGCCCTTGCCCTCAAGTGCCGAGAGAAAGATGACGGGCGCATAGCTCAGATACTTGAGCACGTGGCGCAACTGCTCTTCGAAGACCTCGCGGTCGGCGGGGGGCTTGCCGTCGGTGCGGCCGGTGGTCACCGCGTCCCACTTGTTTACTACGATGATGACGCTGCGTCCGCTCTCGTGGGCGTAGCCTCCGATTGTGGCGTCGGCGCCGGTGACGCCCTCAGTGGCGTCGAGCACCAGCAGCGCAACGTCTGCCGCTTCAAGGTGACGCCGGGCCATGACCACGCTCATCTTCTCGGCCATGAGGTGGGTCTTGCCCTTGCGTCGAATGCCGGCCGTGTCGACGAACCGGAACTGGGTGCCTTCGAACTCAACCAACTCGTCCACAGCGTCGCGCGTCGTGCCGGCGACGGGCGACACGATAGCGCGCGTTGTGCCGGTGATTGCGTTGAGTAATGTGGATTTGCCGACATTGGGACGGCCGATAATGGCAACCGAGGTTTCGTACTGCTCAAACTCGCCGTGGGTGCGATGCAGGGGACGAAGATCATCTTCCGGCGTCGCCGGACCGCCTTCAGAGATTTCGGCTTCCTCGGCCTCAGCGTCTTCGGCTTCTTGCGCGGCTTCCGTTTGTTCCTCGGTTAATGCAGCTTCAGGCGGCGCGGGAATGGCTTCTGCGATTGCCTCCAGCAGGTCGCCGATGCCCAGGCCGTGCTCGGAGCTGATGCCGAATACATTGCGAATGCCTAACTGGCGGAAGTTCTCAGCGGCGTAGGCCATGGCCTCGCCTTCAACCTTGTTGACGGCGAGGAACAGCGGCTTGCCGCCGCGCAGGAGCATGCGCACCAGGTCGTAGTCCGGACTGGCCAGTTCGGTGCGGGCATCGACAACGAGAATGAGCGCGTCGGCCTCTTCAAGCGCCACCATGGCCTGGGCGTAAATTTCGGAAGGGATCAGTTCAGCGTCGTCGGGCACCATGCCGCCGGTATCGACCAGGCGGAATTCCCGGCCCAGCCATTCAAATTCACCATAGATGCGGTCGCGGGTAATGCCTGGCTCGTCGCCCACGATGGAGCGGCGGCTCTTGGTAAGCCTGTTGAATAGAGTCGATTTACCTACATTCGGGCGGCCTACGATGGCCACCAGCGGCAGCACGGCTGCATCCGGGTCTTTTTGAACAGCTGTTTTACGATACTTTGCCAAAATAATCTCCAATTGCCGGATAAGGGGAACAGCAAACATCAATGCGTGATCAAAGTTGATTTGGCCCAGACCAACCCACAGGCCCACAATCTTCATCCTAAGCGCTTTCTGACCTTTCTGCCCGGACTGGGGCTGGGCGGCGCTGCCGGAGCGGGTGGCTCACTATGATGGAGTGAGCACCCGATGGCTCCCAGCGACAATCCAACCCGTGCCTTGCCAAGCCTGCATGAGTTCTTTGCGCCGGGCGGTATATTGGCGCGTTCGCCGCTGCCTTACGAATATCGACCCGGACAGCTTGAAATGGCGAAGGCGGTGGAGCGGGCTCTGCAAGAGCGGCGGCACCTGATTGTCGAGGCAGGCACAGGGACCGGCAAAACGCTGGCCTACCTGCTGCCGGCGTTGCGCACCGGGCAGCGCGTCATCATCTCCACGGGCACCAAGGCGCTGCAGGACCAACTCTACTTCCGCGACGTTCCTTTCCTTGAGACGCTGCTGGGCGATCTGCATGTGTGCTATATGAAGGGCCGCGCCAACTACCTTTGCCGCCACAAGCTGTCTGCGCTGCGCGATCAGCCGATTCTCACGGGCCTGGAAGAGATTGACCAGTACAGGCAGATCAGCGAGTGGGAGCAGGAGACCGAAACCGGCGACCGGGCGGAGATCTCAGGCATGCCCGAGTCAAGCGCGCTGTGGCAAAAGCTGGATGCGAGGACCGAGGCCTGCCTTGGTTCAACTTGCCCCGATTACCGGCGCTGCTTCATCACCGAGATGCGGCGCAAGGCGCTCGAGTCGGACATTATCATCGTCAACCACCACTTGTTCTTCGCCGACTTGTCTGTGAGGCAGGAGGCGGCAGGTGCGCCGGACGCCGGCATTCTGCCCGAGGCCGCGGCGGTGATCTTCGACGAGGCGCATGAGTTGGAAGAAGTGGCGTCGAGCTACTTCGGGCTTTCGGTGAGCAATATCCGCTTTGAAGAGTTGGCGCGGGACACCGACGTGCTGCTGCGCGGCAAAGAGGGCGCGGACAAACTTCCCGCCGTGACGGCACAGCTGCGGGAGCGGGCGAGGATGTTCTTTGCCGGGCTGCCAATGGCGGGTGACGGCCGCCAGCCATTTACGGAGCGGGAAGAGTTTCTTGAGAACTCTGGGGACCTCTACACGGCCGTTTGCACCACGCTGCGCCGGATGGAAGCCGAGATGGAGGGGCTTACCGGCGTGGATGAAGCGCCGGGGTTGAAGAAGCGGGTGGCCCGGCTGCGAAGCGAGCTTGAGTTCCTGCTCGAATCGAACGCCAACAACATGGTGTATTGGATGGAGCGGCGGGTGTTTGGGGGAGGTACTGCGCCCACCGCACGGGGCGGAGCGCGAACTGCTTCACGGACCACCTTTCTGCAAGCCACGCCGATCGATGTTTCGGAATTGCTGCATGAGATGGTCTTCGAGCAGATTCCGACGGTGGTGCTGACCTCGGCCACGCTCACCGTGCAGGGCGGGTTTGAGCACATGCGCAAGCGGCTGGGGCTGACCGAGGCGCGGGAGCTGGTGGTGCCGTCGCACTTCGACTACGGGAAGCAGGCGCTGCTTTACCTGCCGCCCAATATGCCCGATCCGCGCGAGCCGGATTTTCAAGAGGCCGCCGCGAACGTGATTCGGCGGGTGCTGGAGATTACCAGGGGGCGGGCCTTCTGCCTGTTCACCAGCTACGCGCAGATGCGGGACCTTTATGAGCGGCTGGCGCCGGTGCTGGACTTTCCGATCCTGCTGCACGGCACAGCTCCGCGCAAGGCGCTGCTGGAACAGTTTCGCGAGACGCCGAATGCGGTGCTTTTTGGCACTTCGAGTTTTTGGCAGGGTGTGGACGTGCAGGGCGAGGCGCTGAGCTGCGTGATCATCGACAAGCTGCCGTTTGCCGTGCCCAGCGACCCGGTGGTGCAGGCACGCATGAAGGCGATTGAAGAGGCCGGCGGGAAGCCTTTCTTCGACTACCAGGTGCCTTCGGCGGTGCTGACGCTGAAGCAGGGATTCGGACGGCTGATCCGCTCGCTTGAAGACCGGGGCGTGCTTGTGCTGCTGGATCCGCGCATCCGCAGGCAGAGGTACGGGCAGACGTTTCTGGCCAGTTTGCCGCCTTACCGGATGACGGCGACGATTACGGACGTGGAAGAGTTCTTTGCCGATGTGGCGAAATAGGGACTGACGGACCAGGGACCAGGGACTAGAGACTAGAGACTAGAACGAGCCGGCTGATTGGGGTTCGTGGTATCCCCGGTCTCCAAACGCGGGAGACCGGGGGCACCCACAGCTTCGGGCAGAGAAGGACTGGCTGGTTGGGGTTTGTGGTCTCCCACCCTTCCCGCAAAGAACGCGCGAAGGATGGGGCACCCTCAATGTTGGGTTGGGGTAGGCTCTCGAAAGACGGGAAGAAGGGTGGGCTGCCCGTCGACGATTTGCGTTTTCAAAATGTGCCAATCAGGTTGATTGCGAGTGATCGGCCCCGGCCAGTGACCGGGGTCATGTTGCCTGTGGCGCCATAGATGTCGATGTTATTGCCGCCGAGTGGCAATTCGTAGAGCCGATTGAAAAGGTTGTCCGCCCGGAAGCCTCCTTGGAAATGCCTGGTCCTGTAAACAGCGCGAACATCGAAGAGGGCGTATCCCGGGGTAGGCAGTTCCAAGCGGTTTGGATCGAGGCGCGACTTGCGATCCACCGACTCAGCGCTAACCCCGACCTTTAGCCCTCTAACCTCCTGGTCGAAGGCAAGATGCAGGTTAAGGGGCATCATCTGATAAAGCGGTGTACCGCTGTCGGTACGAGTACCGCGCAGCCATGCCCCACCTGCGCGCAGTTTCCCGGTTCCGGCGGAGTCGCTGCTCCACAGCGTGGCAAAACCGGAAACATCGCCGCCGTAGATGCGGGCGTCATGATTGGCGAAACGCAGCAGCGGCGTTCCCATTCCCATCATGCCCATCGAGACAACATCCACGTCGACGTAGTCCTGGATGGAATTCAGGTGGGGGGTCAGCTTCACCTCCCACGGTTTTGGCGCATGGCCCTGCAGCAGCAGAGTGCCGCTGACGACGTTACCGGTCTCCGGCTTCAGGGCGACGTTGCCGTAATACATGTTGCCATCGCCGAACCAGCCGATCATGCTGGCCGCCATCATGCCGGTGGACCACGTGTAGCGTTCGTAGAGATTGGGAGAACGGTTCTTCCGCGCGTAGCCGAACTCCAACGCTGCGTGATTGTTGGCATCGTATCGAGCCAGTGCAGTCAAGTCGAAGTTGACGTCGGTGCGGGAGTGGTTTTCAGAATTGAATGCCGCAGCGTCGGCGGCATACATGCTGGAGTAACCCTGCACGTTGCCCGCATCGGACCATAAGGTATCGTTGCGCACGCCGAAAAAGGTGGCCCAGTGCGAATTCCAGTGACTGAAGAACTCCGCGTACGTCCCCAGCCGGGTGCGGCGCCCATTGTCGATATTGACAAAGGTGTCAGGTCCCATCATGGGAGCCATTCCGGCAACCGGTGGCCACCAGTCATCCAGGCGGAGGCGGTGCAACTCATTGCCGGCGCGAAAGGTGTGGCGCGCAGAGAGCGCAGCCTCATAGCGCACTGAATAGCCCAGATCGCGGCCGTGGGTATTCATCGGCATGGATGCACCCGCGCCGTCCACGTCTACCTTGTCCGAGAGAAAGTTCATCTCATGGAGGGTGTTCTGCCAGTAGAAGCGGGCATCGAGGGAACCCGCCGCCAGTGTGCGGCGGTAGCGCACATTGAGCGAAGTGGCGTTGTTGTGAGTCAGGTCCATGAAGGCGTTCACAAAGCCCTCGAAGGGAACATGATGGTAGCTTCCGGTTGCCTCAAAGAAGTTGTGACCTCTTTGCGCCGCCAGTGTGAGCGCATGGTCAGTGCTCTGAGCGTAGGTTGACGTAATCTTGCGTCCCGCACCATCGGAATAGTCATCGGTGGTGGTGAATGCGCCGACATAGCCGATGCTGAGGTGTTCACTGGCGATGGATTCATTGAGCGATCCACCCCAGTTATTGCCGTTGGAGCGGTAGAACCCTACGAAGGTTCCCTCCTGGCGCAGCTTGCTTCCTGACTCGGCAAATGCGGGGGCGGAAGACTCGACCGAGATGGTTCCGCCCAAGCTGTCTCCACCAAGGCTGACCGGCGTGATGCCGGCCAATACCGTCATCTGCGCGGCCTGAGCAGGAGCGACATAGGCGAGCGTAGGGTTCATATGGTTTGGGCAGGCGCTGGAGATGGTCATGCCATCCACCACGATTTTGGCCCGCTCGTCGCCCAGGCCGTGCAGGAAGGGGATGGTGGCCAGTTCGCCATTGCCATGCAAGCTGACTCCTGGCGCGTCGGCCAGCAGATCGGCGCTGTTGTGGCTTTGCGCGGAGGATTGGACTCTCAGATCCCAAGCGGCGACGGAACCGGCGTCCTGTCCCTCGACTTGAACGTTGGTCGCGACCACGGCAATCGAAAGCGAGAGGTCTTCGGAAAGTTCTTTGCCGGCTACCACGGTAAGGGAACGGATCATCTGGCTGGCAAATCCTGGCGCCGCGGCGGTTAGCTGATACTCGCCAACTGGGACGGAAGCAAAGGAAAATCGGCCCAGGCGGTCGGAGACTCTGGTTTCGTTGAAGCTTGAAGCGGCAGAGCGCAATTCCACGCGCGCTCCGGTGATTACCGCACCTGAAGGATCCTTGAGCACGCCGGCAACGCTGCCGGTGGACAAGGATGTTGGTACGGCGGATGGTTGTGTTTCCTGGGTGAGACTCTGGCCCCGCATCGACGAAGCAAACAGAAGCGCAAGCATAGGTAGAAGAACGCGCACGATGACCTCCTCCGGTCCGGCAGGGCGTTCGTGGTGAGTTACGAACGCGCGAAACAACAGACGCACGCGGCGGGGAGCAGACAAGAGTTTTCCAGTCTTTGGCGCCGCGTGTCGAAGTTAGAGGAGTTGCGATTCGGGTGGGCCGCGCTTGGACCGCGAACGGTCGCGCGATATCCTGCGCTTCGATTCCGACTGCACGACGCCGTTGGGATGGCTCGCGAGAGTGATGAAGCTAACCGGACTCGATTGATAGAGCGAGAGCGGGGTGTGAGCAGCCTTGGGTTGAACCGGGAAGCAGGGGCATTTCGAGGCGGGCGCCGCCCAATGTGGGTGACCATCCTCGAGCGCAGCGCGCTCCGCCATGTTCATCATGCAATGGTGCTTGCCGCCCCTGCGGCAGCATGCGGGCAGACGCGACTCCGCACTGGCAGGAACGAGGGCCATGAGAGGCACGAGCCAGTACACGAGAACGAGACAAATACCCACGATGCGACGCATGGCGCTCCATTACACCGAAATCCAATCGAAACAGGACTCGGCATACCGCAGTTTCCACCGGACTCCGCGGTCCCTTCGTTGCGGAAGGTCAAGACCTATTCAACGAATTATCGCAGACGCACTCATCGACTGAAGATGAGCAACGAAACGCCGGCTTGGCTCCTGCTTCCTGCGATTTTTGCGGCTCTGGATGGATTACTGCCTGTACGCCCCGTACAGCACGGTTCAAGGCATCGAAGGCCGAGTGGAAAGGGTGATTCGGTGGTCGCCCAAGTAGAATCGGAGCAGGTATGGCGGAGAATCTCCGCGCCCCCGGAGAATATGTCGCGCAACTTCTACATCCTGGCTGGCACACTGGCGTTCTTCGCGCTGATTTCAGCGGGGATGGGGCTGGTGCCTTCGAGCTTTCAGCCGGGATTGCCGGCCAATGCGTCGATGTGGCGGATGGTGGCGTTGATTCTGCTGGTATTGGGGCTGGGAGCGGCGCTAGTGGGGGTGATGAGCCACCTGTTTGAGCAGGTGGACCGGCGCAGCGATGAGGCCCGGCAGGCGGCCAGAAAGAAGCGGCGGGACGGGAAGTGAGAGACAGCGAGTCGGCCAGATACGAGGGCAGACGGGGGTGTGGTATCCCACCCATTCACCAGAAAGACGGCGAATGGATGGGGCATCCGGCTTTTTGGGGTGAACCTGCGCGGGTTCATCTCTGGACGTAACTCGCTTCCCGCGCGTCGGACTGCTGAGGATGACGGAAAATCGGGGGGATGGCGCGGTTGGGGTACGGCGACGATGGAACTGCAATAGAATGGGAAGTGGGACTCTTCCCCGCACTGGACAGCCGAGACGCCGATGTTTGAAGTCAACGTGGAGGCCGGTTTTTCTTCCGGCCATTATCTTCGCAACTACAAGGGCAAGTGCGAGAATCCGCACGGGCACAACTATAAGGTGAATGTGACCCTGGCCGGGGCCGAACTGGATGCGGCCGGCATGTTGCTTGACTTCAAGCTGCTGAAACAGGTGCTGCGCCCGGTGATTGAGCGCATCGACCACCAGATGCTGAACGATCTGGAGCCGTTTACGGTGCTGAACCCCTCGGCCGAAAACCTGGCGAAGTATTTTTATGACCAGACGAATGAGCAGCTTGCAGGGATGACGCAGGGGCGCGTTCGGGTGAAGGACTGCACTATCTGGGAGACGGATACGACTACGGCTACTTATTACGAGTAGGGTGTTCGAGGGATATTGCTTTTTATTGGGAAGCGGCCCAAAGAGGTTGGCGGGCCAGGTCGCCTCTTTGGCGGAGCGGACTGGGAGAATACCCCAGGGCCTGAAGGCCACACCTATTGTGCCGGGTTTATGTCCGGAATAAATCGGGGACCTACCGCTCGAATGAGTTTGGTCCGCAGGCTGTAAGGTCCCTAACTTCATGAGCCAGATGCAGGTCCTTCGACTCCTCCGTCCCGGGGGTGGGTTGGTGTCGCTCGTTTTGAAGATGGCTGGTTTGGTGTTGTGGTATCCCAGGTCTGAAAATCCAGACCCGGGGCACCCAGCTTTTTTGGAAGAGCCGGCTCGGTTTTTTTCCGTTCCAGAACTTCTCTAGTTCATCTGGCTGGACTTCGACTTCAGGTACTTGTCGAAGGGAATCTCGAAATAAAACAACTCGTTGCCATCGGCGTTGCGCAGCTTGTGCAGGTGCAGCTTTGCGCCCTGGAGCGGGTTGTCGAGGTCTGAGACGTCGTAGAAGAGGAAGCCGGCGCGCGTGGTGTGGGGCTCGACGACAAGGGCGCCGTACTCGAAGGTGTTGAAGTCTTCTTCGATGGCCTTGTTGCTGGCCTTGGGCTTGAGCTTGATGGGGGGTAGCGGGCCAGGCAATGGAATCTTGCTGCCCTCGCGCTCCTTGCGGGTCATGAGACGCTCAACGTCCTCGGGCTCGGCGGCCTGAATTTTGTCGCCGGCAGCAGTGAGGAAGAGAATGCGCGCGTCGCGCAGGCTGATGGGGCGGGCGCCGTTGTTGGTGACGATGAGTCGGACCGGCATGACGCCGTGGCCGAGATAATCGACGCGGAAGATGGCGGCTTTTTCCCTGGTGTCGTAGGGCTCGGCGGCGATGGCGACCTTTTCATCGTCATGCACCTCGAATGCGGCAAAGGCCGTGGCGGGCTGGACGGCGGGCGGAGCGTGGTCGCTGGCCATGACCGGGAGCGCCAGCAAAAGCAGGAAAAGCGGAGTTGCCCGCAAGGTCTTCATCGTGCTCGACTTTATCATTCAAGGGCCGCCTGTATCATTTACAGGTTAGACCGTTGAGAGGCAGTATCTGTCACGCATGATTCTGTTCGCGTACAACCTTGCGTTGCTGGCGGCACTTTTGGTGGGGGCGCCGTGGTGGCTGTGGAAGATGGCCACTACACATAAGTATCGCGTCGGGCTGCTAGAGAGGCTGGGGCTGGTTCCGGCTGGGCTGCGCGCGACGGGCGAGGGACGGCGGGTGATCTGGCTGCACGCGGTCTCAGTGGGCGAGGTGCTGGCGGTGAGCCGGCTGGTAGGGGAACTGGACCGGGCGTTTGCGGGGTACGGGCTGGTGATTTCAACCACTACGCGGACCGGGCAGGAACTTGCTGCGCAGAGATTTGGAGCGGAGCGGGTGTTTTATTGTCCGCTGGATTTGCCCTGGGCGGTGAGGGCGTATCTGAATGCGCTGAGGCCTGAATTGATGATTCTGGCGGAGACGGAATTCTGGCCGAACCTGCTGAGCGGATGTTTCAGGCGTGGGATTCCGGTGGCGGTGGTGAATGCGAGGATATCCGACCGTTCGTGGCCGCGATACCGGGCGCTGCGCGGGCTGTGGCGGCCGTTTTTGGGGAGGCTGAGCCGGGTGCTGGCGCAGAGCGCTACGGATGCGGAGCGGCTGATTGCGATTGGATGTGAGGCGGAACGGGTTAGCGTTGCGGGGAATTTGAAATTCGATGTGCGGGCGGCGAGTGAAGGTGAGGCAACGCGGGAGTTGAGAGAGCGGGCAAAAGGACTGCGGCTGGTGGTGGCCGGCAGCACGCTGGAGGGGGAAGAGGCGGCGCTTCTGGAGGCCTGGCCGCTGCTGCTTGAGGGGGATTCAAAGCTGGCCATGGTGCTGGCTCCGCGGCATCCGGAGCGGTTTGCGGCGGTCGGTGGGTTGCTGGAGAAATCGGACGTGGCATGGACCAAGCGGTCCGATTGGCGAACGGAGCCGGATGGTTCGCGCGCGAGCCTGAGTCCGGGCCAGGTTGTGCTGCTGGACACGATTGGGGAATTGGCTTCGGTTTATTCGCTGGCGGCGGTGGCTTTTGTGGGCGGGAGCGTGGTTGCGGCCGGGGGACACAATCCGCTTGAGCCGGCACAGTTTGGGGCGCCGATTGTGGTGGGGCCGCACTATGCTAACTTTCGCGCGATTACCGAGGACTTGATCGCGCAGGATGCGGTGCGGATTGCGACGAGAGAAGAGTTGGCGGGGACATTGATTGAGTTGCTGCGGGATACGGCGGCGGCCGCGGCGATGGGAGAGCGGGCAAAGCAGGTCTTCGACAAGCAGGCCGGGGCTACGGCGCGGTGCGTGGACGCGATTGGGGAGTTGCTAGCCGGCACAGGAAGCGCAACATGAATCGCCGCTGGCTGTCTCCGCTTATGCCGCTCTATGCGGTAGGCGTGGCCTGGCGAAACCGGCGCATTGAGAACGGCTCTGAGCCGGTGCGGCGGCTTCGGTGGCCTGTTGTGAGCATTGGCAATCTTTCGACCGGCGGGTCGGGCAAGACGCCGCTGACCATTGCGCTGGCAAAAGCGCTCAGTGCACGGGGACTGACAGTAGACGTGCTGTCGCGGGGATATGGGCGCACGAGCGGGCTTGCTGTCAGGGTTGATCCGAATGGGACAGCGGGAGAGTTTGGCGACGAGCCTTTGCTGATTGCGCGAGAGGCGCGGGTGCCGGTGTACGTGGCGGCGCAAAGGTACGATGCCGGGCTGCTGGCCGAGGCGGACGGTTCTGCTGGGTTGGGGGATTGCGTTCACCTTTTGGATGACGGGTTCCAGCATCGGCAACTGGCGCGGGATGCGGATATTGTTCTGCTGAATCGCGAAGACTGGCAGGACCGGCTGCTGCCGGCGGGGAATCTGCGGGAGCCGCTTGCGGCTCTTCGGCGGGTGACTGTGCTGGCGATTCCGGCCGATGAGCGGGACTTTGAAGCGGAGTTGCGCGGCTGGGGTTGGCAAGGGCCCGTCTGGCGGCTCAGGCGCACGATGGATGTTTGGATTGTCGATGGCCCGGTGCTGGCATTCTGCGGTATTGCCCGGCCGGCGCAGTTTTTTGCGGGCCTGGAAACCGGCGGCATGCGGATTGCCGCGCGACGAACCTTTCCGGATCATCATCGCTACACGGCGAAGGACGTGGAGAGGCTTCTTGCATTTGCTCTGGCTGCGGGGGCAGCCGCGCTTGTGACCACGCAGAAAGACTTTGTGCGATGCGGAGCGCTGTTTGCCTCGATCCCGGAGACGCTGCTGCTGAAGACTGCGCGCCTTCGGATTGAAATCGAGGATGAGGAAACGGCGATTGAGTGGCTTGTCGCCCGGATTGCTGCTGCTCAGCCTCGCTCGCCGCTGTGAGAAAATCGGAGTTTGCACACCCAATCCCAGTTTCGTCTGCTTGTGGTCCGATTGGGCGCCATGGGCGATATTTTGCACGCCTTGCCGGCGGTGACGGCGCTGCGGCAGGCGCATCCGGGATGGATTATTGACTGGGTTGTGGAGCCGCGGTGGCGGGCGCTATTGACGGCTGAACATTTCACGGCAGGGGCTAAAGCCCCGCCTGATTTTGCGCGGATATCGGCACGACTAAAGTCGTTCCCTGTTACAGAACTGGATTGGCCCGTTGCTGAAGCGGTCGCTGGGAGCTCATTCCCTCAGGGGCTAAAGCCCCGCCCTCCAGCACCTTCGACACATGGCGCGGCTAAAGCCGCGCCCTTTCAAAACGCCTGGGTGGCGGATGGCAGCGCTCAAGCGGCGCCCTTTCAAAGTGCATTGAGTCTGGCGCAGCCGCTGGTGGATCACATGCATTTTGCGGCGACCAAGGAATGGCGCAAAGCGCCGCTTAGCCGCGAGACGCTCCATGGAATCACGGCTCTGTGGCGGGCTTTGAAGAAATGCGAATACGATGCGGTGATCGACTTGCAGGGGGCGATCCGGTCGGCTGTGGTGGCGCGGATGGCGGGGTGCCAGCGGGTGATTGGCGAGGCTGAGCCGCGGGAGAGGGTGGCGCGCTGGCTGTTTACCGAGAGAGTGGCTACCCGGGGCGCGCACGTTATCGAGCAGGATGTGGAACTGGCTTCTGCAATCGCGGGAGACGATCTGCAACCTGTGCGGCCGTGGCTGCCTGTGGACCCGGCGGCAGAGACATGGGTCAATACACTTCTGCTGCCGGTTACAGCGCCTTCGGTTCTGATCAACCCTGGCGCAGGCTGGGGCGCGAAGCGCTGGCCGGTGGAGCGCTATGCAGAGGTTGCCGCCGGCTTGATCGGCAGCGGATGCCACGTGCTGGTGAACGGCGGGCCGGGCGAAGAGCTGTTGACCGCCGCGATTCAATCGGCGACCGGGGGCGCGGCTATGCCGCTGGCCTGTACACTTGCTCAACTGATTGCACTGACCCGCCGCGTGGCACTTGTGATTGCGGGCGACACAGGGCCGCTGCACCTGGGTTGCGCGCTGGGGCGGCCGGTGGTGGGTATCTATGGGCCGACCGATCCGAGCCGCAATGGGCCGTACGGAACTCGATTCAAGGTCTTGCGCAGCGCTGAGAGCCGGCGCGACCATGCGCGCAATGCAGAGCCTGAGGGCGGACTGCTTACGATCGAACCTGCAGATGTGCTGCGCTCGGCTCTTGAACTGCTGAATCCGGAGAACGATTGATGAATTCGCAACCCACGACTCCAAGAGTCGGCTCCATGCAATGGTGGCAGAAGGTGGCGCGGCGCATTCGCGTGCCACTGGGCTTTGTTACCGCCGCGCTTTATTTATTCGAACTGTGGCGACAGCCGCCTGTTCCTGCCGCCGTGGCGTGGAGCCTGGGTCTGGTGCTGCCGGGGTTGTGGCTGCGCGCTTATGCCTCAGGCTATGTGAAGAAGAACGCGGAACTGACACAGACAGGGCCTTACGCGTATACGCGCAACCCTCTTTACCTGGGGTCAATGCTGATTGCCGCCGGGTTTGCCGTGGCGCTGCTCAGCTGGCCCGTGGCGGTGGTGCTGGCGGCAGGGTTTGCGGTAATTTATGTGCCGGTGATTGCCGGGGAGGAGCGCTTTCTGCGGTCCGCATTTCCGGACTTCGAGGACTACTGCAAGCGCGTGCCAAGGCTGATTCCGAGGCTCACCGCCGGGACTTCTCAGAATGGGAAAAGCGCCGGCGGTGCTGCGTTTTCGTTTTCGCTCTACTTCAAACATCGCGAGTACAATGCAGGGATGGGGGCCGCACTGCTGTATCTCTGCCTGCTCTGGCTGCGGCCTGTTCTTGCCACGCTCTTTCATGGGCCGCGTTAGAGCGGTTTTTCTGCCCCATCAGTCCAATCACAAGGAGCCAGACCAGACGGTGAAGACGCGCGCAATGGCAGCACCCATTCTTTGTGTTTTCGCGCTGGCCGCCCTGGCTCACGGCCAAAAGACAGCGACGCTGACGGCGCCGCGCGCGGGGTTCAGTTTTCAGCAGAAACAGACGCTTACGTACGAGGTGGACTGGCGCGTTTTTCCCGCCGGAACAGCGGTGCTGCACTTTGAGGTAGCGGGCGACCGCGAGCGGCTTTCAGCCACGGCGGACACCATTGGAGCAATCAACCTGCTGTTTCATGTGGACGATCACTTTCAATCCACGTTTGACCGGGAGAAGGGCTGCACCTACGAGTTCGACAAGCAGACCGTGGAAGGGCGGCGGCAGGTCAACTCCACGCTGAAGCTGGACTATCAAAAGGGCCTGTCCATCCTTGACGAAAAGAACCTGGTGACCGGGCAAACCAAGCATGTTGAGTCGGGCATTCCGGGCTGCCTGACCGATTTGTTGACGGGCGTTTTTTACGCTTCGTCGCAGCCGATGGAACTGGGACACAGCTTTGTGATTCCGGTTGTGGACGCGATGCGCAATGTGCCGGTGACCATGAAGATTGAGGTACGCGAACAGGTGAAGACGCCGCTGGGGACCTTCAATACCCTGCGCGCGCAGCCCACGGCCGATGCAGGAGTGGTGAAGAATCGCGGCGCCATCTGGATCTGGTATACGGACGACGAACGCCACCTGCCGGTGCAGATGCGGGCGCGGCTGTTCTGGGGGACGATTACGTTCCGCTTGACTGGAAACGAGAACAAGTAGCACAGCCCTACTGCATGCGGAAGCGCGCGCATGAGGCGCTGCAGGCGCGGCCAGTAGATGAGGGTGAAGGCCAGTTCCTTGTCAGGAAAAAGCGCCTGTGCTGCGCGCCGCATATCCGCCACCATTTCTGAAGCTTGTTCGACGGTGAGGGTGTGGTCCTGAGCAATTGCCTGCATCACCATGTTGACGACAATCCGCAGCCGGCGGATCTTGCGGTCTTCTTCCTTCAGCTCTTCGTGTGGATGGGCGGGGGCGCGGCTAATCATTGGTCGCGAAATTTCTGTCTGATTCGTTTCGCGGCGCTACTCGAAGCTTCTCGTCGAACTCTGTGCCTCCTTGCAGGAACTTCCGCGGCTGCGAAACGTAGAGTAGATGAGGACGTTGAAGCGGGGGATATGTGCAACTTGCGATTGAGAACGTAACCAAGCGATACAAGAAGGGCGTGGTAGCGCTCTGTGGATTCAGTCTCGACTTGCAGCCGGGCGTGCTGGGGCTGCTGGGCCCGAACGGCGCGGGCAAGACCACGCTGATGAGCATTCTGGCCACGATTACCAGGGCCACGGAAGGCCGGGTGTTGTGGAACAGAACAGATATTGCCCGCGAGCCCGATGTGCTGCGATCCGTGCTTGGTTACCTACCGCAGGACTTTGGCGTTTATCCGAACCTGACGGCTGCCGAGTTTTTGCAATACCTGGCTGCAGTGAAGGGCCTGGACGCGGCCACCGCGGCGAGGCGCATTGACGAACTGCTGGAGCTGGTGAACCTGACCGAGGCGCGCAAACGTCCGCTGGGCGGCTTCTCGGGCGGCATGAAACAGCGTGTGGGCATTGCGCAGGCGCTGTTGAATGATCCGGAATTGCTTATTGTGGACGAGCCCACTGCCGGACTCGATCCGGAAGAGCGCGTGCGCTTTCGCAACTTGCTTTCCGATCTTTCAGGAGAGCGGATCGTCATTCTTTCGACGCACATTGTTTCCGATGTCGAGGCCACGGCCACCGATATTGCGCTTATCGCAAAAGGCACCTTGGTGGCGCATGCAACGCCTGAAGCGCTGCTGCAACAGGTGGAAGGCAAGGTGTGGGAGTGGGTGGTTTCAAGCGCCGATTTGACGCAAGCGAAGCAGCAGTACCTGATCAGCAGCACGACGCGCAGGAGCGACGGCGTTCACGCGCGCGTGCTGGGCGATGAGCCGCCAGCGGGTGCGCAGCCGGTGGCGCCGAATCTTGAAGACGCCTATCTCTTCTGCCTATCCGAGCATCGCGCGGGCGTGCCGGCATGAACGGCCCCCGGGCTCTTTATCACATGGTGCGCGCCGACTTTCTTGAGCGCGTGCGGCGCTACAGCTTCCTGCTTACGCTGGGATTTGCTGTCTACCTTGGATACGCAGTTTATGCAGGGCAAGTTACGCTGCGCCTGGATAAATATAGCGGCATTGTGAACTCGGCGTGGCTGGGCGCGGTGCTGGGATTGGTTTCGACGGTGTGGCTGACGCTGGTTGGTTTCTACATCGTGAAGAATGCGATTCAGCGCGACCGGCAAACCCGCGTGGGGCAGATATTGGCCACCACGCCGATGAGCAAAAGCTTCTACACGCTGAGCAAGATGCTGAGCAACTTTGCGGTGCTGGGCTTGATGGTGCTGATTCTCGCGCTGGCGGCGGTGGTGATCCAGCTGCTGCACGGCGAAGATGCGCACATCGATCTGTTTGCGCTGCTCTCGCCAATTCTGATTCTGGGCCTGAGCGCCGCAGCGGCGTGCGCCGCGGTTGCCGTGCTGTTTGAGAGCCTGCCGGTTCTGCGCGGAGGCATCGGCAATATTGTTTATTTCTTCCTTTGGATATTCATGCTGAGCATGAGCGTGACGGAGATGGTGCCCAGCCATCCGGCATCGTGGCTGCACGGTTTGGGAGACTACTCGGGTATCGCGGCCGTGATGGGGCAGATGCACGCGGCGGTGCTCAAAATCGATCCTCAGTACACGGGGGCATCGTCGTTCGGCATCGGGCCCATGAATTTGGGCGCAAAGAAATTCCTCTGGACCGGCGTGCGGTGGAGTGCCGGCATTCTAGCCGGGCGATTGATGTGGGTTGCAATTGCCGTCGCCCTCTCGCTGCTGGCTGCGGTCTTTTTCGATCGATTCGACCCAGCGCGGGGCGGGTGGCTTTCTGAAAAGACGGCAAAGCCGAAGCAGAAGGGGAAGCTTGGAGAAGCGGCTTTGCAGGAGGGCGTAGCGGTGAATGGGCAGAGTGTGTCTGCACGCGCATCCGCAGCGCACCTGACGACGTTTACGCGCACTGGACCGCGCATGCGGTTTGTCGCGCTTGTTTTGGCGGAGCTTCGCCTTATGCTGCGCGGGCATGGGTGGTGGTGGTATGCGGGCGCGGCGGGGATGTTTATCGGCTGCATGGCTTCATCGCTCGACGACGCGCGGACCGGCTTTATCGCTGCAGCTTGGATATGGCCGATCCTGGTGTGGTCGCAGATGGGCACGCGCGAGTCGCAATACTCTACGGGGGCGCTGATCTTTTCGGCGCCGCGCGCGGTTCCGCGGCAGCTGCTGGCTATCTATGCTGCCGGCGTGCTGGTGGCGATGCTTACCGGCGGAGGGCTGGCGTTGCATTTTATGTTTGCGGGGGACTTCGCCGCACTGGGCGGCTGGGCCGCGGGCGCATGCTTCATTCCTGCGATGGCGCTTGGGCTTGGTGTTACCACCGGCACGCGCAAGGCGTTTGAGGCCGTCTACACGATGTGGTGGTACGTGGGGCCGCTGCACCATATTCCGCGGCTGGATTTCATGGGCACCACGGCGGATTCGAGTACGCCGGTGCGGTTTCTTGTCGCGGCTCTAGCACTTGTCGTCACCGCGTATTTCTGGAGAACGGTGCGGTTGCGATACGCATGACGAATCGGGGACAACCTGCGCCGAAATCGAAGAATCCGTAGAATAGGACCATAAGGTTTTTTGCGGAGCGGGATGGCATTTACCGAACAATATGACGTGGTGGTGGTGGGCGCGGGACATGCCGGGTGCGAGGCGGCCATGGCGGCGGCGCGCATGGGGATGAAGACTGCCCTGATCACCATGAACATGGACCTGATTGCGCAGATGAGCTGCAATCCGGCGATTGGCGGCGTGGCCAAGGGACACCTGGTGCGCGAGGTTGATGCCCTGGGCGGGATCATGGGTGAAGTGGCCGATGCGGTAGGCATCCAATTCCGGCTGCTGAATACATCGCGCGGGCCGGCGGTGTGGAGTCCCCGGGCGCAGTGCGACAAGCAGCTTTATCGCGTGAGGATGCGGCAGGTGCTGGAGTCGCAGGCGGGGCTGCATATCCGGCAGGCGGAGGTTGTGGACCTGGCATTGGAGGAGGGACCAGGGACTGAGGGACTAGGAACTAGGGAACAGGGAACAGCGAACAGAGACCAGGGACTGGGGACTAGGGAACGCGGAACAGGGAACAGGGAGCGGCGGCGGGTTTTGGGGTTGAAGCTCAGGGACGGGCGGCAGCTGCTGGCTGGGGCAACGATTATTACTACGGGCACGTTTCTGAATGGGTTGATCCACTGCGGCGAGGAGCGGTATCCGGCGGGGCGCAGCGGGGAGCCGGCTTCTGTCTTGCTGGGAGAAGCGCTGCGGGCGCTGGGCCTGCGGACTTGCAGGCTGAAGACTGGGACGCCGCCGCGGCTGGATGGGCGGACGATTCGCTGGGAGCAGTTCGAGGAGCAGCCAGGCGACGCAGAGCCTACGCCTTTCAGCTTCAGGACGAAAAAGATTGTGCAGCCGCAGATCAGTTGCCACATTGCCTTTACCACGCCGGAGACGCTGCGCATCATTCGCGAGAATGTGCACCGCTCGGCTATGTACTCGGGGCGCATTGAGGGCATCGGGCCGCGTTATTGCCCGTCGATCGAAGACAAGATCGTCAAGTTCCCCGAGAAGACGCAGCATCAGTTTTTCCTCGAACCCGAGGGACTGAACACGCACGAGGTTTACATCAACGGCATGTCGACCTCGCTGCCGATGGAGGTGCAATGGCAGATTGTGCACTCCATTCCCGGGCTTGAGGCGGCGGAACTGCTGCGGCCGGGATATGCCATTGAATACGACAGCGTGGACGCTACGGAGCTGGATCGAACCCTGCGCGTGAAGGCCTTCACAGGGCTTTATCTTGCGGGGCAGATCAACGGAACAAGCGGCTACGAAGAGGCCGCCTGCCAGGGGATCATGGCTGGGATCAACGCGGCGCTGTGGCTGAAGGACGAACCGCCGTTCACGATGGACCGCAGCGAGGGCTATACAGGAATTCTGATCGACGACTTGATCTCGAAGGGAACGAATGAGCCTTATAGGATGTTCACTTCGCGGGCGGAGTTCCGGCTGCATTTGCGGATCGACAACGCCGACAGAAGGCTGACGCCGCACGGACGCAGGCTGGGGCTGATTAACGATGCGGCATGGGCGGAGCACGAAGAGAAGCAGGCGCGGATGGCCGCGCTGGAACGGCTGCTTGTGACCGGCAAAGTGGATGGGGAGAGACTGGCCGGGATGGGGCTGGGCGCGCTGACTTCGACGGCTGGACTGACCTGGGCGCAACTGCTGAAGCGGCCCGAGGTGGGCATTGAAGCCGTGCTTGGGGCTATGCGCGAAGAACTGATTGCGGATCCGCTGCTGGCGGCGTGGGCTGCGGCGCCTGACCGCGATGCGGCGGCACGGAGCGCGGCTCGCGCTGTGGAGACCGAGATCAAATTTGCCGGATATCTGGATCAGCAAAGGAAGTCGATTGACAAGCTGAAGGCGGCTGAGGCTGTTGCGATTCCTGAGTGGATGGAATACGGCGCGATCAGCGGGCTCTCGCGGGAGATGGTTGAGACGCTGGAGCGGGTGCGGCCGATTACTATCGGGCAGGCGAGCCGGATTCCCGGTGTTACGCCGGCGGCGCTGGGGCTGGTGCATGTGTCGATTCGGTTGCAGGGAGCGCGGAGGATGGCTAGTTAGCAAGTCAGCGAGTGCGCAGGCGGTCGAGATTCGGCAACAGGCCGGTTAGCAGGCCGATGGCTGGGAGCCAGGCGCAGAGACGATAGACAAAGATGATGCTGGTGAGGTCGGCGATGTGGCCGAGGACCGCAGCGCCAATGCCGCCCATGCCGAAGGCGAATCCAAAGAACATACCGGAGACCAGGCCCACACGGCCGGGCATGAGTTCCTGCGCGTAGACCATGATGGCCGAGAAGGCCGAAGCAATGACAAAGCCGATGATGGCGGAGAGAATCCCGGTCCAGTGAAGATTGGCGTAGGGCAGCATCAGGGTGAAGGGCAGGACGCCGAGGATCGAGGCCCAGATGACGTACTTGGGGCCGATGCGGTCGCCGATGGGCCCGCCGAGAAAAGTGCCTGCGGCCGCCGCGCCGAGAAAGACAAACAAATGCAGCTGCGAACTGCGCATGGAAACGTGGAACCTGGTCATCAGGAAAAATGTGTAGTAGCTGGAGAGGCTGGCGAGATAAAAGTATTTTGAAAAGATGAGCGCGCCCAGTATGGCCAGCGCGCCGATGACCTTGCGGCGGGGCAATGTATTGCCTTGCGAGACATGAGCAGGAGCGGTAATGGCGCGGCTGAGGTGGCGGCTGCGCCAGCGGCCCACTCCGGCGAGGATGAAGATTGCGGCTGCGGCGGCAAATGCGAACCAGGCCACGCCGCGCCTGCCTTGCGGCAGCACGATGAGGGCGGCGAGCAAGGGGCCGATGGCGCTACCAGTGTTGCCGCCTACTTGAAAGAGCGACTGGGCAAGGCCATGCTGTCCGCCGGAAGCGAGGCGCGCAATGCGCGAGGACTCGGGATGGAAGACCGCCGAACCGATGCCGATGATGGCGGAAGTGACAAGCAGGAGGCTGAAGGTGGGCACAACGGCCAACAGCAGGATTCCGAGCAGAGTGAAGCACATGCCGATCACCAGCGCATAGGGCATGGGGCGGCGGTCAGTGTAGAGGCCGATGAACGGCTGCAAGAGGCTGGCTGCAAGTTGGTAGGTGAGCGAGAGCAGTCCGATCTGGCCGAAATTGAGATTGAATGAAGCTTTGAGGATGGGATAGATGGAGGGCAGCAGCGACTGCACCATGTCATTGAGCAGGTGGCAGACGCTGACCGCGAGCAGAATGCGAATGACCACCCGGGCCGCTGCGGGAGCGGAGGAGTCGGAGACGGGTATGGAGGAAGCGGCGGCGGATTGGGGCATGAGTCCGGTTCACTTCATGGTATTACGGCGGAGGGTGGATTTTTGTGGTTTCCCAGGTCTGAAAAGCCAGACCTGGGCCACCCGGCATTTGCGGCGTGAATCGAGCCAGGGAAAGGCCGCCGCGCTGGCTGCTATACTGCGCCGAATGAAGACATTTTTTGTTTTGCCCGTTGTTCTGGTGGCGATTGCGGTTCAGCTTGGCGCTCAAGCACCAGGCGCATCGCAAGCTTCCAAGCCCAAGACTGCTACGACAACCGCCTCGACGGCGAAGAAGACTGCCCCGGCTTCCGGACCGAGCAGCGCATTGCTGCATCCCGAGCAACTGAAAGCCAAAGCGCCCGATGTTTTCAAGGCGCGGTTCACGACCACGAAGGGCGACTTTGTGGTTGAGGTACACAGGGACTGGTCGCCGCTGGGCGCCGACCGGTTTTACAACCTGGTGAAGAGCGGATTTTTCACCAACGCGCATTTCTTTCGCGTGCTGAGGGGGTTCGTGGTGCAGTTCGGGCTCAATGCGAATCCGGCGGTGAACAAGGTGTGGGAAGATGCGAAGATCCAGGACGATCCGGTGACGCAGACCAATGCCAAGGGCACCATTACCTTTGCGACGGCCGGCCCGAGAACACGCACCACGCAGCTGTTCATCAACGTGGGCGAGAACGGGCGATTGGACGGGATGGGCTTCTCGCCATTCGGCAAGGTGACGGAGGGCATGGACATGGTGGAGAAGCTCTACACCGGATACGGGGAGACGCCGAACCAGGGACGGATTCAGGCGGAAGGCAAGGCTTACCTGGACAAGAGTTTTCCGCTGTTGGATAGCATCAAGGTGGCAAAGGTGGAGGGGTTGGTGGCTGCGGCCCCGGCTGCTAAAAAGACGGCTCCTGCGCCCGCGAAGAAGTAGAAGGGGGGGCCATAGCGACTCGTTGCTGGCATCGCGGGCGAATCGAAGGTGGAGGTACCCCAAGCCTCATCCGTCGCGGGAGACGAGACCTGGGGTGCGCCTAGTTTGGCATTACTTGGGTTGAGTTGCCGCCGGGGCTGCGGGAGTTGCCGGGGCGGGTGGCGCAGCGACTGCTGGCGGAGTGGCAGGCGCTGTTGGGTTTGCCGGAGCAGCGGCCGCAGGTGGGGCAGGCGCTGCGCCAGGTGCGCCGGGCGCAGATGGAGTGGCCGGCGACGGAGGCGCGCCGGGCGATGCAGGAGGCCTGCCGAAGGGATTGCCGGCCGGGCGTGCGCCGGGTTGGCCTGGGGCGCCATTGGGTCCTGCGCCGGGCATGGGGCGTCCGGGAGGCATTCCACCCATGCCGCCGGGGCGGTTGGGCTGCGAGGGCATGTCGGTTACGTCTACGAGCTCAACGTCGAAAATGAGGTCGGACTTGGGAGGAATGCCGGTGTGGGCGGCATCGGGGCCGGGCCGGCCGGCCGCTCCATAAGCAAGCTGCCAGGGGATGAAGAGGCGGCGCTTTCCGCCGATTTTCATGCCGCCGAAGCCCTGGTCCCAACCGGGAATGACGCGGCCAAAGCCTTGCGGAAAGGGAATGGGCTGAGGGTCAGCGAGCTTGGGCTTGCCGTCCGCATCCAAGACCGGCTTGCCGTCTTTATCCGTAATCGGGGCGCGATGGTCGGCGGAGGCGTCGAACTTATGGCCGTCGTCGTCGCGACCGTTGTTCCCAAACCAGCCGGTGTAAAGCACCTTGTACATCTTGTTGGGCTCGGCATCGGCACCGGTGCCGATTTTGACTTCCTGATAGCGGAGGGAGAAGGCGATCTTTTTGGCGCCGACTACGGGAGGGATGCCCGAAGGCAGCTTGTCAATTGCGGCAGCCGTGGCTGGCTTGGCGGCGGTGGCGGCGGGCTTTGCCTTTGCTGCCGCGGGGGCAGCAGGCTTGGCAGGGGTTTGGGCGCCCACGGCAACCGAGGCGGCCACAATAAAGATCAACAGATGAGTAAGTTTCATTGCGTTTTTAAAACTCCCTTTGGCGCTTGTTCCAACTCTAGCGGCAAGGCCGAGCAGCGAGGCGGGTGGAGACGGGCCCTGGACCGCGGCGGCTGGAAAGCGCATTGGTGTCTTGACGGAGTTTATCAGGAGGTCCCTGCATTGGGCACTTGCGCTGACGCATGGAGCACCGAGCATGCAAGCACGGATGAATCATTTGCGTTGGGCGAGCATGGCCGCCAGCAATGCGGTTCTTGGGGCCAGGTGCTCGAGTTCGATGGATTCGTGGTGGGCGTGGGCGCCCTGGCCCACGGCTCCCATGCCGTCAAGAGTGGGAATGCCAAGAGCCGAAGTGAGATTGCCGTCGGAGGCGCCGCCGGTGGCGGCTTCGTCGAGTTGAAATCCCAAATCCGCAGCCAGCGCCCTGGCCTGCCGGTAGAGCCTAGCTGTTCCACGCGTGCGCTCCATGGGGGGACGGTCGATGCCGCCGGTGAGGGTGAGCGTGCATCGTTTGTCGGCGGCCTTGAGACCGGCAAACTTGCTTGTGATGCGCGGGCCGTCAGCCTTGCGGGCGATGCGCACATCCACCTCAGCCCAGGCCTGGGCGGGGACGACGTTGCTCTTGGTGCCGCCCGCCATGACGCCGACATTCACGGTGATCCCGGGCTTGAGGCCGGTCCAGCCGGAGACGGCTTCGACGGCGCGGGCCAACTCGCGGATGGCGCTGGCGCCTTTTTCGAAATCGACGCCGGCATGCGCGGCGACGCCTTCAACCTGAATTCGCCAGTGGCCGGTTCCCTTGCGGGCGGTTTTGTAAGCTAGTCCCTGGGCTGGCTCCAGAACGAAAACCGCGGAGCACTGTGCGGCAAGCCTCTCGGTTATGGGGCGGGAGACGGGGCTGCCAACTTCTTCGTCGGAGTTGAGAAGGAGAACGATCTCGCCGGCCGAAGAGCTTTTGAGAAGGCCGGCCTCGGAGAGGATTTCAATAGCCGCAAAGGCCATGGCTGCGCCGGCTTTCATGTCGAGGGTGCCGGGACCCCACAGGCGGCCTTCAGCGATGCGGCAGGGCATGGACTTGAGGGTGCAGAGAGGCCACACCGTATCGAGGTGGCCCAGCAGCAAAACCCGCCCCGCCGCGCCGGTTTTGGATTTGGGGCCGAAGCGGGCTTCGAGGATGTTGCCAAAGTTCCGCTGGCGGTGGAGTTTGACCCGCCCGCCAAGGTCTGCGGTGTGCGCGACGGCGAGGGCTACACAGGTATCTACAGCGGCCTTGCTGCCGGTTGGGGACTCAGCAAGAACCAGGCGGCGGGTCAGGTCGAGGATGGCGGATTGCTTGCCTCGGGCTCCGGCTAGAAGGGCGCGCATAGGGACGGGAAGATTGGATAGGGTTGTCAATTGGAGCACCTTTCTGTGTTACGTCAGGCCGGGCAGGAATCGATGACTCCCTGATTCTACGACTGTTAGGCATTATGGCGAGATGTGATTCAGAGCCTCCGCGGTGGCCTATTTAGTGCAAAGTGTGGCGCAAATGCCACAGTACACGGATGACCCTCAGCGTCTAATCTAGCGGAACGACCCGTTTTCAACGCCTGGAGTTGTATTTGCCGCAGAACGCGCACCTGGAACAGACGATTGCCGCGCCCCTGGAGTTTGCGGGCGTCGGGCTCCACTCGGGGGCCCCGGTGACCATGCGCATGCTGCCCGCACCGGCCGGCTCGGGAATTGTGTTTCGCCGCACCGATCTGGACAACTTCGAGATTCCCGCCAACGGCCGCAATGTGGCCAAGGTCAGCTACGCGACCAGCCTTATGCGGCAGGGGGTGCTGATCCAGACAACAGAGCACCTCTTGTCGGCACTGATCGGGATGGGCGTGGACAACGTGATTGTGGAAGTGGACAACCTCGAGCTGCCCATTCTGGACGGGAGCGCACTGCCTTACGTGGAAGCGTTTTTGAGCGTGGGCATCCGCACCCAGCGCCGCCGCAGGGAAACCATCCGGGTTTTGCGGGCGGTTGAAGTGCGCGAGGGAAACAAGTTTATCGGGGTTTATCCGGGCTCAGGGTACAGCGTTCAATATGCGATCGAGTTTCCGGCGCCGATCGGGTTCCAGAGCGCGTTTGTCGACCTGGCTGCGGAGAATTACGGAGAGTTTATCGCCCCCGCGCGCACGTTCGGGTACAAGGCGGATGAGAAGCGGCTGCGGGATATGGGGCTGATCCGCGGCGCAGGCGCGGAAAACGCCATTATCCTGGGAAAAGATGGACCGGAAAACGGCCCGCTGCGCTTTGCCGACGAGTACGTGCGGCACAAGGTTCTTGACCTGATTGGCGACCTGGCTCTGGCAGGACGGCGCATCGAGGGGCACGTGGTTGCAGAGCGCGCAGGACACGCGATGCATACGGCGCTGGTGTCGCGACTGCTGAAAGACCGATCAGCGTGGGAACTGGCGCATGTGGCGGCGACGGCGCCGGAGGGCATCTCGCCCGATGTTGCAGGCGAAACGCTTGGCAGCGCGGCGCTGATGGGTGCCTGAACAAGCGAAGGCAAACTCAATTCAAATCGCAGGAACTCCCCTTGCCGATTTAGAATAGCCCTACGTTCAGGATTCATTCTGCCCGGATCGCTCACGCTAAACGAGACACGAGGAAAGAACTCATGGGCACCAGCGCGTCGCCGACCTTACGTATCCCCCTTATATTGCTTGCATTGGCCGATCTGGCTCTTCTTGGAATGCGTCTTTGGCCCTGGCAGGAAGTAGTGAACCTGCCGTTGAACGGCGCCACGGGCATCGATCCGGCGGTTTGCCTGGTGGCCTACATGGGGCTCATGTTCTGGATTGGCAACACCCGCAACCAATCGACGAAGCAGGCGCTTTCAACGGGCGCGATGCTGGGATTGCTGGGCGGGCTTCTTCTTGCCGGACGAGTGGCGTACAACGCGCAACCAGGCATTGCCAATGCGCCGCAGTCTGGAACTATCAGCAAGGGCCTTCTGGTAGCGGCTGCATTGGTATGGGGCATTGCGGGCTTCCGCAGCGCCAAGGCTGCCGGCGATGCCGCCAGCGGCATGCTTTCAGCACTGTGGAGCGGCATGACGAGCGGCCTGCTGGCCTGCGGCGCTGTGCTGATTGAGATGTACCTGGCAGCGCCCGTACCGGAAACAACCGACCCCTGGAAACTGTACGAAGGCCTGGCTATCGGCAACTCGGCAACCCAGGCGCTGGTGCAATCGCTGAACATGGCGACGGGATTTCTGCTGCTGTGCCCTTTGGCCGCTGCCGTGCTGGGGTTGGTGTTTGGGCTGGGCGGGCAGAACGGGAAAGACTAGCCTGGAAAGGCTGAAATTCGCCGAAGAAGACGAAAAGCAAATGCAGGTCCTTCGACTGCGTTTGGCGCAAAGAATTTTGTCAAAATCCGCTCAGGATGAATGGGGCTATTTGAGTTTTGCCGTGCCCCATCCATTCGCTGCGCTCAGGGTCGCTCAGGATGACAATCCATTTTTATTATGCGAGTTTCAGATTTAGGACACCAGAGTAAAAAGAACTTCTGGATTTATTGAAAGGGCGCTGCTCCGGCTGCGCCCTTTCAATTTCAGGACTGAATCCGATCAGGTAAACAGGATGCACATGGGCGTGGCCGCTGCTACGCTCTTGCCCTTTTCGGCGAGGGCGCCTGTCTCAGGGTTGCGGGCAAAGATGCTGATCTTGCCCGATGTCTGGTTAGCCACCAGCATCCAGCGTTCGGTGGGGTCCAACACAAAGTTGCGTGGAATGGGGCCGCCGCAGTTGAAGCGGGCGATGGGCGTGAGGGCTGCGGTGCGCGTGTCGGCCTTGAATCCGTAAATGAAGTCGTACTCGCGATTGGTGAAATAGACGAAGCGCCCGTCTTTGGTGATGACGGTGTCGCAGGCGTGGCCGCCGCCCTTGAAGCCCGCGGGCAGAAGGTCAATGCGAGTGACCATGGTGAGCTTGCCGTCGGCGCGGCTCCACTGAAGCACGTCGACGGTAGCAGCCATTTCGTTGACGGAGTAAGCGCTGTGGCCGTTGGGATGGAAGTGCAAGGTGCGCGGACCTGAGCCGGGCTTGGTCTTGTAGATTCCGGCGGGGGTAAGGATGCCGGTGGCCGCGTTCAGGCTGTAGATATGGATGGAGTCGCCGCCGAGATCGTTGAAGTAGGCAAATCGATTGTCGGGCGACACGGAAGCGAAGTGGGCATGGGCGGTGGGCTGGCGGACGGGGTCGGGACCGTGCTCGGTATAGTGCTCGCTCCAGACGAGGGGGCTCAGCTTGCCATCATTGACCAGAAAGCTGGCGCCGCTACCGCCGAAATAGTCGGCAGCCAGCAGGACGCGGCCGGTGTGATCGAGGCAGATATGGCAGGTGCCGGTACTGGCCGAGTTCTCAGCCGAAAGAGGCGTCAACTTGCCATCCTGCAATCGGAAGCTGGCCACTTCGCCGGTCGGCTTGCCGTTGAATGAATCGACCTCGGCGGCCGCGAAGAGATGCCTGCGGTCGGCAGACATGGTGATCCAGTCGACATTGTTGATTTTGGCGGCGGCTCCGGCGAAAACGAGATCGCCGGCGATGGGGTCCCAATCGTAGGCGAGAATGCCATCCGGGGTATTTGAGGCGACAAAGACCCGCTGGCGAGCGGGAGCGGCAAAACCCGGCAATGCCGCGGCGGCTACGGTTGCGGCGGATGCGGTCACGACAAATTCACGGCGAGAAAGGTTTTTCATGGTGGAAGCGATTATCGCCGATGGGGCGGAGGGTTCGCCAGCGGCGAACCCGGCATTCGAGAGGCGCGGCAGCTCGATCTTCTAAACTGGGTAGTTGGAAGATCGACTGCGAGGGGCACAGGTTGTCACACTTCATTAGTTTTGTTCGCATTCCGGCACTGGCGGTCCGGCAGCTTGTAAGCCCCCTGCCCCAATTAGACGTTTTGAAAGAAGACGAGTTGCGGCTACGGGTGCTGCCGAACGACGTGGATCTAAATATGCACATGAACAACGCCCGGTACCTGAACCTGATGGACTATGCGCGCACGCACCTGCTGGCGCGCGCGGGATTGCTGGAGCATATTCTTCGCTCGCGTTGGCAGCCGCTGGTGGGCGCGGTTTGGATCACGTATCGACGGTCGCTGCCGCTGTTTTCGAAGTTCCAGCTAACTTCGCGCCTAGTGTGCTGGGACGAGCGATGGTTCTACGTTGAGCAGACCTTTACCGGGCGCAAGGGACTTGCTGCCATTGGCTGGGTAAAGGGCGCGCTGCGCGACGAAAAAGGAATCGTGGAACCGCAGGAGGCGATTGCCGGCGTTGCGGCAGGAGCCGTGAGTCCGGCCATGCCGGATGGCATGACCGCATGGAACGAGCTTACCCGCGGTCAGCTTGATGGCGGAGCTTAGGCGCTCCTTGGAAACGAGGGTCAATTGGCTCTTGTGGGATCCCACCCATTCACCAAGAAGACGGCGAATGGATGGGGCACCCGGCCTTTGTGCGAGATGAGCAACGTAAATGCAGGTCCTTCGACTCCCCATTCGCTGCGCTCAGGGTCGCTCAGGATGACGGCTTTATTTTGGTGCGGGCGCTCCTAATGAACAGATGACAGAAAGCATGAATGCTAGCCTAGTTGCTTGATGCTACGAAGTACTTCGGCGTTGCGCAACAGATCAAGTGCGCCTGGATGGTTGCTGTCGAGTTGCAAAACCTCTTTGAGAAGGCGCTCGGCTTGCTGCTGGTTTCCCTGGCCAAAGAGGGCCTGACCGCGCAGGAAAAGGGCTTCAATCTGGTTGCGTTTCTTCAGGTCGTCTTCAAAGAGCAGCATGGCAGGAAGCGAAGTAGCGAAGTAATCGATCTTCGGGTCTTGCTGTTCCAGTTGCTGCGAGTAGTCGAGAAGGCCGTTGAACATTTCCGCGGCCTGTTGGTTGTTGCCGAGACACCGGCCGGCAAGAGCGCTCCAGAAAGTCATGTCAGAAACGGCGCGCACGGTCATCTCTTGAAAATCTCCGCGCTGCTGCGCGGCGCGTTGCCAGCACTCACTGGCTTCTTGCGGGTGGCTGCCTGCAGCGCAACTTGCTCCAAGCCAGAACCAGACATCGCTTTGATTGGCAAGCAGATGTTTTACTTCGCTTAGATTTTGCGGCGGGTGCAGGATGGCCTGAAAGAAGTTGCGCGCTGCAGGCGCGTCGCCCGCGGCGAGAGCGCTCTGACCGAGAAGTAGATTGGAGCGCGTGTACTGCGCCAGCACCAGGCCTTCCCCGCCCTCCCACGGCTGGAACTTCCGGGCCAGCAGCAGATCGAGGGCGCGCTGGGGTTGGCCGGTTTGATTGAGCAGAGTGGCCAATTCCACGGTCATGTCGTCGCGCAGATTTGAGAGGGCTGGGAAGCGCTCCAGCTCTTTGAGGCGGAGTTCCGGAGACTCGCCGATACGCTTCCAGAGCTGGTCGCGCTCGTAGAGGATGCGAGCGTCTTTGGAATCGGCCTCGAAGGCTCGATCAAAGGCTTCGCGCGCGCGTGCCGCGTCGCCGCGCACGTTGAAGGCCGCGATGCCCAGGTTGCGCCACGCGGTTGGGAAATGCGGATCGAGTTGGACGGCGCGCTCCCATTGCGCGATCGCTTCCTGGTAGCGGCGGCGATCGTAAAGCAGATTGCCCAAATAATAGGGCGCGCGCGCGTCGCCAGGATTTGCGGCAATGGCCTCTTCGAGGAGAACCATTTCTTCAAGACGGCTCGGAAAGCAAAGGTCTGCAGCGGCGGTTGCCGCCTGCTGGTACGACTCAGCACTCGCATGCTTGTCGCCGAGCGCGTGTTGGAGGTGGGCGATGGCATTGAGGATGATGGGCGCCGTGCCATCGGCTTGATTGAGATCGGCAGAGCGAAGAATGGCAAGAGAATCGCGGTTGAATCCCGAGCAGATGAGGTCGAAGGCGAGATCGAGAATCTGCTGATTGTTGGGCGGGAGTTTGCCGGTGAGCAGGTAGCGCGAGCCATTGTCGAGCAGGTCCAACTCGCTGGTGGCGCGCAGAATGGCAGCGGCTTCGGATTCGCGAGAGAGCTTTCGGAGGATCATGGCTTGCAGGTTGCGCGCATTGAGATTGCCGGTGTTCATGGAGAGCGAAAGCTGGATGTGGTCGAGAGCTGTTTGCCATTCAGCTTTGCGGGCGTCGAGCTCTGCGAGGGCCTGATGGGCCGGCGACGCCCATGCGGCGTTCCACGTGGCTTTGTAGAAGGCAGCGTATGCGTCCTCATCCCGGCCTTGATAGCGGAGGACGAGGCCGAGATTGTAGTAGGGCTCGCCATCGTAAGGGTTGGGGTTGCGACGGGTCAGGCGAGAGATGGCGGAGCGGAAATGACGCTCGGCTTCGGCAAATTCTCCGCGGCGAAGACGCCATCGACCCAGCGCGCTGTTGCAGCGTGCATCGCCCTCGTCTCTGCGCAGCGCTTCCTGCCAATAGATTTCAGGACGGCGCGTGGCATGACGGTATTGTTCAAGGTGGAGGCCGGTGAGGTAGAGCTCTTCAATCGTATCGACTTCCTCGGGCAATGACGGCTCGGTGGCGACTTCAGGGACGCCGGCGGCTTGAATTTGGGCGGGATCGTAGCTGAGGATTTCGCGCCCTTCTGCTTCGATTCGGATGGCGAGGCTGGCGGAGTCTGCGGCGCCTGCGGGCAGTTCTGCTGCGGCACAGAAAGTTTCGTTGACGGAAAGGTTCTGGTCCCATGTGCCGATGGTCTGGCCGTTGCAAGTGAGATGAATGCACGCGTTCTGAATTGCGCGCGTCACGCAAATGGCGACGTGCGCTTGCTGGGCTTCGACGCGAAGATTGACCGCTGCATCGAGATTGGCCTTTTGCGGAGGGCCGATGTGGCGGATGGGATACCAGTGCTGCGAGAAGGTCCGCGTCTCCCACGGGGCGAGGAATGAAAAGTCGGGCTGGTTGTCGGTGTAGACTCCGGCCATCAATTCGATGTAGGGGCCATCGGCATCGGTGAGGCAGCGGTCCCACGCATAGCCGAATTCGTGATTGCCCCAGGTCCATTGCTTTTTGCCAGGCGCGATGTGGTGATTGGCTACGTGCACTACGCCGGCTTGCGCAGCATGATCGTAGCCGCCGAAGAAATCTCCAGTGGTGCCGGTGATCATGTAGCTGGTGGGCACGGGAATGTTGGCGTACCAGCTTAGATCGTTGGCCGGGTAGGAACCATCGGGAACGAAATGCGAGGGCTTCTCGTCGGCTGGCACGCAGGAGCGGGCGCGCTCAGCGTAATCGACGCCGTAGTAAGGGCGGTCACTGAGGGGAAAACTGGTGATGGCGCGCTTGGCATGATCGGCGACAAAACGCACGTCGGTGGGGAAGAAAGACTGGTACTTTTCGTGAACCCTGGTGGCGACGTTAGCCCACCAGAGAAATGTCTGCGGGACAGGGGTGCGATTGTAGAGGCGCGCCCTGAGTTCGACGCAGGCCTTACCGGGGTGAAGGCATACGCCGTGCATGCCCTTCATGCGGGACATGGGATCGTGATCGCTGCACCAAACTGTAATTGAGCCATCTTCGCCGCGCTCGATTTCGACTTCGACGGGCATGAAGGTGGCGGGACGGTGATGCTGCGGCCAGTTGAACTCGACGCCGCCGGAGATCCACGGGCCGGCGAGGCCGACCAGAGCCGGCTTGATGACGTTTTGACGATAGAAGAAGTCATAGCCGCTGATTTTGTCGTAGCCGACATGGATGCGGCCGCCGATTTCAGGCAGGACCATCAGGCGCAGGAATTCGTTTTCAATGTGGACGGCCTGCCACGCGTGCTGCACGGGCTCGGTGGCGATGCGATCGATGAAGGGCAGCGGGTAAATGCGGCCGCTGCTTCCCTGGTAGACGCGGCGCTCAAGAAACATCGGATTGCGGCCCGGCGCCTCAGGCAGATAGGTGCGCATAACGACCGGCTGCTGCCACGCCTTGACGGGGCCTGCTTCGGTTGCGGGCGCTGCGGGCAGTGTCAGCAGGGAGGAAGGGTCAATCTCTTCAGTGATTCGCATAGTTGTGGATCATTCCTGTTCTTTGCTTGCGTGGCCAGGGCTGGGATTGAAGATCGAAACGACTCGCAGGGGAAGCTGGAGTACTTTGATTGTATCTTTTTGGACGGGGGCTGGACATTGGCATCGGTAATCCGCGGACGCAGATGTGCTGTGGATGCGCTTAGAAGCAAAAGCCCACCTAGTCTTTCAGGCTTCATGAACGGGCTAAAGCACTAATACCGTGACCGCGTGGCTTCGTGGTATCCCAGGCCCTGAAAGCGGGACCCGGGGCACCCAAATTCCCGGTTTAGGTTACAGAGGCAAAAAGCCACATTACTAGGCGTTGTAGTAAACCTCGCGCATCATCGTCCAGGTGGGTTCGCCTTTGAACGGGATTTGCATTGGACAGGCGAGACCCCACCACTCCCGATTGCGCGGCTCAGCGGCGATTTTGTCCATGTCCGCCTTGTAATCGCGGCCGGTGTATTCGTAGTAGGCGAAGAGGTAGTAGAGGCCATTGTCAAACTGCTGGATGAAGATGGAAAAGTTGTGCATGTGGTACTTGTTGAGCAGATCGCGGACGCCTGGATTGGAGGCGGCATGGAGCGCCTCATAGGCGCTGATGCGGTCGGGCTTGATGCCGATGACCATGCCGATTCTCTGGGTGGCGGCTTCGGATCGCGAGTTGGCTTCTGGGTTCATGGTTTGCTCCTGGTGAATCGTCGGCAAAGCATTCATTGAGGATGATAGTTCAGCACATTCAAGAGGCGCTTCGCAAAAGGTCTGAGGAGATTGGATGCTTCGCTCAAGTGCTGAATTGTGCGCGTGAGAACCGGGTTTTCATGGCCACCGACCGATGCAGTTGACGTTGGGTGGAAGACGGTTTTCTTGAAAAGCAGCAAGTTAGCGCCGCTTCGCGGCATGGCAAGTCAGCAAGTCAGCGCAAAACCCAGGTCTTTCGCAGACACGAAAACCCTCAACTCCATCGGCTGTTTCGGCACAACTTAAGTTGAGCCCTGTTACCAAGAACACATTGAAACAGGCTCTAGTAGTTCCACTGCTTGTTGAGGACCGGGGTTAGAATTTTGCGGACCTCGGCGACGAGGGCGGGATCGAATGGCTCTTCATGGCACTCGACGTTGCCGCGCATGGTGGCGGGATTCGACGAGCTGAACAGGGTCGTGGGTATCTCAGGATTCTGGCTTGAGAACTGCATGGCCAGCTTGCTGATGTTGCTTCCCTGGGTGCGGCAGAACTCGGCAGCGGCTTTGAAGCACGCCTTGTCTTCAGCGCCGGCGGGATGCCATGCTGCAGGTCCGCGATCGGTGAGGAGACTGGAAGCGAAGGGCGAGCCGTTGATGATGCCGATGCCCTTTTGCGCGGCCATCGGAAGCAGGTCGAGGAGTTGCGTGTCGTTGAGGCAATAGTGGTTGTGGACCAGCGCGGCGTCGATATCGAGGGATGCGAATATGCGCTTCCACAGGTCCATGGGATAGATGCCGAAGCTGACGTTGCGGATGCGGCCTTCGCGCTTGAGTTCCTGCACGGTTTCGTAGCCCTCGGTGAGTGCCCACTCGGCGTGCATGCGGTCCTGGTATTCGATGTCGTGAATGTGGATGATGTCGAAGTAGTCGGCGCCGAGGCGCTTTGCGCTTTCGTCAAGAGAGGCACGGATGCGGGCGCGGGAGTAATCGAGGACGTCGTTGCCGTAGCTGCCGGGCGCGGTGTATTTGCCGACCTTGGTGGAGAGATAGTAGCGGTTGCGGGCGATGCCGCGGAGGGCTTTGCCGAGGACGGTTTCAGAGAGCGTTCCTCCGTAGGCTGGAGCGACATCGAAGTAGTTGATGCCGAGGTCGAGGGCGGTGTGAACGGCGGCGATGGCCTGCGATTCATCGACGGGGTGGAAGACGGCTCCGAGCGCGGAGGCTCCAAAGCTGAGGCGGGAGACGTTCATTCCGGTTTTGCCGAGGGGATTGTATTGCATGGTGTTGCCGCCTTTCGGGATAAGCAGACTTTATTGCGGTTTCGTATGTGTTCGTTGAGCGTTGAGGTATCCCGGGTCCCAAAATCGGGACCCGGGGCACCCAGCTTTGATGCATATTCGAACGGCCAAAAACCTAGGAACCTATCATGGAACTGCCGACGGCTAACAGGACGATGGCGGCAATCAGGATGGCGAGGCCGGAGTAGAGGGTTCGGAGAATGCTCTGCGGCACACCTGTCCACTCGCGGGTGAGGAAACCGAAGACGTTGGCGACCAGGAGCGATGAGGCGATGTTGACAGCCCATCCTACCGAGGTGCCGAGGCGGCCCAGATAATATGCGCCCATGCCGTAGGGGATGGTGGCGAGGAACCAGATGATGCCCATGAGGACGCCCATCAGCCAGTCGGGCGCGGCGTCGGGGCCGATGTTTTTGCGCCAAGTTCCGCGCTTGAGTTGCAGACCGCCGAACCAGAGAAGTAGGGGAACGGTTGCGCCCCAGAAGACGGGCATCCAACTGGCGAGAGTCGCAAAGACGGGGCTTGCGCCGAGTTTCAGGGCCTGGTCTCCGACTTGACTGGTGAAGGAGAAGCCGAGGTTGGCGCAGGAGGAAAGAATGCCGGAAGCCGCGCACACCAGCAAAGCCACGCCAAACCCGCGGCGATTGCCGGCATTTCCCGCCAGCTTCTCTCGCTGAGATCCAGCTCTGCCGCAAACTGCAACGCCAACAACGCACCCGACGATGCCAGCCAGAATTACCAGGCCGCCCGGCGTAAGAAGGTCGGCGGGCGACTTGACCAGGAACGGAAGCATGGAGCCGACCGCGGTGTTGATGCCCATGATGGTGGCGAAGCCCACGGACATGCCGGCCATGGTGACGCCGTAGCCGAAAAGGATGGCGCCGACGCCCCAGCCGAATCCGTAGGCAACGCCGGCCCACACGGTGCGCGCACCGGCCATGCGGATGGCATCCATCCAATGGGGCGCGACAAACGCGGCCATGATCATGGGAAGGACGATCATCATGACCAAGGTGGAAGGAATATAGATGTTCTCGAGTTCGAAGCGGCGACGTTTTTTGAGCGGGACGGCCAGCCCTCCGCCGGCAATGGCGGCGATGAAGACCAGGATGAACCCGAGGACGGGTGAGTGCATGCGACTCCTTTGCTTGGCTCTTCAGCCCGTCGCATCCTTACACCCAGGTGCGAAAGCGAATTGGGGTAGATTGGCCCAACGAAAGAGGAAGCAAGCGAATTCTATTGGCGCATGGGGGCGCGGTCAAGGCTGGCCTGGTCGAGCTTCGACCCAACCGGCCGCGTGTCCGAGGAGTTCGGATGAAGACTCAAGAGACAGCAAACGCCGATTCTTCGCTCACCACCCCGGAACTGAACAGCGTTTGGGTCCCTGTTCGCTCAGATGGGATGAAAAGGGGCGTACCTTCCTAATACGTGCTCAAG
>CAIWFH010000180.1 GCA_903911925.1 uncultured Acidobacteriaceae bacterium
ATCACGGTGCGACGTCCCGCCCGCACCTGACTCAACACCTCGATCCGCTTCAGATCGCGTTCGCTCATCGAAATCCATCCCATCCTTAGAACCTGACACTTCTAATGGGCGGGAACATGACATTTCTAATGGGCGTCTACATATTTAGTTAACATAAATTCCGTTATCAGACGTTCGCTATATATTCGCCTATACTTGTCGAGTGGACAAAGTTCGAGATTCAACCCATCGTGTGCTGATGAACTTCATGGTACGCCCGGGCGGATGGCATATTTCGTTCCTGGAGAAGGACTGCCGAACCGTGCTGCCGCTCAAGCTCACATTCGCCAAAGAAGACAAGATTCGTGCCATGCATGATCAGTGCGGGTTACCGCTCCTTGAGGACAAGCAGGCGCTGGAGCACGGACTCAGCACGGGACGCGGGAGTTGCTGGCTAAGTCTGACCGATGAGCAGTATCAGGCGCTCAATGTGAAACGGCGATGACCGGAGCGATGCTTCTTCTTGGAAACGTTTTCAGAATAGGCGCCTTCCCTTTCCGAACTTCACTCTGGCATTGAGCCAGACCCCAAGTTGGTTCAGCGGTTTCCTGTACATGTCGGCACGACTGCACCGCGCACATCAGAGGCCAACCGACCGTCTCAATTAAGAGTGCACGGACCTGTATCTTTATAGCGCTCTTGCGGGAATCGGCGAATCGCATTTGTGCTCTATCGCGTCCAGCAAGGGTTGGCGGGCAACCACGAGTTCCCTTCTTCCCTACCCTGCCGGCAAGACAGCCGCGAATTTTGGGAAGTTGCCGGTCGCCTTGCGCATCGACAGTAGTCTAGCGCCGGCGCTGAAGCATGCCTGACAACGGTCAGGCACCCTGGATGCGTGGCTTGCCACAAGCGGTCGGGTCGAGGACTGGCGCGGTATTCCGAAGGTCCGGCCTAGCCGTTGCTCCCTGTTCCCTCCGGATTTCCCGCACTGGGCGCACCTGTTTGCTTGCCTGTTCGCCTATCGCCCGGGAAGTGAATTTTCCCGGGTCCTGGCGACCGAGCCCCGAAAGTCACGCTTCGATTCTCAAGCGATGATCATGGATGCCAACTGAGAACGGGATTTTATCAGTTGTCAGGAGCCAATCCCGGCAGGTCGCATTCCACAAAACTTGCCGACATGTGAGGATCTATCCGAGTTCGGTGAGTGCCTCGACGATTTTGCGATCTTCTAAAATGCGATCCTCTGAGAATTGATGGACAAAGCTGCTCGACGCCGATCAACGCGACCCATGGAGTAAAGACGAAAACCATCTTCTTCCGAGCATTTCCCTAAGTGTATTCAGTTTCCGATTGTGGCATCGTCCCACACGCATGCCTGTACCGCACGGGCATGGCAGCTTGTTGGCCTTACGTTTCTTCATGGCTAGTAGACGCACAAAACCGAGCAAGACGAGATCATCGTCCAAGCCGATCATGGAAGCTAGATCGTCGCGAAGACCACGCACCCCGTGCGACAACTCCCCAAAGGGAAGTACTCCGCCACTCTCGATGATCGAGTAACCATAGAGGTAAGGAATGACACATCGCTCAACAAAGGAGAGAAGCGAGGAGGTTTCGGCCAGAGTTAGTCGTAGTCGAGTTGGCGAGCCCAAACAGAGATGGCCGGAGTCTAACTTATGGAAGGCTCGCGGGATGCGCATTGCCGTCTCTCGTACTACCGGAATCGCTTTCGGATACTCGGGAGGAACGGAAATACTGATTTCATATCGATCAGAGATCAGCTTCAGACCGCGGGTCTGCGCAGAAAACTCAAGAATTCCCGCGATGATCATCTCGTCGCCCTTGGCGGGTTGGAGACGGAGCTCAGGATATTTCCGTAGCAGCTCTTCTATACCCCACTTCAGCAACACGGATGCACGCATTCATTGATTTCCCCAAGGCTTTGGCGCGCTGGTTATGGCGATCGCAGGCGCAGCGTAGGAGATGCTGCGCACCGAAATGGGCGCCGATTGGAATTGCAGCAACTGCTCTTGCTTCAGATCGAGCCGGAACATCTGGCGCACGCTTGCAGAGAGCCGGTCGCCGCGAAGAAGATCGGGCAGACGAGCCAGATCGGCCTTCGCCTGCATATGCCAAGACCAAAAATTCTGTTCGAGCTGCGGCTCCTTGCTCCACTTGTCGGCGTAGTCTTCCGCGGGATCGGCTGGATTGGGGACTCGCGGTCGTCCGGCGCGAATGAACGACGGCATCCGGTCGACGATTCCAGTTACGGCCGTGAAGATATCCGATTCCCCGTTGTACGAATGGGTCGCAAGATTGGTGAGAATCATCGAAATCGGCGCAAGCTCGGGGTTCTCTTGGAACATGACATCGCGGTGGCGCTTCAGCAGTTGGATACTCCGCTGAAGCGGCGTCTTCCACTCGTATGCAGGGACATCTTCAACCGAGCTGTACAATCTCGCCTCCACCAATCGCCGCAAGCGCGGGAGAGCGGAGCTCCGTGTGCGCTCCTCAAACCATCGTGCAAACCCGCGAGGGTTACTACTCAGCCAATTCGCGCTGATCAAAGCGTAGTGCGGGTGGCGCTTGTCTGTGATCGCCACGGCGCGCTTAGCCAGTTCGCGAGGAACCCCCAATCCAATAATGGCCGCAATGACGCTTTCCTCCTCGGCAACGCACGGCAGAGTATCTAGATGGAATGTGATTTCGTCTGAGTAGTGCAGGCGCCAGCAGCGATTCATCTCTTCGAGTGGGGACAGCATCTGGTGCGCTTCAGCGTAAGCGCGAATCTCTTCTCCAAAGAGCGTCTTCAGGTCCTTCTGCGTCATCTGCGTCTTCGGCAGCGTGAGAGTCACCGCATTGTCGAGATCGTATTCCCCCTCGGCGTTCAAGGGCCGGGTAACAGTGCCGTACCGGAAGGAACCCTGCGGCGTTACATGGGGCTGGAATACTGCGACCTTGGACTCACGACGGCAAAGCCACTCTCCGAGTGACCGGTGTCGGTCCGCCGCTCGCCGGTAGTAAGACTCCGGGATATCGAGCGAGTCAATGATGCTGTCCAAAAACTTTACAACGAGTTCATTCGCCATCTGACGGGCCTCCTAAGAGATTGATAAAGCAGGCACAAAGCCTCCGAGTGAATTGACCTGATCGTAGAGTTGCCAAGGCATGTCGGCCTTCGGCATGCGCACTCTGCCTATTTCCAGACAGGCAGAGACAGGGGCTGCGGGGAATATGTGAAGAATCGCGGATTGGCCGAGCGCAAACTTGATCTGGTCGAACGTGCGCCGTAATACATATCTCAGGCCTGCGAGCTGTTCGCGACTCTTCATCACATCGTTGTGCGGCGTCTGCACAGTGATGGTCCAGATGCTGGCATCCTCGCCGATTACCGAAGTGACCCTTTTAAGATTGATGGTCGCGCTCAGGGACAGAACCAGCGCTGCCTTTCCAGTCTTCGATTCCGGTTCACGGATTAAGTATCCGGGAGTCTCCGCTCCCGAGGGCCAGACCCAAGTCTGCGGTTCGCGATGAAGTTGGAAAACGTCGCAAGAGATGATGTCGCCCAGCAGCGTTCCCAGGTGGATCAGGAGCGGCTGAGGTGCTAGCGAAAATACTGAAAGATGAGCAATTTCGCCGTCTGAAATCCGATCTCGTACACGCCGCGCGAACTGCTTCTCGAGGTTTTCTCTCTCAGAGAGCCAGAACTGCTCATCGCGGTCGGAAACCGCGCTGTTCTTGAGCCCAAGACTGATTGCATGATCGGAGGCCGGGTAACGGTGCGGGAACATGGCCGTCGCTGCACCTGCGAAGTTCAATGGCGCAGAATGTTCGCCGATGTTGGCCCCATACAGAAGAATGTGACTCTTCCTGGTCGGATCGATGCCAGTTATGAGTTCAATGCGTCGCTCGTGTTCGCGTTTCATCTGTTGGAGCAGCGACGCCGTGTAGCAGCCTCCATCCACCGCAGCGTCGATCTTCTGGTGGCACTCATGGCAGACCAGAATCAGATTGTCGATCGAGTTCAGGTCTTCAGGCGGAAGCCCGTCGTTGCCACGCGGCCCCCCTTCACTGAAGGAGTAGATATGGGCCTTCTGCGCGATGTTCACGCGCTCGTTCGTGACTGAAGACTTCCAGAGCGGTCTGTTGCAGCCCGCAAACTCGCAACGGCCAGCGGCCCGGCCCCAAAGGAAATTCTGAGTTGCGATAGAAATCGAGCGGGAGAGGTCCTTCAGTTCTTTAAGTGAAGAGATCCCTGGACTTGGCGCCACTGATCTGTTGAGTGCGAGTATGGGGTCTGTCATGTTTGCAATCGCTCCTTGCTACGGACATTCCGGCAGGCTCAGAAGGTTATCGGGGTGCACGCCGTCGGCGGTAGTTTTTAGATATTTGTTGCCAAAGCGGCTCACCGCTACGATCACCCAAACCGAGCTGCCGTTGACTGATACGTAGAATTGCCATCGGTCACTCTCAATTCCCGCGATGGCATCTTGCTGCGATAGTTTCCAGCGGGTCCCGTCGGCATTTACGCCGCCGACGTAGAGAATTCTCTCGTGGGGGTTGGTCCGGTCGCTCTTGTTGATGCAACGGATCTGAACCTGTTGTGGCATTGTATTTTCCTCTCTTTAGAAATCTCCGGCGGGTCTGTATCCACAGTCTAACACATGTGCGAACTACAAGTTCGCTGCAAGCGAACACAAAGTTTATCGTTGCACATCTTATTGAAAAGGCTCAATATGAGTTGGGTGGCATATGGAAACAACTGGCCAGAGAATTCGTAAACTAAGGGAAAATAAAGGGCTTACGCTCGACCAGTTGTCGGAACGTGCGGGCATAAGCAAAGGGTTCCTCAGCGATGCCGAGAACGGGAACCGGAACATGAGTTCACAAAACATACTAAAAATTGCGAACGAACTCAATGCCTCGCTGGATTACCTGCTCCGCGGCGCAGACGTGCCGCCGCCGAATCCTGAACCGGTTACGATCCCGGCCGAGTTGACCCAACTCGCCCGCGATATGAACCTTTCATTTACGCAGACCGAGGCACTCTTGGCGGCGCATCGGTCAGTAATAGCGCGGCGTTCAAACGAGGAACGCAAAACTCCCACCGCGGAGGACTGGAAGGAGATGTACGAGACGCTGAAGAAATTCCTCGTCTAGGCCGCTATGGACCGTCTACACAGCCAGAAGATATGGGAGATCGCGTCCGCGTTGCGGTTAACATCGAACGGCTCTCCTGCAGATGCCATCCTCGCGTTCTGCGAGGCAAGGGCTGCGGCGATGCTGACTGATTTCCCTGATTGTGCAACTCCTTCGGAGATGCTCAACATAATGGAGGCGACCCTCGGAACCACGTTCGAGGTAGTTCGTTCTGATGATGAACTAGTGGCACTGCAGCGGCGATATGTCCAAGCCGGCGAATGGGGCTTCGCCGCGCTAGACAAGGAACTCCACGGTGACGTTTACGGCGTTACTTACCGCAGGATGACGGCTCGGACAGGGGAAAGGTCCTTCGTTTCCGTGATTGACTGCCGAGGCGACAAAGGGCTGCGGTCGTACTTTACAAAATGGCACGAGATCGGCCATCTACTAATTCTCACGGATCAGCAGAGGAGCACCTATAAGCGAACCCATGCGCATGCAAGCAGCAAGGACCCAGAGGAAACACTCGTTGATTTGATAGCCGGTCACATGGGTTTCTTCCCGCAGTTCCTCCTGCCGGAAATCGGAACTGAAGTGACGTTCGCCGATGTTGACCGCATCAGGGGTAAGCTCTGCCCCGAGGCCAGCCTCCTCTCATCCGCAATTGCCTATGCGAAACACCACGGGCAGCCGTGCTTACTGATTGATGCGAAGCTGGCGCTCAAAAAAGAGGAGGAGGCCGGCCTTCTCCAAGGGTCGTTCGGTTTCTATGATCCGCCGGTGCCGAAGCTCCGCGTGCAGTCGGTGGTACAAAGCAACAATGCGCAGCAATACGGACTCTACATTCCGAAGAACTATCGCGTTCCGGAGTCTTCTGTTATCCATCTTGTGCACAACGGGCAACAGGATCCCGCGACCGCCTCGGAGTGCCTTTCGCTTTGGGAGTCCTCGGACGGCAATTGCCTCGGACCCAAGGCAATTCAAATCGAAGTGCGCAAGTCCTTCGATTCTGTTTTGGCACTCATCTCTTTGCCGCGCGGATTTCGGAACAGAGCATGAACGTGAAACTGCACCCGTTCGTGCCCTCGATTCTGACTCGTGACCGCACGCATAGACCTGTGGATATTCCGAGTCGACGGATACTGCCATGGATAATGAATCCTCCAGCGCGAAATCGCCGTGCGTTCACCGAGGCTCCCCAAAGGCGGCCACGATCTGCGGACATTTCGCAGCTTGAACTGTCAACTGTTAACAGAACAAAGTACGCAAGGATATACGGTTTTGCTTCAGTACTATACAATTCGAGCAAAACTGACAATAACGGTAAGAGATTGTTTCCAGTGGACGGGCCATGACAACGGAATTTCAGGCGGGAACAACGGTTCGTGTGCGCGGAGGGCGCTTCATGGTCCTCAGCGCTGATCTGATCGGACAGACGAACGGCGGACCAATCAAACGCCTTCGCTTGCGCGGACTCGACGAACCGTTCCGGAACGAGGAGATCTGCGTTCTCCATCCAATCGAAGAAGTTGAGCCGGACGACATCCCTGAACTTGACCTTGCCCACCCTGGGCGCCTTGCCCGATTCCAGCTGTTGATGGATTCAAGTCGGCTTGGTCTTGCGCCCGGCGACGACCGTCTGGTGTCATCAACTCGTTCACGGATTGAGTTCGAGCCCTACCAACAGATTCCTGCGCTTCGCGCGCTGGAATTGCCAAGGCCCCGACTATTGATAGCCGATGACGTTGGTTTGGGCAAGACGATCGAGGCCGGTCTAATCCTGCGTGAATTGAACGCCCGACGCCGTGCTGCAAGGATTCTGATTGTCTGTCCAGCGTCTATCATCGAGCAGTGGCAGACGGAACTTTCGTCCAAATTTGGCTTCCAATTCAAGATTTTTGACAGCGACGGCGTGGCGGAAACACGAAGATCCCTCGAAGTAGGAACAAATCCGTGGAGTGCCGAGCCGCGTGTTATCGCCTCAGTTGACTTCATTAAGCGTCGAGAAGGTGCCTTTCGGGAACTGTCGGCGAGCCGTTGGGACGTCATCATTATCGACGAAGCCCACCACCTCGCTTCCGGCAACGACGACGAAATGACCGACCGATTCCGGCTTGCGCGCTGGCTTGCCACGGAGAATACCGGAGCCTTGCTGCTGCTAACGGCCACCCCACACGACGGTTACGATGAAAACTTCAAAGCTTTGCTGTCGCTGCTAGTGTAGTGTCTCAAGCAGATCGTCTTTTATTGAGAGCGGTCTGAGCGCGTGTCACCTTTTCAAGGATGTCGGTGGCCTTGGCGGTCCAGATGAAAGGCTTGGGATTCTTGTTGTGACCGTCGATGTATTCTCCGATGGCCATGATGAGTTGTTCGAGATCTTGGAAGACGCCGCGTCGCAGTCGATTGTGGGTCAGATCGCGAAAGAAGCGCTCCACCATGTTGAGCCATGATGCCGAGGTGGGTGTGAAGCATACATGGAATCGCTTGTGCGCCTCCAGCCAGCGTTGCACCCGTTCATGCTTGTGGGTGGCGTAGTTATCGCAGATCAGGTAGATTTCTTTGCCTGCGGGAACGGTTCGATCAATCATGCACAGAAACCTCAGCCATTCCTGATGGCGGTGCTTCTGCTGGCACATGCCGTAGACCTCGCCGTTGGCGGTGTTGAGCGCGGCGAACAGCGTGGTTGTGCCGTTGCGCTTATAGTCATGCGTCATGGTGGCGCCGCGGCCCTTCTTCATCGGCAGGCCAGGTTGCGTGCGATCCAGTGCCTGGATTTGGCTCTTCTCATCTACTGAAAGCACGAGTGCATGCTCCGGCGGATTGAGATAGAGCCCGACGATGGCTTCCAGCTTATCTGCGAAGTTCGGATCGTTGCTGACCTTGAAACTGTCCACGCGATGAGGCTTCAGGCCGCTGGCACGCCAGATGCGCGACACCGATGCCTTCGAGATGCCCATCTCCCGCGCCATGGTGCGCGTGGACCACTGCGTCGCAGTTGCGGGAGTGCTCTGCGTGGTCTTTTCAATCAACGAAGTTCTGGAGATCGACGGTGTGCGGCCTGGCCTGGGCGCGTCCTTCAAAAGGCCTTCCATGCCCCGCTCGACAAACCGTTCCCGCCACAGCGCCGCCATGCGCGGAGCGACATTCAGAGTTGCTGCGATCTCCTTGTTCTGGAACCCTTCGGAGGCAAGCAGGACGATGCGGCTGCGCAACACCACTCGCGCTTGAGTAGAACGTCCACGCGACTGCTGCTCCAGTTTCCGTCGCGTCTCTTCATTCAAAACAATGGGGTGCGCAACACGCATATCGAGGTCTCCTCGTCATAAGATGAGCCTCGACATATAACTGATTCTAATAATGAGACACTACACTAG
>CAIWFH010000181.1 GCA_903911925.1 uncultured Acidobacteriaceae bacterium
CGGCAACCGTCTTTCCTTGCATCCTGTCCCTGAGCAGAATGGGGAACTGTGCCGGATAGATGGCCGTCTCTTTCACTGGTGCCAGATTCTTTCCACTAGGCCCGATAATGCGGTGATGTGCCTGGCCCCTAACCATGCTCGAATTATTGTCTTTGCTGAGATCCATTTTCCACTAGTGTCCGGCTAAATCTGGGTAACCCGCTGTAACCATCACATACCAGAAGCGATAGAAGATAACTCTCATTTTTCGATTTGAATTCCGTACGGCGGAAGAGAGGGCCTGTGCCGAGTGGCCGCATGGGGCGCGGTTTGCCGACAATGAGGGATGAATGCCGGACAGACCGTCTTCTCCCAACTCTTGGCTCACCTGCCCTCCTACGAGTTCCAGAAGTGTGTTGAGCGCTATCGCGGAGATACGCACCATCGAGGCTTCTCCTGCCGCGACCAGTATTTGGCCATGGCCTTTGCCCAGTTGACCTACCGCGAGAGTCTGCGCGACATCGAAGCCTGCCTGGGCGCAATGCGCGGCAAGCTGTACCACATGGGCTTCCGAGGGCGAGTCACGCGCTCCACCTTGGGCGATGCCAACGAGGCGCACGATTGGCGCATCTTTGCCGACTTCGCCCTAGTGCTGATTGCCATCGCACGGCCGCTGTATGCCGACGACCCGCTCGGCGTTGACCTCGTGCAGGCACTGTATGCGCTGGATTCGACCACCATCGACCTATGCCTGTCGGTATTCCCATGGGCCAAATTCCGAAGGCACAAAGGCGCGGTGAAGATGCACACGCTGCTCGATCTGCGCGGCAACATCCCCACCTTTATTCGCATTACCGACGGCAAGGTGGCAGACGTCAATATCCTCGACGAACTTTTGATCGAGGCGGGCGCTTTCTATGTAATGGACCGCGGCTACATTGACTTCGAGCGACTCTATAGCTTCACGCTCTCTTCGGCCTTCTTCGTGGTGCGCACCAAAACCAATGTCTTGCTTCAGCGGCGCTACTCGCATCCAGTGGACAAAAGCACAGGTGTACGTTCAGACCAGATCGTGATCCTGACGTCTTTGGAATCGGCCACGGCCTACCCGGACACCCTGCGCCGCGTAAGCTACTTCGACGCCGTCACCGGCAAACGGTTGGTGTTTCTTACCAACAATTTCACACTGCCCGCCTTGACCATCGCGCAAATCTACAAGCAGCGCTGGCAGGTGGAGCTGTTTTTCAAATGGATCAAGCAGCATTTGCGCATCAAACGCTTTCTGGGTACAAGCGAAAACGCGGTCAAGACACAAATCTGGATCGCCGTCAGCATTTATGTTCTGGTTGCCATCGTGCGCAAACGGCTCGGACTGGAGGCAAGCCTTTACCAAATCCTACAGATTCTCAGCCTAACTCTATTCGAGAAAACGCCCATTCTACAGGCACTTCAAGTGATGAACTACGATAACGACTTAGGTGATATTTGCAACCAGTTGAATCTGTTCGACTTGTAGCCGGACACTAGTGACCGGCGGCCAATGCCCTTGTCTAATACGACGAGTCATTCGATCGGAGAGCGAAGATGAAGATTACAATTCAGGGGCGGGATTATTCGGCGGCGCTCGACGCGGCGCATGCGCTGACGATAGAGCGGAAGCTGAACGCGCCTTCGATCTGCGAACTGCGTTTAAGCCTGCCATCGGA
>CAIWFH010000182.1 GCA_903911925.1 uncultured Acidobacteriaceae bacterium
CTGTTTTCCGCCCTTCCCACAAACCTTGGAAATCGATGAAGCCGATTCCCACATTCCCACCGCCACGACGATCACGAGGATGAATTAAATATCCTCAAAACCCGGCCGGCTAAGAGATACGCATTCTGAGGGCAAGGTCAGATGAACGTCTATGGGCGAGCGATGACGGAAACTAAACGCCGCGCAAATAGTCAGGTTGTTGGACTGGTGTTCGGCCCAAACTCGCAGGAATCGCCAGCTAAAGCAGAGCCTGCGACCGTCCAGTAAATTGCAGTTCGTTCTTAATAGGGGATAAAGGGGACTTACTGAAAGCGGCCAATTATCGTAAGTTATTGATTTGTTTGGTTGCGGGGGCTGGATTTGAACCAGCGACCTTTGGGTTATGAGCCGGGCAGGTCGCACTAACTTGTTGTTGATTCAACGACTCTTACACCCCCGCAACCTTGATTCCTTGCCTAAATTGCCTTAGTTCTTTGCCCAAGTTTTACCCAAGTCTCTTTTCCTTCGCCGCCTCGACGCCGATTGTGAAACGCAAAGGTTGTGTACTCTTCTTGAGAGGAGGAAGGTCGTAATGGAACCGCCAAAAAGAGATAGAGAACCAAGCACCGAAGACCATTTGATGCAAGCCATTCGGGAGGTTCAAATCGCGTGCCTCGGGAAACAGACCTTCTACAAGAGCATGGGGTTTACCGACGACCCCGGTGGAAACCATGCCGTGGTCGCGTGTTTTGTTGTTTGTCCGAATGCCATGGCACGACCACTACGCGAAAAACTGGATGTAGCCGTGAACGAGTTCATGGCGGACAACGGGGTATCAATCGGAGACCCTCCCCGAACCGTATAGGAAGAGCCTGAGTTCGCTATACCGGCGCGGTCCCCACCATCTTGGAAATAATCGACCTGTGGCGAGTTTCGCCGGTACTTGCCCAACGAGGTCTTCCTCGGTCGCCCTGACCAACTCGTCACTCGGCAGCGGCGGGCCGGAGGCCGGTAGCATGTCGGCTCCTCACTGGCGACCGCAAAAATATATTTTCAAGCTTGTCGCTAAAAGCCGTAAAAATCTCCACTATATATATGAACCATTCTGTCGGCGGCGATGGCGAGGCCGCTGATGTTCATCCCGAACGCCGGTATGCCTCGGCTGAGCCGTTTCATGGTCAACCTCTGCGTGAGCCTCATCGCCGGGATTAGACTGGCGAGGGAGCTACTGGTGAATGAACATCCTTGAGATTGTTCGTGGATGGCAGAGAACGGCGAAGGGCATCATCCCGCCAGAGGGCACAAATGTCCTTCCCTCACGAGGCGGTCTGCCCGGTCCTGCATTTTTCCCCGAAGGTTACGGTCTCCAGAACCCAACCGCCGATGCGATGTGGCCGAACATCATGGCGGTCGGGCACAACTTCGGCTGCGTGGCTTACCGTGACGAAATCAATGCTGCTGGTCGAGAGGACGACAAAGCCACATGGCGCAATTTGCGTGGATTGCTGAGTGATGCCGATGTGCCAATTGAGTCCTGTTTTATGACCAACTGGTTCGTCGGTCTTCAGCCCGGTAGCAAACAGGTGGGCGAGTTTCTTTCACGTCCAGACTCGCGGTATGAGCGGGAGTGTAGTGAACTCCTTCTGGAGCAGATACGAACACTGAAGCCGCACGTCATCCTGCTGCTTGGGCTCCCGGTCGTCGGTCGCGCACATCGAATCATGCCAAACCTTAGACCTTGGGCTGACGCGCCAAACTGGAGCGTAGTCGATTCGAGCAGCCTCGGGGCAATTGCCTATGGAGTGGAGATTCCGGGCACCGGAGTCAAAGCGAATGTAGTCGCTCTCCTGCATCCGTCCTTCTCTCCGTCAAACCAGCGGCACCGCAGAATTGCCTTCCCGGTCGAGAAGCCAGAGGTCGGGATGATTAGAAGCGCAACAGCCAAGCCGTAGCAACCAAAGCGGCCAGAGGCCAACAATCATGCCCCACTTCTCCCGCTACATCGGCATCGACTACTCCGGCGCAGAGACCGCCGACTCAAGCTGCAAGGGCATCCGTGTGTTCATGGCCGAGGGTTCCGGCGAACCGGCTCAGGTTCAGCCGCCGCCCAGCCCACGCCGGTACTGGACTCGCCGTGGTCTCGCCGAGTGGCTCCGCGAGGAACTCGACCGGGACATCCCCACCCTCGTCGGCATCGACCACGCCTTCTCGTTCCCCCTCGCCTACTTTGAGCAGTACCGGCTCCCCAGCTACTGGCAGGGCTTCCTTGAAGACTTCCACCACTACTGGCCGACCGACGCTCCGCACACCTATGTCTGCTTCATCAGGGAAGACCCATATGGCCGGGGCAAGTGGCGGACTGGAGAGCGAAGCTGGCTCCGGCTGACAGAACGATGGACGGCGACCGCCAAGTCCGTCTTCGGGTTCGGCGTTCAGGGAGAGGTCGCAACATCGACGCACGCCGGTCTGCCGTGGCTCCTGTACCCCAGGAGGCAGTGCAAGCGCCCAGTTCACTTCTGGCCGTTCAACGGCTGGGAGATTCCTGAGGGCAAGTCGGTCGTCGCAGAGGTCTACCCTTCGTTGTGGACACGCCGGTTCCCACGGGAAGACCGCGACAGCGATGAGCAAGCGGCTTACGCCGCTGCGTCTTGGTTGCGACGAGCGGACCGTGACGGCTCACTTGGAGAGTTCCTCAACCCGAGCCTGACGGCGGAGGAGCGAGGCATCGCCAAAATCGAGGGGTGGATACTGGGGGTGGTCTGAGTACCGGCACCGGAGCGTCTACGAATGGTGAGGCCAAATTATAATGGGTTCACCGCCGTCGCCTCGGGCGTTGGAGGGCAGGGTGCCAGCGATGGCATCGAAATCCTTCGCGGCGGGATACCTCCTCATAGATACAGCGTCAGGTTCCTTTTTCCCCGTCCTCGCCCATCGAATACCGGCTCTACTTGCTTGGCAGCTACTCTTCCTCCGGCGCAATGAGGCCGCGCCGGTACCATTCAAACGCCCCCGGCCTGTTGGTGGCTTCAGGGTACCGTTCTCTCCAAGCTGCTCCGAGGTTCCACAGTAAGCGTCCTGAGTTCCCCTCTTGACTTGATTGAGTTTTCATCTCTTGAAGTGTCCACTTCTTTTTGGTGGACACCTGTTGAGTGTGTCTAAGCGGCTTGGGAGGATTGGGTCTGTAGAGATGGGACGAGGTTCCAGGGC
>CAIWFH010000183.1 GCA_903911925.1 uncultured Acidobacteriaceae bacterium
CGTCGGTCGCGCCGCCGTCGAGCACCTTGGCGATGTTGGGATGGTCCATCATGGCCAACGCCTGGCGTTCGGCCTCAAAGCGGGCTACGACCGACTTCGTGTCCATGCCCAGCTTGATGATCTTGAGGGCGACACGCCGGCGCACCGGTTCCTCCTGCTCGGCCATATAAACCACGCCCATGCCGCCTTCGCCGATCTGCTGGAGCAGCTTGTAGCGGCCAATGACGGTGCCAGGGCCTTCGTCCGGCCGGGCGTCCAGCAGGACGGTTTGGGCCTCCTGCGGACGGTCACCCGTTTTCAGGAAGTCGATTTCTCCGGCGTCGTTGAACGCCGCCAGCAGTTCGTCAACGCTTTGCCGAAGTTCGCGATTCTGGCCGCAAGCCCCGAGGAGATATGCTTCCCTGGCCTCGCGGGAGGGCAGCGCCATCGCCTGCTCGAAAATCTCTTGTTCCTGTTTCATCGGTTTACTGAGTGGCAGGGATCAAAGTGAGCCACTTTCACTTAGAATAACGCCATTCACAGGCGAAAAGGATCAGACCGGGCGAACTCCCTACGAAATGACCGATGCCAGGCCCTCACTGCGCTCCGCGAAAGGAGGCGTCCAAGGTGCCGCTGCACCGGCGTTGGGGAAGTTCAGCCACCCGCGGCGATCACCCGCATCTCCCGCAACAACCAGGCGCGGGAGAAGTCCCAATAACGCTTCACGGTGGGTTCCGAAAGACCGAGCACCTTCGCCGCCTCGGCGTGGGTCAATCCGATGAAGAAGCGGAGTTTGACCAATTCCGCTTTGGGTGCGTCTTCCGCCGCGAGCCTTTCCAGTGCCTCATGCACGACGAGCAGCGTGTCCGGCGGCGTGTCGGCGGCCAGTTCCAACCCCTCAAGCTCCACCCGTTCGAGCCGGCCTCCTCGTTTCCAGCGGCTTTTCCTGCGGGCGTTTTCGATCAGGATGCAACGCATCGCTTCGGCGGCAGCGCGGAAGAAGTGCGCGCGATCCTGCCATCGATCACGCACTCCACCGGTGAGGCGCAGGTACGCTTCATGGACCAGCGCGGTCGCCTGCAGGGTCTGGCCCGGCGCTTGTTGAGCCATCTTCGCCGCCGCCAGCCTCCGCAGCTCCTCATAGACAAGCGGGAGCAATTCCTCGGCGGCTTTGAGATCGCCCTGCTGGACACGGTCGAGAATCCGGGTGACGTCGCTCATGCGCTCGGATGGTAGATGGGCGCTGCCGAGTATCCAAGGTCAAACAAATGCGAAGCCGGTCCGGGCAGGGCGCCTTTTGTAGATGGGAAATATATACATCTTCAAATAGCCTCTACCCTGGTACCCAATCCGGGCTTGGGGGGGGATGTCGTTGCTTTCAGGCCAACGGCCTGTCTCATACCAGCCCAGGGCAATCGCCCTGGGTTCATGGCCACGTTATCCCAGTGCAGGCCAACGGCCTGCTTTATAGCATGGAAGCGGTTGCTGTTGGTGTGGAGGACGCATGAGTCGCGCCTTCAGCGCTGGAAATCATGCTTGGGGCGATTAACCCAGGGCGAGTGCCCTGGGCTGCTATGAATGACGCCTTCGGCGTCTCAGAAGCATACCCAGAACTACATAGGGCCTTCCTTGAAGAAATTCGTCCTGCGCCCCGTCAGAAAACCGGCAAGACATCCCGGTTGACGCGTTCGGCTCGGTCTGGTACAATTTCATCACTGAGAGCGATAAGCCATTCTCACTTAGCCGCGCAGCGCTGATTACATGCGGGCATGCAATCTCCCAAATTCCTATCAGTAGTTGAACGAAAGGTGATTTCCCTCGCACCACGCACCACGCACCATCAGAAAACCCAGTCCCTTTCAATTCATGTCTGCACAGTTCCTTGCATTTCTCATGATCGGTTCCATTGCGTTGATGATGTGGCCCGCCACAATATCGGCGCAACAAGCAGACGCTGTCGGTGGCGCGGGGATCGGTCTCAAGCCGACGGCTGATGGGCGGATCGTCATCGAGCGTGTCGCGC
>CAIWFH010000184.1 GCA_903911925.1 uncultured Acidobacteriaceae bacterium
CAGGCAGTCAGCTTCAGCCCCATGGGGCTGTGGGAACACATGGGATGGCCGGCACGCACTATCGCCATCATCCTTTTCATCGAGTCGATCTGGTCCCTGGCCGTTATGATCGACCGCTACCTGTATTTCTCGGCAGCCCGCAAGCAGTCGCGTGAATTCGCTCCCAAGGTTGCCGGCGCCCTCAAGGACAGCAAGCTCGAAGAAGCCATCAAGATCGCCGACCGCAACAAGAAGTCCCACCTCGCCGAGGTTGTGACCTCCGGTCTGCAAGAGTTCCGCGCTTCCGGCGGCACTGCTTCCGACGAGACCATCGCCAGCTCCGGCCGCGCTCTCGAGCGCTCTGAAGCCATCGTTCACGCCAAGCTGAAGAGGGGCCTGGGCGTCCTGGCCACCATCGGTTCCACGGCTCCCTTCGTCGGGCTGCTCGGCACCGTCATCGGCATTCTGAACGCCTTCCAGCAGATCGCCACCCAGAAGACTTCGGGCATCGGCGCGGTTGCCGGCGGCATCTCTGAAGCCCTGGTCACCACTGCATTCGGCTTGCTCGTGGCTATCCCTGCCGTTATGGCCTTCAACTACTTTACTGGCCGTGTCGAAGCTTTCGACGTCGAGATGGACAACTCCTCGAGCGAACTGATCGACTATTTCATCAAGCAGAGCCACAAGCGCTAAGCGGGGCAACTGCTGGTTTGAGCGAGAAGCTGCGGAGGGCGGGAGAGCCTGAACTCTCTCCCGCCCGCCGGTTTCCCTCCCGAACCTGTCATGGGTCTCTCGAGTAATACCGGAGGCCATCCGGAATAAAAATTTTCAGGCAACGGAGCCCCAACAATGGGAATTTCAAGTCGCGACGTAAGCAAAAATGTGAGCTCCAACATCAATGTCACCCCCATGGTTGACGTGATGCTCGTGCTGCTCATCATCTTCATGGTTATCACCCCCATGCTCCAGAACAAAGTGCAGATCGAGATGGCTACGGTGAATAATCCCACGGTCATGCCGGATGCCGACAAAGAAGACGCCATCGTCGTCGCTATCACCCGCGACGGACGGGTTTTCCTGGGGCAGAACAAGACCACGATCGGTGAGCTTGGCGGCCAGGTCCGCGAGAAGCTCGCTGACAAGCCAGGCAAAACAATCTATGTTCGCGCCGACGCGCGCTCCCAGTTCAAGGCGGTTGAAGACGCCATTGACGCTGTGCGGACCGCGGGTGTGGACGACGTAGGCTTGCTGGCCCAGAAGCGCGAAAGCTTGGGCAAGTAAATCCGCCCTGGCGCGGATCATCTAACGATTTTCAAGAAGCGAGGAGTTCTAAGCCATGTCAATGACAACGGGAAGCGGGGGAGGCTACTCGTCCGACATCAACATGACCCCGATGATTGATATTCTTTTGGTGCTGTTAATCATCTTCATGGTCATCGTTCCTGTTACCCCCAAGGGTCTGGACGCGCTGGTTCCTCAGCCGCCGAAGAACCCGCAGCAGCAACCCAAGAATCAGGATCGCACCATCGTGGTCCAGGTTCTGTATCTGGCCGGCAGAGCTCCGGCATACAAGATCAATGAGACCGACGTAGCCAAGGGCGAGCTTCAGCAGAGGCTGACCGACATTTACGCCAACCGCGCCGAACGCATCATGTTTATCCGGGGCGACGACGATGTCAACTTCTCCTACATCGCGGAGATTTTCGATATCGCCAAGTCGGCAGGCGTCGATCACATCGGACTGATGACTCCGCGCATCATGGCTGGCCAGTAAGGATCGGCCGTAGCGGCAAGTCCCCGGTTTCGGGGAGCGGCTGCGGAGGCAGTGGACATTCGCCCATCTGGGAGTGTGAATTGCGCCGGGCCAATCACTCGCGGTACTCAGGCTGGCAAACCGAGGGAACTGGGGCGGAAATCATGCCCCGGTTTTTCCTGGGTTGAAGGCCCGGTCCGGAGGAAGTTCAAGCGATTCATTTGGGCGGAAAACAGGAGTACAATTTTTCCATCCTGGTTTCGGTTACTCCCGCCCGCGGCCAGCTGCATACAATTCCAGGGCGTGCACTCGATAGGCACTCGCCTGAAGGAGAAGGATACGAACATGAATGGACCCGCACGAATTACGGCGCTCGCGGTTGCCTTGGCCGGCATGGTGCTTTCCATGAGCGGGTGCAACCGCCTTGCAGCCCGCGACCAGTTGAACAAGGGAGTGGACGCTTACAAGAGCGCCCGGTTTGAAGAGGCGATCGGACACTTCCAGAGAGCCACGGAACTCGATCCGAGCTTGCCGATGGCCAAGAGCTACCTGGCCACCGCCATCGCTCAGAACGTGGTCCCCGGACTCAATTCGCCCGACAACCTCAAGACTGCAGAACAAGCCATCGATATCTTCAAGCAGATTCTGGAAAAGGATCCCAGCGATATCAACAGCCTCAAACAGGTTGCGGGCCTCTATTTCAGCGTCAAGAACCTTGACGAAGCGAAGGTGTGGCAGAAGAAGGTTCTGGCTGCCGATCCCAAGGATCCTGAAGCTGCCTATACCATCGGCGTCATCGACTGGACCCAGGCCCACATGAACAAGCTGAAGGCGCTTGGCGATGCCGGCATTGACGACGACGGCAAGGGCAACGTAAAGGCCCCCAAGAAGATCATGGAGGCCCTGAAGGTTCAGAACGCTCCTCTGGTCGATGAAGGCCTGCAGTATCTCAACATGGCTGTCGCGAACCGCGCCAACTATGACGATGCCATGCAGTACTTGAACCTGATCTACAGGAACAAGGCGGACGTGGACTTTGGCAATGCAGACGCGGTCAAGGCCGATGTGGCAGCTGCCGAGGATTGGACGACCAAGGCCATGGGTACCCGCAAGGCGAACGAAGAGAAGAAGAACAACAAGGGCGCCCAGGGCGGCATCACCATGGACTCGAGCGGCAACCTGAAGTAGGCTGTGTGCAGTATTCATCAACGGCCTCCGCCACTCGCGGGGGCCGTTTCACTTTGGGCGCATTGCACGTTCTTGCGCGGGGCTCATACCGGTCATTGCCGGGCACCGCTCCCACTCTGCAATCCGCCCTGCTAAACGCCCCTAGCGCTCGAAGCAGACAGGCGCCGGGCTTGAGCGGAATGCCGCGGCGCCCATTGAGCGTTCCGCCTCGTGCGCCAGATCCATTCTGCCGCTCGGGCCCGTTATCCAATATGCCGATCAGGACAGCGAGCCGATCGAACTGCGCTTCCATCCGGGAGTGGACGGCGAGTTTGACCTGTATGAGAACGGGCGCAACAGCCACCGCCACGAGGCAGCGGCACGCGGGTCATCACTTCCACCCGCTGGGACGACGCCAGCCTGTCACTGCCTACCGGGGCGACGCGAGGGTGCCAACGCGGGGATGCTGCATAGGCAAGCTGTCAATGGGATGAATGTCAGGAATGGCACGGAGTGGGCGCGGAACCAAGCGTCGCCGGAGATCAGGTCAATCTCTATAAAGGAAGCAAAACTGCTTCCTGTTTCCAGTCCGGAGCCAGAGATCTATTGAGGTAGATTCAGCGTGGGCCGGGAGGCCGACGCTACAGCCGGCCAACCACCCCAGCGACGAGGACCTGTCGCTGGGGACCCCGGCCAGGAGGCCAGCGCCACACGTTCTTGCAGAGATCAGAAATTGCTATCGACAACAGGTTTGACACGATACCAATTGGAGAGATGTCTTAAAGGCCGAGCAGCGGCGCCTTACTGCGCGCCGCGCTTGACGATCTCCTCAGCGAAATAATTGTGCACCTTGGCTTCGTTGTCCAGCAGCTGGAAATACGCGTTCTTCAGAAGCTGTGAGCGGGCTTCGCGCAAGCCCTGCCGGATGGTCTGCTGTACGCGGGGATCGTTCAACTCCCGCTGTCCCGCCGGTTCGCGCGCAATCAGCTTGAAAATCACGTAGCCTACAACCCGCCGGGCGGGCCCGGAGGAGTCAATGGCCGGCAGAATGTCGGTAATCTGACCCGGTTTGAGTTTGATGATGGCTTCGTATGCCTGAGGCTCGCTGTGCAGCGACGACTCAGGGATGAAGCCCATATCGCCGCCGCTCGAACTGGTGTTTGGATCCTCTGAGAAGTTCTTGGCTAAGCCGCCAAAATCCTCGCCGCTCTTCAGCTTCTCCTGCAACACCTGGATCTTCTTCTTTGCCTCAGCCTCATTGCCGGCCTTGTTATTTTGCAGGTTGGGAACCTGCTGCGCGGGGATGCCGGTTACCACAATCTGCGCCAGGTGGTACTGCGGCTCAATCACGTTGAAGTCCGCCTTGTGCGCCAGGTAATTGCTGCCGATCTCGGCGTCGGTGATGTTGATCTTCGACTCTACTTCCTTGTTCAGCAGTTTGTTCGCCGTCAAAGCGCGGCGCAGCTTTTGCCGTAGATCGTCCACCGTGAGGTTCCGCTGTTTGAGCTGCTTGTCGAACTCCTCCTGCGTAAAGGGCGCCTTGGACTCGGTGAGCTTTGCATTCACGTCCTCGTCGCTGGCGGTGAGGTTGAGCTTGGCAGCGCGCTGCTGCAGAATCTCTTCCTCGATCATCTGGCGCAGAATGTTGAGCCGTTCAATGTCGGCCTGCTCACGAGTGGGCTGGGCCTGGTTTTCGCCGAGATTCGCCTTGAAGTTCTTTTCCACTTCAGAAGTCAGAATCTCTTTGCCATTAACGGTGGCCGCCACATCGGGGGCAGGGCCGCGGTGGCAGCCGGCTGCCGTTGCCAGTACGGCTCCGGCACAAACGAAGAGGAGGACCAAACGTGACTGAGCACAGGAAAACGAATCGGATTGCAAGCTGACGTCTCCTACGGGACTCCAAAGGTCCCGGCATTCAAGGATAAATCCACAGACCGGTGCCACGATACGCATTTTCACATCGGCCGTGACTGATCGGGAGAATCTTCGAAATCCCTGCCATCTCCCGGGTGTTCCAAAGCTCTCTATTTCGCGGCCGTTGTGGGTTGCGTGACCGGAGGGGCCACGCCCGCAGCCCGGAGCGCGCGGTCAATGACAGCCCAAAGTTGAGCCTGAGGCACCGCCCCCACAATCCGTTCACCGTCGACAAACAAAGCAGGCGCGCCGTCAGCTCCCAATGCCTCGGCTTCTTGCATTGAAGCGCGAACATCGGTCACATCTTGCCGCGCCAGGCAAACATCGAGCTTGCCCAGATCGAGCTTGGCCAGCATGGCATGCTGGCGGGCAATGCGGTCAAGCGCCGCGGAACTCTTCGCCTGGTCCCGGTCTTCGCCGTTTACTTCCTGGCCGTGAGAGTGGACGTAGTCCATAAAGACCCAATACGAGTTGCCATCCTGCACCGCAAGGCAGTTGGCATCCACCGCCGCGTGCATCGCCCAGGGGTGAATCTCAACCAGGGGATTGTCCTTGTAAATAAAGCGCACCGTATCCTTGTAGCGATCCAGGGTCGCCGGAAAAAGCGTCTGATGCATCCGGGCGCAGTAAGGGCACTCGAGATCGTCAAAGTTGATGACGGTGACCTTGGCCGCGGGATTGCCTCTAACCGGCCTGCCGGCGGTGTCAATCGAGAAATTCGGGCTCTTGAGCAGGTCAAAGGTGTCAAGGCGAGCCAGGGTCTTGTTGTCGGTGGAGATCAGGAAGTCCAGAACCGTCTTCTTGGCGCCGTGCGACAGCGTAATCGGCAGGGAATCATAGCCGGCGAACTGGCTCGGCTTGCGATCGCCGATGGTCATTTCGAGGTCGGGTGGTACGTTGAACTGCGAACGGACTAGAACCTCGATTCGCCGGGTCATCATCGGTTCAGGAGCAGACGGCGCGGCGACTTGGGCTTTGCAGCCTGCGGCCATGCCCACCGCGAGCAGGGCGGCCATTAAGTGGATTCGTGACAAGATTTAACCCTCTGAGAAAAGGATACTCCAGCGGAACCCGCTGGAGCGTGGCCACCCGATTTCGCGGATGATATTGAGTGGACGCAATCGGGAACGAAAAGCAAGCAGTCGCCCTTGTGCCGGAAATTCCCGTCCGAGGTGCGGGAATTGGCTCTAGTACGGCGGCGGCAAGCTTGGATCGCGGAACACCGAGTTTACGCGGCGAATGTCGCCGACAGAGCCGAAGTTAGCCAGGGTAAAGCTATAGAGCCATTGGGTTTCATCCCGCACTGAGCCAAGCGAGAATCGCCGGTAGCCGAAACTGAGGCCGCAGCAGTTCCAGTTGTATACCGACTGGATGCCGGCATATTGCAGCGCCCCGTTTACAAAGTCATAACTTCCGTTTGCAGCCAGGTTAAAGCCGGCCCCGCTGGGCTTGCCAATAGTGAGGAAGGGGATGACTTCATTGCTCTGGATAATGGCGGCAGAGCTGCCGCTTTCATCTACCGCGTTCAGCAGGGCGTGGCCGAGCCCCACGGTGGTTCTGCCCTTGCTGTAGCCGGCGTAGATGTTGTTGGCGCTCAGCCGGCCGTCCTTGGGGTCATAATCCAGGTCCCACTCAATGCGGAGATTGTCGATAGCCTCGAACCGCAGCCTCGAAGTCACCGGTGCAAGGTTGCGCGGATTGGTTAGAAACGCAACACCGCTCAGGTCCAGCGTGGCGTCGAAGACGTTGCGACGGTCCGGGATGAGCGCTCCCCCAAAGTTTGAGTCGATGAAATACTTCTGCGCGATCTGCCAGCTTGCCCACTCGCGCGGCTTGGCGTTGCAATCGTCGGCGGCCTGGTCTTGCTTCGCCGCGCAAGGCTGCTGTTCGGCGGGCCGGACGTAGAAGCGCTGGGTGAGCGAAAATCCGGCCTCATTCGTGTCGGTGGCAATGTCTGTCGTGTCGATCAACAACACATTCCGAGCCTGGCTGCCGATGCCCTTGACCAGTTTGTATGTGAAGTCCGGCTCGATTACGTGGCGGAGCACCTTGTTCCAGTGGGCCAGCGTAAAGTCCTTTTCGATTGCCGGGGGACGAATATCTACCGAGAACTCAGCATCGCGACGGTCAAGCGGATCGTGGCTCAAGGTCGGCGTTCCATTGCCGGCGCTGCTCAGATTGGGGGTCTGGCTCACGGTATAGAAGGTGGCCCGCAAAGCCGCCTCGGGCACCACGCTCCAGCCCGCGGAAAAAAGGGGCATCGAGAGATGCGGATAGATATCTATCCGTCCTACGTTCCGCGCATGAAAGTTGGATTCGGACCGGGCAAGGTAGTCAAGAGAGGAACCCAGGCCCCAGTAAAGGCCTGATGAGCGGAGCGGCTGGTCCACCACGTCGAAGCGCAGGTTGGGCAGGTGGAGAATTCTCGCTTCATTTCCAGTGGTGGTGCTGGCAAAGGTCTGAAAGCGCTCCATTGAGGCAGAGGGAACAAAGCCCTTGTGCGCATGCGTGATTGAAATGTTGCTCTGCACCTGGGAGCTGACCGCCTGCCAGTAGTTGTCGTTGAAGACCAGGCGGTAGATGTAGCTTGAAAGAAACTCGGCGGTGCCGGCCACCCTCGTTTCAGGGGAAAGGTCTCGGCGGCCATCGGCGTATATGTCAACGCCGCCCTGATTTACCAGTAGCGAGCTGCCATCGGGCTGGGGAGTCTCAATCCCGCGATCGAACAGGCCATTCCAGCGCATCGTCACGTGGTCAAGGCCGCGGCCCTTGTATCGGAAGTCGCCGTTGGGGGCGAAGCCGCGCTTGCTGAAGTACTCAGAGCCCACCACCATGTCCATGCTGCGGTTGATGACCCAGTAGATTTGCTCACCCACCACAACCCCCTTGATGGACGAGTTGCTGAGCACTGGGATCAGAATCCCGCTCTCGCGTCCCGTGCCGTCGGTGGGATGTTGCACATACGGCAGGTAGAAGATGGGCACGCCGAGGAATTTGAAGAAAGTCCTGGATGCGGAAGCCTTGCCGTTGGCCAGTTCGATCGAATGTGAGATCAGGGTCCAGTCGGGTTTCGGGAGCCGGCAATTGGTCATGGAACCATCGACAACCCGATACTTGCCTTCCCCGGTCTGCAAAAGAACGCGGCCTGAGAACAGAAACGGGTTCGGCGTGCTGTAAACCGTGGTGCGGCCGGCCCTGCGGACTCCCATCGAACCGTTCACGTTGAAGAATCGCGCGGTATGCATATTCAGCCGCATGTCGCCGTGCGAGGCTTCAATGAATATGTCTTCAGGGCCGCCTGAAACCTGCAGGTGTCCTTCGGCCTCCAATTCCGCTGTCGCCTGGTGGTACACCACCTTGTCCGCTTGCAGAAGGTAGCCGCGATAATGAACCGCCACATCGCCGCTCAAAGTCCATGTGTCGCCCACGCGCGTCTGGCGGCGTGCATCCCACTGGATGGGAATGCCTGAAGGGGGCACGGCCTCAGGCTGGGCCAGCGGCACAATCTCCTGGCTGGGATCGTCGGGGATGGATGCGGCTGCGGTCCCGGGAGGTAACGCATCAGTCAACGCCTGCGCACCAAGAAGCTGGTGACAGAGGGCGAGCAGCGTGATAAATACTAAGTAACGAGGACGCATCCCAAGACCAGGTGTTAAGGCTCAGCATAGCAAAAGCCCCCCACTTTGGCTCCGGAAGCGCACCTCGCAGCTCCGGCACCAGGCAAATTCGTCTTGCTTCACCCGCGCACGGGTTCCACGACCCGGGCTACGCCTGTTTTTTCTCCGCGAAACCTCCAAACTCTCTTGATGGCAACCGTCCATGTTGCCCCCGCTTGCCCCGGGCGCATGGACCTCGGCAGCGGGCTCAGCGCCTGGGAACAGGAACTGGAAACCGCTTTGGAAGAGAAGCTGGAGTATTGACCATAATGGCAAGCCAGGCCACCCCAACGTCTTCTTGGAAACTGGAAGTGAACCGGCGCGTTGCAGCGCACAAAAACCGCAGGGGCTCCGCCGCCGCTGAGCAGCAGCGGCCGGTGGAAACGCCCTACAGCGCCGGCGGCCGTGCGGCAGAGGCCGCCGCGCGCGTGGCGGCGCGCTTTGCCTCGGCTCCCAGTTATAGCCAGATGCAGACCGCGGAGGCCAGAACCGCCGTGCGCGCGGCCGAGATCGCCACCGAGGTGGCTCTTGAGGCTCAAGCCAATGCCCGCGCCGTGCTGGCAAGTCTTGAGCCCGCGAGCCATCACCAACCGGAGCAGGAGCCCATTCAGCTTGCCGCTGAGCCTTCTGCAGCCCAATCGTCATTGCAGCCAAGCCGCAGGCCGCCGCTTGAGTTCCACCTGGAGCCGGAGACGCCTGCCCGGCAGGAAAAAGCACGGGCCCAGAAGCACTCGCGCCAGCAGCGCGAAGTGGAGGCCTTTCCCCGCACAGTAGAGGAATGGTGGCAGGCAGAGCCGCCCGCCGATCCTCAGCGCGTCAGGGAGCTTGACCGGCTTGAGGCAGCGCTGCCTGAAATGCCGGCGCACGCCAAGGTCATCGAATTCCCCCACGAGCAGTCGTCGGCTCACTCCCAGGTTGCTGCCGCCCCGCAGGCACTCCCAACAACCGAAGGGCAATTGAGCATCTTTGAAGTTGACCCTGTGACAGTTTCAATTCGCATGGAAGAAGCGCTCGCTCAATCAGACGCCTCGCAGTGGTCGGGAATTGAACTGGATGCGCAGCCGCTGGATGGCCCCGATACTGATGCGCTGCCCGTCCCAGAAGCTGCGGGCCTTGAACTGGCTGCCTTCAGCCGGCGGATGATGGCGGCCCTGGTAGACGGCGCGCTCACCGTGGGAGCTTCCCTGGTAGCCGCTCTGCTGGCTGCGGTCAACGTGGACCAGCTTCCCTCATTAAGGCTGCTCGAAATTGGCGCCGCTGCCGGGCTGTTCGCCATCGGGCTGCTCTACCAGGCAATCTTCTTCACCCTTTCCGATGCCACGCCGGGCATGAAGTACGCGCGCATCTCGCTCTGCACCTTCGACGACCAGAGCCCCACCCGTGCGCAGATGCGCGCCCGATTGGGCGCCGTGCTGCTGTCGATTCTGCCGCTGGGCCTGGGCCTTGCGTGGGCCATCTTCGACGAAAACCACTTGAGCTGGCACGACCGCCTCTCGAAAACCTACCAGCGGAAGTGCGAGCCATAGACTATCCACCTTGTTCAACCATCTCGCCCAAAAGGCAGTTACCCTGCCCGAGGTTGCTCCCTGAAGAATCCCGAGCGCAGCGAAGGATCTGCGGTTGTTCCTCTGGTCACAGCCAACACACCCACGATCAAGTAGGATGCCACCGATGCACGAGCACAGCTATTGCACATACATCATGGCTAGCCGAAGCCACACGCTCTACACCGGCGTCACAAGCGACCTCCACAAGCGTGTTTGAGCATAAGTGGAAGGAGCACGACGGCTTTACGGCAAGGTACAGCTGCGATCGACTCGTCTGGTTTGAAGAACACCAGGAGATCGCGATGGCTATCTCCCGCGAGAAAGAACTGAAGAGTTGGAGGCGGGAAAGAAAGATCACGTTAATTGAGGCTACGAACCCCACCTGGATGGACCTAAGCCGCGATTGGTATGACTATGAGCCTGCCGATTATCGCCGTGCGTCGGATCGAATGAATTCTTGAGAAGCGACCGCAGATCCTTCGCCTGCGGCTCAGGATGACACTGCTGTGGGTAGAGAATGATAGCGCCGGACCGGCGTTTTGGTCGATTGGCCGGCAAATCGGAAATTACCCGCGCAAGTGCACGTCGATGCCCGCAACTCCCACACCACCGCAACTCCCCAAGCCCACAAAATATCCCCCACCAGTTTGCAGATAATTACGGCCCACTGGCGCAGAATCATTTCATGGTTTTGTTCCCGGCCCGGTAACCCAAGAAAAGTGCCGGGAGTGAAGAGGAATAACCGCTTTGCTGTCAATAATCTGCGCGTAACCAAAACAGAATCAAAGAGTTACCGCGCCACGCCTGCCGCATCCAGCTGAAACCAGGCCACTTGCATCAAGAATCCTGCCCTTTAGGGGGGGTACCCCAATGTGTCCCGAATGCCATCACATCATGCCCACCGGCGCCAAATGTCACTCGCCCGCGCTCCGTGGCAAACCATACTGCTACTTCCACATCCGTCTCCATACCCTTACCCGAAAGCCCGGCCCATCCCCCGAGGAGCCAATCAATTTCTCCGACCTTGCCGATCGTGGAAACATCCAGACCGCGCTCGGCCAGGTCCTCGACGCACTCAGCTCTTCACGGCTCGCCCCACGCCACGCCGGTCTCCTTCTCTACGGCCTCCAGATTGCTTCTCACAACTGCGAACGCGGGCCTGAAGCCCGTGCAGGATCTGCCGCGCACATCGAGACCCCGAAGTCGTGCCCTGACACAAAGCGGATTCCTGAAACACCCTCTACGAATTCAGCGCACCCAGCGCCGCTACGCCAGCGCCAAGCAGGCCGGTCTCGTCTTCCGGCTGCAGAATCTCAAGCGAGAAGCTTTGCAGCGGGCTCATCTTGACCATGGATTCAAGATGGCTGCGCAGCAGGGGCAGCTCAAGGAATCCGACATTGTGGCCGGTGAAATAAAAGCGTCCCGGTCCGGCCAGGTGGATGAACGAGGCGGTTGCGGCGGCCAGCGCGCGGTGCCACAGGTCAACGAACTCGCGGCAGCGGGCGTCGCCCTGGCGGCCTTTGGCAAAGACTTCTTCCGGCTCCAGGTCAAGAAACCGCATGCGCATGGCGCGGTAGCCCATGATGCCTTCAAGGTGTCCCACGCCTCCGCAGCCGCAGAAGCGCTCTTTGGGGTCGAGGGTGACGGTGATATGGCCGCCCTCCCACACGCCTTCAACGTAAGGCCAGCGGCCGTAGCCAATGCCGTTTCCGATGGTCCAGACGCGGGTGAGCCGGTCCAGTTGGCCGAGAGTGGCGGCCACTCCGGCGGCGATGGCATCGGCGTCGTTGGCCGCATGCACCGGAGCCGTGATGCCGCGGTTTGCCAGCACCCTGGATAACTCGGCAGCCAGGCGCATGCCCTTGATCTGCGGCAGATTGGGCGAGTCCTCGACCACGCCGTGGCGCACAATGCCGGGCACGGCCACGCCGATTGCATCCACAGGCTTTTCGGCATCGGCGGAGAGGCTGACGATATGCGTGGCCAGCAGGTCAACCAGGTCGCCGCCGGGGATGGCCGTGAGCGCGCCCGCCTCTTCAATGCTGCTGGGATAATGCAACACCCGTCCGGTGAGCCGCTGGTCCTCAAGCCGGCCAGCCACAATGTGTTCGGTCATCACAACGCCGATGGCGGTGGTCATTCTGGTTTCTCCCTGGGGATAGGAGTGGGTTGCTGCTTATTCGGTCTGGTAGCGGTGCAGGCGGCCGAGGCCATTGAAGGCCGCCACTTTGTAACACTCGGCGAGCGTTGGATAGTTGAAAACGGTATCGATGAAGTAATCGACGGTGCCGCCAAAGGTCATGACGGCCTGGCCAATATGCACCAACTCTGCCGCGCCTTCGCCGATGATGTGAACGCCCAGCACCTTGCGGGTGTCGCGATGAAAGATGAGTTTTAGCCGCCCGGTGGTGTCGCCGCGAATCTGCCCTCGCGCCACTTCACGGTAGTAAGCCATGCCTACTTCGTAAGGCACGTCCTCGCCGGTCAACTGCTCTTCGGTCTTGCCGATGAAACTGATTTCGGGAATGGTGTAGATGCCGTAGGGATAAAAGCTGGGGTTGGAGGTTGCGGCCTTGTCGTCGAAGGCGCGGGCGGCTGCAATGCGTCCCTGCTCCATGGAGACAGATGCCAGCGACGGGAATCCGACCACGTCGCCTACCGCGAAAATATGTTCAACCTTGGTCTGGTAGTGCTCGTCGACTGGGATGCGGCCACGGTCGTCGGCTTGCAGTCCGGCAGCGGCAAGGTTCAACTCATCGACGGCTCCCTGGCGGCCTACGGCGTAAAGCAGCGCGTCGCCAGAGACGCGCTTCTTGCTGAGAAGGTTGGCCACCACGGTGCCCAGGGCCAGCTCTTCAACGCTCTCAACCTCTTCGCCCAGCCGCAGGGTTACGCGGCTGTCGCGCAGGTGATAGCTGAGGGCTTCAATAATCTCGCGGTCGGCGAACTCCAGCAGCCGGTCGCGCTTCTCAATCAGCGTGACGCGCACGCCGAGAACGGCGAACATGCAGGCGTATTCCACGCCCACCACGCCGCCGCCTACTACGATCAGCGAGCGAGGCAGTTCGGTCAGGTCGAGCACCTGGTCGCTGTTGACGATCGTCCGCCCGTTGATAGGCACTTTGGGCGAGCAGGCAGGCTTGGTGCCCACCGCGATAATGACGCGGTCTGCGTCGAGCGTGGTGTCGGTCTGAGGCCCATCCACGCGCACCTGCCGCGCGTCAACAAAGCGGGCAATGCCATGCACTACGTCGATGCCGTTGCGCGAGAGTTGCGCCTCGGTCACATCCACTTCGGTGCGGATCACCGCCTGAACGCGGAAGGCCAGGTCGGCCATCGTGATCTTTTCCTTGACCTTGTAATTCATGCCGTAGACCGAGCGGTAGTTGTAGCCGGAGAGATGCAGCACGGCTTCGCGCATGGTCTTTGAGGGGATGGTGCCTGTATTGACGCAGACTCCGCCCACCACGGTGCGCGCCTCAACCACGGCCACGCGCTTGCCCATTTTGGCGGCAGCCACGGCTGCGCGCTGCCCGGAAGGACCGGACCCGATGACAATCAGGTCATATTTGACGGCGCTCATGCCAATTACCCCTAAGGTCGCTTTCTCCGCCGGGAAGCGCGCCCCGGCGGGGATGCGCCCGATGGTCCTCACACGGAGGCTACCATAGCGCCCGGCGCGAGCGAATGACAGGGAACATGAACTGGAGGGGAAGATAGGAAAGAGGTTGCGGCGAGAAGGACTAAGGATGGATTGGAGGCGGCAGGCCGGGTTCCCTGCGGCTAGGCTCTACGCTGCCGCAGGGGCTGCAGATCTGGACCTGGCCGCCGCCATGTGATCCTGCGTCCTATGCGGGCCGCAGGGCCGGCTTGTAAGCCGGATTGGGTCTGCCGGCAACTGGCCCGGCAGCCTGGTCTGCATCGTCAAGGCGGAACTGTCGAATAATGCCGTCCAGATCGCTGGCCAGCGAGGCCAGGTTCCGCAGGGCTTCAACGGCCTGTTCTGCAACTTGGGCACTTTCGTTTGCCAGTTGAGAGATATGCCCGGCAGACTCTGAAATTTCACCTGAAGCCGAGGTCTGCTCTGTAGCGGCTGTGGCAATCAGCTCAATCTGGTGCTCCACCTCTCGGGACGATCGAATGATGGCGTCAAGGCTCTGGTGCGCTTTGGACGTCTCATTCATGCCGGTTTCCACAGTTGAGCGGGCTTCGTTCATCACCTCGACCGTCTCCCGGGTCTCATTCTGGATGCTGCGAATGGTTCCGGCGATCTCTTCGGTGGCGCTTTTGGTGCGCTCGGCCAGACGGCGCACCTCACCCGCCACAACCGCAAAGCCTCGTCCGTGTTCGCCGGCGCGGGCGGCCTCAATGGCTGCGTTCAGGGCCAGCAGGTTGGTCTGCTCGCTGATCTCCTGAATCACGTTGACCACCTTGCCGATCTCTTCAGACCGATGCGCAAGGGACGCAATGCTCTCAGAGGCCGAACCGGCGGCGGTGGCAATTCTCTCCATGGTCGCCGTAGCCGACTGCATGACCGCCCCACCCTGCCTTGCGGTTTCAGCCGATTGTCGGCTGGCGCTGGCGGCCGCCTCGGCATTATGGCTGATTTCGCCGATAGTGGCGGTCATCTCCTGCGCCGCCGCTGCAATCTGGTTGGTCTTGGCAGATTGCGAGTTGGCATTGCCCGCGCTTTGCACCGAGCGCGCGCTCATTTGGGTGGTGGCCGCAGAGAGTGTTTCAGCCCCCCGCGCAACCGACACCAGAACGGTGCGCATGGACTCGGAGCAGGTGTTGAGCGCAGTACCAAGACGGCCAATCTCATCGGTGCCTGTGACCCTGACGTGCGCGGTCATGTCCTTGGCGGCCAATTGCTCCAACGCGGCTGTCGCTCTTGCAACTCTCGGCGCAATCTCCCGCGTCAATAATCCGCCGGTCAGCGCGCACAGCAGGACGATCAACAGGGTGACCACGGCGTTTATCCAGATCGCGCGGTTGCTGGAGCGAGTTGCATCCTCAGCCTCGTTCATCCCAACTTTTGCGTTCAGCTGCATGTCTTCGGAAATCCCGGCCGAAGCGGCGTCAAATGACGCCACGGTTGCGTCCGACATGAGCAAGTCCAATGCATCGCCTGTCTTTCCAGCCGCGAGAAGGGCCATGGCGCGATCGCCAATCTCTCTGTATTGCGTGACGGAGACCATGAATTTCGCGTAGATAGCGCGCTCCTGAGAGCCGGCGATGAATGGCTCATAGGTTTTGATGGCCTCCTGGTAACTCGCCGAGGCGTTCACACGCTTGGCGTTGAAGGCCGAAGTGCAGGAGGGTGTGGCGCACAGCAGCATTGCCAGTTCTGCCCGCCGGGTTGTGTTGAAGCCGCCTCGAATGTCTGCCAGGTAGATTACTGACGGAAAGGAACTCGCGCTTACGTCATGATTCTTCGCGGCGATTCCTCGAAACGCGAGAAACGTATAGGTCCCCAACAGGATGCAGAGACCGCAAACGATGCCGAACGCAAAGAAGAACTTGCGCGAGATGGGGAGGTTACGAAGCCACTGCATACCTGAAGCCCTTTCTGAGGTCGTTCGCTGTTTGTATCGGCGGCGCGCGGCTTAGCTTGAGTAGTTTTGATTTATGAATGAAGCCCGCCCGCGAAAACGAGGGGGCGCGCTCTGTATAGTGAATCCGCCGTTTGCCGAGCACCATCCCGAATCAGTACGACTGCAGCCCATGCTTCCCAAAACGGCGCAATCGATCTCAGAAGCCAGATCCGCACAGGCCGACTGCGCAATGCCTGCCCTAGAATTCCTGAGGAAGTCTCGGAGAGAAAGCATGATTCGACCGTTTTTTGTTTTGTCCGCAATTTTATCTCTGGCCGCTGCCGGCGGCTACGCGCAGTCTTCAGGAGAAGCAACCTACAAGGCCAAGTGCATGGTCTGTCACGGCGCTGCAGGGCTCGCGGACACGGGTGTGGGCGTGGCTTGGAAAATCAAGCCGGTGACCAGTCCGGCCGTGAAAACGTTCACCGAGGCGGCGATGATTGACGCCACCAAAAACGGCATGGGGAAGATGCAGGCCTTCAAAGACAAGCTCACCGACGCCGAAATCAGGAGTTCGGTTGCTTACTTCCGTACGCTGATCAAGTGAGGGGCCGCCGACTCGCGTTGAAGTTGAAGTTCCCGCTTGTCATCCCGCTTGTCAATTGATAGTGAATCGTCAACCCATAGTTTTCTTCAGGCGAAGTGCGCGGGCCTTCGCCTGAAGAAGGCAAACCGCCTGACAGATCGGGCTTCTTTGTCGAAGGACTGGAGTAGCTGGACGACCGCCGGACTGACTGGAACGATGCAGCAGGAAAGGCGCCTCAATTCTCGGCACCGGCTTTATGGCAACCTGGAACAATGGTCGTTAACTTCGAAAGATCCATTTACACCGGCCTTGATGAGGGCCAATGTCGATGCGCCTCAAATGCCCCTCTGTTCATACTCTATTCATCTGCGTTGCCGGACGCGTGCATTGCAGGGGCCGGCTTCTGCTTTGCCAACCATGGTTGTCGATCTGTAGAATTGGAATTAAATCGATCGAGCAGGATCAAGGTGGAGCGCGCCATTAACCGTTATGCGGCGGGATATGGAGCAAAGGATGATCGCCCGTCTTAAAGTTAAGGAGAGCAAATGTCCACAAGTGCAAAGCCCACTGTGCCTTTGTCTGTGCGTATCAGGGCTCACATCTCAATTGCCAGGCTCGACCATTCGATCAAGAACCTCTTCGTTTTGCCTGGCATCATTGTGCCACTTAGCGTCTCACCTGATTTGATTAATTTCCAATTAATACCCAAGCTGTTGCTTGCCTTTGCGGCGATTACGCTGGTTGCTTGCAGCAACTACGTCATTAACGAGGTACTCGATGCACCTTTCGATCGATTGCACCCGGTCAAGTGCAATCGTCCCGCGGCGCGCGGTCTCGTAAACATCGGCGCCGCTTACGCGCAATGGATGTTGATGATGCTTGCCGGCATTGCGATCGCACTGCTCATCTCGAGGATATTTGCGCTTACGGCGCTCGTGCTTTGGATTATGGGCTGTCTCTACAACTTCCCCCCCGTCCGGACAAAAGACGTGCCTTACCTTGATGTCTTAACTGAATCCATCAACAATCCGCTGCGCATGTTGCTGGGTTGGTTTGCGGTTACCAGCGTCCTCGTCCCGCCGGTTTCGTTGCTGATTGCTTACTGGATGATTGGATGTTATTTCATGGCGATTAAGCGATTCAGCGAGCTAGCCGAGATCAAGAGCCGCGCTGTGGCAGGCGCCTACCGAGCCTCGTTCAAGCACTACACGCCCGAATCCCTGCTCGTTTCCGTGCTTTTCTATGCATCTACGGCAATGCTGTTTCTTGGCGCGTTCATTATCCGCTATCGCATTGAATTGATTCTAGGCTTCCCCCTTGTTGCCTTGACCATGGCCATCTACCTGAAGCTCGCATTCAAGCCTGGCAGCTCAGTCCAGAACCCGGAAAAACTCTATCGTGAACCGCTCCTGATGGCATCTTTCACTGCGACTGTTCTTGCAATGTGTTTGTTGCTCTTCATTCGCATCCCGCAACTGGAGAGATTCTTCCTGCCGACCCTGCCGCAGGTGCAGAGCACCTCAGTGACTTCGGCAGCCGGTCTTTCCGGCACGATTGGTTCCTAACTCTCTCACTTAGATTTCCGAGAACTTTCTGAAAGGAAAACCCACGATGGATTCTTCCGCACAAATGAGCGGGTTTGTTGGCACGGCGAAATCCTCTCGATTCCCAAACGGAAGATTCCCGGCGTCAGCGGTTGCCTTCCTCGCTCTCACCACGGCTATTTCTCTCGTCTTGTCCCATTACTCGTTGCTGTGGTACGACGAATTCCTGGTCCTGTGGACAGCTAACGTTTCCAGCATTGGCCAGTTAGCGCACATACAGCTCACATGTCCTATTTCCCTTCACCCGTTTGGGTATGACCCAATCGTATATGCCTCGATGCGGCTTTTCGGCGCGGGTCCATTTGGCATCCGCCTGCCCTCGCTTCTCGGCTATCTGATGATGCAGGTATGCCTGTATATATTTGTCCGTCGCATAGCTCCCGAGCGGGCAGCGGTGTTTGCTCTTGCATTTCCCGCGCTCAACACCACGCTCATCTATGCTTCGGAAGGGCGGCCCTATGCCCTGATGCTCGGATGGTTCGCCCTGGCCATGGTCAGTTGGCAAACCGCAGTCCGCCGTGAGTCCCACCGCACATGGGCACTCCTGTCCCTCGCTCTGGCAGTCATCATGGCGCTTAACACACACTACTTCGGCGTTTTGCTTTTAGTGCCGCTTTGCGGCGCGGAACTCTACCGCAGCGTGCAGCGCCGGCGGCTGGATATTCCGGTCCTCGCATCGATTGGCGCCGGCGCGGCAGGGATACTCCTGACCCTGCCCTTTATGAAAGCCGTTCGTGTCTTTCACGACCACTACTACCAGCACGACGGGGCGCGGCTGAGCGTGATCGCGAGAACGTATCTCTCTGTCTTGCCTGGATACGGCTTCACCCATCGTCACGCAGCGATTGCGGTCGTCTTCCTGGCCGTTTTTGCTGTGGCTTTGCTTTGGGAATTCCTTCGCCAATTGCGCGGCGCAACCGTCAATCTTCCCCATGCCGAGGCCGCCTTTCTCATTTTGCTCGCCGGCCTGCCTTTCTTCGGATACTTGATGACCTTTGTTTTGGCCACCAGCCTCGAGGGCCGTTTCCTGCACGGAGTGCTGGTTGGGATAAGCCCGCTCGCTGCCATAGCATTTATGCCGCTTTTGCGCCGTCAGATGGCTGGAAGAATCGTTCTGCTGGCGCTCTTCCTTGCGATCGCCTTTTTTGGATTCATGCACATTCGCACATTTCGAAACGACGGGAAGAGAGTCATGTCGGGGCTCGTTCTGGCGCCGGAGGTCAAGGCCGCACTCATGTCCAGCCCGACCAAGCTACTCTACATCGGGGCAACTTACGAATTTTCCCAAGCGAGTTACTATGAGCCCGACCCGGAAGTGCGCTCGCGCCTGGCCCTGGTCTATTCTGAAGAACAGGAGCTACGCTGGCATCACGGAAACACCGGTGCTCTGACCGGGCTGCACATGCGCTCCTTTACCGGCTTCCCTATCGTACCTTTCGAGACGTTGGCCAAGCAGCCCGGCGACAACCTGATAGTAGTCTTTAACGCACTTGACCATACCGACGACTGGAGCGCGGAGGCCTTGGCCGCCGACCATTCTTCCTCTACGCGACTAGGCACGTTTGCCGGTGGCGATGTGATGGCGGTTCACTTCATCCCGTGAGTCTTGCGCGCGCCGGGATCTGGAACTCGATTCGCTCGTTCCTCACGTAAATAGGACTCGGGCGCGTTCGACGCCGCGTTTTCGCTTGCCCAATTGAAAGTGAATCGTTATGCTGGGGGCCGATTCTTACTCCCGCACGGGGCGATGCTCTGGAAGTGAGGCTCATCATGACGATTCGGTGGTTGATTGTTCATCTCGGGCTGGCACCGGTTGCGTTTGCGCTTCTTGGCGGCCCGGCGGTGCTTCGGGTGGCGGCGCAAGCTGCTCCAGCCGCACCCCGGTCGCTGCGTACCATCGCGCCAACACCGGATCAATTTGCCATCCAGACAGCCAATGAAAAGGATCACCAGCGCCTCCTCGATCTGTTGGGCATCAAGGAACTGCGCCACCCGTCCTCCAACGACGCCAAGTCGCCGTACGCAACCAACTACGACGAATCCAAGGCGAATGTTTATCCCAGCCTGCCCGATCCGCTGCTACTGAAGAATGGGAAGCGCGTGGCCTCGGCCAAGGTTTGGTGGTCCGAGCGCCGCCCGGAGATCGTCGCTGACTTCGACCGCGAGATTCTTGGGGTTCCTCCGGCCAACCTGCCCCGAGTGACCTGGGAGGTGGTCAGCACCACGAAAGAGAAATTCGGCGATATTCCCGTGATCACCAAGCGGCTTGTGGGCCATGTTGACAACTCCGCATGGCACTCGATCACGGTGAAGATTGACATGGTGCTCACCACGCCGGCCAACGCCGCCGGTCCGGTTCCGGTGATTCTGGAGTTGGCTTTCCCCGCCGAGTTCAAAGTGGCGCTCGAACGGCCGCGCCCGGAAACCATCACGTCCGGCATGGGTTACTACGGACAGGCCTGGCAAGACCAGGTTCTGGCCCGGGGCTGGGGCATTGCCGTTCTCTCACCCAACAGCTACCAGGCAGACAACGGCGCCGGCCTCACCGAGGGCATTATCGGCCTGGCCAACAAGGGGCAGCCACGCGGGTTGGGTGACTGGGGTGTTCTAAGAGCATGGGGATGGGGCGCCAGCCGCGCACTGGATTACTTTGAGACCGACAAGGCCGTCGATGCGAAACAGGTGGGCATCCAGGGCCATTCGCGCATGGGCAAGGCTGCGCTGGCGGCCATGGCCTACGACTCGCGCTTCGCCATCTGCTACATCAGTTCCTCCGGCGAGGGCGGCGCCAAGCTTTACCGGCACATCTTCGGCGAACAAATCACCAACCTGGCTGCAGCCTCTGAGTACCACTGGATGGACGGCAACTTTTTGAAGTACGCCGGCCCGCTCACGCCCGGCGACCTGCCTGTGGACAATCACGAACTGATCGCCCTGGCTGCCCCACGGCCGGTGTTCATCGGCGGCGGCGCGAGCAATGGAGACGGGTACGCCAACCCGGCCGGCGATGCATGGGCTGACACCACGGGCATGTTCCTCGCCGAAGCAGCCGCTGGCCCAGTCTACCGCCTGCTGGGCAAAAAGGACCTGGGCGCAACAACGCTGCCGCCCATTGAAACTGCTCTTATCTCAGGAGATCTCGCCTTTCGTCAGCATGCGGGGGGACACACCCCTGCTCCAAACTGGCCGGTATTTCTTGAATTTGCCAGCCGGTATCTGCATGCGCCGGGAGAGACGCACTAGCCTACAGCGGCTTCGACATCACGATGCAGTGGCACGCCACCTCTTTGCGAAAGGTACGGCCGTAGCGGAATTCTTCGGTGCCCGTCTCTACAAAGCCGAAGCGCCGGTAGATAGGCAGCAACTCAGGTCGCAGGCTCAGAACGGAAATGTCCACAGCTTCGCATCCCAGCTTGCGCAAGTGGTCCTCGGCCGCCTTGACCATCAAGCTGGCCAGGCCCTTGCCCTGCCATGCCGGATCAACCGCCAGCATGCCCATGTATCCGCGCTGGCCGCGGGCCTCGAAGTAAACCGAGGCAAGCAGCCCGCCTGAGCCATCCTCCGCCACCAGGATGGAGCCTTTCTGCATCATCGCGGCCATGCGTTCCGAATCAGTGCGGGTGCCCTCCAAAAAGGACTCCACGGCAAAGGCTGAGTTGACCAGTTCGATAAGGCGCGGCTGATCGTCGGCGGTTGCCGGGCGAACGCGGGGCGCGGTGCAATCGGGAGTGCTGTGGCTGGTCATGGAGTGGGCGGGCCTTGAAGCTCATTCTCGCATGGCGGCAAGGGCGCTCGCCGCAGAGAGAAGTTAGTATGCCCTCTTGACAGGAATTCTATACTTGTTTACTCTATGCCTGTAGCGAACAAGCCTATGACAGTCTCTACTCCTCGCGATTTGTTTCCGGGCGCACTCGAAATGATGATCCTCGAGTCGCTTCGCCGCCAGCCTGCGCACGGCTATGCGCTGGTGCAGCATATCCAGCAGCGGTCAAACAACCTGCTCCAGGTGGAAGAGGGTTCGCTCTATCCGGCGCTGCAGCGGCTGCTGAAGTCGAAGCTGGTGAAGGCCGAGTGGGGCGTTTCTTCCACCAACCGCAAGGTGAGAACGTATCAGATTACCGCCGCGGGTCTTCGCCATCTTGAAGAGCAGATTTCAAGCTTTGAGCGGATGTTTGAAGGCATTGCGCTGGTTCTCAATCCGGGCAAGGCCGCAACAAGCTGAAGAGGCAAGCCAGGAGGATTTCCAATGAACTGGATTCCCGACATCTTCCGCCGTCGCAAGCTATACGACGATCTCTCTGAAGAAATCCGCCTGCACATTGAAGAGCGCACAGAGCAGCTAATGGCCGACGGCATGAGCCGCCATGAAGCCGAGCAGGCGGCGCGCAGAGCCTTCGGGAACCGCACGCTGCTTGAAGAGCGCAGCAGAGAAGTGTGGCAATGGCCGAGGCTGGAATCGATCTGGGCCGACGTGCGATTTGCATTGCGCCAGTTGAGGCGTTCCCCCGGGTTCACGCTTGCAGCGATTGTGACCCTGGCGCTGGCTATCGGCGCGAATGCGGTGGTATTCAGCGTCATGAACGCGTTCATTCTGCGTCCCTTGAATGTGCCGCACGCGGAGAGCTTCTTCGCGCTCCAGCATGGAGTCGGGGACGTAGCCAATCAGTCCTATCCCGACTATCTCGATCTCCGGGATTGCAATCGCGGCTTCGATGACCTGGTGGCATACAACATTGTTCAGTCGGGATTGGATGCGGGCGGCGATCCATCCACCATCTGGATAGAGGAAGCCAGCGGGAACTACTTTGATGCTTTGGGCCTTCAACCGTTCCTCGGCCATGTATTCCACGCCGGCGACGAGCACGGGCCCAATAGTGCTCCGTATATTGTGCTTACCTACGCTTATTGGCACACGCATTTCCAGGACGACCGCGGGGTTGTGGGACGTGTCGTTCGACTCAACAAGCATCCTTTTACCATCATCGGTGTCGCGCCAAAAGACTTCCGCGGCACGCTCCTGTTTTTCAATCCCGATGTCTTTGTGCCGATCGTGAATCACCCGCTATTGGGCGCGAATGAATTGAGTGCGCGCGGGGACCGTTGGGTGTTTGAGATCATGGGCCATCTTAGAGCAGGCGTTACTTCTGCCCAGGCGGTTGCCGATTTGAACTCGATCGGGGCATCGCTTGAAAGGGCATATCCGAAGGACGAAGGCAAAATGACATTCGTCCTCACCCGTCCCAATCTCTATGGCGATTTTCTCGGCCGGCCTGTGCGGGCATTCATGACTGGATTGATGTTGCTGGCAGGCCTTATTCTGCTGGCCGCATGTGCCAACCTGGGCAGCTTGTTTGCCGCACGCGCCGCCGATCGCTCCAGGGAAGTTGCACTGCGCCTGGCCCTCGGAGCCGGCCGCAAACGCATCCTGCGCGGAGTGTTCACTGAAGCCGTGTTGATTTCACTCGCCGGCGGCGCGGTTGGACTCACATGCAGCGCCGTGCTGTTGCGGGCGCTCAGCGCATGGCAGCCCTTTCCCCGGTGGCCCCTTCATCTCGCCGTGAATCCCGATGCAAGGGTATACGGGGTTGCTGTGCTGCTGGCTCTGATCAGCGGACTTCTCTTTGGCGCGGTCCCTGTAAGGCAGGTTCTCCGCACAAGTCCCTACGAGGTTGTGAAGTCGGGATCGAACAGGGTTGCCGGAAGGCGGATGATCGCCCGCGATTTGTTGCTGGTGGTGCAGATTGCGATTTGCTCGGTATTGGTCACTTCTTCGATGGTTGCCGTGCGTGGATTAGCGCGCTCGCTGCGCGCCGACTTCGGGTTCGATGTGCAGAACAACTTGCTGGCGGAAACAGACCTGATCATGGCCGGCTACAGTCCCGACCGAGTGCCCGCGATGCAAAAACGGATGATCGATGCGTTGCAGGCGATGCCTGGAGTTGAGTCCGTGGGATTGACAGACAGCCTTCCGTTGGGAGCCGGCGCGGGGAAGTCGATTGTCTTCACCGACAATACGACCAATCTGAAGCCATCGAGCGTAGTTGCCGATGCCTTCGTTTTCAACATATCTCCCGAGTACTTACGCGCCGCGGGAACAGCCCTGCTTTCCGGGAGGGCTTTTACCTGGCAAGACGACAAAAGCTCGCCACGCGTCGCGGTGGTAAACGCGGAGTTTGCGCGCAGGGTTTTCGGTTCGATGAACAACGCCATCGGCCGCTATTACAAGATGCGCGATGGAACGCGGGTTGAGGTTGTGGGTCTTGCTGAAGATGGAAAGTATGGAGGCCTCAACGAGGATCCGCAGCCGGCGATGTTTCTCCCTATCCTCCAATCACCTTCCAACTCAACAATCTTGGTTGTGCGCTCGCGCCGCGATCCCCAACTTCTGGCGGCAGCGATGAGGAGTGAGTTGCGGCAACTGGATGCCGGGCTTCCCGTTTTCATTGAAACGCGGGACAAGCCAATGGCCGTGCTGATGTTTGGTCCGCGCATGGCGACAGTCGCGCTTGGCATTTTGGGAGCGATGGGCGGCATGCTTTCGATTACCGGCATTTTTGGAATGGCGGCCTACTCGGTGAGCAAGCGGCTCAAGGAGTTGGGCATTCGCGTGGCCCTCGGAGCAGGGCGCAAAGAAGTGTTGCGGGCTGCGCTGGGGCGGGCTGTGAAACTGCTGGCGCTCGGCTCGGTAGCGGGATTGCTTCTGGGGATTCTGGCTAGCCGGGTGCTGGCTTTCATCGTTTACCAGGCCACGCCGCGCGATCCGTTTGTATTGACGGGCGTTGTGTTGGCAATGGCATTGCTGGGGTTGCTGGCTACATGGATTCCGGCGCAGCGCGCGCTTTCGATTGATCCGCTGGTGCTGCTGAGGGAAGAGTGAGTCAGCTTGCTGCCGGCAAAGCCAAATGCAGGTCCTTCGATTCGCTGCGCTCGTTTCCGATGCACGAGGCGGTCGAGAGTCGTGGTATCCCACCCATTCGTCAAAAAGCCGACGAATGGATGGGGCACCCAGCATTTGTGGAATATGCACCGGTGCATCTTTGGGTTGATCTCGCTTTCGCGGGTGAAGGTGCTGAGGATGACGGCGTTGAGAGAAGTAGAAGGATGAGAGCCTGTTTTGATATGAACGGTTAGCGCGCTACAGGGGGGCAAATGAACTGGATACCCAATATCTTTCTCCGCCACAAGCTCTACGACGATCTCTCTGAAGAAATCCGCCTGCACATTGAAGAGCGGGCAGAGCAGCTGATGAACGAAGGCATGAGCCGCCATGAAGCCGAACAGGCAGCGCGCAGGGCCTTCGGTAACCGTACGCTGCTTGAAGAACGCAGCCGCGAAGTGTGGCAGTGGCCAACGCTTGAGTCAATCTGGGCCGATCTGCGATTTGCCGTGCGCCAATTGCGCAAGGCCCCCGGATTTACTTTCGCCGCTATTCTTACGCTGGCGCTGGCCATCGGCGCAAATGCTGTTGTGTTCGGAATCATGGATGCGCTCATTCTGCGCCCGCTCCACGTGCCCCAGCCAGAGACCCTCTACGGAACCGAGTACGGGGACTATTCAGGGTTCCAGTCGTATCCTAACTACCTTGACCTGCGCGACCGCAATCACAGCTTCGAAGATCTGGCTGCTTTTAATTTCGTCTTTGCCGGACTGGACACAGGCAACGATCCAACCGCCGCCACAGGCTATTCGGCGACCGGGAATTACTTCGATGTATTGAAGGTTCAGCCCTATCTGGGCCGCTTCTTCCACGCCGCCGACGAGCACGGCCGCAACAGCGCCCCCTATATCGTGCTTAGCTACGCTTACTGGCATAGCCGCTTTCAGGACGATCGCGGCGTGGTAGGCCGAGTGGTCCAACTCGACAAGCATCCTTTCACTGTCATCGGAGTTTCGCCGCCGGAGTTTCGCGGGACACTTGTCTTTGCCTCCCCGGATTTTTTTATTCCGGTCGTCAACGAGGAGCAAGTGTCCGGTGACGGCATCCTTGGATCTCGCGAGAACACCCATGGGCTTTTTGAGGCGTTCGGTCATCTTAAACCGGGTGTAACTCCCGCGCAGGCTATCGCCGATGTCAACGCGGTGGGCGCCGATCTTGAGAAGACCTATCCCAGCCAGGTGAGCCATAAGCCATCTTCGCTGGCGCGGGAAGGGCTTACTTCTTTCGGTCGTGCTACGGCGGCATTTGTTGGGGGATTGATGGTGCTGGCCGGGTTGATTCTGCTGGCCGCATGCACCAACCTGGGAAGCCTGTTTGCGGCCCATGCCGCTGACCGCTCAAGGGAAGTTGCGCTGCGGTTGGCGCTTGGTTCCAGCCGGACGCGCATCCTGAGGCAACTGCTGACTGAGGCCGTGCTGATCTCCCTGGCCGGGGGCGCGCTGGGAGTGTTGGGCAGCGTGGCGCTGTTGCGCAAGCTCAGCGACTGGACCCCTTTTCCAAGTGCTCCGATCCATTTGCCGCTGAATCCAGACGCAAGAATTTACGGGGTGGCTTTGGTTCTGGCGCTGATCAGCGGGTTTCTCTTCGGCATCGTGCCGGTGCGGCAAGTGCTTCGCGCCAATCCGTATGAGATTGTCAAAACGGGCGCCAACAGCAGGCTGGGACGCCGGATGACGCTGCGCGATGCGCTGCTCGTGGTGCAGATTGCCATCTGCGCTGTGCTGGTCACGTCTTCAATGGTCGCAGTGCGTGGGCTGCTTCGCTCAATGACGGTGAATGTCGGATTTGAACCGCGCAAGGCGATGCTGCTTAATCTTAACCTGGCCATGGCAGGCTACAGCAGCGACAAGGCGCCCGGCCTTGAGCGGCGCATGATCGACGCCGTGGAAACGATCCCCGGTGTTGAGCATGTGGGCATGGTGAATGACTACCCCCCTTTGGTGTATGCCGCAGGCGTAAGGGCGGATGTCTTCAAGGATGAAACCAGAGAGACGAAGCAATCGAATGTCTTTGCCACGCCCTACCGGTACAACGTATCTCCGGGGTACTTTGATGCGGCGGGCACAAGCCTGCTTGCGGGCAGAGACTTTGCTTGGCGCGACGACAAGAACGCGCCTGCAGTTGCCGTAGCCAACAAGGAGTTTGCTGCCCGGATGTTCGGCTCCGTTTCCAACGCGGTGGGCAGGTTCTTCAGGATGCAGGATGGGAGCCGCGTGCAGGTGGTGGGCGTTGTGGAGGACGGAAAGTACATGAGCCTGACAGAGTCCCAACAGCCCGCGATCTTCCTTCCAGCACTGAGGTCGCCAAACCCTCAGGCGTCGTTGGTGGTGCGCTCGAATCGCGATCCTGAGCAGCTTGCCGCGGCCATGAGGAGAAAAGTGAGCGAGTTGGATGCGGGTCTGCCTGTTGACATCCAGACGTGGCACAACATGCTTGACGTGGTGTTTTTCCCTTCGCGTGTGGCAACCATGGCGCTGGGCATTTTGGGACTGATGGGCGCCATGCTTTCGATCACAGGCATCTTCGGGATGGCAGCTTACTCGGTGAGCAAGCGGCTGAGGGAGTTGGGGATTCGCATCGCGCTCGGCGCGCAGCGCAAAGAGGTGCTGCAGGCTGCGCTGGGGCGGGCTGTGAAACTGCTGGCGCTCGGCTCGGTTGCCGGTTTGTTGCTGGGAATTCTGGCCAGCCGCGTGCTTGCTTTTATCGTCTACCAGGCCACGCCGCGCGATCCGCTGGTGCTGAGCGGCGTGGTTCTGGCGATGGCGCTGCTGGGGCTGCTGGCCACGTGGATTCCGGCCCAGCGCGCCCTCTCGGTTAACCCGCTGTTGCTTTTGCGCGAAGAGTGAGCGCGGCCAGACGGTCAACAGTGCATTGACTGCCCGCTCCTTGCGCCGTAGGCTCATAGCATGGAATTCAGGATTAGCGAGCTGGAACGGGAACCGATTGATTTTGACCTGGAACTGGCTCCGGGAGCCGTCGATCTGGGGGATGAGGCCGAACAGACCGGCCAGTTGGCAACCGCAGGCCATGCCGAGGTGCTGCACGAGCACCGGGGCCCCAAAGACATAGTGGCCGATATCCGGCTCAAGGGGCACTTTGACGGGAAATTCCAGGTGCCGTGCGCCCGCTGCGTTGAGCCGGTAGAAGTGCCGCTGGCTGCCGATTTCGACCTTATCTTCAGGCCCGCGGCTGCTGATGCCGAAGCCACGGAACGGTCGATTACTGCGCCGGAGACGGAAATCGGTTATTATCAAGGAGACAGTCTGTTGCTTGAGGATGTGCTGCGCGAGCAGGTGCTTTTGTCCCTGCCGGTCAGAACGCTGTGCAAGCCTGATTGCAAAGGACTTTGCCCGCGCTGCGGCGAAAACCGCAATAGCCAGAGCTGCTCCTGTGAAGTGGGTCCGAGTGACCCCCGCTGGGAAGCCCTGGCCGGACTTCGCGGCCGGATGGAGTCAAAAGAAACCAGCCCCAAGAGAAATTGAGGGTGCTCGCCTGTGCCGGATGGCAACTTGGGTCCTGTGCGGCCTGAAGTTGACGCGGGCACCAGTAACGAAAGGAATTGCATCATGCCTAATCCGAAAAGGCGCCACTCTACGCGCCGCACCGCACTTCGCCGCTCACACGACTTCCTCTCAGCGGTAGGCGTTTCAGAGTGCCCCAACTGCCACGAGAAGAAGCTGCCCCACCACGCCTGCACCAAGTGCGGCGCTTACAAGGGCCGCGCGGTCATCGACGTAAAAGAAGCTGCCAAGTAAAGTAAACTGAGCCCCGATGCTCGTTGATATTGCGCTTGACGCCGTAGGTACCGACAAAGCTCCGGAAGCGGAGATTCGTGGGGCTATTCTCGCCTGCAAGAGTCTGCCCGTGCGGGTCCACCTGATTGGGCCCGAAGCGGAGCTGCGCGATCTTCTGGATGAACACCTCGACAACGAAGATCTGCCCATCGTCATCCACCATGCCTCTGAACGCATTGGCATGGAAGAGAAGGCGGCGCACGCGGTTCGCACCAAAAAAGACAGTTCAATGCGCGTGGGCCTCAAGCTGGTTCGAGAGGGACGCGCGGCAGGCTTTGTAACCGCCGGCAATACCGGCGCGGCCATGGCCACCGCCAAAATGGTTCTGGGCGCTCTGCCCGGCGTAGACCGTCCGGCGCTGGCAACTCCCATGCCCAGCTCCACTGGAAATCCGTGCGTCCTGCTGGATGTGGGCGCCAACGTGGACTGCAAGGCGCACAACCTTGAGCAATTTGCCGTGATGGGCGAAATGTATGCCCGCAGCGTGCTTAAAATCGAGCACCCGCGCGTGGGCCTGCTCTCAATCGGCGAAGAAGAGAGCAAGGGAAACGACCTGACCCGCGAGGCCTTTCCGCTGCTGAAGGCGCTGCCCATCCGGTTTATCGGCAACGTTGAGGGCCGCGACATTTTCAGCGGGCAGGCGGACGTGATTGTCTGCGACGGATTTGTGGGCAACGTCGCGCTCAAGACCAGCGAGGGCGTGGGTCGCTTTGTACGCGATGTGCTGCGCGAGTCTCTCACCCGCACTGTTACAGCTAAGGTTGGTGCGCTGCTTTCGCGGCAGGCGTTCAACGATTTCCGCCGCCGGCTCGACTACCGGGAATACGGAGGCGCGCAATTGCTTGGCGTGCGCGGCGTGTGCATCATCGGCCACGGCTCGTCCAACGATCGCGCCATCTACAACGGCATTCGCGTGGCTTACGAGTTTGCCAATGCCGGCACAAACAAATTGATCGAAGCCGAGTTTGCCGGACATCCCACCAAGACCACTGCCAACGGCCAGGCGCCGAAACACGACGCTACGATTCAGTAAGGCCGCGATGGCAGACGAGTCCCGCCGCTCTCCCTCATTCGATCCTTCCGTAGTTGACCGGCTAGCCTGCCCGGCCTGTTTGGGAAAACTTCGCCTTGAAGAGGGTGCCCTGGTTTGCGCAGCCTGCGGTCGCACCTATCCGGTCATTGACGGTATTCCGGTGCTGATTGCCGATCGGGCCGCCGAGCCTTCCCACTAAACCGCCTGTTCACAGATCGTGGATTCTGCCGAGACAACTGGCGCGGCAGGCGTGGCCATCTGACTTCCGAGGAGGAAATCGATGCCAACCAAAACAGCGTCCAGCAAGAAAGCACCAGCGAAGAAGAAGTCTGCGGGGATATACTCTCCCGCAGCGGGAAAACGCGTGGAAGCCGAGATGAGGGCAATGAAAAAGGGACAGCTCAAGAGCGGCCGCAGCGGCAAGAAAGTGACCAATCCGAAACAGGCGATTGCCATCGGTCTCTCTGAAGCGAGAAAGGCCGGCGCGAAGGTTCCGCCGCCGAAAGAATCTTAGAGAAGCGGTTTCGCAAGTGTGAAGCGGAGTTGAAGGGGCGCGGCAGACGTCGTGCCCTCTCGATGCAATTTTGTTTTTTCAAAGTCTATTCGTGCCGTGGAATCGGCCGGTTTTTTCCGCGATTAGCTGCGGTGATAGAACGGCAGCACGATCAGCAGGGCGAAGCCGATGGCCGCGGCCAGGGCTAGCGCGACGAGAGAATAAATCAGCGTGAGGCTCGGGCCATGCGTTGCACCGTCGCGGTTTTCATCCGCATTGGCCGGCAGTTCAGGCTTACTCATATTTAAGGCTTTCGACGGGGTCCATTTGGGCGGCGCGAGTGGCCGGAACGGTGCCGAAGACCACACCCACTGCCACCGCCGCAGTCAGCGCAATCAATACGGAAAGTGCAGAAACCGGCAGGGCAAAATTCGTAAACAGGCGGATGGATATTGGCACGGCCAGGCCTAAAATTGAGCCGACAATTCCCCCGGCCAGCGAGATAATTACCGCCTCGGCGAGAAACTGCAACTTGATCTCGCGGGAAGTGGCTCCGAGGGCTTTGCGAATGCCGATTTCGCGAATGCGGGAGCGGACGTTGGCCAGCATGATGTTCATAATGCCCACGCCGCCCACGGCCAGCGTGACAGCGGCCACCAGAACCAGCACTGCGGTGAGAATGTCAGAGATGGTTGCGGCGGTGGTCAGCAGCTCCTTCAGGTTCTGCGCCTTGTAAACCGAATTAGGCTTGTGGCGTGAACTGATGACGCGGACAATTTCGCGCGTTGCATCGGGAACTTCTTCCATGCTGCGCACTGAGAAGTAAAGCTGCTTCACGCTGTCGGTTCCGGTAAAGTAACGCGCTACCGAGTAGGGAATCAGGATCGTCTCGTCGGTGATTTCGGTCTGCCCGAAGGTGTCTACGCTCTCTTTGAAGGTGCCGACAATGGTGAACGGAATGCCGGTGATTTGGAAGGTCTGGCCCACGGCGGCGTCGGCGCTGCCGAACATCTCGCGGGCAAACGGCTCGGTAACCACGGCGCACTTGATATGCGCGGCTTCGTCTTCCTCGTCAAGGTAGCGGCCTGTGAGTACCACCAGGTTGCGCACGTCTTTATATTGCGGGGCAACGCCCAGCACCAGCGTGTCTTTCACCACTCCGCCGCCAAAGCTGATGCGGTCGTGGGTCTCCAGCACCGGCGAGGAATACGACACGCTTGGTACGCGGGCGATGACGGCTTTTTCGTCTTCGCGGGTCAGGTAGTCGTTGTAGACCGCCATCTCGGTTCCGGTGGCGCCGCCGCCGGAGTACTCGACTTCGACTTCGTTGGTGCCGATCTTTTGAATCTCGTTCAGGATGAATTGCTTGCCGGTCAGGCCGATGGTTACCACCAGGATGACTGAGGCGGTGCCGATCACCATACCCAGCGCGGTGAGCGCAAAGCGAAGCTTGCTGGCCCTGAAACTGTCCAGGGCCAACTTGAGAATCTCGCTGAGCAGCATGGTGCGGCGCGCGCTCAACAGCGTCTGCTGGAAGGCTTTCTGGCGGGCCTGGTCGGTCGGTAGGCTCATAGGTTCCTTCATTAGCTTACAGCCAACAGCCAATAGACGTATCCTCTTCCAAATGGCTTGCGCCAGGCCCGGACTCGAAGCCGCAACGGAGGTGTATATTTTGCTGTGACGGCAAACCCATGGCGGTTGCGAGGAGAAGACAAAAAATGGCGGTACGGCAAACGGAAATCACGAAACCTGCGGCAGATGAAGTGCTATTGATTACCAGCGGAGACCTGCGGCTTGCGGCCAACCAGGAGTGCTGGCCCGCCCAGAAGGAAATGGAAGCGAAACTGACCGCGGCCTTTGCCCAGCAGGGCATCAAGCTGGTGCGCGCCCACGCATATAACGAGGCGGAGAAGCACGGCTTTATCTCGTCGCAGCGCATGGGCATGGACGTCTTCATGAATATTCATCCCGAAGCGCGGATTGTGTTTGCCACCGCGGCGTGGCAGTATACGCACCACGTGCTTCCGGGCCTGCGCAGCCACCAGGGACCGATTTTGACCGTCGCCAACTGGTCAGGACAATGGCCCGGGCTGGTGGGTCTGCTCAATCTGAACGGTTCGCTGGTCAAGGCCGGCAAGAAGTTCTCGTCCATCTGGAGCAAGGACTTTACGGACGACTATTTCCTATCCGCGATGGCCGAGTGGCTCCGCGACGGCAAGATCAGCCACGATCAGACCCACGTGCATGCGCTGGACCCGAAAAAGGTCCCGGCCGAGAGCGCCGAACTGGGAGCCTCGCTGGCCGCCGACCTCAAGCACCGCAAGGCCATTGTGGGCATCTTCGACGAGGGATGCATGGGCATGTACAACGCCATCATCGACGACGAACTGCTCAATCCCGCAGGAATCTACAAAGAGCGCCTCAGCCAGGCCGCGCTAGTGGCAAAGATGAAGACGGTCAGCGACGCCGAAGCCAAGGCAGTTTACGAATGGCTGGTGGCCGAGGGCGTGAAGTTCGTTTTCGGCAAAGAGCCCGCCACCGAGTTGACGCTGGAACAGGTGCTTGGCCAGTGCAAGATGTACATCGCCGCCGTCCGCATCGCAAAAGAATTTGGATGCGACGTCATCGGCATCCAGTATCAGCAGGGGCTCAAAGATATGGCGCCCGCGTCTGACCTGGCTGAAGGCATGCTGAACAATGCCGACAGGCCGCCGGTGTATGCCGAAGGCACAAAGGATGAGCTTTATGCCGGCGGACCTATGGTGCACTTTAACGAAGTGGACGAATGCGCCGGCGTGGATGCGCTGGTAACCAATCGCTGCTGGACCGCGCTCGGCATCGACCCCTCTACCACCTTGCACGACGTTCGCTGGGGCGAGCGCTACAAGGGCGAGGGAATCGACGAATTTGTGTGGCTGCTGCAGATCTCCGGCGCCGCGCCCGCCAATCACTTCGAGGGCGGCTATGCCGGAGCAACCAGCGAGCGCCAGCCGGCCATGTACTTCCCGCTCGGCGGCGGGTCGCTTAAGGGTGTGGGCAAGCCGGGAGAGATTGTCTGGAGCCGCGTGTTTGTTGAGGACGGCAAGCTTCATGCCGACCTTGGACGGGGCGCCGTGGTCAGCCTGCCGGCCGCTGAAACCGAGCGCCGCTGGAAAGAAACCACGCCGCAGTGGCCCATTGTGCACGCGGTCTTCAACGGCGTCAGCCAGAACCAGTTCATGGCCCGCCACCGCGCCAACCACGTCAACGTAGCTTATGCGCCGTCAGCGGCAGTTGCCGACAAGGCGCTGGCTACCAAGGCCGCGATGCTCGCGGAGTTGGGCATCGCCGTTCACGTATGCGGCAGCACCAGCCTGGGTCTTTGAGAGGCTGACTAAGCATGAAAGCTGGGTGCCCCGGGTCCCGATTTTGGGACCTGGGATACCGCAACGCCGGACCGAAGCGGACCCGGCTCAGCGCTCAAGAACCCCTTCAAAGCCAGCCGCAATTCCTTCCTGTTCTGTAGTCTTCGAACGTCACTCCGGGTCGGAGTCGCGGCCTGCGGCGTCGCGCCTGGCGCGAACCTAGCGGCTATAATGGGGCATAACTTACCCCTTCGGCCAGGCGCGCAAAATTCATCGCCAGCCGGCCTTCATGCTGTTCAATCATCGAGGTTGGCGTTCTGAATGAGCGAGGTTATTTGAGTGTTGTGGTATCCCGCCCATTCCGCAAAAAACGCGGAATGGATGGGGCACCCAGCTTTTGTGGCATTCGCCCCCGTTCATATTGCGGCGTATCTCGTTTCTGCGAGTGAAGGTGCTCTGAATGACTAGCGAAGAACTCATTTTTGTCACGGGCGCGACCGGGTTTCTCGGCGTGCAATTGGTGCGCGAGCTTTTGGATCGCAGGCCGGATGCCACGCTGGCGCTGCTGATCCGCGACAGGGCCGGCAAATCCGGCTCGCAGCGCGCCAATGCAATGATTCCCGCGGCGCAGCGCTCGCGCGTGCAGGTCTACTCCGGCGATGTGAGCCAGCCGCACTGCGGACTGGACGCGGCTGTCTACGAGCGGCTCTCCGCGGAGACAACCCGCGTGATTCACTCTGCCGCCACGGTGCGCTTTGACCACACCCTGGATGAGGCGCGCAGCATCAACGTGGAAGGCACCCGCCGCGTGCTTGATTTCGCAAGCGGCGCGCGCAATCTCAAGAGCTTCGCGTACGTGGGCACGGCATACGTGGCTGGTGAGCGCTCTGACCTGGTTCACGAAAACGAACTCGCAATCGGCCAGGGCTACCGCAATACTTACGAGCAAACCAAGGCAGAGGCAGAGGCGCTTGTCCGCTCGCGGCTCGACTCGATGCCCGGAGTGATTCTGCGTCCGAGCATCATCGTGGGCGACTCGCGCACCGGTGTCACGTCCAGCTTCAAGATGATGTACTGGCCGCTGAAGATTTACGCGCGCGGCCTGTGGCGCACGGTGCCCGGCTATCCGGATGCGGTGCTCGACATTGTTCCGGTGGACTACGTTGCCTCTGCCGTTGCGCGCCTCGCCTTTGACGAGGCTGCATTCGGCAGTACGGTTCACTTGTGCGCCGGTCCGCGCGGCAGCGCAACCATCGATCAGGTCGCGCATCGCGCTATGGAGTACTTCAACGCGCCCGCGCCGAGCTACGTCGATCCGAAGCTCTTTTTCGCGCTGGTCCGGCCGCTGCTGTGGATCTCGCTATGGGGTCCCAAGCGCCGCGTGCTGCGCGACGGCCGCGCCTACCGCGACTACTTCACTATGAAGATGCAATTCGACACCAGCAATGCAGACCGCCTGCTTGCGCCCGCCGGGGTAGAGCCGCCGCCGGTGCTGGATTACCTTGACCGCCTCTTTCATTACTGCGTTGCCAGTGACTGGGGCCGCAAGCCGGTTTCCGCCTGATGAATATCTTCCGCCGCATTCAACTCGCGCGAGACCCCAGCGTCACCGTGGCCAATCTGGTTGACGAACTGGTGCGCCGAAAAGGCGATTGCGAAGTGTCGGTCGGGGACGACGGCCCTTTCTACCTGACCGACCTGCACGCCGAAGTTCAAACCATCGATGCCTTTCTTCGCCGTTTAATTGAACTGAAACCTGGCCAGCCGGTCGCTGTTTTTCGCACCAATACCCGCGATTCCTTTCACTGGTTTCTGGCCATCATCCGAGCGGGAGGCATCGCGGTTCCGCTGAATCCGCAGCTGTCGCTCAGTGAAGTGAGCCGCATTCTTGCCGAAAGCGGCACAGACATTCTGGTCACCGACAAAGCGATCTTCGAACAGCAGATCAAAGATCGGTCCGCGTTGAATGTTCGCGTCTGGATACAAGCGGATGCTGAAACACAAACGCTGGACGGATTTGTGCGTGCTGGCGATACAGGTGCGCCGTTTCCTCCGACTGCGATCGATCCGTCCGCGACGGTCGCGGTCTTCCATACCTCGGGCACCAGCGGCCACCCAAAGGGAGCGGCGCTTTCAAGCCTGGCTCTACTGGGAGCGCGCTCATCCACTGTGCTGGCCGGCCTGTTTCTGTCGTCGAAAGACCTGGCGCTGATCGCGCTGCCATGGTCGCACATCATGGCAGTGAGCATTTCGCTTTACGGAATGATGGCGGGCATTCGCGGCTGCTTCCTCGATAAATTCGACGTGGAAAGCGCGCTGGGCCTTGTGGAGCGGCTAAGGATTACCACATTCGTCGGCGTGCCGGCCATGTTCAGCCGCCTGGTGAACAGCAATCCCGATCCTGCGCGGTTGAAGAGCGTGCGTGTGTATCTCTCGGCCAGCGACCACCTGCCCGCTGAAGTTCGGGAGCGGCTGCGCAGCTACGGCGCTCTGGTTCGTTTTCCGCTTGGGCTTCGCATTCCGCCGATAATGCTGAACGGATACGGCATGGTGGAACTTGGCGGGCTGGCCATGATGGGCGTTGGCTTGTCGCTCGTTCCCGGCGGCAATGACGTGTATTTTGCCATGCCGCCGTTTCACCTCCGCGTGGTGGATGAAAGCGGCAATCGAGTTGGGCCCGGCGTCACCGGCGAGTTGCAGGTTCGCCGCCGCGGCCTTGCTCCGCATTATTGGAAAGACAAAGGCGACAGCCAGGGCTTGATCTCCAGCGATGGCTGGCTGCGGACAGGCGACCTGGCTACGCGCAGCCGCCTTGGCTTTTTCCGCCTCGTTGGACGCATGAAGGATGTGATCAAGTCAGGCGGCTACTCAGTCTACGTGCGCGAATTGGAAGAGGCCGTTCTGGCTCATCCCGCAGTGGCGCGAGCGGTTGCCTTCGGCCTGCCCCACAAGGAGAAAGGCGAGATTCCCGTCGCCGCTGTTGAACTGCACCCGGGCTCGGAAGTCATCGAAAGCGAATTGGTCGATTGGTGCCGTGAGCATCTTGCGGGATACAAAGCGCCGCGCCGCATCTGGATTCTCGAACCCGGCGGCCTGCCGCAGAACCCCAATGGCAAAGTGTTACGCCGTGAATTGCAGGAACGGTTCGCGGCATCTGTCGACTGAAGGGGTGAGTCTCAGTCGTGCCGAAGCGCCTCAACCGGTGACAGCTTTGCGCCGCGCCATGCGGGAATCGCCCCGGCAATCAGCCCGGCCAGAACCGCGATGCCCAGCGCCTCGGCCAGCAGCGGCAATGGAATCGTGGTGGTGACGATGCTCGCCGTTTGCGGCAGCGCAGACAGCAGGCGCAGCGCGCCCGATCCGATGGCGATGCCCAGAAATCCGCCGCCCAGCCCAAGCACCACCGCCTCAAACTGAATGAGAACCAGCACCTGCCAGCGCCTCCAGCCCAGCGCGCGCAGAATGCCGATTTCGCGCGTGCGTTCAAAGACCGACATCGCCATGGTGTTGGCAATGCCAAGAATGCCAATCAAGAGCGCAATGCAAGACGTGCCCCATGCTGAAGCGTGCGCAAGCCGCACGAACTGATTATTGCTGGCTCGCTCTGCCGCGGGCACCGCGCGCAATCCCGGCAGGGCAGCCTCAATCTGCGCCTGGGCGCGCTTCAGGTAATGGTCTGGAGTCTCGCCGATGGGCGCCGGGCGCAGCCGCACATGAATTGTGGACACTTTGCCCTGCAAACTGCTGAGCACCTGCAACTGGTCAAGAGGCAGGATGACCGCGCCGGCCTCAAGAGGCGAGCCGCCATGATAGATGGCGCACACCGTAAAGGCGGAGCCTTGAATCTCAAGCGTGTCGCCCGGCTTCTTGTTCAGGTTCTCGGCCAGCAGGTCGCCCAGCATTACTTCCGCGTGGCCATCGCGAAAGGGCCTTCCAGAGAGCACTTGCAGCGACTCGAACTCGTAGGAATTCGCCTTCCAGCCGTAAGCCAGCGCGTTCACTTCCGGGGTGAGGTCCATGACGTTGTAAATCATGGGCGTGGCGTTTGCCACCACGGGCAGCGCCTTCACTTTTTCGGTGAGCGACTCATCAACGGAGGTGTTAAGGAAGGTTTGCTGAATGACGGCAATGTCGGTGCCGCTGCTGGAGTAGAGGCGCATCCACCCTTGCTCAAAGGCGCTGGAAAAACCCACCAGCCCTACGAACGCGCCAATCGCCATTCCGATTCCGCACAATGTCAGCAGAGTTCTCAGCCGCCGGCGCCAGAGATTCTTCCAGACAAATCCTGTGAACGACAGTTGAGTGGCCATGAGTTTGGAGTTCGTCCTCACTTCTTTGATATTGCTGAACAGACTGCCAGTTTAACGGGCGGCAACCCTGTATACAACCATCATAGGGCGTACGGCGCAATCCTGAGCCTGTTCACGCGAGCGTAACCGGAGGGTGTTGAAGTGCCCAACCGGGCGCCACCCTGAATGCGACAATGACCGCGAACACCGCCGCGACCCAATATTGGTTCGCATACAGAACCAGCCAGACGGCGCTGACCAGCACCACGACCAGGACCGGCGGACTGACAGAAGCTGCGGCCACACCGGTTAATGCACCTTTGACCGGATTGAGGACGAGGATCACTTACTACTTCCAACTGGTTGCCTCGAATGCGGCGGCGACAATTTCCGGCACAGTGTTGAGCTTTACAACGCAAAACTGCTTGCCCGGCCTCCCTTTCACCCCGTGTGACAAAGGGGTTCGAATACCCGCCCCATAAACCCCATCGGATCAGTACCCGAATCCGGCCACGAGCGGCTGAACAGGAAGAATGGGATGCCAATTATCTCTCCGAATTGCTGGCGAACGACACCCGTAATGTCCTTTCACGGTCCCGAAGCTCTTTTGCCCCCACAAAAGTGGAAGAAGACCAACAAAGCGTGGGATTTTCGCAACTTACAGGGAGAACGAGAATGGGATATCAGCACTGGCCAGCCGACGTCTTAGATTGGCTGCCTTTCCGGTTCTGAAAGCTTTGAACTGTACGTGGAAGGGTGTCATGAAACTGTATTCGTTGCCTGGATTCTCATCGAGAGTGTTCAACCTGAACAGCGGAATATGTGGCTTCTGCTTGTTTCTGCTGCTAGCCTCCGCTCTTCCATCCTTTTCTGCGGTGAACGGTGCTATCTCCACCACCACGTCCTCAGCAACTACAGTCAATGGCAACATATACGACGCCAAGACCAGCGTGTACCTCAACGGAGGACCCCAGAACAAGAAGGACGCGGGTCTGCAGCCGGACGGTACATATTACTTCCAGGTCACAGATCCAAGCGGAGCGACCCTGCTCTCGGCCGACAATATCGCCTGCCGCGAGGTTGTGGTCTCCGGCGGAAGAATCACAGGGGTTCCCAGTCCAAAGCCGGCCGGATGCCCGACCGGCCTCCATCCGCTGGGGACTTTCGACTCCTCAAACGGCGAAATGCCTGTTGAGCTTTGTCCCAGCACACCCTCACCCAGAACCGACAACCTGAGCGCCGGAACGCCCGATTTCGATGCCCATAATTGGTGCGATACCACGCCCAATAATGGTGGCGAATACAAGGCATGGGTCATTCCTGTAGCCAGTTACGATCCGAGCAAATGCGCGTCGAACTTTGGCTTCTGCGACAGCAGCAGCAAAACCGACAACTTCAAAGTCAAGAAGACGAGCGTCGCCTACATAAGCGTTTGCAAGTTCAACGACTTGAATGGGAACGGGGTCCAGGATAACGACGAGCCTTACATACCCAACTGGCCGATTACCGCTACCGGCGTGGACCTTTTGAGCGGTTCCAGCGGAATCGGAACTGTCACTGTGCAGACCGGCACCGATGGATGCGCATCGTTCTCGGTTTCCGACTTCACCACCGCCAAAGGCCTGGTCACTGTCACCGAGAAACTCCTCACTGGATCGTGGCAGCAGACGGCCCCCGTGGTTGGCACATACGCGGCGTCTGACGGCGTGATTCCCGCTGACCAGGGCACGGTCGCGGTGACGGTAAGCAAAAGCGGTGCGCTCCAGAACACGCAATCCCTGACGGTCTCAGGGGGAGACTCAGTGTCACTGGCAGACTTCGGCAATACCTGCCTTGACTCATCCTGCGGCGGCAATTCGGTTGAGCTTACGGTTACCGCCGACGCAAATCCATCCCTGACACGCGCTTACACATGGGGAATCACGAAATCTGTCGATAGTCCCATGGTTGACTCAACGGGCGGAGGGTCGTCGTCCCCGGCCAACTACACCGTAACGGTTACCCACGACAACGGTACGGATTCCGGTTGGCAGGTATCGGGCACCATCAAGGCCTCGAATCCGAGCTGGGTTGACGTCAGCGCAGTGGACATTACGGACGTTGTGGATAACGGCGGCGCCTGCACAGTTACGAATGGCTCCGCCCTCACCACTCCGGCAAAGAGCTCAGTTAATGTGCCCTATACCTGCACATACTCTGCTCTCCCGGCCGGCGGGACAGATACGGCGACAGCCACCTGGAATGCGAGCGGCACGCCGGCCAGCACAGCCGCAGGCACCGCTAAATTCAATTTTGGCACTCCAGCGATCAAAGCCGTTGACGGCAGCGCCACAGTTACAGATAAGCTCGACAGCAACTCTCAATCCTCACTGGGCACGGCATCGTATACGGATCCGAGTCCCATCACCTACACCTATTCCCACACGTTCACCGATCCAGTGGGCGGCTGCACAAGCCACGCGAACACTGCAACTTTCACCACCAATACGACACCCGTTACCAGCAGCGCGAGCACAACGGTGCAGAATTGCACGATCCAGCCTCTGAAGCTGGCTTGCGCGGCCACCAGCACGGGCGAAGTGAATGTGCCTTTCAGTTCCCAGATGACAGCTTCGGGCGGCGTTGAACCTTACACCTACGCGATTGCCACCGGGTCGCTGCCGGCAGGACTCAGTCTCAACGCCTCGACGGGCCTGATCTCGGGTACGCCGACGGCGGTGGGAAGCTTCACGGTCAAGGCCACTGATTCCAAGGGCACGGTGGCCACGACTACTTGCGCAATCACCATCGTTTCCGGTCCCTCACTCGCCTGTTCGGCGGTTACCAGCGGCGAGGCGGGCGTAGTCTTCAATAGTCCGGCAATGACGGTCACTGGCGGCACGGCTCCCTACGTCTTCTCCGTGGTGGGCACGCTTCCCGCAGGCCTCTTGCTGAATGCCTCAACCGGCGCGATTGCCGGAACGCCAACCGCCTCAGGCACCTTCTCCATCCAGGTAAAGGACGCCAACGGCGCGGTGGCCACGACCACCTGCGCTATTACCATCAATGGAGCGCTTTCGGTTTCCTGTGCGGCCATCAGTACCGGCACCGTTGGCGTAGCGTTTGACAGCGGCCCCATGACCGTCACCGGCGGTACTCCAACCTATACGTATTTGGTGGTGGGCACGCTGCCCGCGGGCCTGACGTTGAACGCTTCGACGGGCGCGATTAGCGGCACGCCGACTGCCTCGGGTACATTCTCGATCAAGGTGACCGACGCCAACGGGGCAACCAGCACGAGTTGCGTAATCACCATCAATCCGGGATGCACTGACACAGTGACCCTCAGCTTCAGCAACACCGTCTGGACTTACCCGGGCGAAGCCAACATAACCGCCTGCGTTACTTCTGGCAATAACGCAGCTCCCACCGGAAACATCGACATGTACGATGGCCAAAACAAATTGGCCACGGTGCCATTGCAAGGCGGGGGATGCGCGTACTGGCACATTACGCCCGGGCTGAGCGCGGGAGCTCACACCATCACCGCACGCTATTCAGGCAGCGCCTCCAGTTGCGGCGGTGTTTCGGCGGCAACCACTATCAACGTCGCCAAGGCTCCGACGGCAATTGAAGCTTCCTGCTGGAATTCGCCCTACGCATATGGCGCGAACTATCAATGCAATGCCAACACCGACGCAGGGCCAAAGTCGGGATACATGATCTATGTCTACGATGGCGGAAAGCCGGTGGTTTTGCTGCTGGACTCGAATGGCGCCGCCACACCGTGGTCAATCGATCTGCCGCCGGTTGGAACGCACCACCTGATCATTTCCTATCCTGAACAGGGGAACTATCTAGGCCAAACGTTGCCGGACCAGGTCTTCGTTGTCACGCCGGCTCCAGTCATCGTCGCCTTGACGCCTTCATCCTGGTATTTGAATGCGGGCACCAGCCTGAGCTTCACAGCAGTCGTCAACTCGTGGAGTGCGGGATCGCCCAAGGCTACCGGTTCAGTGTCTTTCTACGACGGCAACACGCTGCTTTCGGCCGTACTGGTGGATGCCAGCGGGACAGCAGTCTACTCCACCTCCGGCCTGGCTGCCGGCACCCACAACATAACGGCAACCTACGCCGGCGGCACAAACTACGATAAGGGTTCAACCACCATCACCATCAACATGGTTGCTGCCCCGCCGCAATTCTCCGATCCGGGCGGAAACTATACCTCTGCGCAGACGGTGGCCCTCGCCTCGGCAACTCCAGGCGCAACCATCTTCTACACCACCAACGGCACGGCTCCCACAACCGCATCGGCCAAGTACACCGCGCCGATCAAGGTGACATCAACGGCAACCATCGCAGCCATGGCCGTGGCCAAGGGGTATGCGAATAGCCCGGTTGCCACCGCCAAATACAGCATCACCCTGGTGGCGGCAACGCCGATCTTCTCGCTGGCTGCCGGAACCTATAAGACCGCACAAACGGTGACCCTCTCGGATTCCACTGCCGGCGCAACTATCTACTACACGACCAACGGGAGCACACCCTCGGCGAGTTCGACAAGGTATACCAGCCCCATCAAGGTATCGGCGACGGAAACACTCGAGGCAATCGCAGTGGTCAGCGGTTACACCAGCAGTGCCGTGGCTTCCGCCAGGTACACCATCACACCCGTGGCAGCGACGCCGGTATTCGCGCTTGGCGCCGGTACCTACAAAGGAAAGCAGACGGTGGCCATCTCTGACGTCACCGCAGGCGCAACCATCTTCTACACCGTCAACGGAACAACGCCAACGGCCACTTCAACCAAGTACACTGGTGCGATCACGGTGTCGGCAACCGAGACAATCAACGCGATCGCCATTGCGAACGGTTACAGCAACAGCTTGGTTGGCGCGGTCAAGTACACAATCAAGTAGCTCTTCAAGAGTTCAATCAGTGGCAGAGGGCCGGTGATCTTCACCGGCCCTCTGCCATACTTCAATCAGATCCTTGGCGCATTGGCCCACTCTCTGCGGACCAAAGCGCTCAAGGATCTTCCTTTTTTTGGCAACGTTCTGAATCGCCAAGCGGAAACCTGGCTAGCTCTGTTCGTCATACCTCGGCCACAGACAGCGGGTGCCGGCAACCACTTCCCGCCAATGACCCCAAATGCAGTTGAAGCCTACAACCAGTTGGCGGCCGGCTGGAAGGCCGGCGGACTTCTCTGCAGCAACACTGAAGGCACGGTATTATATGAGGCGAGGGACTGATCGGAGCTAGAGTAAGCCGTTTGTTTTAAATAAGCGAAAGTGGCGGAATTGGCAGACGCACCAGACTTAGGCTCAGTTCTCAGGCATTAAACGCTGCCGCATCCTTGTTCTCGTACTGATGCGAACCAACATGAACTCACCTCGATTACGCTGATAATAAATTAGATATATCGATTCTCTCTGGAGCGATCCCCTTAATGGCACTGCGAACCGTTCCGAACTATTCAGCGCCGAATACTCCCAAAACTGACACCAAAACCGCTTTGGTGTCAGTTTGAAAATGGCCATGTATATTCGTGTACAGGACAGTGTCCGACGTGCTCCGCTGAGGGCACGATGGAATCGACGGATTCGTTGCGTGAACAGATAGAGATCATCGAAAAAACAGTATGCTGGGAGTTTACTGGCCAGAAGGACGACGATGGATACGGGCGGATCATGGTTGGTGGCAGATCGAAGCGAGCACACCGGATTTTCTACGAGGCTGTGAAGGGTTCGCTAGCGCCTGGGACGCGACTGCGTCATGCCATTGCGCCGCCAGAGTGTATTGGACGCACCTGTTGCAATCCAGATCACATGTGGACAACGAAGGAGTCGGCGCCAAATAGTTGCGCGGAGCCTCCATCTACATCGATTTCAACCGACTCGCTGCAATCGAGGGTGGAGTTCATATCGGGATCAGGTTGCTGGAAGTATTCTGGTGCCACTGGCGAGAGAGGCTTTGGCCGATTGGTCCTGGATGGGAAAGAGCACAAAGCCCACCGCTTCTATTTTGAGAACTACAAAGGGGTTCTTCCTCCTGGCGCCCAACTCGAACTCGGGCATCCAGAAAGGTGCATCGGGAACCTGTGCTGCAACCCTGCACACTGGAGGGCAGTCCTGCCTCTTGGTCCGTCGGTGAATGGGATTCGGAAATGCAGGAAAGGGCATCTGATCACTGGCACCAATGTCGTCACCGAGCGCCGTGGCAACCTAATTGTCGAGCGGTGCCGCCAGTGTCGGCAGGCAGCCTGGCGCGAACAGAAGCAGAAATAGAAAACCCCGGCTGGATTGCCGGGGTTTTCTGTTGCAGGGTTGGAATCAACCCTCTTTGGGTGTAGGCAACGGACGAATGCGCTCAGGGTGATTGGTGCAGGCATAGCGACGCAGGCTCTCGCGTGGAATCAGCCTGCGCCTGCCTGAAGCACGGGTCTCCAGACGGCCGTCTGCCATCAGATGTTCGATGGAGCGAACGCAAAGCCCAATTGAATCCGCGGCCTCACGCTTGGTGTAAAGGAATTTCGTTTTCTCAACTGTCATTTTTCAATCTTTCTAAGCAGTAAATGCATTCATGTCGCCAGATATTCTCGCTGTCAATAATCAAATGGTTGCGCAAAGCGCATGCATTTCGAGTGCCGCGTTTGCCTCTTGCGAAGTCAAGCCTCTGGATTTTGGGTTGATTCAGTTTTCTTCTTCTTCTGGCTCTTGATTACCTCCTTCACTTCCATTTCAAACTCTCTAAGGACTGAAGCCTCCATTGCGATGCGCCGGCTCTCGTGCGCTGCGCGCATGGTGGAATAGAACTCGACAGGCGATGCGCCCGTTGCGTCTAAGCGAGGTACCATCTGAACGGCTTCCCGCTCGCGTTGCGAGGCCATCCGCTGCAAATAGTCCTCCGCGATTATGGGATTGCCCATGAACATGGCCACCGCCACGCCGCGAAGATTCGATTCAAGATCGCGGCTGAAGTTCAGGCAGTCCATCCATTGGGTCTCCAGAAATGCCTCTCCGCTTTCGGTCAACTCCATCACCTTCCGCTCAAGCTCAAATTTGCAGGTGGAATGAGTGAAGTTATGTTATGTGTATCATTATATTAGCTTTATTTTGACATTTGCATTTTCGGGAGTGTGGCCGACGCCGTTGATAGAGAGACCGATAGGACGAATGGGCTAGCGGCAACTGGGCCGAACACGCGGAAAGTCCTCTTCATAGGAGCTTGGACCAGCAAGTTCGCACGACGCGTAAGCCTCAGGCAACCGGTGCATCCGGAAAGGGCTCATCCCGACTTCCTCACGTCGGTTGGCCTGCATGCTCTCCAGGCTACTTGGCAGGTCTGTTCGGCCTTGTACCTTGCGCCACCGTGTGGAAAGGCCTTCTACACCTTCCTGGACTCATTTCAAGCTATTTACGGAGACTCATCTCCAGCCGGTGGTCGGCGTCAGACGACGTCGCGGGAATTTCTGGAGGGCGACCAAGCCGTCGCGGTGGTAACCTGTCGATGCCAATAACATACAACAGATTCACGGACTCTATCTGACGGGTAGTCTGAACGCGAACTTATCGCAGGCCAAAGGGAACGACGCTTTCAAGGACATCGAGAAGCTCGAAAAGGACCTATGGGAAGCTACGGACAACCTCCGCGCCAATTCCAAGCTCACCTCCAACGACTACTTCAAGCTGCCGGAGTTACCACGACTTTTATTCCGAGGTTCAGATGAAATTGCCGAACGGATCATTCGCTGAACGATACGCTCATACGCTTGCCAACCACCCCGCTTCCGATTGGGAAACCATCACGGATCATCTCGATAAGGTCGAAGAATCTGCGTCCGCTTTCACGGACACATTTGGAGCGCGACTTTGGGGAGAGATTCTCGGTCGCTGCCATGATTTCGGAAAGCTGTCAGATGAGTTTCAGCTCAAGATTCATGGCACCGAGGCAGATTCCGTTGACGCGGGAGCGGAGAACGAAGACGATTATGCGAAGCGGGTCGATCACTCTACATTTGGCGCCCGCTTCGTTGCACAAGCTGTGGGGAAGATCCCCGGTCAGCTCCTGGCATTTTGCATAGCTGGGCATCATACCGGACTTCCCGATGAAACGTCAGCCGACGACACGACGCAGCGCAGCACGCTTCGGTACAAACTGGATCCGGCGCTGTACTCCATACCCGCGGTTGTCGGGCCAAATCCGGTTTTGCCGAGACTCTCATTGCCACTCAGACGTACGAAAACCGGCAGAGACGACGCTCCATTTCAGCTTGCCTTCTTCACTCGCATGTTGTTTTCGTGCCTGGTCGACGCGGATCGTACGCGAACCGAGGAGTTCTGCAATCCCGAAGAGGCTACGGCTCGAAGTGGCCTGGGGACGGGGCGTGGGCGGCCCTTGCTTGCCGGCCTCAAAACGCAACTCGACGCCAGTTTACAGAAGAAGGTTGGTGAAGCCGGCTCAACTGAGGTCAATCGCCAGCGGGCAATTGTGCTCGAATGCTGCCGAGAAGTTGCTGCTCGGGAAGAACCAGGTTTCTTTTCGCTAAACGTTCCCACCGGCGGCGGCAAAACCCTTTCGTCACTGGCTTTCGCTTTTGATCATGCTTTGAAGAACGGCCTCCAGCGTGTGGTAGTCGCAATTCCGTTTACGAGCATCATTGAGCAGACGGCGGATGTTTACCGCGCGGCGCTGGGGGAACTAGCGGAAGCCGCACTGGTCGAACACCATACAAATATCCAGCCGGCGCATAACACTCGCGCAAACCAGTTCGGCTCTGAGAATTGGGATGCGCCCTTGGTCGTTACCACCAATGTGCAGTTGTTCGAGAGCCTGTTTGCCTATCGTACGTCTCCCTGTAGAAAGTTGCACAATCTCGCGCGGAGCGTGATTGTGCTCGATGAGGCGCAGACGATCCCGGTTGAGTTGCTGAGACCTGCGCTTGCTGCACTGCGCGAGCTGGTACTGAACTACGGCTGTTCAATCGTCCTCTGCACGGCAACGCAACCGGCGCTGGAGCGCCGCGACGATTTCTCAATTGGGCTGGAGAATGTCCGGCCTATCATTCAGGATTCCGTGCCCCTGTTTCACGCATTGAAGAGGGTAGAGGTTCGTCAACTCAACAAGGTGGCGGATAGCGAGTTGGCCTTGTTGCTTACCAAGGAAGAGTCTGTTCTGTGCATCGTGAACACGCGGCCGCATGCCTCGCGACTTTACGACCGGGTGGCTTCTGCTTCGGACAGCGGCGATTGTTTCCACCTGAGCACATGGATGTGCGGAGCGCATCGGCGAACAGTGCTGAAAACGATTCGGGAGCGCCTCAAAGAAAACAGTCCTTGCCGGGTGGTTAGCACGCAACTGGTGGAGGCAGGCGTCGATCTCGACTTCCCTGTCGTCTATCGAGCAGAAGCCGGCTTCGATTCGATCGCCCAGGCTGCCGGCCGCTGCAACAGAGAGGGATTGCAGGCGCTGGGGTTAACGTATGTGTTTGAAGGCGAAGAACAGCCACCTCCAGGTTTGCTTCGCGCGGCTGCACAGGCACGAAAGGAACTGTTCTCTCTCTATCCTGACCCTCTTGCTCCAGAGGCAATTGAAGCCTACTTCCGGCTCTTCTACTGGAGCCAGAAAGACAACTGGGACAAGCACAAAGTCATGGAGAAGATGGGATGGGATTCCTCACGTGGCCGTGCCCTGTTTCAGTTCCGTCAAGCTGCCAGAGCTTTTCGCATGATTGAAGATAGCCAGTTACCTATTCTGGTTCCATATGATGAGAAGGCCGCTCTTCTACGGGACGAGCTGCAGGCGGGAGACTTACCATTCGTACCACAACGCGAGTTACAACCCTACCTGGTCTCTATCAGAAAAGAGGCGATGCGCCAGTTGAACGATCAAGGCTTCGTCCAGGAGCATGAGTCGGGCGTGTGGCTTTTGCTCAACCAGTCTATCTACTCCGGCAAAAAGGGACTTGACCCGACGTCGTCCAGGTTGGACAAGTCATTGTGGAGTGTTTAGGAGGCTAAATTGGGATTCGGCATCAAGTTGCACTGCTGGGGAGATTGGGCATGTTTCACCCGCCCGGAGATGAAAGTGGAACGGGTGAGTTACGACGCAATGACACCTTCGGCGGCGCGCGGCGTTGTGGAGGCTATCTACTGGAAGCCTGAGATCCGCTGGCATATCGATCGCATTACAGTACTCAAGCCGATCAAGTTTACCTCCGTGCGACGCAACGAAGTGAAAGAGAAGATTGGCTCCGGCTCGGTGGCCAAGGCCATGAAAGATGGCGGAGGGAACCTTGCCTTCTACGTGGATGAAGGTGACAACCGCCAACAGAGAGCGACGCTGATGCTGCGGGAAGTGGGCTACCTCATCGAGGCGCACATCGAAATTCTCAGCGGACCGGACAACATCGCCAAGCATCTGGATCAATTCAACCGGCGCGCTCGAAAAGGTAGTTGCTACACACGGCCTTATCTCGGCTGCCGCGAGTTCGCGGCGGACTTTGAGTTGATAGAGGCAGAGGGCGCAACGCCATCGATCGATTGTAGCCTAATGGGCGAGCGCGAACTGGGTTATATGCTGCACGACATCGACTTTCCCAACGGAATGCAAGCTCGCTTCTTCCGCGCGACGATGCGTGACGGAGTAATAAACGTGCCCAAGTTTACGGAGGCGCTGGCATGATCCTGCAACGGCTCGCCGAGCACTACGATCGCATCGAAATGCAGCTGCCGCCACCGGGATTTTCACTTCAGAAGATCAGCTTCTGTGTGGTGCTGAATTCGGACGGGAGCTTGAACTCCTTTCAAACCTTGCAGGAGAAAGTGTGCAACAGACTGGTTGCTCAGGCCATGATTGTGCCGGGGCAGGGAAAGCCCCCCGGTCAAGGTCTCAATCCTTGCTTCCTTTGGGACAATGCCTCATACATGTTGGGCTGGAGTTCGGATCCGGATGCTGACAAAACCGCGAGAGCTGTCACCGCATTTGAGGCCTTCCGCAAGAAACATCTGGAGCTTGAAGGACGAATAGCACACCCGGCTTTCAGCGCCGTATGCTCGTTTCTGCGTGCATGGTCACCGGAGCAAGCAAGCAATTACGCAGAATCGTTCAAAGAGATCGCCACAAACTTCGGCGTGTTTCGCATTGCCGGGGAGATGCAGTATGTTCACGAGCGGGTTTCGGCCCCACCGGAAACTGAGGAGCAGGCAGCGGCCACCAAGGCCGGCGTGAAGCACGGGATGTGCCTTGTGTCTGGGGCCATGGACGAGATAGCGCGCCTGCATGAACCGAAGATCAAGGGTGTAGGTGGGGCGCAATCCTCTGGGGCGTTGCTGGTTTCGTTCAATGCATCGGCTTACGAATCGTACGGAAAGCCGCAAAGCTACAACGCGCCTGTCGGCGCAATCACCGCGTTCAAGTATGCCAACGCGCTGAACTATTTGCTTGACCGGCGCGACCGGCGGGTCTCGCTCGGGGACAGCACGGTGGTCTTCTGGGCCGACCATCATGCCCGCGTGCTGGAGGACAGCCTGAGCGAGATGTTTGGCGGCGCTTTTTCAGACGACGGGCCGGCTATCGAGGAAGACCAGGAGCGGCTTCGCGAAGCGGAACTGCTCCTCAAGCAGTTGCGCGACGGCACCGGAGCGACGTCGATTGACGCAGGCGGCCAGTCGACAAAGTTCTTCTTGCTCGGCCTCTCGCCCAATGCCTCGCGTATCTCGGTGCGCCTCTGGGTGGAGGCCGATGCGGCGGAATTGCAGAAACGACTGGGCCAGCACCTGCGCGATACCGACGTGTACGACAGCAGGAACGATCGCCTATTGACGCTGCGGCGCATGGTGGCCGCAACCGGCCGGTGGGACGGCAAGAAAACCAGGTTCAACACCGAGAACGTCTCGCCGCAGCTTGCCGGCGACGTGGCGCGTTCCGTGCTGACCGGTGCGGCCTACCCGCAGTCTTTGCTGGCTACCATGTTGCGCCGCATTCATAGCGACGGCGAAGTCGCCTACGCGCGCGCCGCCGCCATCAAGGCCTGCCTGGTGCGAAACTCCCGCTTGCGCGGCAATCCATTGGAGGTAAAAGTGAAGCTCGATCCCGCTGAAACCAATGCCGGCTACAACTGTGGGCGGCTCTTTGCGTTGCTCGAAAAGGCGCAGACCGACAGTGCCGACGGGGAATTGAACACAACCATCAAGGACCGGTACTTTTCCTCGGCAAGCACTACTCCTGCTTTGGTTTTTCCGCGGCTCTTCCGGCTCTCGCAGCATCATCTTGCTAAGCTGGACACCGGCCATAAGATTTCGTACGACCGCCGGCTGGGCGAAGTCATGGCACTGCTGGACCGGTTTCCACGCCAGCTTTCCCTTGAAGACCAAGGCAGATTCGTCATTGGTTATTTTCATCAGCGTCAGGACCTTTACACCAGCAAGAAAGACAGAGAAGAAGGAGCCACCGCATGAGCACGCCCATCCAGAACCGCTACGATTTTGTCTACTTTTTCGATGTTACCGACGGCAATCCAAACGGCGATCCGGATGCGGGCAATCTTCCTCGCATCGACCCGGAGACTAACCAGGGCTTGGTCACCGATGTCTGCCTTAAGCGCAAGATCCGCAACTTTGTCTCTGAAACGCACTGCGAAGTGCCGGGGCGGCGCATCTATGTGCGCGAGAAAGCGGTGCTGAATTCACTACACAACGAAGCTTACCTCGCATTGGAACTCAAGCCTGAGCCCAAAAAGCTGCCGAAAGACGAGCAGAAAGCCAAGAGTCTCACCGACTGGATGTGCCTCAACTTCTTCGACATTCGAACCTTTGGTGCCGTGATGTCTACGGATGTGAACTGCGGTCAGGTCCGCGGCCCCTTGCAACTTACCTTTGCCCGAAGCATTGACCCGGTGGTCTCGGCTGAGTTCGCGATCACGCGTTGCGCCGTCACAAACGAAAAGGACATCGAGAAGGAGCGTACCATCGGCCGCAAGTTCAATGTCCCCTACGGCCTCTACCGCTGTCACGGATTCATCAACGCTACCCTTGCGGAGCAAACCGGTTTCGACGAAGAAGACCTCAAGCTGTTGAAAGAAGCCCTGAATTCCATGTTCGAGACCGACCGCTCCGCCGCACGCGGACTGATGGCTCCCGTTCGCTGCATCGCCTTCCGCCACGAAGGCAAACTCGGCGACGCGCGGGCGGACCAACTCTTCTCTCTGGTCAGCGCGAAGATGCGTCCGGAGTTGAAGGCCGAGAACCGCCCGGCGCGTTCCCGCTCTGACTACGAGATCGAGCTCACCGGCCAGGTGCCCGCGGGCATTTCAGTGGAAGAATGGGTTTCGTCCGTTTCCGCCGCCAATTGATGGGAGCACGGCATGTCCAGTTCCGGCGTTGAAGATGACGACGCGCTTCCGATCAGCGGCTTGCAACATCTGGCCTTCTGTCCGCGGCAGTGGGCGTTGATTCACTTGGAGCAGGTCTGGGTAGAGAACGGGCGAACCGCCGAAGGGCGGTTACTGCACGAGCGCGCGGACCTTCCTGGAGAGAGTCGTCGGGCAAACGTGCGCGCGGCCCGCGGCATGTGGCTTCGGTCAGAGAGACTTCACTTGACCGGGCGCGCCGACATCGTAGAGTTCCGCCCTGAGCCGTTCCCTGTGGAGTACAAGCGGGGCAAAAGCAAGCCGACGGACTGCGATACCGTGCAACTCTGCGCACAGGCGCTTTGCCTGGAGGAGATGCTGCAGACGGCTATTGCATGTGGAGCGATCTTCTACGGCAGTCCCCGCCGGCGACAAGAGGTCGTGTTTACGCCGGAGCTTCGCGCACGGACCGAAGAACTCGCGGCCACGATGCACCGCCTGTACCGTAGCCGCGAGACTCCGGCGGCGCAGCCCGGTGCTTACTGCAGCAATTGCTCTTTGGTTCACGTTTGCCTTCCTCAGGCCAATGCGCAGCAGGACGGCGCAGCGCGCTGGGTGGCGCGCCAAGTGCGGTCGCTCCAACAGGAAGTTTAGGTCCATCCCACCATGCGAAAGCTGCTGAATACGCTGCACGTGATGACTCAAGGCGCCTACTTGCACCGAGATGGAGAGACCATTGCCATCAAGGTCGGGCAGGAGTTGAAATTGCGCATCCCTGTGCACACGCTGGAAGGGCTGGTGTGCTGGGGGCAGGTTGCATGCAGCCCGCCGCTGCTTGGGCTTTGCTGCGAGCGGGGTGTTGGAATCTCGTTCCTTACAGAGCAGGGAAAGTTTCTGGCACGCGTGACTGGGCCGGTCTCAGGCAACGTTCTGCTGCGTCGCCAACAGTATCGAATGGCCGATGGAGCGGACGGAGCGCTCACCACTGTACAGACTATTGTCGCGGCAAAGATCGCAAATAGCAGAGTGGTCCTTTTGCGGGCAGCGCGTGAGGTTGCCGATGAGGTGAGCGAGAAGGAGTTGCGCGAGGCTGCAAACGGACTCTCATGGGCCGGGCTGGAGGCTGCGCGCGCCCCGTCTATCGATGAAGCGCGCGGACATGAAGGCTCCGCTGGACAAACTTACTTCTCGGTCTTCGACCGCATGATAGCTGGAGATCGTGAGGCATTCCATTTCGATGGCCGCTCCCGCCGGCCGCCGCTGGATCGCGTCAATGCCCTGCTGTCGTTCGTCTATGCGCTACTCCGGCACGACATCGAATCGGCGCTCGAGAGCGTCGGGCTCGACCCGGCAGTTGGCTTTCTGCACACAGACCGGCCAGGCCGGCCGAGCCTTGCGCTCGACTTGATGGAAGAACTGCGCGCCGTGCTGGCCGACCGCCTGGTGTTAACCCTCATCAACCGGCGGCAAGTGCAGGGCTCTGGATTTACCGAGCAGGATGGTGGTGGCATTCTGATGGCCGATGCAACTCGAAAAAGTGTCGTCGCCGCCTGGCAGGAGCGCAAACAAGACGAGATAGAGCACCCCTTCTTGAAGGAGCGGATTCCGGTAGGGCTGGTTCCCTATACACAGGCTCTGTTGCTGGCGCGTTACGTGCGCGGCGGACTGGACGCGTACCCCGCGTTCTTTTGGAGATGACCCGGTCATGATGGTCCTTGTCAGTTATGACGTATGCACCCTTGATGTTGCTGGCCGCCGCAGGCTTCGCCGGGTGGCACGGTTGTGCGAGAATCATGGCCAGCGGGTGCAGAACTCGGTCTTTGAATGCCTCGTTGACGCTGCCCAATGGGTAGTCTTGCGCGCGGGCCTTGTGTCGGAAGCCGATCCCGCACAGGACAGCCTCCGCTTCTACTTTCTTGGATCGGAATGGAAGCGGCGAGTCGAGCATGTCGGTACCAAGGTCGCCTACGACCCGGAAGGTCCTCTCATACTGTGACCTCTCCGCCTAGAGAGGGGGACAACCTCTCGCGCGGACCCAAAGCGAGCACGGTTTTCCCGCGAGATTCGCGCGGCGTCTAACCTGCAGATTTTCAAAGAGATTCTCCCTAAACAAGTTGATCGCGTTCTTCAAAAGATCACTCGCAAGGTCAGTTCGCAATTATGGCATGATATCTCTAACGCATGGAGCAGGTTAACCCATGCGCCGTCGCCCTCCACGCGGAGGGCGTGGATTGAAACTTCAGGTGTGATAAGGTGCGTACGTGCCTGGCAGTAGTCGCCCTCCACGCGGAGGGCGTGGATTGAAACATCCAACACCACTCCGGCGAAGTCAGACGGCTCGTCGCCCTCCACGCGGAGGGCGTGGATTGAAACTGGAGG
>CAIWFH010000185.1 GCA_903911925.1 uncultured Acidobacteriaceae bacterium
CTTCAAGCGCGACTCGAGGCCGATTTTCCGCGAAGCTCTATCGGTCGAGATGCTCAGGCGCATGGCGATCCAAGACATATTCGTTTGTGACCCCGGCATTTCCGATCACGATTTAGGTGAAGTGCGGGAAATCGCCGAGGCGGCGAAGTGTTCGCTTTCGCTGGTGGACGATCAGGAAATTCTGGCGAACAGCATGCCAACCTGGGTGTGGGAGATGGATGGCCTCTTTGTCGCAAGCAACGGCCTCAATGAGTCAGACCGAGCCTATCGGGCGAAAAAGCGAATCCTTGATATTTCGATCTCCGCAATTCTGATCTTTCTGAGCGCGCCTGTTTGGGCATTCGTGGCGATCCTGATCCGGGTTGAATCAAAGGGGCCCATCTTATTTCGCCAGACGCGTGTGGGACAGAATGGACAGCTCTTCGAGATTCTCAAATTCCGCAGCATGAAGTTGGACGCGCCGAAGTACTCTCGCTCTCCAGACGACCAGTCGGACACACGAATCACTCGCGTCGGGCGGTTCCTTCGCAAGACCAGCATCGACGAAGTTCCGCAACTGATCAATGTTCTGAAAGGAGAAATGTCCCTGGTTGGACCGCGGCCTGAGATGCCGTTCATCGCGGCGGAGTATGGGCCGTGGGAGTCGATGCGCCTTCTTGTTCCGCAGGGGATCACAGGACTTTGGCAATTGAGTGCCGACCGCAAGCATGCGATTCATCAATCCATTGAATACGATCTCTACTACATCCATAACCGCACGGTGCTGATGGATGTCGCAATTCTGCTCCATACATTGGTGTATGCCGCAAAAGGAATTTGAGCTAAAGGGCCATCGCCCATCTTCGCGCGAGCGAGTGCCTGTTCCCGAATGCTTCGCCTGACAAACACGATTGAAGCTTGTTGACCTCAGCTTGAGACCAGGGCAGCGCAGAAAGTTTTGAAGGTACACATTCATCGCATGAGAGTACTCGTTGTTCATAATCGGTATCAGCAGCCCGGCGGAGAAGACACCGTTGTGGATGCAGAAGTGCGGCTGCTCGATACGCATGGGATCGAGGTAGAGCGACTCGATGTAGACAATGACTCGATACATGGAGTCCACGCGAAGATACAGGCTTCGGTAAATCTCTTTGTGGCCTCTTCGGCTATGAATGAAAGGGTTTCGGCAACATTGGCGAGGTTGCACCCCGATGTTGTCCATGTTCACAACTGGTTTCCCACCCTCTCTCCCTCCATCTTCAGACAATGCAGAAAGGCAAACATACCGGTTGTGCATACATTGCACAATTATCGCCTGCTCTGTGTAAACCCCAATCTCTTCCGTGATGGACACGTCTGCGAAGACTGTATCGGGAGCTCGTTCCGTGTATCGGGTGTGATCCACAAGTGCTACCGCGGCAGCCGCATGGGAAGTGCGGTGACGACGGCCAGCATGCTCACACAATGGGCAGGCGGCACATGGCATCGTTCCGTCGACAGGTTTATCGCACTTACGGAATTCGCGAAACTGAAACTTGTTCAAGGCGGTCTTCCTGAAGAAAAGATAGCCGTAAAGCAAAACTTTGTAGATCCTGATCCCGGGCCAGGCCCTGGAGATGGGGGCTATTTCATCTTTGTAGGAAGGCTATCCGAAGAAAAAGGATTACGCACGCTGCTCGAATGCTGGAAAGGCGGGCCTCAGCTGCCGCTGCTGCGGATTGTCGGCACCGGTCCGCTACAACCTGAAGTCGCAGAGGCTGCTGCGGTCTTGAACAACCTGGAGTGGCTCGGGAGCAAGAGCAGCAGCGAAGTGCTGCAACTGATGGGGCGCGCAAAGGCCACCCTGTGTCCGTCTCTCTGCTATGAAGGAATGCCGCGAGTTGTGATCGAATCTCTGGCCGTGGGTACGCCGGTCGTTGGTTCCAACAACGGCTGCTATCCGGAGATGATAGCGGATGGCGAATCAGGCGCACTGTTCTCAACCGGTGATGCAGGCGGTCTTCGAAAACGCCTGCAAGACCTGGCGCCGAAGAATGCATTTGAGGGGATGCGGCACATGGCCAGGCTGCAGTACGAGGCGAAGTACACAGGCGAAAGAAACATGTCCCTCATTCTCAATATTTACCGCGATGTAATGCTCACCGAGAGGCAAATCTATTCGGTCCCGGCTTCGAGCGAATCCTAGCGAGGAGCACATGGGCGATGGCTAATTGTTCAGCAAATGCGTCGCTGGAAATCGAGTTCGGCAAAAAGTGGCTAGTCTGCAGATTGGATCTTTCAACCGAGACAGGTTCGACCCGCTAAAGAATCATTGGCGGCCGCAACAACGAATGAAAGGTGTTGCGATCATGATGTCAAGCAAGGACGGCTGAGTAGCAAAGGAGGCTTCCGGCAATGTCTCTATCCAGCGAACCAATGAAGAGCACGCTCGCGGCATATGTCCCGCAGCAAACCGAACCACAGCGCGCGGACGATTTCTCATTTAGATTCGGCGAAGGAGAATCCCTTAAGGGAGTCTGGCGCGTGATGCGAAAGCGAAAGCTCACCATTGCAGCCGGATGCCTTTGCGGCATTGCACTGGCAGTCCTCGCCTGCCTTCTGATGACGAGGCAATATCAGGGTATAGCGACAATAGAAGTTCAAAAGACCGATGCATCGCAAACCAGTTTGCTGAGCGACGCGGCCCCTCTCATCGCCAACACGGATGACCTGAGAACAGATATCGCAACGCATAGGAAGATCCTTCAAAGCCCAAATGTTACGCTCGCCGTGGTGCGCGATTTGAATTTGCAGGCAGAGGCTCCTTTTGCATTCAGGCCTACGATCATGGGATTCCTAACGGGCACGAACGATCGAATAAGGGATGAAATGCGGCAGGGACTGCCTCTTGAGCGGGCCCCCTTTTCGCGCGAGCGGATCCTCAACATTTTCAAAAAGAAACTGAAGGTCGAGAATACTCCCGATACGCGCTTGTTGACGGTAGAGTATTTGAGCCCCAATCCACAAAGGGCGGCGGACGTCGCCAATGCGATCGTGCGCGAGTACGTGACCTTCGAGGCACGCGCGCAGGCTACGGCAGACGCTCAACAATGGTTAACCGAACAGCTTGCCGACCTTAAAGCCAACGTGGATGATTCGCAAAACAGCCTTGCGGCGTTTGAGCGGAAGACAGGGCTTAACGGAATGGCTCTCGGTGCTATGGGCGAGGGCGGAGGCGCCGGAAGCGGCACCCACATTCCCGTCCTCGATTCGCTTGATGTGCTGAACCAGCAACTCGTTGCTGCCGAGACCGACCGCATCGCGAAGGAGGCCGTATATCATTTGACGAATTCGCGCAACCCAGACGTTGTGGCGTCACTCGGCGGTTCTCCGGATTCAAGAAATCCGGCCTCGGAGATTGCGGTTCCAGACACTGCACTTGATTTTCTCCGGAATCTGCGAATGCAACAGTCCGCCCTGCGAGTTTCGTATGCCGACATGCTGTCGAAATACGGCCCGAACAACCAGCGTCTCGTCGAGACGAAAAGCCAGCTCGATAGTCTCAACAGCCAGATAACCGAAGAACTGTCGAGGATCAATGAAAATGCCCACCAGGAGTTTCTGCTCGCAAGCCAAAAGGAGGCCGGAATCCAACAGGCCTTTACCCGTCAGCAGCAGAAGGCGGGCGCGCTAAATGCCAGCGCCGTAAGCTTGCAATCGCTGACGCAACAGGCTAGCCGCAGCCGGCAATTGTATGACTCACTCTATGCCAGGCTGAAGCAGGTAAACATACAGGCTGCTCTGCGCGCCACGAATATCAGCGTGGCAGACCCAGCCCGTCCACCGGCCAACCCCAAGCGCCCAAACCCTCCCCTTTTCATTGCGATCGGAATGCTTGCAGGGCTTTTCGCCGGAGTTTCATCGGCGTTTGTGCGCGAGCATCTTGACGATACGGTGAGTGTGGCGCTGCCACTTCAGCGGGGAGGCCTGCCTATGCTGGGCAACATACCTTCTTCACGTGAAGTTGGCTCTCTGTCAAAGAAACCTGAACTCTTGACCACAACTTCAGAGTCAAGCCCGCTGGTAAATGCCCCCAAGTCCTCAGCCTCGGAGTCATTCCGCGGGTTACGCACGGCAATCATGGCGGCCTCACGTGGGGGGCACCTCCGCACAATGCTCGTAACCAGCCCGCTTTTTGGGGAGGGTGCATCCACCGTCGCATACAACATCGCGATAGCGTTTGCCCTGGCGGGCAAGCGGGTGTTGCTTCTGGATGCGAATATGCGCAAACCGCATTTGCATGACCTGTTTGGCTGTTTTAGCAAACCGGGTCTCAGCGATGTTCTGACCGGGGCGATGAACCTGGACGGAACGATACACCAACATAACACCGTGCGATCGCTGTTTTTGCTTCCGGCCGGATCGGACACAGACTCGCCTGGCGAACTTTTGGATTCCAGGAAGTTCGATGAATTGATAGCATCCCTTACTCAAAGCTACGACCTTATCATCGCCGACAGTCCGCCAATTCTTCTGGTCACCGAGGCCCGTGTGCTTTCTGAGAAGTTTGGCGCAACTCTGGTGGTGATCCGTGCAAGAAAAACCAGACGCACTGTCCTCGCGAGCCTCTCATCGATACTCGAGTTCAGCGGGTCGCGAGCCGTCGGCCTGGTTTTGAATGGGGTGGATACCAATTCTGTCGACTACATCGAGGCATATGGCCACAATGGAAAGGGGGAGTATCTCAATGCATAATCTTGAAGTCCAGGCTCACCGGAAGACCGCGAGCGCTGCCGTCGCAGGAATAGCGATGGTCCTTCTTTTCGTGAGGCAACTGCCAGCGGCACTCTCACAGTCCAATACAACCTACGCGCCGGTAATCGGTGCCGGGAACGAGAACCGCACAATGCCGGGGACCGTTGCTCAGACTCCAATGATCACCGTGCCGGAAGACTTTGCTAACCTGAAGCTCGCTCCCGGATTTCTGCTGAGGGTACAGGTTTACGACCAGCCCGATTTCTCCGGGAACATTCGGGTCGATGACGACGGTGGCATCAGTATTCCCTTCCTTGGGACACTGCGTGTGGCAGGCTCAACCATAGCGCAGGCACAAGACAGGATTCAAAAGGAGTTCAGAGACAAGGGAATTCTCAAGAATCCGCAAGTCACCATCGACGTTGAACAGTTTGCGGCTACCGGCGCAACGGTTCTGGGAGAAGTGCAGAACCCCGGAAGAGTCGAGATCCTTACTCCGCATCGACTGCTCGATGTCATCGGGCTGGCGGGTGGCGAGACGCCGCTGGCAGGTAATGAAGTGGATGTAAAGCATGCTGACTCGGCAGCGAAACCAATCAGCATATATCAGTACTCCAGAGGCAGCAGCGGAGATAGCATCCGTGATGTCCTGGTAGATCCCGGGGATACAGTGATCGTGAAGCGCACAGGAATCGTTTACGTTCTGGGCGCTGTGAACCGCCCCGGTGGCTATGCAATGCAGGAAGACGGCGAACTCAATGTCGCACAGGCAATATCGATGGCTCAAGGCCTGGCTATGCAGGCAAAGACCAGCGCATTGAGAGTCGTCAAACACGGACCAGACGGGCTGCTTCATGAAGTGCCCGTTCCATACAACAGGATCATGGACGGCAAAGAGGCCCCCATGACTCTGGCGGCGGGAGATATTGTCTACGTCCCGGTGAACAAGATCAAGGCGATATTCAACACAAGTTCATCGTTGATCGGCGAGACGGCAGCAGCATCCATTTACGTTGTGAAATGAACCCTCCGGCAACTCAGGGGCCGCAAATGCAATTCACTATTTATCCATGGGACATCAAATCGTGGCGCCTGGCATTCCGCGTTTCTGGATTGCCCGGAGTTGCGCTTTTTTTCCTGGTCCTTGGCGCGATGCTTCAAACTGCCGATGTATCGGGAGGCGGAGTCGCAGGACACAGCAGCTTGTCGGCACTTCTTTTGGTACGGACCCCCGCGGCCCTGCTGGCATTGCTCGTGCTGCTGTCGCGGCCTCGGATCGCGAGCATACGCATTACCGATCTTCGGTTTGCGTATGCCGCGTTCGCCTGCTGGTATTTTGCCTCTTCATTGTGGTCGCAGGGACGCATCCAGACGATAGGCAAGAGTACCGAACTTCTGCTGGCGGGCCTGGTCTTTCTTGAAGCGAGCCGGGACGAGCATCCCATTCTGCGAGTGGAAGCGCTTCGCCAGATCGTTCTGCTGACGATGTCGACAATCGCTACCATCACCGTCCTCGGTTTTGTCCTGCGAATTTCGACCTTTGTTCAGCCCCGGCCAGGACTTATCGGCAGCACAACGGCGCAGGCTCCATTTCTTTCGGGCAACGGGCTCGGTTATGTCGCGAGTGCTTTGCTTTTGCTTATCTTTGCTGAATGGCAGGGACACCGGTTACGCGGAAAGGCAGCATTTGGGCAGTTGGTGTTTGCAATGGCACTCTTCAGCACTTCAGCCAGCCGAACTTCCCTGGGAATCCTTCTCCTCTCGATGCTTTTGGTGATCTTCAAGCGATCGAAACTTTTCGGTACCCTTGCCGTAAGTGCCGTTGTGGTGGGCTTCACTTTGTTCTGGAGTGAAATTCATGCTTTCCTTGAAGGCCAAACTGCCCACTCCGGCAATATGGAAACCTTGAGCGGGCGAACCGTTGTGTGGACTGCAGCGCTTCGGCTATTTCAAGAGCATCCCGTGCTGGGTGTCGGTGGAGGTGTCGGCGGCAAGGTAGTGGTTTCTCATATAAGTAACATCTACATTTCCGTAATGAGTTCGTTGCACAACGGCTTTCTTGAGACACTCACCGGTCTTGGCCTGATTGGCTTCGCGATCGGCGTGTACATGTTGCTCTTGACCACATGGCGTGCCCTGGGCGCATGGAACTCCAATCCTGAGTTTGCAGGAACATATGTTCTCATCATCCATGTATGGTTAACCACCACCATGTCGACCGGAGTGCTGGGATGGATGGGATACGAAGTGGCTCTATTCTTGTGCATCCTCACTAACCTCGACCTGGTAAGGGAGCGCGCACAATTAAGCGCGAGAATCCGACTCGCTCCAGTTCGGTGGTCTGGGCTGTCGATGATACCGGGGGATCAAGCTGCCGGATAGTGAAATGGGCAATCAATGACTATCCTCCCAGGAATCAGAGATGGGTTCGACATCAATTCGCCGGGTCTCAGAGCCCTTGATGGTCCCCACATGGGAGGCCCTGGGTCGCAAGTTCCAACGACAATTGTGAAGTGGTGAGTAGCACTATGCGCATGCTCCAATTCGGCAGAAGCAGGCGCAATTTGACCGTTCTCGACCAGGTCATAGTAAGCGGATCGAACTTCCTGACCGGAATTATTTTGGTGCGCGGACTGGGACTCCAACGGTTCGGTCTGTTTACTGTCGCGTATGCATTCCTGCTGCTTGCGAACAGCGTGCAGTTGAGCTTCATTTCCTCGCCCATGATTACCCTGGGCTCGCTTTGCTCGACCGAGACCGAGAGACTCCGCTTTGTTCGGGGAATGTTCGGGCTGCTGCTAAGTTTCTGCGTCATTACAATTGTTGCCACTGTCGCAGCGGGGGTAACATACGCCGCTCTGGAAGGCGACGCCGCACTTGCAAGAATCATTCCAGCATTCTGCGTCTCAGTTGTGCTCTATGTGGCGCAAGACTGGCTGCGCCGCTACTACTTCACTGTGGGCAAGGCAGCGGCCTCGGTATGGGATGACGCTGTCAGCTATCTCGGCCAAGTGGCCCTACTTGGCCTGCTCATGTGGATGCAATGGCTGACGATTGAGTCGGCATTCTGGACGATCGCACTTACTTCCGGTGTCGCCTTTGCCGCGGGCGCTGTTTTGGAGCGTCTGGGAAGCAACTTCGCCGAGACGCGGGATGCGTTTCGGCAATCGCGACGCATCTCGATCGACCTGGGAATCTCAAACCAATTGCAGTGGCTGGTTTATCAGGGTGCCATGCTTGTGGGGGCAAGTGTTGCGGGCGCGCAGGCAGCAGGCGGAGTGCGTGCGACACAGAATGTGGTCGGTCCGGTGAATATCGTCTATCAGGCCTTGGAAAACATTGTGCCTATCCGCGCCGCCGAAGAGATGCGGCGAGGCGGAATCCGCAGAGCTGAGGCCTTCCTGTTCCGGTTCGGACTTGCTGGTTTCGTCGTTCTGCTCGTAGCGTTTTCAGCGGTCTCTCTTGTGTCCGACAGGTTTCTGGTCTTTTTTTACGGTCGCCAGTTGCAGACATATGCGGGTGTTTTGAATTTGCAGATGCTGTATTTCCTTCTTGCGTGGCCGGTTCGGCAATACACATTTCTGTTTCGCACGGTTAAAAGGACCACGCCCATCCTCATCTCGTCGATTGTGGCGGCGGCGATCAGTCTTTTGTTGGTCTATCCGATGGTTCGCGATTTTAGCGCCTTGGGAATTGTGATTGCAGCGGTGGCAGGCCAGATCGGAAATCTGCTTTACCTTGTTCTAGCGTGGGTGCGGATTCCGCAAACCGCGAACATTCGGGACGATAGCCAATTGGGACCAAAGTACCGCTTCTAAGTATCCAGCACTCAGTTCCCTGCTCATGTTTGGCCTGAACGGCGTTACCTGGCGCCAGGCGTGGCTCGTGTCATCCATTGCCAGAGAAACAAAGCTCCGAATCTCGGATTGTGTTTTAGATATCGGGCCCAAAGCCTTCGCGGCTCGCAGGCGAGACGGAAGACCCATTCCAGCCCGCTTCGCATCATCCAGCGCGGCGCCTGTGGCTTGGAACCAGCAAGGAAATCAAACGCAGCCCCGACGCCGAGCATGACGGCGGGAATCCTGCCACGGTGATCGATGATCCACTCTTCCTGCTTCGGGCATCCGAGGCCGACAAACAGGAAGCGAGCGCCAGAATCGGAAATCTGTTGAACGATGCTCATATCCTCGGCGTCGCTGAGAGGCCGGAAAGGAGGAGACATCGCGAAGACGATCTGTATACCGGGATAACGCTTTTCCGTTTTGCTGACCAGTTGTGCCAGGGTCGCTTCACCTCCACCGTAGAATCCTACCGGAATTCCGGATTTCTGCGCGGCAGGAAGCAACACCTCAGTTGCGTCGGGTCCGTACACGCGACAGGCATCTCTGTGTCCGAACGCGCGAAGCGCCCAAACCAAGGGCATTCCATCTGGGTTCACTTTGTCCGCAGTCATAAGTGTGGCCTTGAATGTCGCGGAGTCATGCGCTTCCATTAACATGTGCACGTTGGCAAAGAATACTGCGCGGGATTCGCCCGCCGCAGCCCAGGCCGTGCACTCTTGCACAACCTGATCGTAGCTGCTGACTTCCACGTTTACTCCAAGAATGTTTGGCAAGGTGATGATTTGGGGTCTGCACGCACTTTGAACGGCAGCCATTTACCTCCTTCAATTGGATGCATGCTGCTCGAACTGCGTTACGGACTGCTTTGCCTCATCGACCAAAGCCGCTTTCCAAAAGGAGCGGAGCCTTGGTGATTGTTACCGCGCCATTGCTCACAGGGTAGGTTTTGCCGCCTAGATCACGGACAGTATTGAATTGGGGAGCAACGGAATACGATGCATCTCCTCCATCGCTCCAGACGACTCGCGCCACGAAACCGTTCGGACGCGTTAATTCGCAGGACCAGACGCTCTTCTGCTTGATGCACGGTTTGATCGTTGCATCGATCAGCCAGTCATGCACTTGCTGGTATGCGACTGCGGCGGGCCGCATTCCGGCGCCGTCATCCCATAAGGTGCCCCAGCCGCCATTGGCGCCATCGAACATGTACCAGACCGCACGGTCGACGCCAGCACCGGCCTGCACAATGAACCAGCGCGCCAGCCATGCAGCCTGGTCACTGGGGTCCGGCAGGTCGCTGTGCTTGTCGTCGTTAACGCCCCAACCTCCTTCCGTGTCCCAGAGCTCTTTGCCAGCCATGCCGTTTGCGTCCATCACCGCGCGAACTTGCTTGTAGGTATCGAGCACGGAACCAGGGCAGCGCCACGTTCCCACGGAGCAACCGGGACTTGGCGAATCTGCACGCTCCGGCCACGGTGCGGTGTACGTCGTCGCCTGAAGGTAGCCGTGCCAACTGCCGATATCGGCCCACTGGGCGCCGCCTGCGCGCAGGTACGCGGCCAACCATTGATGATGCATTGTGGGATAGCCACCGGCGCCGGGGGCCGGGGTAAGTACCCGCGCGCCTGGATCAACTTCGTGAATGATCGTATAGGCGTCACGCGCCATGCGAACCAGGTCCTCTACCGGGCCATTCCAGAACCCGTTGGCGTTGGGCTCGTTCCACAATTGGTAGTATTTGATCCTCCCCTTGTATCGGCTTACCAGAGCGTAGACGAAGTTCCTGAACATGCAATCTCCGCTGCCACCGCCTGGTCCGTTACACGCAGTCGAGGAATAGAGGTCAGACGGCGGCAGGTTCTGCGCGGAAGCCGCCCATGGCGGTGTCCTGACAAAGCTGTAGATGATGTCGTAGCCTTGACCATTCGCTGCCTTTACCCAGGCGTCATAGCCACTCCAGTTCCACTCACCCGGCTTCGGCTCCAGCCATTTCCAGGCACTGCCGGCCATGGGACCGATAGTCCCGAACTTTACAGGCATTCTTGAAACCAGGCCGGGATCCTTCACATGCATTCCGAAGAACGATTGCTTGACCACACGCTGGCCCATTGCTGGAAGCGGCAAAAGAAGTATCAGCCCGAATATCGAGGTCCTCATTGTCTCCCCCGAGGAGTGATGGAGGTAAAATTGGCAACCCCAGTCATAGAGTTGCTGCAACGTTGCCTTGAACCGCCGTGGAGCGAGTTCTTTGAATTTGATGCTCCGTGGACATGGTGCATACCGCGTCATTGCCAGGAATCTTCGGGCTTCGGTTTCGGGGCCATCGAATTGCAGAACCGTTGTCCTCGCTTGCGATCCTCTTGTCAGGCTATTGCCTGTAGGTAGGACCCAACGCTCTTCACCTCTGAGCGTGATGCGAGGGATTATGTAAGGACCTCAGAATCTGAATCCCGGCTTGAGTTCGCAACGGTATACGGTGGTCTTCCCTTCCCCGCTGTCAGAGCGGGCCGTGCAGGTAGCCCAACTCAAGTAGAGTTCTGGTCCGAGTGGGAAAACCATGTGGGTCCCATTAACATCGGCCTCCAGGCTTACCCCCTCCTCGGTTGCCGGCAAAGTGAAATTGAGCGCACGCCCGAAGAGAACCGGGTAAGACTCACGCACATTTGAACTGATTGCAGTATGAAAGACCTCGGCTTCAAGAAGGAACGTAGCGGTATCTGACCAAGCAGAAGCAGAAACGCTGATAGTCCGTCCTCCATTCACGAAGCCGCCAGAATCAATCCGCGTAAAAGGGCACGGTCCCGCAATACAGGAGGCTCTCACGTTCCTGAACTCATTGCCTGCGCCAGCGTCAAAGGATGCGGAGCTCGTAGAGGCTTTCCAGACTCCATCCGGTGAGCAGGGAGATCCGCGGACACAAGGGGTGTTCCCAATGTTCATAACCTGAAAAGTTTTGACCACGCTGCCAATATTCACCTCAGTCGGTGAGTTAACCGTGTATCGCACCCTGATGTTGGACACTTCGACCGAGGTCTTGTCAGAATCAGCGGCGAGCTGTTCACGCCTGGGTTCCATCCTGGCGATATACAGATGTTTGGCCGAGACTCTAAAACTGGATTGCAGCTTAATATCGAGGGGTTGGTAGTCAGGGTGTCGAAAGCTCAAAGTCAGGGCCTGCCCGGGCCAGACACCGCCTTGGAACGGAAGGTTGAAGTACCCGGAATCATTGGATTGTGTCGTTGCGCTGGTTGCGCCGTCCGATGCAGTTACCGTAACGTCGGCGATCGGCAATTCCTTGCGGCTATCGTCGGCACGAAGTATCACAGCGCCCTTGATCCTGGTCGCTCCTTTGCTCCAGCGGTGGATGCGAAGCGCGACCGTAATCGCCATTGCACCTGCAACGATTGCGACGACAGACCAGATAACCACCCTTCTCCGTTTCACTTCTTCACTCTAATTCCACTGGAGGGTCATTTTCCAGCAAATCCGATTGACGCGTCTTTGGCTCGCTTTACCGCCCGGCGGCCGTTCCTCTGCGGTTCATTTCGCATCCAAGTGATTGGCATTCCGGCGCGATTCTGCCGCAAAAGCGGGTACAGTCTGAAAGGCCATCCGAGCAGAATGGCAATGGAAACCTTTGAGTGTGCAAAAGAATACAGCGGCAGATCAGCTGAGTGGATGAGGCTATGCGCGAAGTGTGTACACGCCGCAAACTGCTGCGCCAAATGGCATGCATCTCAACGTGTCTGCCGCTTGTGAAAGCCGTGCCCTGTTATGGCGGGGTTCTGGCTCAATCTGAGAAGACGCCGCCGCACGCTTACCCCGCAGCTCCTCCTGCGCCGACCTATCTGTCGCCCCAGGACGATCAATTCCTGAATGAATTGGAGCACAATAACTTCCTATTCTTCTGGGAACAGGCCAACCCGCAAACCGGATTGGTTCGGGACCGTTGCAATGTTCGCAGCAAGGAAACCAGCATCGTTTCCAGCGTTGCGTCCACCGGCTTTGGCTTAACCGCAATCTGCATCGGAGACAAGCGGGGCTTTGTGAGCCGTTCTGAAGCTCGCTTGCGGGTAATCGCTTCCCTTTCGTTTCTTTGGCACAAGTTGCCAACGCATCGCGGGTTCTACTATCACTTCGCCAATATCAATTCCGGGGAGAGAATTTGGGATTCAGAGGTTTCTTCTGTTGATACCGCGATCTTGCTTTGCGGCGTTTTGACTTGCAGCCAGCATTTTCAGGATCAAACCATCACCCAACTTGCGCATGCCATCTTTGACCGTGTGGACTGGACCTGGCTGTCAGAGGACACAAGTCTGCTGCCCCAGGGCTGGACGCCGGAGTTCGGCTTTCTGCCTTCCAAGTGGGATTTCTACAGCGAATTGATGATGATGTATTTATTGGGGTTGGGATCCTCATCGCACCCGCTCGACATTGAGGCCTGGTCTGCCTGGAAACGGACAATCTTCGAGTATGACGGGCTGCGCTACGTGGGCTCTTTTGCTCCGCTGTTTGTGCATCAGTATTCCCAGGCATGGTTTGATTTCCGGAACAAGAAAGATCGCTACGCGGACTACTTCGAGAACTCGGTGATCGCCACCGACGTACATCGCCGGTTCTGCCTGGAACTGAACGAGCGATTTTCCGATTACAGCAACGCGCTCTGGGGCATCACCGCCTCAGACTCAATCCGGGGCTATGTGATCTGGGGCGGCCCTCCGGCGATGGGCCCTATCGATGGAACGATCGTTCCAGCGGCCACGGGCGGTTCATTGCCGTTTCTTCCGGACGCCACGATGCGTGTATTGAGGACGATTCATGACCATTATCCGAAAGCATGGAGCCGCTATGGCTTTGTTGATGCTTTCAACCCATTAGAGGAGTGGTATGACACAGACGTGATCGGCATCGACACGGGAATCACCATGCTTATGGCAGAAAACGCCCGAACGGGCTTTGTTTGGGAAACCTTCATGAAGAATCCCGAGGCACAGCGGGGAATGGAGATCGCAGGCTTCAAGGCTTACAACCGCGACGTTTCCATAAAGCGGTGAGATGTGCGGCACGGTCAATTCTGACCAGATTACAGATAAACAAATTGAGAAAGTGGAGGGTTAGGCCCAACTTCCAGCGCACCGATAGAAGAGTTCATCAGGACGGCGGGACCTTTGAATTGCACGTCACGGTTCTGCCACACTTCTGAATCCACAATTTCATGAGGAATGCCGAGAGGAGCATGTCCCCAACCATGAGCTACCTGAAACCCACGGGCGAATCCAGTGAGCCACATGCCGACGGCGCGCAAGCGTCCGGCAACGCCTGGGGCGACCGCGTTCGCGCGCTCAAGAACGTGCCTGCTGTTCTGCATTTTGTATGGGAGTCCGGCCCCAGGGTTGTCTTCTGGAACATCACTCTCCGCATCGTGGTTGCCTTCCTGCCTGTCGGAATCGGCATTATCGGCCGCTTCATCATCGATGGAGTCAACAACATCCGCCAGCATCGGCCGCTGCCTCAGCACTTTTGGTGGCTGGTTGCCGCGGAGATGGCGCTTGCGGTGCTCACCGGCCTGCTCTCACGTGCAGTGGACTACTTCGATAGCCTGCTCGCGGACCGTTACACCCATCACGTGAGCGTAGAGGTAATGCGGAAGGCTGCGTCCCTCGACGTGACCGCCTACGAGGATCCTGTCTTCTACGACCGACTGGAACGCGCCCGCGTACAGGCCACAGACCGGTTGGCAATGATTCAACAGATGGGCAGGCTCATTCAACAGACTGTTACCGCAATTGCGTTTTCGGCGGTGCTCATCCGGTACTCGCCTTTTCTATTGTTGTTGCTTGTTGCAGGCATCATTCCAGCGTTTCTGGGCGAGAGCCACTTTGCATTTCTCACTTTCGCCAAGAACTTCCACCAGACCCCATGGCGCCGACAGATGGATTACTTGCGTCAGGTAGGCGGAAGCAAAGAGGCTGCCAAAGAACTAAAGCTCTTCAACCTGAGCAACTACCTGACCAATCGATTTACCGAACTTTCTCAAAGAATCTACGAAGAGAATGTTGCTCTAAACCGCCGCCGTCTATTTTGGGGGGGACTGCTGGCGATCCTGGGGCAACTCGGGTACTACGGAGCCTATGGGTACAGCATTTACCGCACGATTCAAGGTCGCTACAGCGTTGGCGATCTCACTCTGATCACTACGGCAATCATGCAATCGATGGCGAGCATCCAGCAGGCCTTTTCGACTGCATCCGGTGTGGCCGACCAGGCGCTGTTTCTTACAGATCTGATTGCGTTCTTTGAGATGAAACCGCGGGTCGAGTCGAAGGTTGGCGGCCTTGCCGCGCCGAACCCGATCATGCGCGGATTCGCATTCAAGAATGTCTCTTTCGCTTATCCCGGCACCAGCCGGCGGATTCTCAGCAATTTCAATTTCACACTTTGCCCCGGTGAACGTGTTGCATTGATTGGCGAGAATGGGCAGGGAAAGACCACAATGGTCAAACTCATCACGCGACTGTATGACCCAACAGAGGGCCAGATTCTTCTGGACGGCATCGACCTGCGCGAGTATGACCTGACTTCCCTGCACTCGGAGATCGGCGTCATCTTTCAGGACTTCATGCGTTATGAGATGACCGCGCGTGAAAACATAACCGTCGGTCGCATCGAGATTCCGCACACGCAGGAAGAGATTGAATATGCCGCAAAGAAAAGCCTGGCTGCCGGAGTAATTGCCAAACTGGCGAGTGGTTACGAACAGATGCTTGGCCGCCGTTTCGAAGGCGGAGTAGATTTGTCAGGGGGAGAATGGCAGAAGCTGGCTTTGGCGCGCGCTTATCTTCGCGATGCACAGTTGCTCATACTTGACGAGCCCACTGCTGCCCTTGATGCCCGCAGTGAATTTGAAGTCTTCGAACGCTTTGCCGAACTGACGTACGGCAAAATGGCGCTCCTCATTTCCCATCGCTTTTCCACCGTCCGCATGGCAGATCGAATCGTTGTGCTTGAAGCCGGCCGCCTGGTAGAAGAAGGCAGCCACACCGAACTCGTGGCGCTCGGCGCGCGCTACGCCTCGATGTTTGAGATGCAAGCTGCAAGTTACCGATGAGACCCGATGAATAATATTGCCACGATTCCGACCCCCCAGAGACCAACAGACAACCGCCCGCCCGAACCGCTTAGCCAGGCAGCACGCAGTGCGGCGTCGTGGAATGTAATTCACAGACCCACTACCAAGGGCTCTTTCCCTGCGCGCCTGAAAGCGGTCCGCAGCGCCCTCGAACGCCTGGAAGCTAACCTTTCTTCCAGGCCGCTAGCAGTTGCGACGAAAGCGGAGTCTGGCCGAGATTCGGAGCCTTCTGAATTTCGCTTGTTGAGGGAAAACTTTCGGCTTCTTCGATCAGTCATTGCCCCCTTATCCGAAAGCCTGCGGATTGTGGCCCAGCTGCCTCAGGTCGTCCTCGATTCAAATCGAGTTGAACCCCGTCCCGCTGCGGTTGCTGAGGCGTATCTGCGGGCTGTTGAGGGGAAATTTGCAGCACAGCCGTTTTCAACGTTCATCAGCGAACTGCAGATTCAGGAGCCACTTACCGTTGAAGAACTCTGGAGCGTGGCGGGCTTTCTCAAATTCGTTCTCCTTGAATTGCTGCTAGCGGAAGCAGCCGCCTTGCTGAGCCAATCCGGGTCCGTTCGGCAGTTACCTATTTCAGCCTTCATCAAGAGCCTTCAAGACATCGGCCATTCCGACTGGGTATCGATCATCGAGCCGCTCATTACCTTCGACGCCACGCTCCGCCTGGACCCTGCAGCAGCCTATGGCTATATGGACTTTGAGAGCCGCGAATTGTATCGCAGGCGCATCGCTTTCATAGCCCGGCATTCAGATCACACAGAGTCAATGGTTGCGTTAACCGCGCTTGAGCTGGCCCGTGAGGCTGTTGCCATACCTTCGGATGAGCCGCGCATTTACCGCCGCCGCACCCATGTTGGTTACTACCTGATCGACAAGGGGCTTGGCCAACTTGCAGCGAGGACGGGATTCCACCCTCCGCTCACGGAGCGCGTGCGCACGTCCATTCGTGCCATGGCCGCTGATTTCTATATCGTCAGCATCGAGATCATCACCGTTCTGTTGATCGCCGCGGTGCTCTTTCCGCTTCTATCCATATACCCGGTTACTTCCTTGGCGACTGCGGCGGCACTGCTGTTATTGCCTGCCATGCAGGACGCGGTTGAATTGGTCAACGGCGCAGTCACAACTTTCTTTGGCCCGCAGCCGCTGCCCAAGCTGGACTTCAGCAAGGGCATTCCTGCAGAATTCGCAACCATGATTGCCGTGCCTGCGCTGCTGTTGAACGAAAAGCAGGTGCGCGAGCTGGTTAGCGATCTCGAAGTCCGATTTCTTGCCAATCGCGAGTTGGGAATGCCGTTTGTATTGCTCACCGACTTGCCCGATTCTCTGAGCAAGCCGCACGAGAACGACACAGATCCCCTTGTCGAGCTTGCCGTTCAATTGATCAACGAACTCAACGCCAGGCATGCCTCGCCGCAAAGTGGCACCTTTCATCTCCTTCATCGACATCGCATTTTCAACACGCGGCAAGGTGTGTGGATGGGCTGGGAGAGAAAACGAGGAAAGCTGCTCGATCTGAACAAACTCCTAGCGGGTGAGTACGACGCATTCCCGATAAAGGCGGGTCCTTTCGAAACGCTCGGATCGATCCGCTATATTCTCACCCTGGACTCCGACACGCAACTGCCTCGCGGCACCGCCGCACAGCTGGTCGGGGCTATTGCTCATCCGCTGAACCAGGCAATTATCGACCCGAAGACACGCATTGTCACTGCAGGTTACGGCATCCTGCAGCCGCGCATCGGCGTCACAGTTCACTCTGCCTCTCGATCGCGCATGGCGGCCATCTACTCTGGCCAAAGCGGGTTCGACATCTACACACGTGCTGTTTCCGATGCCTACCAGGACCTGTTTGGCGAGGGTAGCTTCACTGGCAAAGGCATTTATGAAATCGCCGTGTTCAATGCGATTCTCGACCGCCGCTTTCCGCGCAACGCCCTGCTCAGTCACGACTTGATTGAGGGTGCCTACACCAGAGCCGGCTTGGCCGCCGATATTGAACTGATCGACGATTACCCCTCGCATTACAGCGCCTATGTTCGCCGCAAACATCGCTGGGTGCGCGGCGACTGGCAAATTGCGCAATGGATGTTCTCGCGCGTTCCAGAGGAGTCTGGAACCTGGGTAACCAACCCAATCTCAGTGATCTCCAGGTGGAAGATATTCGATAACCTGCGCCGCTCCCTTGTTGAGCCATTCACCTGCATACTGTTCGTTGCCGGGTGGCTCGGCCTGCCGGGCGGGCCGTTTTACTGGACAACAATACTGATTCTGTTACTGGCCATGCCGGCATTCATCGTGCTCGGCGTTGGCCTTTTTGGCGCATTTGCCACAGCTTGCATAGGCGGTGTAAGCGAGGCTTTCTCCGGATTTGGAAAAGCGCTCATCATTGCGCTCCTCGATCTCATTTTTCTTCCCTACCAGATGTTGCTTTCGCTCGATGCCATCGTTCGATCTCTTGTCAGGCGCTTCGTGACCGGCAAACGCCTTCTTGAATGGGAAACTGCGGCACAGAGTGAATCGTATGCCCCTAGCCGAAGGCTGGCCGATACTTATCTCGCCTTCATCCCTCTTATGACATTGGGATTGGCAATCCTGGTATACACCGTTGCGCTGAGGCGGGACGCCATCTTCATTGCTGCGCCCACACTCTTGCTTTGGGCTCTCGCCTTCGCCGCTACAGCATGGCTCAACAGGCCTCTGCGCGAACAGCGCCACCGCCTCGGTCCTGCCGAAGAAGATTTTCTGCGTGTGCACGCTCTCCGCACGTGGCGCTACTTTTACGAGTTCGGAAGCGAGCGCCACAACTACCTTATCCCCGACAATGTCGAGGAGCAAGAACTCTTTGAAGCTGCGCGCGTCTCTCCGACAAATCTCGGACTGTTACTCAATGCCCGACAAGCCGCATGCGAGTTGGGATTTCTGACCGTCCCGGAATATACCGAGCTCACCTTCCAAACCTTGGCAACCATTGCAAGACTCGAGAAGCACCGTGGCCATCTCTACAACTGGTACAACACCGAATCGCTGGAACCGATGACGCCACTTGCTGTTTCCTCCGTGGATAGCGGGAACTTTGTAGCTTCGCTCCACACGGTGCGCGCCGGGGCACTCTCACTTGGCCAACAACCCCTCGTCACGCCTCGGCTGTTTGCCGGCGTGCGTACGCATTGGAAGCTGCTTGAGTTGCCAGGTGAGCCTCAGGCACACCTGCCCCGGCTCTCACCTCCCGGTCCCGCTGCCACTGTACAGGATTGGATATCCTGGCTTCCCGTCGCGGATGCAGCACTCTGCGAAGCTGTGGCTGCAAACACGGGTGGCTCAGAGAACCTTTGGTGGCTTGCTGAGACAAGGAGCCGCATCGCTTCTATCCAGAGCTTGATTCACGACTACACTCCCTGGCTGTTGCCAGAATACAAATCGCTCGTCAGGTTGGTGAACCCGGATTTCGACCTGGATGTGGATGCGTTATCGATCGATGGGGCAATTGCCTTTTGTGAAATACTGGACGAGCGTTTGATCTCCGCAAGGAATGCCGACGATCCGCACGTTCTTGGTGAGCAATTTCATAGTTCCCTTCCGTACGCCATTCGAAATCTGACCGCCCTTGCCGCGGATCTTCGCAACCAAGCACGCCAGGTCGAGGTTCTGGCCGAAGGAACAGATTTCAGTTTTCTTGTGGACCGCGGGCGCAGCATGCTCTCTGTCGGATATGACGTGACAGAACAAAGACTGCATTCGGCTTGCTACGATCTGCTTGCTTCAGAGGCTCGCATCGCTGCTTTCCTTGCTGTGGCACGTGGTGACTTGCCTCAAGAGAGTTGGCTCAGACTCGGCCGGGTTCATACACGCGCGTTTGGCCAGTTTCTCCTTCTTTCATGGACCGGCACCATGTTTGAATACTTAATGCCTGCGCTTTGGATGCGCAGCTATCCCGATACTCTTATCGCACGCACTCAGAGCGCTTGCGTCCAGGTACAACGCGCATTTGCTCGTTCTCTCAAAATCCCCTGGGGCATCTCGGAATCAGGCTTCTCGTGCAAAGATGAGTCGGGCCATTACCAATACCATGCTTTCGGCATTCCCCAAGCCGCGCTCAAATTCGACGCTGGCGCAGGGCCGACGGTTTCGCCCTACTCCAGTTTTCTCGCTCTAAGCGTCGATTCGCTCGAGGCCATCCGTAACCTTCGCCGCATGGCAGAAGCAGGGTGGGTGGGCGCTTACGGTTTCTACGAAGCTGCCGACTACGCTCAGTCACCTGAGAAGCCGGTCATTGTGCGCGAGTGGATGGCCCATCACCAGGGCATGTCATTGCTTGCCATCCTGAATCTTCTCCACGGAAATATCGTGCAGCAATGGTTTCACGCCAGCCCCCTTGTCCGGTCGGCCGAGTTGCTGCTGAATGAACTGCCCGCCAGCGATGCCGTTCTCGAAGCCATGGCAAAGGAGTCTGCCTCCGTGAAGGTCGGCGTTTGATGTGCACGCAGGCCGGTTTGGCGTCGCGTGGTTGGCGCCAGGGCTGACCTGATCATTCCGCATGGAAAGCTGGAGAGGTCTTCAATCCAGTTCCATTCAGCGTGTTCGATTCGCAGCGATCATTCAGGAGAATCGCAAATAATTGGCAATTAAGGCGCCGTTCTGTTCCCTCGAATTCCACGCTCGCAGTCGTGCGGTCGATACCTGGGCCACGGAGATCGAATATACTTGTAACCAGTTGAGTGTTCAGCACCGCAACTGGCTCCCCAGCGTTGCGGCAGTAAATCTGCAACAGTTCGAGAAACTCCTAGAAACCTTATGTGGCCGATTCGTGAGTTGTATTCGGCGGGCCTGCTGGTTTATGCAATTGCGGCGTTGGCAGGGCTGTCGGCATATCTTCGGAAGACACACGCGGCCTGGGTCGCTAGCTGGCTGTGCTATGCGAGTTTGACTGGGGCCGCGCTTGAGTTCTTTGCGTCTGTGGGAGCTTTGGCGACCGGCGCGGAGTTCAATTGGTCACTCCCTTCCGGAATTCCGTTTCTCCATTACGGCGTCAGGCTGGACCCGCTATCGGCCTTTTTTAATCTGACCCTTTCCCTGCTGGGCGCGTGCGTAGCCGTTTATTCCGTTGGATACCTGAAGCATGGGGTGGCACATCGCAGGCCGGGTCTGTTTTGCTGTTTTTTCAACCTGATGCTTCTGGCCTTGACGCTCGTCTTCACGGCATCCAATGTCGTCTTCTTTCTCATCGCATGGGAACTGGTTGTGGTTACATCCTACTTCCTTGTCGTGACAGACCATGAGTCGGAGGAGACCCGGGAAGGCGGAATGCTTTACATGCTCATGTCCCGCGCGGGGACAGGGTTGATGTTCGTCGGCTTTCTACTGCTAGCCACTGCGGCGGGCAGCATGGAGTTCCAAGCTTTGCACGGCAGTGGCGAGAAGCTTTCTCCGGGCGTTGGGGCGGCGGCGTTTCTGTTGCTCTTTTTCGGATTTGGCGTCAAGGCCGGCATCATTCCACTTCACATCTGGCTGCCTGCTGCGCATCCGGTTGCACCCAGCAACGTATCCGCGCTCATGTCAGGGATTGTAATTAAGACAGGCATCTACGGGATGGCGCGGGTCTTTTTCGACTTCTATGGCAACACGCCAGTTTGGGCTGGGATGTTGGTGCTAGTGGCGGGCGTGGTGTCAGCGCTGCTGGGCGTGCTGTACGCGCTCATGGAGCACGATCTAAAGCGCCTGCTGGCATACCACAGCATCGAAAACATCGGGATTATCTTGATGGGTTTTGGATCGGCGATGCTGTTTCGTTCTTTCGGGCATCCGCAACTAGCCGCGCTGGCCCTGGTCGCTGGTCTCTTTCACACGCTTAATCATGGGGTTTTCAAGTGCCTGCTGTTTCTTGGCGCGGGCAGCGTGCTGCAGGGCGCGGGAACTCGGAACATGGAAGAGATGGGCGGCCTTATTCGTCGCATGCCCTGGACCGCGCTGTTCTTCCTTATAGGCGCAATTGCCATCTCAGGGCTTCCGCCTCTGAACGGATTCGTCAGCGAGTGGTTCACGTATCAAGGACTCCTGGCGGGCTTTGGCGCAACACCAACATTGACCCGCATGGCATTTCCGATCGCCGGCGCGCTGCTGGCTCTGACGGCGGCACTAGCGGCGGCATGCTTCGTGAAGGCCTTCGGTATCACTTTTCTTGCCTTGCCGCGAAGCGAGAATGCGGAAAGCGCAATCGAGTCGCCGATTTCGATGCAGATTGGAATGGCTGGGCTCGCAGCCACATGTGTTGCGCTTGGACTTGGAGCGACCTGGTTCATTCCGGTATTTGCTCCGATTACGCAGAACGCATTCGGAGTGCAAATCAGCGGGCAATTGGTTGCCGGCAACGGCCTGCTGCTGACCGCCGGGTCATTGCACAACGGCAGTGTTTCACCGCTGGTGCTGGCGATTGCGCTGCTGGGCCTCGCCGGGGTGCCTTTGGCGATGTGGTTTGTGTTGGGACGCAAGTCGCCGCGCACGATCGGTCCGACATGGGATTGCGGACTGCCGGGTTTGACTGCTGCAAACGAGTACACAGCAACTGCCTTCTCCAAGCCTCTGCGCATGATCTTTGGAGCGCTCTTTCGGCCGCGCCGCGAGATCCAGGCTGAGTTCGACGTATCGCCGTACTATCCCAAGGCGATACGTTTCGCTTCCGAGATCCAACCTACGTTTGAGACTCACATCTACGAACCGCTGCGCGTAGGCATTCTGGCAATTGCCGCGCGCATGCGCAAAATCCAGACGGGCAGCATCCACGCCTACCTGGCCTACATCTTCGTAACGCTTATTCTGCTGCTGATCTTCGGGGTGCGCGAATGATCGAATATACATTGTCGATTCTCGTTCATCTAGCTCTGGTGCTGCTTCTCTCCCCGCTGGTGACCGGTTTCAACCGCACATTCAAGGCGCGCGTGCAGACGCGGCGTGGGCCTGGCCTTTTTCAGCCATATCGGGACCTCTACAAGCTGCTTCGAAAGGGAATGGTCATTCCCGAAACGGCGTCGTGGATCTTCACGGCCACGCCCTTCATTCTCTTTGTCACCACGCTGCTGGCGAGCCTGCTGATTCCATCCGTCACCGCGCAAGCGCCATTGAGCCTGTTTGGCGGCGTACTGGCCGTTGTCTATCTACTTGCCTTGGGGCGCTTCTTTCTGGCGCTCGGCGGATTGGATACGGGCAGTTCGTTCGGCGGCCTGGGCAGCAGCCGTGAGATGACAATCTCTGCCATTGCCGAGCCAGCGCTAATGCTCGCCGTATTTACCGTTGCCATCGGAGCAGGTTCAACGAACCTGAGTATCGTCGCGCAGGCGGGGTTGAGCCAGAGTTGGCGCTTTCTGGCTCCGTCCCAGATGCTGGCGTTTGCTGCGCTGTTCATCGTTCTCATTGCGGAAACCGGGCGGATTCCGGTGGACAACCCGGCAACGCATCTTGAACTCACCATGATTCATGAGGCGATGATTCTCGAATACTCCGGGCCCTACCTGGCCTTGATCGAATGGGCAGCCGCAATCAAGCAGTTGGTGCTGATGACCATCCTGGTGAATGTCTTCTTCCCGTTCGGCTTGAGCCCGGATTGGTCTCCGGTTCCTGTTCTTATCAGCCTCGGGCTGTTCCTCTTCAAATTGCTGCTGCTCTCGATCATCGTTGCGTTGGTAGAAGTAACGAACGCCAAGATGCGCTTGTTTCGCGTGCCGGAACTGTTGGCGATCGGGTTTGTGTTAGGCGCACTGGCGCTGGTTTCAACATTTTTGTTCCAAGGTTAGAACACACTATGCATTTCTGGCAGGATGTGCAATTCGGGAACCGGATGATCACGCTTATGGCGGCGGTGGTGCTTGTTCTGCAGATCATGATGGTGACGCAGCGCTGGCTCATTACAAATATTCGGGCTTTCGCTTTGCAGTCGTTTCTGATGGCCTGCATTGCCACCACGATTGCGTACTACAACAACGCACCTCATATCTACGCGGCCGCAGTTCTTATGCTTCTGGTCAAGGTAATTCTGCTTCCGGTATTGTTTGAGCGCCTGGTTACGCGAATCGACATCCTCCAGGAAATCGAACCGCTGGTAAATGCGCCCATCTCGGTCATCGTTGCCGGCCTTCTGACACTGCTTGCTTATGTAGTTGCTGAATCCTTTCACCGGCCCGACGAACCGATGGGACCGGCGAGCCTCGGGCACAATACGCTCGCGGTTGCAATCGCCCTTTTCCTTATTGGTTTCTTCATGATGGTGAACAGACGTAAAGCGCTGACTCAAGTATTGGCGCTATTGTCGCTTGAGAACGGCATATTCCTCGCCGCGATTTCACTCACCTATGGCATGCCGATGATTGTGGAAATTGGCATTTTCTTTGATGTTCTGGTCGGGGCCATGGTGCTTGCGATCCTTGTCTACCGCATTCGGGAGACTTTCGATTCGATGGATGTCAGCCGGCTCAGCCGGTTGAAAGGCTGAAGCGCTCATGACGATTATCATCCTGCTGTTGATCCCACTTGTGGCGTGCGGCTTGAGCACCGCCATGCGGACCCGGCAATGGATGGAGGGAATTCATGTGGCTTCAGCCGCCGCATCATTGTTCGCGGCTATGTTGCTGGCCGCGGAAGTTCTGCGGCAAGGGCCCGTTTCAGGCATCAACGGATTCCTGTACGCGGATCATCTAAGCGCCCTGGTTGCGCTGCTCACTGCGTTTGTTTATCTTGCCTGCGCGCCTTACGCAGTTGGCTATCTTCGTCGCGACCAGGCGTTGCTGTTCCTGGCGCCGAGCGATGACGACATGGCTGCGCTGGCCAAGCAGCGCATGTACTATTCCCTGACGCCTCTGTTTGTCTTTTGCATGTTCCTGGTTGTGGTGTCGAACAATCTGGGCGTGATGTGGATTGCAATCGAGGGCACCACGCTGGCGTCGATCTTTCTGGTTACCTTCTACGGCCGTCCAACATCATTGGAAGCGGCCTGGAAATACGCAATGATCGGCGGAGTCGGATTGTCGATGGCGCTGTTCGGGACCGTGCTGACATACTACTCGGCTCATCTTGTTCTTGGCGGAGACAGCGTGAGTGCGCTCAACTGGTCAGTGCTTGTGCAGCAGGCTTCGCACTTCGACAAACCCGTGATGCGCCTTGCCTTTATCCTGATCCTGCTGGGCTACGGCACCAAGGCCGGCCTTGCACCCATGCATACATGGAAGCCGGACGCATACTGCGAGGCGCCCGTTCCGGTGGCAGCCCTGATGGCGACGGCGGTTTTGAATTGCGCAATTTATGGCCTGGCCCGCTTTTACGTGCTCACAGTCCGCTGCCTTGGAACTGCGTTCGCGTCCAACCTGCTTATACTTTTCGGGCTTCTCTCCGTGGCGGTTGCGGTGCCTTTCATCCTGGTTCAGCGCAGTTCGCGGCGTCTGCTGGCCTACTCCAGCATCGACAACGGCGGCATCATGGTCCTCGGACTCGGTTTCGGCGGCGCATTGGGCGCGTTGGCCATGCTGCTGCACATGACCTACCACTCGGTGACCAAACCGCTGCTCTTTCTGTCGGTTGGTAACATCCAACAGCACACAGGAAACGATTCCCTGCGGAAAGGCGCGCGCGGGTTGCTTCACGTGCTTCCCATCTCGGCGCCCATGTTTCTGCTGGGTGCGCTCGCGGTAACCGGGACGCCACCCTTCAGCATGTTCCAAAGCGAGTTCATGGTGCTCAGGGCGGGCTTCACGGGGCAGCACGTTGGCGTATCGGTTCTGCTGATCATTTGCCTCGTAATAATTTTTGGCGGCTTCTTCCATCATGTGGCCCAACTTGTGCTCGGCCCTCCAAGCGGCGCACCGCGGGAAGTGATGAGCCGATGGAAGACGTACCCGGTTATCGGGCTTGCAATGCTCGTGATTGGCATGGGATTCCTGATGCCTGCTCCGCTCTATCAACTCATCGATGGAGCCGCGCGAGTGCTGGCGGTGCAGCAATGACCCAGTCGGCAGTGCACATCTTCGATCAGATTCGGGACCTCTGCGGCGTGGCACTCGATCGCTGGCATGAGGCGAATGAAGCCGAGGTCCGCGCGGATGCGGCGCTCTCCGATGTTCGTCGCATGGTTGCCAGTCTGATCGAGAACGGCTGCCGCCTGGCCTCTGTCTTTGCTGAGGACAGGACTGCAGTGACTGAAGACTTTCTGATCTACTACGTCTTCGATCATCCAGACGACGAACGCTTTCTTGTGGTTCGCACCGTTGTGCCGTCGCACATGCCTGCTTTTCCGTCAGTAGCCGCGGAGGTCCCCGCCGTCAACTGGCAGGAACGCGAGATCCAGGACTGGTTTGGCCTGGTTGCGGACGGGCACCCAAATCCGCGACGCGTGGCACTGCACGATAATTGGCCCGATGTTCATCCTCTGAGAAAGGACTTCCCCAGCGATACAGTGCTGCCGCCGTTCGAGGGCGAGCAGCATGTCTACAGGCCCACGCTGGGCGAAGGCGTCTTCCAGATTCCGGTGGGGCCTGTGCACGCAGGCATCATTGAGCCGGGGCATTTCAACTTTGCGGTAGCCGGAGAGCCAATTCTCTATCTGCAACTTCGCATGTTCTACACCCACAAAGGCATTGAAAAGAGATTTGAGCAACTTCCGGTGAATCGCGCCGTTTATCTCGCCGAAAGCGTTTCTGGCGATTCAAGCTTCTCTCACGGCACGGCGTTTTGCCAGGCGATCGAGCGGGCGGCGGGCATCGAGATTCCCGTGCGGGCAAAGCGCATGAGGACAGTTCTGCTTGAACTGGAGCGGCTCTACAACCACGTTGGCGACATCGGAGCCATCGTAAACGATGTAGGATTCGGCGTGGCCAATGCTCACGCGATGCGGTTGCGCGAGTATCTCCTTGCCGTGAATGAAGAGTTGACTGGAAGCCGTTTGCTGCGCGGAATTGTGTGCCCAGGCGGCCTACGTCATGATTGGAATGACCAACAAACGCAGAGATGCCGTGAGTCGCTGAGAGGCTTTGAGCAGGATTTTGCCGACATGATGCAGATTATTGATTCTTCAGACTCAACGCGCGATCGCCTCGAGCACACCGGGATTCTGCATCCTGAGAAAGCCCGTGATCTGGGAGTTGTGGGCGTTGGCGGTCGTGCGTCGGGAGTCGATCGCGATTTGCGGCGCGATCATCCCTATGCCGCGTACGATGAGGTTCTATTTACGGTGCCGGTTTACCAGGAAGGCGATGTGTTGCGACGGCTGCGGGTGCGCGTGGATGAAATCGGGCAGTCGCTGGGAATCATTCGACAAATCTTGACAGTGCTGGAACCGGGGCTTCACTTGATCGCGGTTCCACCCTTGCCGCCGGACTGCGTTGCACTCGGCGCGGTAGAGGGTTGGCGGGGAGAGATCCTTCATTGGATTCGTACCGGCGCACATGGGCGCCTCGATCGATGCAAAATCAAGGACCCATCGCTGAGCAATTGGCCGGCGTTGGTCGAGGCAGTGCAAGGCAACATCGTGCCCGACTTTCCGGTGATCAACAAGAGCTTTAATCTCTCTTACTCAGGGACGGACCGATAATCCATGTTTCACATATTCAAGAAGGCCGCGCAGACGCACCTGGTGACGATCGGGTATCCGCACGCGCCTGCGCAGATTTCGGAAAGCTTTCGCGGCGCGCCGTCCTTTGATTTTCCTAGCTGGCGGGATGCGCGTCCCGCGGCTGACGCCTGCCCGACGGGCGCCATCCGCATCGAGGAGTCGGCGGGGCGGCGGCGGGTCACCATGGACTATGGATTGTGCATCTACTGCGGCCAGTGCTCGGAGGCCGATGGCACCAGTGCTGTCAAGATCACGCGCAACTTTGAACTCGGCGTTCGCGAGCGCAGCGAACTGATTGTGACGGCGGAGTATCCCCTGGAACAGGATGGCAGCCAGGGCAAGTTGGCTGGTCTGAACAGCGGACATGCTTCCGAGGGCGAGACGAAGGAGCATTTGGAGCGCAGTGTCCATTCTCGAATCCAGCAGGTTCTGGGTCGCTCACTGGCTATCCGCGAGGTAGATGCCGGATCGTGCAATGGCTGCGAGATGGAGATCGGCGCGTTGAATAGCCCGGTCTACGATCTGGAGCGGTTGGGCATTCATTTTGTGGCATCTCCGCGTCACGCCGACATGCTTCTGGTCACCGGTCCGGTGACGCGCAACATGGAGCTTGCTCTGTTGAAGACATATCGCGCCACTCCGGAACCCAAGATGGTGGTTGCGGTGGGAGCCTGCGGCATTAGCGGCGGAATCTTTGGCTTGAATTACGCGACCATTGGCGGAGTGGACGCGGTGATTCCCGTCGATGTTTTCATCCCTGGATGCCCTCCCCGGCCGCATGCGCTGCTGCATGGAATTCTGCTGGCGCTGGGGCGAATGGAGCAGCGAGCGATATGAATCACACTGGATCAGATGCTCATTGGCTGAGGCATGAGAAGTTGCGGCTAAACGGCGGAGCTATCGGAGTTCAGGAATACCTGGATGGTTCGGATTCGAGGTAACCCACCCTGGGCGCAATGCAGCTAGCGTCAAGAGTGGGACACCGGAAGGTGCGGCTAGTTGTGGATTGACGCTGATTCCACGTTTGGCTTGAGGAAGAGCGATGCATCCAGCTTGGGGTTCACCACAACCTTGTCAATGACAATCTTTTCCGAAGGGATCGGAAGTTCCTTGACTTTCGAACCTGTATCAACGGGCAAGACTTTCGTTTCCAATGTGAAAGGGACCTGCAGACCACTGACTGGCCTGAAATCGCGGTAGTAAATCTCAACCGGGTGTTGTTTGCCGTCGAGGCGCCTCGGTTGACCTTCAATCTTGCTCTCAAGGAAGGTCTGAGCATCAATCCAGACATGAAGCGTGTGGCCGGTCTTGGTGGTCAGCTTGAGTTTGTACGCGTCGCGATCTTCAACCTTTTCAATGCCTTCCAAGTCAACCTGAGTACCCTTGGCGGCGTAATCCACAAGAGGACCATCGAGGTCCGGCTGCAAGGATGCAGCCTTCAACTCATCCGAACTGAAAGGTTCAACGTCTTTCCGGTTGAGGTACGGCCTCAGCTTCCAGCCGTTGGAGCCGTCGAAAACCTGTACGGCTGTCTGTCCGTGAAACTGCAGTTCGAACCGCACCTTGCGCGGACGCTCCATCTTCATGACAAATGGGAGTTGAACCTCGTCTTTGGGTCGAGCAGGCACCTGCAGCTTGGCATCCCCCTTGCCAGGTATGGGCATGGGGAGTGGGGCCCGTTGATTTCCTCCTGCGCCCAGCTTGCCTTCCATCGACATGGTTTGAACGGCCCGCCAGGCTTGCAGCCCTCCTCGGGCGGCAATGTTCTTGCTCACGATGTCGGCGGCAGAGAGGTTCGGCCTAGCCGGCGCGGTATCGGCTGCCGAGGCCATCGAGACGGCAAGCACCAGGGAATTCACCAGCACGAACATTTTTCGCAGCATCATTAGATCCTCACTAGGCAGATTACTGCCTGTCCCTCAACGGGACCTTCAGACCAATCTGGATCACTCCAGAAAAGCATTGTGCCCCGGCTGCGCACCTTCCCGCAGTCTGGCGATATTTCATCACAAGTCCAGAGGTATGAGATTGACCTAAGACAACGTCAGCCTTGTCACTCCGCCATTTGCGCCCGCACGAACACTCACTCCGAATGCAAGGGCCAGCCTCGCATCGAGGCAGATCGCCTGCCACGCTCTTCCAATGAATGACGGCTGCGTTTCAGCGGCGCCGTTGCCGAGACCATTTCCCGCCTGGTCAATCCTGCTAACGATCACGGGCAGTTGGCCTTCGCGGTAAAAAATACTTTACAAACGCTTTACAAATCTTTACAGTGCGATTGATTACGAGCAAGAAGTCATCCGAATCAGGAGCGGTATGATCGCGCCGGAAACCTGAAAGGGATGGATTTCAGAATTCGCTGCAAGTGCCGCGATAATGACAGGCAAATGGGCAGCTAATGTAATGCGAAATGTTGCGGTACCAGTCACAATATAGCGAATCCCCATAAACAGAAACGATTAAGCACTCAGCAAGCACGATCCATGGAAGCCTAACGCGCACGACGAACGAGAGAGCAAGAAGATGCATTCATTTTCTGTTCGCGTACATCGTACGTTGAGTCAATTGGAGGGTACATGGACCGGGGAAAACTTCCTCACTACGTCGATTTATACCTTGAGAGCGGTTTCTGGAAACTGCGCATCGACATGGATTCGATCAATGCGAACGGCCTGGAGGAACATCTGTGGCGCGATCCAGCGTGGATAGGTCCAGCAACGGGTCCTGACCGGCTGACAAAGAAGGAAGTTCAGCGGATAGCGTGGGAGAACTTCCTTGCTCGAATGAACCCAGGCGCGTTGGCAAGGAAGTCCGGATTGACCATTGCGGAATTCGTTGAGAGCAGATTTGTGCCGGAACACGTATCATCGAAGGGCGTCGCCGGGCAAACGCATTACAAGGCAATTCTGAAGCACGTGTTGGAGCCTGAAGAAGTGCAGCGCATTTTCCGGTCGGACTCGGAAAGGTCGAGAGTGAAACTGAAGGCAATTCCAGAGTGGCCCTATATAAGCAATATGCGACTACTCGATGTGCGGCCCGATCACGTGGAAAAGCTCACATCAGCGGCAATTAAGCGCGGGTACTCGACCCAGACGGTAACGCACATACGAAATGTTGTGAGCGCCATTTTTTCGCACGCACAAAAGAAGGAGTGTTTTCATGGCGAGAACCCTGCCAGCCTGGTTGTGCTGCCGGGGATGAATCGCAAGGAAGCTCATGCCCTGACGCTGGATCAGACCCGATCAGTGCTTGCGAGGATGCGTTATCCGGAGAGAGAGATGACCTTGACCGCAATCCTAACCAGCCTGAATGTCGCGGAGATCTGCGGACTCCAGTGGAAGTTCGTGAATTTATCGACGGAGCCTGTTGAATCGGAGAACGGGCTCATTTCGCCAAGAACGATTTCGATCAGGCGACAGTGGTATCGCGGTCAGTTGAGCGATGTGAAGAAGGCGCGCGGACGGGACCTTCCTATTCCGGACGCATTGCTTCCCGCGCTTGTGAGATTAAGCGAGCGACCCCGATACACAGAACCCTGTGACTTTGTGTTTGTCTCCCAGGCAGGCACGCCGATCAACGAAACCAACATCGCTTCGCGGCGGCTGAAGACCATCGGCGAGGAGTTGAGTATGCCTTGGCTGTCATGGCAGGTGTTTCGCCGCACGCACAAGGCGCTTCTCTACAATTTCGGCGCCGACTACCAAAGTCATGTGGCGCAGGTGTTCAGCCACTGAAGACGCCGATTTCAGGCCAGGACAAAAGCAGCGCCCCATGGAGGGCGCTGCTTTTGTCTTGAGCAGCCAATACGTTACGCGCCGAGCGGTTCGAATCTTGCCTGGAAAAAGCGAAGGTACCTGGGTTCGTACGTCATCGTAAGACCGCGGATGCAGGCCCTCTCTTCAAATACAGACTGCACCGATTCAGCAACCACGTCCATGTGGGCCTGGGTATAGACGCGGCGGGGAATGGTGAGACGAACCAACTCCAGTCGGGGCTTGTTGTCTTCGCCTGTTTCCTTGTTGCGGCCCGCAGAAACAATGCCCCGCTCCATGCTGCGAACACCTGAATCCAGGTAGAGTGCGGCGGCCAACGCCTGCGCTGGATATTGCTCCTGGGGAATGTGCGGCAGGAACGCCTTGGCGTCAAGAAAGACGCCATGCCCGCCGACCGGCAGCACGATCGGCACGCCTGCATCGGTCAGCTTCTTGCCAAGGTACAGCACCTGGCCAACACGGGCGCGAATATGGTCTTCATGCAGAGACTCTTCAATGCCGGTGGCCAGCGCTTCCATGTCACGGCCGGCCATGCCGCCATAGGTGTGCAGACCCTCGTAGATAACGGCCAGGTTGGCCGCGTCATCGTAGATCGCCTGATCGTTCACTGCCAGGAAGCCGCCAATATTCACGAGCGGATCCTTCTTGGCGCTCATGGTGCAGCCGTCAGTGTACGAGCAGAGTTCCTTGACGATGGAGGCGATGGTCCGGCCCTCGCATCCCGGTTCCCTGTTCTGAATGAAGAAGGCATTCTCAACCACGCGCGCCGCATCGAGGATCACCCGAACGCCGTAGCGGTGAGCAAGTTCGCCGACAGCCTTGACGTTTCCGAGCGAGATGGGCTGTCCGCCAGCCATGTTGACCGTTGCGGCAATGCTGACGTACGGAATACGCTCGGCGCCGTAGGTCTTAATCACCTGCTCCAGTTTTGCCAGATCCACGTCACCCTTGAAGGGATGCAGGCTTTTGGAATCGTGGGCTTCGGGGATGATGACGTCGACAAAGGTGCCACCGGCGAGTTCCTGGTGAAGCCGGGTGGTGGTGAAGTACATGTTGCCAGGAACAATGTCGCCCGCCTTGATGAGGGTTTTCGATAGGAGGTTCTCAGCGCCGCGGCCCTGGTGGGTGGGCACCACGTACTTGTATCCGTACCAGTTCTGAACCGCCGCCTCAAGACGATAGAAACTGCGGCTGCCAGCGTAGGCTTCGTCGCCCATCATCATGGCTGCCCATTGGCGGTCGCTCATGGCCGAGGTGCCGGAGTCGGTGAGCAGATCGATGTACACGTCGTCGGAGCGAAGCAAAAACGTGTTGTAGCCGGCTTCGCGAATTGCATGCTCGCGTTCAGCCTGTGTGGGGATTCTTACCGGTTCAACGACCTTGATCTTGAATGGCTCTGCCCATGTGCGTTTTTCCAATGCCATCTAATTCCCTCCTGTGACGGGGTTTGCTTCAACACCAGAGGATAGGCCAAGAGATTCCCAAATCCAAGACGATTTCGCTGATATTTTGTGCGAGATGAGATGATTTATGAGATATTTTGCAAATATACTTAACGTTTGTTAAGTGCAAGTTGGCGGGAGGCAAGAAATGGCCGAGAGCAGCAAAGAAAAGCTTCTGGATTCGCTGGGATGGAAGCTGCTGACCGAACTGCAGAAGGACGGGCGCATCTCTTTTGCCGAGTTAGGCCGCCGCGTGGGACTCTCGACGCCCGCGGTTGCGCAACGCGTGCGCCGCATGGAAGACGAGGGAATCATCCGCGCCTATCGCGCCGACATCAGCCCCCTGAGTGTTGGCCTGCCCATCACCGCGTTCATTCGAATGAGCGTGGTGGGCAATGTGCTTGCAAAGCTGACGCAGCGGGTCAGGTCGATGCCCGAAATTGTCGAATGCCACCGGGGCACAGGCGAGGACTCGTTCATTCTCAAGGTCAACGTTGTTTCGGTTGAGCACTTGAAGGATGTGATCGACCACCTGACGCCCTATGGCACAACGTCAACTTCTCTGGTGCTGACCTCGATTGTCGAGCGGAACCTGCTGGGGCCGGAGAACCTGAATTGGCCCTTGCCGCAAAAAACGAAGACTCCCCGATGGTGAGGGATTTCCTTAGTTTCGAATTCCTGCCAGCAATGTCTCGATCTCGGCTTTGGCTTCGGCCGTCAACGGCAGAAGCGGTGCTCGGCAGTGGCCTCCGTAGTACCCGTTGAAATCGCAGGCGTATTTCACACCGTTCATTCCGAGTTGAGCGACTACGCGATTGCTGGGAGCCACGATGCGCTGCTGCTTCTCCTGGGCAAGTTGCAAGTCGTGGTCTTTCCAGGCAAAGTAAACCTCCTGGCAGGCTTGCGGAGCGCAGGCTGCGAAGCCCAGCATGCCGCCAGATGCGCCCAGTTCGAGCGACTCGAGCAGCCTGGCCGTTGAGCCCGTGAGCACCTGGAAACCAACCTCCTTGGTGCGCGTTTTGAGCGCGGCAGCAGGGGGCGCGGTGGCCACAGCTGACCCGCCAGCCAGTTCTCCGGTGGAAATGAAACTACCGCCAAGCTCTGTCCTGGGAGTAAGCATGCGCGCAGTGACAGCCTCAAAGACGGGCGTAACAGTGACCGTGCGCCTTGGAGCGGAGCGCGTAGCCTCAATCTGCGCTTTGAGCTTGGGAACGTTGCCGCTGGAATCCTTGAGGCCGATGATATTGGGATGTTGCGCCAATTCAGCAACCAACTCAACCGGGATGTCATAGGGAGCGCATTGCGGAATGTTGTATAGAATCACGGGCAAAGGCGAGCGGTCGGCTACGCTGCGAAAGTAATGAAGTACCGCCGCCGTGGTCATCTGGTTGGCATAGTAGGTTGGGGTCCGTATCAGTACAGCATCGTACTTGAATTCAGCCGCAGCTTCAGCCAACTCTATCGTTCCTTTCACGCTTTCCCGGGAGGCTCCAGCAATGAGCACCTTCTCGGGCGCGGTGGCATCGGCGGCCGCGCGCAAGACTTCGCGGGATTCGGCATCGTCGAGTTCAACTGCCTCGCCCGTCGACCCGAGCACCAGCATTCCTGCGAGTAAAGTGCGGGAGTAGCGGGCCATGTTGGCCTCGATTTTGCGGAGATAGATCCTCTCGTCGGGGTAAAACGGGGTGGGAACTGCGGCGAAAATGCCCTCGATTAGCATGAGACCATTGTAGAGCCCCAGACGCAGTGCCGGGCACGCCGGCTGCGCCGGTGAACTGGACCTGTCCTATTCTCCATTGTTCTTTGCCGCAGCGAAGTGGTATTTATAGAACAGACAATAGCCCCCGGGAGAACCAAGCAGAGGAGCCAGACGGATGCAGTCGAGGTTATATTCGGAAGAGGAACATAGCGACTCGAATCTCTCCGGGCAGGCGATATCGTTCCTGGCGCATACGATGCTGGCCCTTGGCACATGGCTGGCCCTGATGTTTGTGGGTTACGCCCTGAACCCGCCAGGGGTGTCGCAGTTTTTCGTCCTGTTCATGTCTTTTCTGGTGCCGCTTATAGCCGGCAATGTCATCAACCGGTTTCGCCAGGACGAGATGGCCACGGCGGTCTGGCTGGTTGGCCTGATCTGGATTTTGATCATCGCGTTGTGGATACTGGACATGCCGACCGGGCCTAATCAGTGCTTCCAGTGCGACGCGACAGAGAAGCTGACGCGGACCTTTTTCAGCTTGCCCAAACCCAGCGGATTGATCGACAACGATGGCCCCTTCCTTGGGACCTGGCCGGCAGCTGCTCTGCTGGGCTACGCGATAGGCGCGCGGCTTGGGTTGCGGCGTAAGGAACCTGCTGACTGAGATTGATGGTTGTCGTTGTGTAGCAGCAGAATGAAGCTAAGGCTTGCCGATAGCTTCTTCGATCCCTGCCGACATTTCTCCATCCAGATGCTGCATCACCTTTAACCCCATCTTGAACGTACAGAGCTTCTCTTCTCTTTCGGCCTCTTCCGCAGAGGAATAGGAATGGTGGCTCTGGAAATATGTCTCCACTGCCGCCCACTCAGGAAAGGCGCCTTGAGACGCCATCTGGTAGTTCTTCACACCCAGGTAGGCGTCCACAAATCCATCCAGCTCTTTTCGATTCATGTGGGCCAGCGCGCCGCCCGACATTGCGGATTCCCATGAGGTGGTGCGGAAAAAGTAGAATCCCGGTTGCAGTTCCAGAACCCGCTTCTCAAGCTCGGCAGGCGACTTGGCCAGTTGAGGCATGGTGGAGATGATCTGATCCAATTGCGCATCCGACTGCCGGACGTTCCGCTGATCTTTTGCGAGTTGCTCCCGGTTCAGGCTGAGCTCTTCGCGAAAACTCTCACGGGCCTCGCTGACCGCAACATGCTCCCGGCAACTCTCTCGGACGCCTTCCAAACTGAGCGCAATGAGAATGCCGACGGTGACGATGAGGATGTGTGTGAGAAATTCCTTGAGCGATTCAGTTTTGCCGAGCGGCGGATGAATGTCCATTTCAGAATCCTTCCTCAAGTCACTTCAGAATCTGAGACATCCTACAACAGCCAAGGAGATTTGATCGTTGATTCAGAGGCCGAAGGCCGCATGCAGATGCTGCAGAGCGTAAACCGTTGTTTGGCGCTTTTGCAGTGCTGCGATGCCCTCCACGGCAGCCTGGGCAGCGGCGATCGTGGTGATGGTCGGAATCCGCGCCAGCACGGCCGCTCGGCGAATGGCCTTCTCATCGAAGAAGGTGTCCTGGCCGCGCGGAGTGTTCACGATCAATTGAATGCGGTCGCCTTTGATCAAGTCGACGACGTTTGGCCGGCCTTCCTTGACCTTGAATACCCTCTCGACAGTCAACCCGGCGCCTTCAAGCACGTCGGCTGTTCCCTCGGTGGCAACGATGTGGAACCCGAGCTGCACATAGCGGCGAACCAATTCGACGGCCGCGGTTTTGTCGTGGTCGTTCACGCTGATGAAGATGGTGCCGGCGGTGGGAAGCATTTGCCCAGCCGACAATTGCGCTTTGGCAAAGGCCTCGCCAAAGGTGGCGGCCACTCCCATTACTTCGCCGGTGGATTTCATCTCCGGGCCCAGAACGGTGTCAACTCCGCCGAATTTCGACCAGGGGAAAACCGGCGACTTTACGTAGTAATACGATCCCGTTTCGAGGTCCTTGCCGCCGGCAAGCTGGGCGGGCAGCAGGTCTCGCAGCTTGCGCCCGGTCATCAGGCGCGCCGCCATCTTGGCCAGCGGAATCCCCGTGGCCTTTGAAACGTAGGGCACGGTGCGCGAGGCGCGCGGATTTACCTCGATGACGTAAACGTGGTCCTGTCCCTGGGCGTCGCGCTGGATGGCGAACTGCAAATTAACCAGACCAACCACCTTGAGCGCGAGAGCAAGCTTGCGAGTGTAGGTACGCAGAACCTCGAGAGTTTCTTCGCGGATGTCTACGGATGGCAGGACGCAGGAGGAGTCGCCGGAGTGAATGCCCGCCTCCTCAATGTGCTGCATGATGCCGGCGATGAGCACATCCTCTGAGTCGCAGAGAGCGTCAACGTCGACTTCAATGGCATTCTCAAGGAAGTGATCCACCAAAACCGGCCGCTCCTGCGAGTACTCGACGGCCTGCTTCATATACTGCGCTACGGCTTCAGCATCGTAGGCTATAACCATTGCCCTGCCGCCGAGCACGTAACTGGGCCGTACCAGCACTGGGTAACCGATGCGCTCGCCAACTGCCAGAGCTTCTTCCACGCTGGTTGCCGTGCCGCCGGCGGGCTGCGGAATCTCAAGTTCGTCAAGCAGCTTGCCGAACCGTTTGCGGTCCTCGGCAAGGTCGATGGACTCGGGCGAGGTGCCGATGATTGGCACGCCAGCCGCGCGCAAGCGCTGGGCCAGGTTCAGCGGCGTCTGGCCGCCGAACTGGACGATCATGCCAATCTCTGCGCCGGACTGCGCCTCGTGATTGTAGACGGCCAGCACGTCTTCAAGCACCAGGGGCTCAAAGTAGAGCCGGTCGCTGGTGTCATAGTCGGTGGAGACAGTCTCGGGATTGCAGTTGACCATGATGGTCTCGTAGCCGTCGTCTTTGAGAGCGAAAGCCGCGTGGCAGCAGCAATAGTCGAACTCGATGCCCTGACCGATGCGATTCGGACCGGAACCAAGAATGATGATCTTGTGTGTTTTGGTCGGCGGCGCCTCGTCCTCTTCGTCGTAGGTGGAGTAGAGGTAAGGGGTCATGGATTCGAACTCGGCCGCGCAGGTATCCACGAGCTTGAATACGGGCCTGATGCCCTTGCTCTCGCGCAGTTCCCTCACCTGCTGGGTGCCGGCGTGGCCCTCAAGCTTCCACTCGGTAGCAATGCGTTCGTCGCTGAGTCCCAGGCGTTTAAGCCGGCGCAATACGTCGGTGCCGATGGTCTCCGGTGTGGTCTGCGAGATGGTTCCCTGCTCAACCGTTATCTCGCGTAGTTGATGCAGGAACCAGGGGTCCATGCCGGTGAGCCGGGCAACTTCGCGCACGCTCATTCCGCGCTCGAATGCGAAGCGGATATAGCTCAGCCGCTCCGGTTTCGGAGTGACCAACATCTGAGTAAGGCGGCGAGGTTCCAGGATTTCTGTGCCGGTCTTCTTTCCGGTCTCCAAAGCCCGCCAGGCTTTCATCAGGGATTCCTTGAAGGTGCGGCCGATGGCCATGACCTCGCCCACGGATTTCATCTGCGGGCCGAGCGTGTCATCGGCGCCGGGAAACTTTTCAAACTGCCACTTGGGAATCTTGACCACGACGTAGTCGATGGTCGGTTCAAAGCAGGCTGGGGTCTTGCGCGTGATGTCGTTGGGAATCTCGTCGAGCGTGTAACCCACGGCCAGCTTGGCGGCGATCTTGGCAATCGGAAACCCCGTGGCCTTCGAAGCCAGAGCAGAGGAACGCGAGACGCGAGGATTCATCTCGATCACCGTCATCCGGCCATCGACAGGATTGATGGCAAATTGGACGTTTGACCCGCCGGTTTCAACGCCGATTTCCCTCATTACGGCGATGGCCGCGTCGCGCATCTTCTGATACTCGCGGTCGGTAAGCGTCTGCGCCGGGGCTACGGTGATTGAGTCGCCGGTGTGCACGCCCATGGGGTCGAAATTTTCAATGGAGCAAATGATGATGACATTGTCGGCAAGGTCGCGCATCACCTCAAGTTCGTACTCTTTCCAGCCCAGGACGCTCTCTTCGATGAGGCACTCATGCACGGGAGAAAGGTCGAGGCCGCGGGCCAGAATCTCAAGGAGTTCTTCGCGGTTGTAGCCGATGCCGCCGCCAGTGCCGCCGAGCGTGAAACTGGGCCGGATGAGGACCGGAAAGCCGAGTTTGGCGGCGAAGTCCAAACCGTCGCGGAGGTTGTTGACCAGCGCCGATTTTGAAACGTCGAGGCCAATGCGCAGCATGGCGTCTTTGAAGAGTAGCCGGTCTTCTGCCTTTTTGATGGCTTCGAGCTTGGCGCCGATCAACTCGACGTTATAGCGGTCGAGGATTCCCGCGTCGGCGAGATCGACGGCGAGGTTGAGCGCTGTCTGGCCGCCCACGGTGGGGAGCAGGGCGAACTTGCCCGAAGCGGGCTCGGCGGCGAGCATCTCCGATTCGATGCGGATGATTTCCTCGACATACTCGCGGGTAAGCGGCTCGATGTAAGTGCGGTCTGCAAGGTCAGGATCGGTCATGATGGTGGCCGGGTTGGAGTTCACCAGCACCACTTCGTAGCCCTCCTGCTTCAGAGCCTTGCAGGCCTGAGTTCCGGAATAATCGAACTCGGCAGACTGGCCGATAACGATCGGGCCGGAGCCGATCACTAATATTTTCTGAATGTCATTTCTGCGTGGCATTACTTATTGACACCTTCATCTTGCAAGCATTTGTTGATGTAGAACAGAGCTTTCAGCCAGATGCCTAAACCCCGAATCTCATTTCTTCTATGTACGGGCCGAAGCCCATACCCTTCATTCCGCACCCTGGCTTGGACGAGCGGCCGAAGCCGCTCGTCCCCTGTGTCTCGCTGCAGCATGACTGAAGTTCTGCCATTTCACACCTAGCCCACCCTGCCGATCAGTATTGCTTCTCTTTCAATTGCCCTTGAAAGCGCTTGATTGCGTTCTTGAGTTCCTTTGAGCTGAGTGTGACAAAGCCGCATCTGGTTCCCGAGAGCCCAAGCACAATCCGCAACCGGCCGGAATGAAAGCCGCTGCCATGGCCGATCCTCAATTTCAGGTCCATCGACTTCGAACCCATGAACAATATCTCAAGATCATTGTGCCCGGGCCCAGGCTTGAACTCGAATTTGCCTTTGCCGTCGGTCTCCGTCTTCGCAATGAACTTTCCTTCCCGCGAGAGCCTGACGACAATTTGCGGCAGGGCGATTCCACTCGGGCCATACACCGTCCCCTGCAGTTTCTTCAGCCCTAACTCTTCCGGTGCAGGACAATTCGCCGCGTTTGCAGCTGTCGGACAGAAGAAACTCGTCACAAGCGCAACTACCAATGCGGCTTTCAAAAAACAGCGGAGCCATAAGCCCCGCTGATCCTGAATCCCCGCACTTAAGCTAAATGTGCGCTTCATCCCTTCCACTCCTCCATCATCCGCCGGAAGTCGTGGAAAAGGTAGTGCGAGTCATGCGGTCCGGGAGCGGCTTCGGGGTGGTACTGGACGCTGAACAATGGCAGCGTCTTGTGGCGCAGGCCTTCGAGCGTCTGGTCGTTCAGGTCCACATGGGTCAGTTCCACTTCACTCTGATTGATCGAGTCGGGATCGACGGCGAAGTTGTGGTTGTGGGCCGTGATCTCGACCTTGCCAGTGACGTTGTTGCGGACCGGATGATTGCCGCCGTGGTGGCCGAATTTCAGCTTGTAAGTCTTGCCGCCAAGAGCCAGGCCGGTGAGTTGGTGGCCCAGGCAAATACCGAATACCGGCACACGGCCAAGGAACTTGCGAATGGCCCTTACCGCGTAATCGACTGGTTCCGGATCACCGGGACCGTTGGAGAGGAAGACGCCGTCGGGCCTGAGAGCGAAGACGTCATCGGCCGTGGTTTCTGCCGGAACCACAGTCACTCGGCAGCCTTCGCGCGTCAACATCCTTAGAATGTTTAGTTTGATGCCAAAATCATAAGCCACAACATGAAGGGTGTTCCGTACCCCCTCGTTTTGGTCTGGAGCAACGGGTAACAAAGAGTCCCCCGACTGATTGCGGCTATCATCCGCGTCGAACGGATAGGCCGCCCTGGTCGAAACGACGCGAGCCAAGTCGGTACCATCCATCTTGCGGATGCTCCTGGCTTTTTGAACGAGTGCATCGGGGTTGGAAACATCGGTCGAAATCACGCCCCGCATGACGCCAAATGTACGCAGGTGGCGAACCAGGGCACGGGTGTCGATCTCGGCGAGGACGGGAACGGAATACCGCTCCATGTACTCGTCGGTCACCTGTTCGGATCGCCAATTTGAGCTGATGGGCGAGAACTCGCGGACAATCAGCCCCTCGATATAGGGCCTGGCCGACTCGTTGTCTGCCTGATTGGTGCCGTAGTTCCCGATCTGGGGGTTGGTGAGAACAACGATTTGACCGGCATAGGAGGGATCGGTGGCGATTTCCTGGTAGCCGGTCAGGGAAGTGTTAAAAACGACTTCACCCTGGCATTCGCTTGGGTGCCCATAGCCGAGGCCGCGGAAGATGCGCCCGTCTTCGAGCGCTAGAATCGATTGCATTGCCTCTCCGGGGAGTGGATTCAATCGATTTTAGCAGGTGGGAACGGGAATGTCCCAGTGAATATCCCGGGCCTAATGGGACCGTACGAAATCCGGCGAAACCGGGAACGGCTGAAGTGAGGCCCGGCTAGCAGGCGACCAGCCGTCAATGCACTACGCCCGCATCTCTTGCCGGCCAGTAAACAAAGACCGCTTTGCCGTAGATGAGTTGGCGATCGACGGGGCCGAACTCTCGACTGTCTGAGGAAATGGAGCGGTGGTCGCCCATCATGAAGTAGCTGTCTTCAGGCACCAGGATTTCAGCCAGCGAACGGCTGTCGCGGTACTCGTCAGGGACGTAGTTCTCAACCTGTCGCTGGCCGTTGACCCAGACGACTCCCCTGTCGATGCGCAGGCGGTCCCCGGGCAAGGCTATTACCCGCTTGATATAGCTCTTTTCCTGGTCGCGGGGGTAGCGGAAGACCACCACGTCTCCGCGCTCGATGGCAGAGATACGATAGACAAATTTGTTGATGAAGAGGCGGTCGCGGTCTTCAAGCCGGGGAAGCATGCTGGTGCCTTCAACGCGGACCGGTTGGTAGAGAAACGTGATAATCAGCACCGATGAGGCGACGGAGATCAACAGATCGCGAATCCAGAGTTCAATGCCGCTGGTTTTGCGGGCTTTTTCAGGCCCGGTGGCGGGGTCTAATTGAAAGGGGGCAGCTTCGAGACTGGCGTTCTCGGCGGGGGAAGGCGCGTTCGGGGGGAGCATTTCCATCTCTCTTCCAGATTACTCGCAACCAAGGCCCCCGAGGGGACACAAAACCTTGGATCGGTTTGGCTTCTCAAGCGGTTTGGGTTGATTGGCAGCAGGAACCAGAGCCGGCGCCGATCCCGCGGCAGTGAGGTTTTCTTCTTCCAGGATCAGTGGCCGCTGCAGGACCATCTCCACTTGGGTTCCATTCTCGATGTTGACATCGGCGCCGCGGGTAAACAACGACACGATGCCAACTGCGGCCAGTCCCGCACCAATTCCGGCAACCCCTCCGGCAAGCGGATGCCCGGCGCCGAGGCCACCGATGGAGCCAACGGTCCCTCCCGTGGGAAGGGCGATTTGGGCCGTCTTGCCGGCATTGCGCCCCTTGTCCGGAGCCTGCTCAATGGTTCCTTCGCCATTCCCTTTGACCGATTGCTTGCTGGCGCCGGGCAGGCTGCTTACGAGACCTGGAATCTCCACAACCGACCCGTTGGGGAAGATGATGGAGGTGAAATGCATGTCCAGTTGCGCCCTTCCCTTTACGCGACCGGCGCGCTCCACACGGTCGACCGTTCCCTGCACATAGACCCCGGCTGGGATCATCACCCGGTTTCCGACTACCACCGGAAACGTCGAGGCCAGGTAGACACCATCGCCTGCCTTGGCGCTTTTAGTATTGACCGCGCTGCGCAGTTGCAGCAGTACCTTGGTGCCCGCTGGGACGGTGTATTGCTTCCTGGCCGGCTCAGGCACGGGAGTGGTGGTGTCTGGGGCTTTTGGTGCGTCGACAGCCACAATTGGAAAGCCCGCAGCGGGCTCGGCGGGCTTGACCGACTCCTGCGCATACCCGTTGCGGAAGGCGGCTGCCGCGAACCCAAGCAGAAGGACAGTACCAACATCTCTGAGACCCAGACGCATCAATTTCTCCGCGGCGACTTCTGCCTTGATAGACGGGTAGTCTGCCTTCAAGGATAGCTTTTTATCCGACGCGAGCGGAAAGGAATTTGCCACAGGTGGCATAACAGGCCCTGTTTCGCGATAGGATGCAAGGCAACGATGAAGTACGAAATAGCTCCGCCTGATGTCCGGGACGTCGACCCCAAAGCCAGATTCGATGCCGTCTATCGCATTCTGGAGGACGCCATCGCTGCGCGCGCATTTCCAGGCTGTGCTTTTGGGGTGCTGGCGGGCGGCAGCATCGTTTTGCAAGATGCCCTGGGCCGCTTTACTTACGAAGAGAATGCGGCAAGCGTGACAGCGGAAACGGTGTTCGACATAGCGAGCATTACCAAGGTTGCAGCTACAACTGCCGCGGTCATGCTGCTGCACCAACGCGGTCTGCTGGACCTTGAGACACCCCTTGACGCGTTGCTGCCAGGCTTCTTGACAGACCGCGAGGTGGGCGACCCGGCGAGCCCGGTGACCCTGCGCCACCTGCTGGCACACAACTCGGGGCTCCCGGGATATGTGGAGCTTTTTCGCACAGCGACCACTCCCACGGCGCTGAATGAGGCTTTACTGCGCCTGCCAGTGGAAGCCTTTCCTGGAGTTCGCGCGGAATACTCCGACCCCGGATTCATGCTGCTTGGAAAGGCGATTGAAGCTTGCCTCGGAGAACCGCTTGCCCCCTGGCTTCAAAGAGAGGTCTATCGACCACTGGGGATGGCTGCAACCGGGTTCTGCCCGGCGGTCGCTTCGCGCACTTCGATTCCACCGACAGAAGAGGATACGTGGTTCCGTCATCGGCGCATTCAGGGTGAGGTTCAGGATGAGAACGCATCGGTCCTGGATGGCGCGGCCGGGCATGCGGGGTTGTTTTCGAGTGTTCCGGACCTGCTCCGTTTTGCGCGGGAGGTTCTAGCCTCCGCGGGAGGCGATGGCGAGTCGCGGCTTTTCAGCAAGGCAACAATCGAGCGGTTTGCGCAACGGCAGGGTCCGGAGGGTAGTCCGTGGGCACTTGGATGGGATACTCCTTCGGGGGAATCCTCGTCAGGCCATTTCTTCTCGCCGCATACCATCGGGCACCTCGGATTTAGCGGCTGCTCCCTCTGGATTGACCTGGAAAGCGAGGTTGCTGTTGTGTTGCTGACCAACCGAACATGGCCGGATCGGAAGTGCCAATTGATACGCGAGGTCAGGCCAGCATTCCACGACGCGGTCCGTAAGAGCCTGTAAACGTTTCGCATGCCAAAGAGTCCTTCGGAAGCGGTCCGTCCGTGGAGAATTCTAGAGGCATTTGACCAATTTCCAGATACAATTAAGCCTTGGGGATATCCACGATGCTAACCAGCACGACGACGCAAGGAACAATTGGCGCCCACAACGGGAATGGAAAGAAAGAGCCAGATTCCTTGCTACAGGAGCTCACCACTGAGAGGCAAAACGAGGCTTCTCAGGGGTTTGACACAAAATCCGCTATTGAAATCGCGCGCATTATCAACCACGAGGACGTGAAGGTCCCGGCTGCGGTGAAGAAGGCGCTTCCTGAAATTGCCCAAGTCATTGACCAGGTGGCGCGATGTCTGCGCGACGGCGGTCGGCTGATCTACATTGGCGCGGGCTCAAGCGGCCGGATTGCGGCGCTGGACGCTTCGGAATGCCCCCCAACCTACTCGACAGCCCCGGGGCAGGTGCAGTACATCATGGCCGGCGGACCGAAGGCTCTGGCTTCTGCCGTTGAAGTGAATGAGGACTCGGAAGAACTGGGCCAGAGGGATATTGCCCGCCGCCGCCCTACACGCAAGGATATTGTTGTCGGCGTTTCCGCCTCAGGCCGCACGCCCTACGTGGTCGCTGCCGTTGCCTATGCCCGGGCCCGCGGAGCGCATACCGCCGCCGTGACATGCAACTATGAAACTCCGCTGGCTACCGCCGCGGATACGACGATTGTTGCCGACGTGGGCCCCGAAGTGATTTCCGGTTCCACGCGCATGAAGGCCGGAACCGCGCAGAAGATGGTGCTGAACATGATCACCACGGGCGCCATGACGCGCCTGGGCTACGTGTACGAAAACCTCATGGTCAACGTGCACATGCAGAACTCCAAGCTTGTAGAGCGCGGCATCCGCATCCTGATGTGCGCCTGTGGCATCGAGCGCGCATTGGCGGTGGATACGATCAAGAGCGCCGGCCGCAGCGTTCCAGTTGCCCTGGTGATGCTGAAGGCGAAGGTCGACAAGCCGGAAGCAGTACGCCGTCTGGCCAAGTCCGACGGAAACGTACGCCTGGCCATTGAGGATAATGTGCTGGAGTTGTAAGAAATCTACAAACAAGGAAATGCTTTGAAAGGGCACGACTTCAGTCGTGCCGCAAGAGCCGCAAAATGAAGTGGGTTTAACCCCTGCGGTTGTCCTTCGCGGGATAGCGCTTTAATCACATAGTATTCACGCGGAGATCAGGACGAAGATTTGCCCGGGTTGTTTTTAAGACCTGCGACAATAGCCCAAAATATTATTAACGCAACATCGAGAAGCATTATCACTTTTAGGTAGTCCTTCATTTCTCCCACATACCAATAAAGAATTCCAAACCTTCCGCCCTCAATCGCTATATTGCGAGCAAAGACCTCAATTACGCTGAGTCCAAACACGATCACCCAAAGCGCGGGAAACAGAAGAAGGTGCGTCCAAAAAACGAGTCGCCACTTGTTTCTCGCAAAGCGGCGCTGCATTTGCCCGGAATGGACAATCAGGCCAAGGCAAAGCGCCATGAAAGTTATATAGATCAAGCACACGATCCAGACAACTCTCGTGGCGTTTTGAAATTCAACAGGCTCAAAATCTACTCCGCGCGCGTAGACCTCCAGAACCACGAGCATAAATGCGATAAAAAGGCTCCAATACCGCTCCGTGAACCGCCAAATCGCGCTCATAGCATCTTTGCTCCCCCTGCAGATCTATCGGAAAGCATCATAGCAGCCGGGTACCCCGAGTCTCGATTCCGCGATACGGATGACATCGAACCCCGATCCGACGCAATCCCTCCCGTCCCCTCGCCCCGCAATTTACACTTAAGTGTTAGGAGCAACTCAGCTTTCATGGATAAATACGTCATTCGCGGCGGCAATCCGCTGGTGGGTACTATTCGCGTTTCCGGTGCGAAGAACTCGGCGCTGCCGTGCATGGCCGCAGCCATTCTTACCGAGGACGAGGTCATCCTCGAAAACATTCCCCAGGTTCGCGACATTGAAACCGAGCGTCGCCTGTTGGCGTCCATGGGGGCCGAGGTGGAACTTGGCACGGGCGAATCGGGACACCGCACCACTCTTTGCTGCCGCACGCTTTCCGATCCGGAAGCGAAATATGAAATCGTCAAGACGATGCGCGCCAGTTCCCTGGTGCTGGGCCCGCTTGTGGCGCGCGCAGGCATGGCCCGCGTAGCCATGCCCGGCGGCTGCGCCATCGGCGGCCGACCGATCGATATGCACATCAAGGGCCTTGAGAAGATGGGCGCAACCATCACCCAGGCGCATGGCTACCTTGAAGCGCGAGCGGATCGGCTCAGGGGCGCGCACCTGGTATTTAGCAAGATCACTGTCACCGGCACTGAAGATCTGCTAATGGCCGCAGTGCTGGCCCAGGGCGAAACGCTGATGGAGAACTGCGCGTGCGAGCCTGAGGTGACCGATCTGGCAGCGCTGTTGACCGCGATGGGCGCCAAGATTCTCGGCGCAGGCACACCCACGATCCGTGTGCTCGGCGTTGACCGTCTGCATGGTGCGCACTATCGCATCAATCCCGACCGCATCGAGGCAGGAACTTTTTTGATTGCGGGCGCAATCACTGGCGGCGACCTGATTGTGGCCAACTGCAACGCGACTCACCTGGGCGCGGTGATAGCGAAGCTGCGAGAAGCCGGGGTACGCATTGACATCCTGGGACCGGATACGGTGCGCGTTCGCCCTGGCAACCGGCTGCGCGCGGCGGACATCTCTACCGAAGAGTATCCAGGTTTCCCGACCGACATGCAGGCGCAATACATGGCCCTGGCCACGCAGGCCGAGGGCGTCAGCGTTGTAACCGAGAACATCTTCGAGAACCGCTTCATGCATGTGCAGGAACTGGTGCGTATGGGCGCGGACATCAAGGTGGATGGCCGCGTTGCCACAGTACGAGGGGCAACCCGCCTTTCCGCGACAGCCGTAATGTGTTCGGATTTGCGCGCCTCCGCTTCGCTGGTGCTGGCTGCGCTGGTTGCCGACGGGGAGTCGATCCTCGACCGTGTTTATCACATGGACCGCGGCTACGAGCGCATTGAAGAAAAGCTCGCCGGTGTGGGAGCGCAGATCAAGCGCATGGGCAACATATTTGCTTCGAAGGATGAAGTCGCCGCCGTTTAATCGTCAATGCGAATGGAATCGCCCCATACGAACGGCCGAGGGCTATCGCCAGCTTACCGCCAAATGCCAATGCAGACGGCGTTCAGCGGTTTTATGCAGCACACGCTCATACTCTTTCAACTCCCACAGAACGGACCGCGTTTCAGAGCCGAGAGCCGTGGGAGAAGCGGCCAGATAGCCGATAAGCGCGCGAACCGTGAAGAGGCCATCGGAAGCCATAAACCACTGGGGCTGAGGCATTGTCCGCGCGCATTGAGGGCTGTTTGCGCCTTGCTCCATCAGCAAAGCCATCGAATTCTCATCGGCGGAAAAGAACTCGAGGAGCGGACTGACCTTGAGGCGCTCAGCCAGTTTCTCGAGGGCGTCTTCATTCATGGCCAGAGCCTGGCCATGCACGAAGGTGTCGAACCCTGGGTCTTCCCCTTCGACGACAATATATAAACTGGCTGCCATTGCCTTCGAGTCTAGTGGAGAAAATGGCGAAAGCGAATAGAAATTTGGGGCGGTCATCCAATCAATCAACTGTTAGGTCGACCCAATTTGATGCGGGCAAGAAGCAACGAAAAGGCCCGGATATGAAATCCGGGCCTTTTCGTTGTTAGAGATTGCTACGTCTCAACTACTGGCCGCCTGGACCGCGGCCGCCGCCAGAGCCACCACCGGGTCTGCGACGCCGACGCCGACGATTGTTGTTATTGGCATTGGCCGGGGGACGCCCTGCTCCTACCGGTGCCGCCACCGGAGCCGGAGCGCCGTCAACGCGGTTGAAGTTTGGCTCGGTTTCTTCGTCGAACTCTTCGCCGTCTTCCTCGTCAAAATCATCGCCGCCCTCAATGAGGATGGTGCTCTGATTTGACGTTGGCTGGCGCTCATCGAACTCGTTGCGCGGGCGAGCCGACGCAACTGGTGCAGCGTGCGCTTCAGAAGCCTCGATCTCGACTCCACTTTCCTCGACCGGTGCCGCTGCGGGGGCCAGCTTGGCCTTCTGCTCCTTGATGAGCGCTTTGCGGCTGAGCTTGATGCGATTGCCTTCGATGGCCAGAACCTTCACCATCACCTGGTCGCCTTCGCGAAGCTCGTCCTTCACTTCCTTGACGCGATGCTCTGCAATCTCGGAGATGTGAAGCAGGCCATCGGTACCCGGGAAGAGCTCGACAAAAGCGCCAAACTCGGCCAGTCTTACAACTTTGCCCAGATAAACCTTGCCGATTTCAGGCACGGCAGTGATGTTGCCGATCATTTCCAAGGCCTTTTTGAGGCCATCGGCATCGCAGGACGAGACGTTGACTCGACCGGTGTCATCGACATCGATCTTGGCGCCCGTTTGCTCGATGATGCCGCGGATGGTTGCGCCACCCTTGCCGATCAGGTCGCGAATCTTGTCGGTGGGAATCATCACCGTCTCGATACGCGGAGCATAGGCAGAGCGCTCGGTGCGAGGCCCGTCCAGCACGGCGTCCATCTTGTCCAGCAGGAAGATGCGGCCGCGGCGCGCCTGCTCCATGGCCTTCTCAAGAATCTCGCGGGTCAAGCCGCCGATCTTGATGTCCATTTGCAGCGCGGTAATTCCCTTGCGGGTACCGGCCACCTTGAAGTCCATGTCACCGTAGTGGTCTTCCGCGCCGGCGATGTCAGTAAGGATGGCGTAATCATCGCCCTCCTTGACCAAGCCCATGGCGACACCGGCAACCGCGCCCTTGAGCTGGATGCCTGCGTCAAAGAGCGCGAGGCTTGCGCCGCAGACTGTGGCCATCGACGAAGAGCCATTGGACTCCAGAATGTCCGAGACGATGCGGATGGTGTAAGGGGACTCTTCGGGGCTGGGAAGAACCGCGGTAATAGCGCGCTCGGCAAGTGCTCCGTGGCCGATTTCGCGGCGTCCGGTGCCCGTCATGCGGCCCGTTTCGCCCACGCAGAAGGGCGGGAAGTTGTAATGGAGCATGAAAGGCTTTTTCTTCTCGCCTTCATAGCTCTCAAGCCGCTGACCGTCATCGGTGGTGCCCAGCGTGGCTGTTACCAGGGCCTGAGTTTCGCCGCGGGTAAAGAGCGCGGAGCCGTGGGTGCGGGGCAGAACGCTGTGCTCGATGGTGATCTGGCGGATCTCGTCGAACTCGCGGCGATCGGGCCGGATGCGATCCTTGGTGACCTGCTCACGGAAGATCCGTTCGCGCAGGTGCTCGTAGTAGTGGGCCAGCTTCTTCTTGGCCGAGGGATCGTCGGCGGGAAGTGCGGCGGCCAACTCGTCCTTGATTTGCTTGACGAGGGTCTGGCTTTCAAGCTTGGCATGCGTCTTGGTGTCGAGCGCATCTTTAAGCCGTTCCCCGACTTTGGACTTGAGCTCGGCAAAGTAGGCTTCGTCGAACTCCGGCGCGGTGAATGCCCGCTTCGGCTTGCCGGCCAACGCGACCAGCTCATCGATAACCGCAACGATCTTCTTGATTTCTACGTGCGCGAATTCGATTGCAGCCAGGATGACTTCTTCAGACTCTTCCTGCGCGCCCGACTCGATCATGACGATGCCGTCTTTATGGCCGACAACCATGATGTTGACCGTGGTGGCGGCGCGTTCGGCATAGGTGGGATTGATGACAAACTCGCCATCCACGCGGCCCACGCGGACTGCGCCAACAGTGGCGCTGAAGGGGATGTCAGAGAGCGCCAGGGCACAGGCGGCGGCATTGATGCCCACCACGTCTGGATCGTTCTCCTTGTCGGCGGAGAAGACGAGTGCAATAACCTGGGTCTCATTGCGGAAGCCATCGGGGAACAAGGGACGGATGGGACGGTCGATCTGGCGGCAAGTCAGCACTTCTTTTTCGCTGGGCCGGCCTTCGCGCTTGATGAATCCGCCGGGAATGCGTCCGCCAGCGTAAGTGTACTCACGGTAGTCCACCGTGAGGGGGAAAAAGTCGATACCTTCCCTGGGGTCGGGAGAGGCCACGGCAGTGGCCAGAACAACGGTTTCGCCCGTGGTAACCAGGGCGGCGCCAGATGCTTGCTTGGCCATGCGTCCGGTTTCAAAAACCAGTCGCTTGCCGCCGGCAAGCTCGACAGCTACTTCATGCTTAGACATAGAGTCCTCGTTTCGTTTTTTTCGCTTGGGAAACATGTAGGTGGGATGCGCCGGGGAAGGTGGCGAGACGGGCGACAGGGATGGCGGAGGGCAGGACGCGCGCAAAAGAGTGGGATCTGCACGGGGGAGCGGATTCTCCCGGCCTGCTGGCCAGCCAACGCGCCAAGGCCGCGCACAGGCGATAGCTGTGCGCAGGCCCTGACGGCGGTTCGAGTTCGCCAGGTACACCAAGGCCCCAGGTTCTGGGTAGAACGGGGGCCGTGACCAATATCCGGTCTGGGCGCTTCCGGTTCAAGGTGGGCTTTCGGATTACTTGCGGATTCCGAGTTTGCCAATCACATCGCGATAGCGGTCGGCATCGTGAGTCTTCAGGTAATCCAACAGACGCCGACGCTTGCTGACCAGTTGCAACAGACCACGCCGCGAAGCATGATCCTTTTTGTGCGTTTTGAAATGCTCGGTCAGTTCTGCGATGCGTGCACTCAGAATCGCGATTTGGACCTCGGGTGAACCGGTGTCCGAATCATGGGTGCGGAAGGTTTCGATCAGGGTAGTTTTCTTAGCAGTCGCCAGCACGGCGTGTGTTACTCCTCTTGTTTTCTCAGGTCCACTCTTAAGTGTCTAAAGTGAGATTACCATGAACGGACGGGGCCGCGCTATTCGCCTGCCAACCGGAACCAGACTGCAAACCTGAGCCCGTCAGCGCGCTCCAGAGCGGAAGAGCCGATTGTCAAAGTGCCCGTCGGCGATTTCGGTTATCTAGACCAGTCTTGCGTTCGGATGCTCTGCACTTAACAAGTCGTTCCAAATATGGGGGCAATGGCTGAAGTACAGACCTCTGGCCAAAACTCACGGCTCCTGCATCCGCCAGTAATTCGCCCGTGCCACCACCCTTGCACCCAGGTCCTCCGTCGTCTGCACCCGGATGGTATGCAGCCCAGGTGACGGGTCGGAAGGGCTGAAGGTTATGATGTAGCGATTCCGGGCGTGCTTTGCGCTCTCAACCACTCGGCTTTCGAAGCCCTTGTCGCCTGTGAACGTGGTGTACTCGCCGCCGCTCATGTGAGCGACCTCTTTGGCCACGTTCTTCTTGAAGGCCTGTACGAGCAGAAACAGCGTCGAAATCGGGCTCATGATGCGGCTCTCGCCGCTGTCTTTCATGTCGTGAAGCAGTTCTGCCTTCGCCGGCGAGAACGAAACGCTGAGCACTAGCACATCGGAGCGCCCGATCTTCTCAATCAGCTGTTCGGTCTTGGTGTGCTTGCTGCCATGGTCGCGTTCTTCCCCGATGAGCAGAAGAACACGGCGGTACTCCTTGGGTTGGGATTCCAGTAAATCGACTGCGTAGCTCACGGTATCGAGAATCGCGTCGCCGCCATCGCCCATATTCAGGTGTTTCAGAGCCTCGTTGATCTCCTCGCTGGAGTGCGTGTAATCGCGAATCAGGTGTGGCTTGGAGTCAAATCCCACCAGGGCTGCCTGGCTTCTGCCATCGGCAAGAAACAGGTCGAGCAGCGGACCCAGTTTGGCCAGCTTGTCAAACTCCAGGACGCTCACGCCGCCCTGCTCCACTGCTACGACGAGCGAAACCGGCGCAGAGTCCATCTCTTCCTGGACCTTGATCTTCTGGGGAACCCCGTTATCTTCAAGGACAAAGTCGTTCGCCCTGAGGCCGTAAACCACTTCCCCGCTGTGCTTCTCAACCAGGGTGGGCACCAGGACCTCGTTGGCCTGCACGCGGAGGGAGGGCGCGTCAGGATGTGTGCCTGGCATCGGCAAAGGGGGCTCCGCCGGGGGCATCTGTTGCGCAGAGGCCCCGAAATTCATGGCAAGCAGCGCCGGGAGCAAAATGCGAGGCAAGAAGCGAAGCGCGACTTTCATGGGAGACATCTCTCTAGATTCCCTGTCGAATGGAACTGTGGCAAGGCCATTTTCGCACTCCTGCCTCATTTGGGCGTCAAAGGTTTCGAACCAGAGGGTGTGGGGCTTCCCTTCACAGAGAATGGCTGATAGTCAATGACTGGAGCGGGTGCCGGGACATTGGCCGGAGCAGTTCGCGGATGGGTTGGCGGGGGTACCACCCGGGCCGGGACTGCCAAGGGTTCCGTAGAAGGCCTTGTGAGAAGGGCTGCGTCCAGGGCAGCGCGCAGGGCTTGAAAGGCCGGCGTGGGCTTGAGATTGTCATCAAAAGGCAACGGGCGATGTGGCGAGCCGTCCTGGCGTTTGAACTCGGAACGGTCGGGATCGTTCAACCAACTCAACGCGTCGGTAATTCCCCAGGTTAAAACCACTGGCACGTTCGGTTCAGCCAGGACAAGATTCAGGTAATCTGTGTAGACCTTGGCTACGGCCGCGTCCTGTTCTAACTGTCCAACGGCCAGGTTGCGCGTGTTCACATCCATCTCTGTGATGTAGACCTCGAGGTCCATTTTTGCGGCTTCGCGGATGAAGCCTTGCAAGCCGGCCCCCGGTTGAGGGCTTTCCGCTTGCAAATGGCTTTGCACGCCAACAGCATGGACCGGGACACCGCGCGCCTTGAGCCGCCGCAGAAGCAGCAGCAGTTGGCTTCGCTTTTCGCGCTGCACGGGCGTGTCGAGCTCGATGCCGAATTCGTTATAGGTGAGCTTTGCCTGGGGATCGGCCTCGCTTGCCGTTCTGAAGGCCAGCTCGATGTAATCCGGACCAACCAGATCAAGCCATGGGCTCTTGCGCAGGCCGTCCGGGCGCTGGTCGGCCGGTTCAATCGCCTCATTCACCACGTCCCAACTGTGAATCTGTCCGCGGTAGCGCCCGGCCACGGTCTTGATGTGCTCCGTAAGGAGCGCCCTGGCGTTCTCCTTGGTAGCCGTTTCCTTGAACCAGGGAGGAAGGCCCTGATGCCAGCACAGATTGTGGCCGCGAACCAACTGGTGAGCGACGGCTGCAAACTGCATCAGCCTGTCGGCTTGCGAAAAGTCGTATGCACCGGAAGTTGGCCTCAGCGCCGCCCACTTCATGGCGTTCTCAGCCACTACGATGCTGGCCTGGGTGGCAACCAGCAGGGTGTACCGGTCGGTCATGTGACCCGCGGCAAGCGTCTCCACGTCAAGGATGGCCGGATTCACCGCTACGCCGAACAGCCTTCCCCGGGCCGCCGCGTGGGCTCTGAGTGAGTTCGGACCGCCAACGCGCATTTTGGGGGGCAACAGCGGTTTCGGGTTGGTCTGCGACTGCACCCACCCAGGCAGGACGGACGCCGCTCCCAGGGAAAGCATTGTCTTCCCGAACCATCGGCGCGTCGGGAGCTGCTTTCGGCCCTGGATCATATGCTCCTCCGCTTCCGGATTGGCGGCGCCAAACCCGGTACTGTCATCAAGGCTCACCAAGTCAGACGTGCTTGTGCACTTCGCGATCCAGCCGCCCAATCCACCCCAGATATTCCAAAAGCTCCCCGCGCGAGGTCCAGACAAAAGAAAAAATGTCCTTTGTTGTGAGCTTCTCTGCCTTCTTGCCCGAGTAGGTCTCTACCCGCCAGCGAAAATACTCGCTGCGCCAGGGAGCCAGCCGGTGGCCGCGCGTCGCGTTCCACAAAAAACGTATAGGAGCAAACAATATGTGTTCCTTTTCAATAAGTATAGAGCGGAACCACAGTTCCGGGGTCATGTCGGGTCTCGCGCCGGGTTGGCGCGATTATCTGTCAAGCCACTATCACCTCTGTCGAGAACCTATCTCCTTTCTCAGCAACGCCTTCTGCTCTGGCCCATTTGCCGATTTTTTCTCGCCATGCGCTAATCTGTTCTCAGAATCTCTGTTCTCTGCGCAGACCGGCGGCATCGCGCCGTATCGAACTGGCCAATTGGTTCGCGGAAGTTCCTTGTTTTCAGGATGGTAGCTTCCATATTCCTGAAAACAACCAACTTGCGGTAGACCAATGCTTTCAGCGCATTGAAAACAGAGAACTTGCACGAAACACAGCAGGTGGGAGTGGGGGGACGGTATCCCGCAGAAAAGGAGCCTTGTCCACGCCGAATCTCGTCAAGTTAAGCCCGGCGTACCGCGTTATATCGGAAGCTCAGTCAAAGTATCTCGAACGCACAGCATTCAAGCCCGCGCGACCATCTGGGAGCTAGGACCTAGCACAAGACCAAGCAGGACACACTTCCTTTGGCTCTGCATTAGAGTTTCGAAAACAGGTTGTTCGAACCCAGCTGCGCGATGACGTCTTCAAGCGCCGTCTGCTGCGTCTCGGCCAGCGAAAGCTGCGTAGCCACCTGGGGCACATCGGCTTGCATCAGGCTGGTCTGCGCGGCGGTCAGCTGGGTTTTTTCGCTGGCAACCGAATCGGAGGCAGCGGTCAGCCGCGTAATCGAGTTGTCGATGACCACCCGCTGTTGGGAGACATAGTTGAGCGCAGTGCCGAGTGCAATGGTGTCGGCAACCGCGGAGCCGCTCGGGGTGCCGGTGGCATAGTCAGCCACCAGGCTGTTGAGGGCCGCAAACACGCTGTTGCCGCCGGCAGCGTCGAATATCTGGTTCCCGGGCACATTCAACTGGATGCTCTGCCCATTGGGCGTCTCAAGAGAGTTGATGTTCTGGTCTCCGTTGTAGGAGGTAGTGGCTGGAGATGTGCTGCTCGACAGAGTGAATGGGGATGCGGAGGTCTTGCCGCCGCCGAAGATGTATTGGCCCTGATAACTGGTGTTTGCCAGCGCCAACACTTCGTCGCGAATCCCGGCAATCTGATTTGAAACGGACTTGAGGTCGCTTGCGTTCATAGTCCCATTATTGGCGCTTGTGGCTGCGGAGATTGCGGAGGTCAATTGCGAGACCACGCTCCCGAGGGCCGAATCGGCCACCTGCAACTGGCCCTGAACCAGACTCGAGGAGAGGGTGAACGAATCGTCCCGCTGCATCTGGTTGAGCAGAAGCACGTTCTCGCCCGAAGCCACTGGATCCTGGCTCAGAGAGTTGACGCGCACTCCGCTCGACATCTCGGCCGTCAGGAGCTGCTCTTTTAGCTGGGTCTGGTCAAGCGAGCCCACCAGATTGGTCACGAAGAACGGATCCACCTGCATTCAAATCCTCCACCCGCCAGGACGCGGCAGAATTCTGCGCGCCCTTTTCCCAGCGATTGAACTTTAGCTGACCGTGGTCTCGGACCCCAGATTCAACGCCGAGGCCATCAGAGTGTTCAACAACGCAAATACCTGCGAAGCAGACTGGTAACAGCGTTCGAACGTTGTCAAGGCAGAGGCTTCGTCGTTCAGGTTTACGCCGGACAATGCATTGTTCCGGGTCTGAAGCTGGGTCACCGAGGCATTCTGCGCGGTGTTTTCCGTTTCCACCCCGGAGACGGTTGAACCCAGCGTGGTTACAAAGGCAGAGTAGTAATTGGTCGGCGTCTGGCCGTTTACGATCAACTGATTCGCAAGATTGGCCATTGCTGTCGCATTTGAGCTGTCGCCGGTTCCCTGCCCTGCGCCTGCCGCGGCAATGTGGTTGGGGTCGGTCATCACCACGCTCATTGAGGCAGCGCTGCCAGCCACCTGGGTGGCCTCCGCGAAAATATTCCCGGCGTTGCCATTGTCCCCGGCCAGATCGGTTCCCTTGTTGTTCAACGCGTTCACCTGGGTCGATACGCCGTATGCAAGTTGATCGAGTGAACCCATGACATTGGGAATATCCTGGTCGCGTGCAGTGAGCAATCCTCCCAGCGTGCCGCCCCCGCCGGCTAGCTGCGAGGTCACATCGGTTGCGCCGGCATAGAAGTGGGTCACGCCGCCCGATGTCCCGGTGGTCAATTGAAAGCTCGACCCTTCCGACACCAGCAATTGGCCTGAGGTCGTCGTGATCGAAAGTCCGTTGTTCTCGGTCGTTACCTGGTTGATCCCGATCAGTTGCGAGAGACTGCTTAGCTCCTGCTGGCGCTGGTCTTCAAGAGTACCCGCATCGCCGCCGGGCGATACAGTTTGAATCTGCCGATTCAACTGTGCGATGGCTCCGGTCAACGCGTTCACCTGGCTGGCGATTCCAGAGGCTTCCTGGTCCAGGGCAGACCTTTGCGAATTCAAGCTCGCCGCGGCGTTGGAAACATCGCCCGACAAAGTTCCGGCCGTCGAGAGAACCTGCTGGCGGAAAGCATTGTTGCCAGGGTTGGCTTCAAGCGTCGAGAAGGAACTGAAGAACCCGGTGAGGTCGCTGCCGATATCGCCAGCCGTCGAAGAGGGCGAACCCGAGGCCGGCGTAAACTGCGCCTGCAGCGTATTCAATGCGGAAAGACGCGAACCCGAGGCCGAGGCAAGTTGCTGCTGCTGCGCCAGCCTCTCTTCTAGCACACGGTCCCGCACTGAAACCGGCGTGACGTCGGCAACTCCCGCTCCATATGAAACGCCATTGATATAGAGCGGCTGGGCCTCGCGGAAATTGGCTGTTTCTTTCGTGTACCCGGTGGTGTTGGCGTTGGCCACGTTGTTGGCAACAATGTTCAGCGCCGACTGGTCAGCGTTCAGGCCCTCTGAGATCAAGCTCAACGCAGAGCTAATCGTGCCCATAACCGCCCCCCGTCCTCGCCCATCCTGTGTCAGTCGCGCCAGGATGCCCGCCATACTCCAGCCGGCCCCGATGCAGTTCGCGCAGCCGGTTCACCACGTTGAGGTTGGCCTTCGAAACCGCAAGCACCCGGGCGAAAACAGCCATTTCTCCGGCCGCCTCCCGCGACTGGAGGGCCAGCCGCAAGCGTCCTTCAGAATCCTGTGCCGCGAATTCGCGAATCAGTTGCTGGCAAGACGAGGCCAGTTCTTCCAGCCGTTCTGCATCTAGCCGGGCCAGTGAGCGCGAGGCCTCAGCCACCAGTTCCTTCAATGCCGGATGCACCCGGCCCTGACCACTTCCCTGCATCGCCTGCTCTTCCTTTCCCCGCCGTCCACTGCCGCGGGTCTTGAACTACTGGCCGCCGCCCAGCATGGAATCGACAAGTTTGGCGGCAACTGCCGATGCCGGGACATTGTAGCTTCCCGCCGACAGCGCGGACTGAATGCCGGCCACCTTGTCCATGCGAACGCCGGTGTCGGCGGCGGTGAGAGAAACCTCACTGGCCGCGGTTGAGAACGTTGCCTGGTCAGTTCCCATTGCGCTTCCCACCGCGCTGGGGCTGCTCTTGGCCGTCTGCGGCGCCGTCGGCGCCGCAGGTGCCGATCCCAACATCGATTTCAATCCATCAAGACTGCTGCGAATATCCATAGATTCTGCTCCTTGCAGGCCTTATCGGCGGTTCTTCTAATCACCTTAGTCATTCAAGAACTCTCATCGCGGTATTGCCGTGCGGATTTCCGGTTACCTGTCCTGCTGCGGACTCGTTACCGGAATGGGAAAGTTGCCGCACAATTTGATTGGCAATTCCAAATCCGCCGTGATCACTGAGCGATCGTCCGAGAGATTCCGATGCGTAATCGCCCAGCGCCGCCTCCGAGCCGGCGTCGCCATCCTCGCCGGCGAGTGCGTCGCCGTTGGTCAATGGCTTCAACAATTCCTTCATCATCTGTGCCTCGAACTCGTGCGCCGCCTGCACCAGGCGCGGCTGCGAAGTTGGCTGGCTCCCGTGGTTCCCGGCTTGAACTTGCGCCCCGACTGGCTGCATCACAGCACCTCCAGGTCAGCCTCCAATGCGCCGGCCTCCTTCATGGCCTGGAGGATCGAGATGACGTCCCGGGCCCCTGCTCCGGTTCGTTGCAATTCCTGGACCAGATCCTCCACCGTCGCTCCTTCTTTCAGGTCGATCCGATTCACCGGCTTGTCCTGCGCCTGAACCGATGTCTGCTGCACTACCTGTGTGGTCCCGGAGGAAAGCGGGCCGGGTTGCGAGACCTTGGTTTCCGTAACTACGTTGACCGATAGACCGCCATGCAGAATCGAGACCGGCTGCAACCGGACCGTTCCCCCAATCACCACGGTGCCAGTACGCTCGTTGACCACCACCCTCGCCTTGGGATAGACCTCCACTTCGACTGCTTCCACGCGGTCAAGCAGGGCCGCCATGTCCTCTCCCTCAGTTGGAATTACTTCCACGCGGCGGCTGTCTATGGCATGAGCCCTGGCTGAGCCAAGCGCCAGGTCAATCGATGCTGCCATCCGCTCGGCGGTATGGAAATCGGCATCGTTGAGCACCACGCTGACCGTGCGCATCTGTTTCAGGTCGAAAGGCACAGGCCGCTCCACCAGCGCGCCCCCGGGAATGCGCGCGGTTGTGGGGTGGTTCATCTGTTTGGTGTTCCCCCCCGACGAAGCCATGAAGCCACCCAACACCAGCGGTCCCTGCGCCTGGGCATAGACTTTGCCGTCTGGGCCGTAAAGCGGGGTCATCAGCAGGATGCCGCCCTCGAGGGAGCGGGCATCCCCGGCCGACGAAACCGTAATATCCACCTTGTAGCCGGGGCGGCTGAAGGGCGGCAGCGTGGCTACAACAAAAGCGGCGGCCATGTTCTTGACCTGCATGTTGCTGGCGCTGTTGGACCCCGTCTGCGGAACGGTAATCCCCATCCGTTCCAGGGCCGAGATCAGCGTCTGCGCCGGGAAGACCGTCTGCGAACTGTCCCCTGTTCCGCGCAACCCGACCACCAGCCCGTAGCCCACCAACTGGTTGTCGCGAATCCCTTCGATGGTCGCCACGTCCTTGACCCGAGCCAACTGCGCCGCGGGCGCGCCATGGATATAGGGCACCGAGAAAAACATCGACAACGTAACAATGAGTTCCAACCAAGGAGAAGAGCCCGGCCGCTCAGCCTTTCCATGCCTCGAATCCAGCAAGTCTTTCCGCTTTCCCATAGGCGCTTTCTATTCCCTGCCCCCGATGTTCTAGAAGATCAGCAGTTTCTCCAGCAGACGCACCAGCGGATTCTGCCGGTAGGTGGAGTCGTTCACAATTCCCTTGCCGGTGACTTCCAGTTCAAGATCAGTCATGGCGGTGGATAACACCTGGTTCTGCGCGCTCACGTCTTCCGGACGCACCAGGCCGCGCAGCTTGATCAGCTGCGTTTGCTGCGAAAAGGTCAACTGGCGCGTGGCCTGCACCACTAGCATCCCGTTAGGCAGAACATCCACAACCTCCCCGCCAAAGGTGGTGGCCAAGCTGGAGTTTGTGGTGCTCTGTCCTTGCGCAGTCAGCCCCGAGGTCGCCGTCATGCCGAGCAGGTTCTGGAGGTTATTCGAGGCCCTCAACTTGCCGAAGAGAGAGGTAAGCCCGGAGTTGGCGTTCGAGGCCCTGGAGTTCTTCACTTGACCGTCGGTCGATGCCGCCAGGCTTTCCGTCACTACGATTGAAACCACGTCGTGCACCCGAACCGCCTTGGCGTCGGTTCCCAAGCGAACCAGCCGGCCCTCTGGGCTCCAGATCGAGCCCGGTGTCAGCACCTCCGCCGCTTGTTGCGCTTTCACCCGCTCAACATAAGCCCTCAAAGCCACCTCGGGCGGGGTGCTCTTGAGCCCGGGCATCAGAAGTTTGGGTTTTTTCGCGGCCGAAGGCGCAAGAAGGCTCAGCGATAGAAGAACCAGCGCGCCGGCATGCAGCACTTGCCTGAGATTGCCTGTCATCGCCCCGCCCCGTTTTGCAGTAGAAAAACTGCGCGGCCGCTGCCAACCGCGACCACTCGCAGTACCCTGCCGCCAATCTCCATCCGCGCGTGGAAGGCTGACCCGATGGTCGCCGACTCCAGAGCCACCGCTCCCAGCCGTGCCTGCGCCACCGCCGAGTTTTCCTCCACAACGACCCAGTCTCCGGCGCGAATCGCCGGCATAGCCGCATCGTTGAAAGCTACCGCTTCCACCGCTCGCGCACTGCCGGCCAACTTGTTCATTCGTGCAACTCGATTCGCCGCCACCTGCAACAAACGGCCCGGTCCGCCGGGATGGTCCAGGCTGCGACATAAAAGCCAGTGGTCCCCAAGGTTCGGATCCTCAATGACACGAACCAGGCGGCCCGGCAACAGGGCCGGCATCTGAACCGGCGCGGTCGAATTCAAGACAATGCGAGGTCCCGCGCTTGCCGTCTCCGCAACAGGAACAGCAGCCTCTTGCGCGCCAGCCGGGACCGCCGTCGATGCGATGACGAACGCAACAACCAAGTCCCTTCGCAGTCCAGCAGTATTCATCATCCCTCAATTCCTCACGCGGAGTTCCCAGTTCAACGCGTCATATTGTTGACTTGCGAATACATATCGTCGGCGGCCTTGATCACTTTGGAGTTCGACTCATAGGCTCGCTGCGCCAGCACCATCTGCACGAACTCGGTGACCACATCCACGTTCGAGTTCTCCAAGTACCCCTGCTGCAGCGTCCCGAGGCCCTCAGCCCCACCTGGGTTGCCCAGCACGGCGTCACCGGAGCTCAACGTGGCCTGAAGCAGATTCGCGCCCATGCTCTCCAGGCCGCCGGGATTAGGAAAAGTCGCCAGTTGGATTTGCCCCAGCTGCGATGGGTTCTGCTGTCCTGGGAGAGTGGCGTTGACCACTCCGTATTGGGTGATGGTCACCGCCGTGGCATTGGGAGGGATGGTGATGTTGGGCAGAACCGGATCGCCGTCGGTGGTCACAATCGTTCCCTGGTTATTCAGGTGGAACTGTCCCGCGCGGGTGTAGGCGATGGTCCCGTCAGGCCGCTGCACCTGAAAGAATCCGGCGCCTTCGATGGCCACATCCAGAGGATTGCTGGTCTGGTTCAGCTCGCCCTGGGTCATGATGACCTCGGTGGCCGCCGACTTGGTTCCCAGCCCGATCTGCAGGCCGGCCGAGACCGTGGACTGGCTTTGCGCCGCTCCCGGCGTCACCAGGTTCTGATAGACCATGTCCTGGAACTGGAGGCGCAACTGCCGGAATCCGGTGGTCGAGGAGTTGGCCAGGTTATTGGCGATCGTATCCAGGTTCATCTGCTGCGCGCTCATGCCGCTGGCGGCCGTATACAGGGCTCGAATCATCTTTTTCCTCGTTCTGGAAGAAAACTCCGGCACATCTCTAGATTTTTGGCAAATCTTCGGTGGCGATCTTGTTGAACTCAGTGTGGAAGACCGTCAGCGCTTTTTGCATCATCTCTGCCTGGCGCTGCATGGCCACCAGGTCAAGCGTCCCGGTGATCATGTCCTGGTTGGCCTCTTCGATGACTCCCTGGCGAACCGTTGCATTCTTTGAAATGACAGCAGTGAGTCCCTCGGGCGGGGCGTAGCTATTGGCTCCTTCGGGAGTCAGCCTGGTCCCGGCTGGAAAAGTGAAGACCCCCACCGTCGAGCCTGTTCCGCCGGCAACGGAAAGCACGCCGTCTGAGCCCACCGACACATCGCCGGGAGGGACGGGGACGGGCTGGCCAATTGCCGACAGCACCGGCTCGCCAGCAGTCGTGACAAGTTGCCCGCTCTGGTTGCGGTGAAACGACCCGTCGCGGGTGTAGCGCACCCCGCGGGCCGTCTGAACGGCGAAGAACCCCTCTCCCTCGATTCCCAGATCCAGTGAATTGCCGGTGTGCTGCAGCTGGCCCTGGCCAAGATACAGTTGGTCGCCGCCCAGCAGGCCGTAGTTGTTCACCGTGCGACCTAACTGCGAATCCTGAGCGTCGGGACCCAGCAGTGCCGAACGGAAATACTCCCGCTCTGCCCGGTAGCCAGGCGTCTGCGCGTTGGCGAGATTGGCGGCCGCGGCATCTAACGCCTGATTGCGCGCCACCAGACCGGTCATCGCCGCGTAGTACCCGCTGTCCATGGGAGACGTCTCCTGTCACCCCGGAAAAGGTGCAGATGGAGGGCCTAAAAGGGAGGGAGGAGATTAGAGAGAAATCAGAAAGCGGGCAAAGGGAAGGTGAGCGGTGCCGGAAATCAATCGGCGAGGACATTTTGACGAGGCCGCGGATCGGATTTCCGCGGCCTTTTTCCAGGTGAACGCTCTACTGCAAACCGTCGCAGACGATGGTGACGGCAAACGAAGCGTCCTCAAACCGGTAGGCGTGATGCAACTGGAACTCCGGCGCCTGCACATGGAGGTTGTAGTCCCGCCCTGTGATGACGGCCGGAACCGATAGTCCGCAATTGGCTGCAAGGCCGGGGACCTTGCCTTTCCAAGCTCCGGCCAGCATGTTGCATATCTCGCCGATGCCATCCTTCACTATGTCGTCGATCGAGGTGAATTCCATCCCCGTCATCTGCTGGGCGATCTTCATGGCCGCCAATCCGCCCGTGCGGAAAACACAAGCCCCGCTCAACAGGCCGCCGAAGCCCACTACGGCAGTGACCGACTCGGGCTCAACCTCAGGCGGTCCTGCAGCGCGTTCGCAGCGCACTCCCAGCATCAGGTGAAAGACTTCATCCACACTCGCATCCAGGTTTCCGGGGTCGGAAACCAGGTGCACGGATTCCCGCAGCGACAGCGCCATCGTCCGCTCCATTTCGTTCATGCCGGTCGCCCGCCCTAGCGCGATCGCGGCATTCCTCACGCCGTTTAAAAGCACATCTTTTCTCCCGGGTCTACGCCTTGCCAAGCAGCGGCAGCACCCGTTCCTTCACCTGCTCGGCCGTAAACGGCTTGCGGATGTATCCCTGCGCTCCCGCTTGAATTGCCTGCCTGACGTGTTCTTCGCTGGATTCGGTGGTGATCATGACCACCGGAACCCCGGGAGCCAGATTCTGGGCCCGGATCTGGCGCAGGAACTCCAGGCCGTCCATCAAGGGCATGTTGATGTCGGAGAGAATCAGGTCGACCTTGTTCTCCTTCAGCATCTCCAGGCCTTCCGTGCCGCTGCCCGCCTCACGGACCTCCAGCGCATCCAGACCCGCCTGGCGCAAGGCGCGCTCAACAATCTTGCGCATCACGGAGGAATCGTCAACGATCAAGGTTCGTACTTCGCTCATGCCCCGGTTCCCCTCTCGCTGTTCCTATCGGCCCCCAGGCACAATTCATGAGCCCGGCCGGCGCCCAGCGGCCGTCCCTACTGGGAACCGACCGAGCAGATCAGGTCCTGGACTGCGTCACGGTCAGGCAGCGGCCCTCGCTGCGGCCGCCGCCACATCCTCAGCCATAGACAGTCATGCACCCGGGTCAGCCGCGACTCGACCGGCCGCCCACGTTCGATGGCGCTGGCTAAAGCGCGCACCACCGCGGGCTCGGAACCGGCCTCAATCAACTGCGCCAGGGGATAGCAGGCATTCAGAGCCCGGGTATGCGCCAGCCTGAAGTGGGTGCTCTGCACCAGGCCGCACTCCACCCTCAGCCCGGTCATTCTCTCCACAGCCAGCGCCAGCACCGAATCCAACCGGTCTTCAAAGCCCAGATAGACAAGCTTTCCCGCCGCCACCCGCAAAGGCAACGCACCAAAAGCATCCACGAACAGGCGAGGCACGAGGGCCGCCAGAGATTCGGCATCGTGATACTCGGCCGGCAGCACTGGACAACTCCATTGCAGGCCGAGCGCCCGGGTGACGAGCTGCTCGCTTACCCCCTGGTTGCGCACCAGCCAGTTTCCCAACCGGCCTCCCCCGGCTACCTTCTGTGCGTCCAGGGCCTGGCGCAACTGCCCAGAGGTGATCCAGCCCTGCTCCAGCATGACGAGACCGAGTGGAATCCGATGGCGGTGGCCATCCAGGGCTCCGGCGCGCCCATCCAACTCGCGTCGAACCGCCTCCTCGACGCGCACCCGGGTGCACGCAGCCGAGCAGTTCCATCCCTGCTCAAAGACCGGGGCCGACCGGCTTCGCCACAGATGCAGCCATCCCGAGCCGCATTCAGGATTCGCACAAGTCTCAAAAAGCCCTGGCTTGGTCCGCGATAGTCCAACTCCGTCTTTTCTCCTGACGACGTTGGAAGACGAGCCTTCGCCAGCAGGACGGTCGATGAAGGCAGGCTTGCGGGTTCCTGGTTCGCCCTGGTCCATTGGTCGGCGGCTTAAAAGAGGCATCGGATACTCTCCAGCCGCTTTCTGGGCGCGGCCACTTCCGTGACCCGCAGGCCGAAGTTGCCGTTGACCAGGACCACCTCGCCCCGGGCCACAATCTTGTCGCCGACCACCAGGTCCACCGGGTCGGCAACGTGGCGGTCGAGTTGAACGACATCGCCGGGGCCAAGGTCGAGAATCTGGCCCAGCGGCATCTCGCGGCAGCCAAAACGCAAAGAGGCCTCCAGTTCGATGTCCAGCAACAATTCGATTCCCGGGGTGATGGACGGCGGTAAATCCGGAACCGTATCCGGCGCAGGAGCCGAAGGCCCGGAAGGAAAATTGTTGGCGTTTCCGGTTCGCACTTCGTCGAGGGCGAAGATGCTCCAGGAGCGTTTGCCGGACTGCAACAGAAAGGCGCAAGAAGCCTTATTCTGAGCGCCGATCTCTTCGAACCCGGTTACCCGGCATTTGCCGCCGGTTGCAGCCAGCAACTCACCAGCAGCCGAGTCGGCCACCTCGCGCAACAGTTCGCCCCAGCCGGCCTTCTGGTCCATTCCTTCACCCACCAAGGGCGATTCCAGGAGTCCCGCATCGAGCAAGACCGAAAAACTGCCGGCCACGTCTCCGGCAAGGGTAGCCGAAAAGCCAAAGACCTCTGCCGCCATGGGTATGGTAAGGGATTCGGTAAGCTCCGGCTCTCCGGCCAGGGCCTGCGAAAACAGGGACTTCGCCGCAGCCGTCCAGCACTCCATGTAGGTCTTCAAAGGCCCTCCTCCTCCGCTGGCCGCTCCATGCGGGCGGCGCGATGGGCTCCCTGCCGCACGGCCTGCGCCCGGCCCAGCGCCTGCCCCCCCACTCGCCACTCGGCGAGTGTGTCGGCAGGCAGATCAAGCCTGAGAACAGTGCCCGGCTCGAGATTCTCCAAGACGCTGGCCGCAAGCCGCACCGTGGGCAATTGCAACGCCCCTCCAAAGCGAATCCGCCGCGCCGCGGCTTCCATCTGAGCCCGGGTCTCTCCTGCGTGGCGGCGCCCGCGGCCCCAGTCCGACGTGAGACGGCGCAGGATGGTATTGGCAACCACCGCGGGAAAAGCCAGATTCAAAAGCCCGGAACTGTGCGGCATACGAATCTCAAAGCTCAGACAGAGGGTTTTTTCGGTCACCGACATGATGCGGGCTACCTGGGTCTGCATCTGCCGCCGCTCGAAGTTGAAGCTCAGGCCCACGGGCTGCCAGGCCGCGGTCAACTCGCGACAGATAATCTCGACCACCGAGCCCAGAATCGACTCTTCAATATCCGTCAGTTCACGCAATGGGCCGTCGCGCCCCTCGCCGCCCAGCAGCAGGTCGATGACCGGCGGGGCCAACGCCAGGTCAAGCTGAAGCACGGAGATTGCGCCCAGCGGCTCCAGCCGGACCGAGGCCGCATAGCTGATCTCGGGAATCCGCAACAGAAACTCGTTGAATGGAATCTGCTCGGCCGAGACCAGGTTCACCTGGAAGCGGCTGCGCAGCCAGGCGGCCAGGTTGTGGGTCAGATTGCGCGCGAACAGATCGTTCAACATGCTGATGGCGCGCAGTTGGTCGTTCGAGATTTGCCCGGCCGAAGAGAAGTTGTAGGGAAGGATGCGCGCCCGCACGTCGCCCTTCACGCCCTCGGGCATCGAACTGCGGGCGGCCTGAAACAGGGCGTCGATCTCATCCTGCTTAAGTGTCTTTTCGACCATCGTCTGCGCTCACCTTCTCCGGCATTTATCCCTGCGTACTACCAACTGCACCTTTTCCGCCGCGGCCTGCTCAGCGCCGCACCCGCTCCTGCGGCTTGCGTTGCCGGCTTGGCGCGAATGCGCCCCGCGCGGTCAGGTCCTTGAGCGCGGCCCTCAGGTGGAGCACCGCCGATCCGTGCACCTGCGAAACCCTCGACTCGACCACTCCCAGGGCCAGTCCGATTTCGCGCATGGTCATCTCTTCGTAGTAGTAGAGGGTCATGACCAGCCGCTCGCGGTCGGGCAGGTTGGCAATGGCCTCGGCCAGCCGCTCTTCGAGTTCGCCCCGCAGGCAGCGGAACAGGGGGTCCTCCTCAGGGTTGCCCGGCACGTAGGCCAGCTCTTCCTCGCCAGAGTCCTCGTTGCGCTCCATATGCAGCGTGCCGATCTCCAGGCCCTTCAGATCGCCCAGCAACTGCTGGTATTCCTCAAGCCCCAGCGCGAGTTCTGCGGCCACCTCGGCCTCTCCCGGCGCGTGGCCCATGCGGGCGGTCAGCACTCGAATAGCCTCTTCCACCGCTCTTCCCTTGCGCCGCAGTTCACGCGGGCTCCAGTCCAGCGTCCGCAAGCTGTCCAGAATCGCTCCCCGAATGCGGAACTGCGCGTAGCTACGGAACTGAACTTTCTTGGTCGGGTCGAACTTCGCGAAGGCGTCCATCAGCCCCACCACTCCAGCCGAGACCAGATCCTCGATGTCCACATGCTGGGGCAGTCGCTCGTGGATGCGGCGGGCCAGAAAACGCACAATGGGCAGATGCTCAAGCAGCACCCGCTCCTGCTCGCCGGTGAGCGCCGCGGCTACCCCGGCAGCGGGCGGATAGCCGCTGCCCTGTATTCCACGCCGAGATCCCGCCTGTTGCACCGCCATCCCTGCCGTCTCGCTTGCCATTGCATTCCCCTTTGCCATGCATCAAACCTTCTCGTCCGCGCCGGAGCCGACCGGATGAGTCCCACCCCGGAACCCTCAGCGAACAGTTCCCGCCGGACGCAGGCGGATCTCGGGCGGAATCTCTCCGGCTGCCACCACGGCCAGCCGTGGAAGGACAGGCTCCAGCCAGCGCTTGACGTAATAGCGAGCCGGACTGGGGCAAAGAAGCACGGGGAGGACCGCGGAAGAGGCAGCGCCGATAAGTTGTCTCAAAGAATCGGCCAGCCGGCGGACCAAAGGCGTCCCTGGGGCTGCGGACGAGGACAGCAGACGCTGGCCTGTCTCGGGCGCAAGCGCCGAGAGAATCTCCTCCTCCAAAGCGGGGTCGAGAAGAAGAACCGGCAACTGGCCGTCGGTGTCCAGCAGCGGACGGACGAGGCGGCGGCCCAGCGCGGCCCGCGCGGCCTCGACCAGCGCGACGATGCCTTTGTTCACCGGCGCGGTCTCAAGCAACGCCTCAAGAATGGAGCCCAGGTCGCGGATCGACACCCGCTCGCGCAGCAGTTGCTCGAGAACCCGGCCCACCTCGCCCAGGGTCAGCAGCTTGGGCACCAGTTCTTCAAGCAGCTTCGGATGGCTTTCGTTGAGCGCGTCCATCAGCCGCTTGGTCTCCGCCCGGCCGAGGAGCTCCCAAGCGTGCTGGCGAATCAGTTCTCCGAGATGCGTGGTGATGACGGTGACCGCGTCCACCACCGAGTAGCCGGCGGCGATGGCCTGTTCTTCAAGCGCCGGGGCGATCCAGATGGCGGGTACGCCGAACGCGGGCTCCCGCGTCTCCTTGCCGGTCAATGGCCGCCGGCCCGGGTCACCGGAGACGGCCAGCAACTGCGGCCCTTCGGTTTGCCAGCGGCCAATTTCGATGCCGCGCAGCGAGAACAGATACTCGCGCGGACGGAGACGCAGGTTGTCCGAGATGTGCACAGGCGGCACCAGGAACCCCATCTCGGAGGAAAGATGGCGGCGAAGGGAGCGCACCCGCCCAAGCAACTGTCCGCCTTGTTTTTCATCGACCAGTGGAATCAGTTGGAAACCGATCTCCAGAGTCAGGTCTTCCAGGCGCAGCAACTGGGCCAGGTCAGAGCCCTGAGCCAGTTCGGCTCCTTTCTTTTCACCTGCAGCCGGCTCCGGAGGAGTTGCCTGAACGCGGGCCGATACGCGGCGTCCGCCCCAGAATAGGCCTGCGGCTACGGCAAGGAACGCAAACTTCGGCAGCCCCGGGATCAGGCACATGGCGCCGGAGACGAGGCTGGCCAGGTAGAGGGTGGCGGGCTTGGCCAGCAACTGCTGGCGAATCTCGCCGCCCAGCAAACCAGCCGAGTTGGCGCGGGTAAGGGTGACGCCCCCGGCGATCGAAACCAGTAAGGAAGGAATCAGCGTGACCAGCCCGTCGCCAACCGTAAGAACGGTGTACGTCCGGGCCGCCTCGCCAAGTTCAATGCCCTGCTGCAAGGTGCCGATCAGCAGGCCAGCGACGATGTTGATGGCGGTAATCAGAATCGTGGCCAGCGAGTCGCGCTGGTTGAAGCGCGCCGCGCCGTCCATGGCGCCATAGAACTCGGCCTCGCGCGCGATGGCCTGGCGCCGCCGCCGCGCCTCGGCCTCATCGATCAGGCCGGCATTCATGTCGGCGTCGATGGCCATTTGCTTGCCCGGCAGAGCGTCGAGCGTGAATCGGGCCGTGACCTCTGCGGTGCGAACCGCTCCATGGGAAACAACCAGGAATTGGATGGCGATCAGAGCCAGGAAGAGCACAAAGCCAACCACGTAGTTGCCGCCCACCACGAACTGGCCAAAAGCCTCGATGACCTTGCCTGCGGCAGCCGTGCCTTCGGAGCCATGCAGCAGGATGCGGCGGCTGGAAGCGATGTTCAAGGCCAGACGAAAGAGCGTGAGCAGAAGCAGCAGGGTGGGAAACACGCTCAGCTCGACGGCCCGGCGAATCTGCACTGCGGAGAGAAAGACGACGATCGATGCGGCCATCGAGAGCGCCAGAAGAAGGTCGAGGCCGGCCGCGGGCAGCGGGACGAGCATGACAAAAATCACGCTGATGGCGGCCAGCGGCAAAACGTACTCGCGCAACCGCTGAAGAATCGATTGCGCCGGCAGCGAATTGGCGGCAAGAACGGCGGAACTCATCGCGATCCTCCTCCGAAAGGTGAAACCGCGGAGCGGGCGGCTTCGCGGGACCGGCGGTCGCGCATTTCAGCCTCTACCCGCTGGCGGTAGAGATAGGCCAGAATTGCGGCTACGGCGGCGTAAAGATCGACGGGGATAGCCTGGCCGACCTCGACCGAGCGGTAAAGCGAGCGGGCCAGCGGCGGATTTTCGATGATCGGTACCCCGGCCCAGCGAGCCTCGGCCTTGATTTCTTCGGCCAGCAGGTTCCTTCCCTTGGCGACCACTTTGGGCGCGTCCATGGTGCCGAAGTCGAAGGCCAGGGCCACGGCATAATGGGTGGGATTGGTCAGGACCACGGCGGCGCGCGAGACATCGGCCTTGACCCGGCGGCGGCGCATCTGGCGCTGCAGGCCGCGGATGCGCGAGCGAATCTGGGGATTGCCCTCAGTCTCTTTGTACTCATCGCGCAGGTCCTGGCGGCTCATCTTTAGGCGGGACTCGCGGCTTTGCCACTCGACAAGGTAGTCGATGGCCGACCAGCCAAAGAGAAGCCATGCCGCCGCCACCAGCAACCCGTAGACATCCGAGCCCAGCAGTTCCAGTCGGACATTCGAAAACGGAGGCACGGTCAATTGCCTGCCGATGCGCTGCACGGCAAAGACCCCCAGCAGTGCGGCGGGAATCAGGGACTTCGCGAGCCGGGATGCTGCGCGCAGCGAGAAGAGGTTTTTCAGATTCGTCAGCGGATTGACCCGATCCAGCTTGAAACCGATTGCACCGGCGTAGAAATTGACCCCGCCGGTCTGGAGAATGCCGACAGCCAGGGCGGCCATGGCCACCGCGGCCATTACCGTTCCTACCGGCGCGAGCACCGCCAGCGAGAGCCTCCGCAGCGCGTAAAGCGTCGGCTGAATCTCGGCCGGTTCCCACCGGGCCAGGGCTCCCATGTCGAGGAAGCTGGCGAAGGTTCCACGCCAGGACTCCAGGGTCCGTGGGCCCACCATCCCCAGGGCGATCACTCCAGCCAGCGTTCCCGCCGCGGCCGACAATTCGCGGCTGTGCAGCAGGTCGCCTTCTTTGCGGGCCTTGTCGCGGCGGTGCTGGGTTGCCCGTTCGGTGCGCTCTCCAGCCATCGGCTAGCCCCTCATCCCGGTCAGCGACCCCTGCGGATGTGCGGAGATGAGCCGCTCAGCCAGGTCCAGCAACCCTGAAAAGCGAGCTTCGATGAAGCGCGGCCACAGGGCCAGGGAACCGGCAAGGATGGCAAAGCCGGTCAAGGTCTTGAGCGGAACGGTTAGGGCCATCACCGGCAGCTGGGGGCTGAGTTTTCCCAGCAGGGACACAGCTACCTCGACCAGCAGGGTTGCTGCCAGCACCGGAGCGGCGAGTTCGACGGCGGCCAGGAAGACACCCCCGGCGGCTCGCACAATCTGCGCCGATGTCGTCGGCAGAAGCACGTAGCCGCCCAGCGGTGCCGCATGAAAACTGCGCACCATCGAAGCCAGCAGGATGCGGTCGAGCCCGGCAGCCAGCACCACCAGCGTGCCCATCAACTGAAAGAGCTCGCCCATCAACGGAGTTTGAATGGCCGAGGCAGGGTCAAGCAGGTTGACCAGTGAGAAGCTGAACTGGAGGCCGGCAATCTGCCCGGCAAACAGCAGCATTTCGTTCAGCAGAGCCAGGGTGAGGCCATAGACCAGCCCCACCGATAGTTCGCCAAGCAAAGACGAGAAGCTCAGCGTAGCCTGGGCGTTGGGCAGAGCGGCCACTAGCGGCGCAAGAAGGTAGGCAACGGCCAGCACAAAGACCGCTTTCACGCGCACCGGCAGCGCGTTGGAAGAAAAGAATGGAGCAAAGGCCACCATGCCGCTGACCCTCACCAGGGCCAGCGTCATCGCGACGAGAAAGCTGCTCCAATCCGGCATTGATCCCCTTCCTCCTAGCCCAGGTAGCGATGCAAATCGAGCAGCAAGTGCCGTGTGTAATTCGCCATCCGGCCCAGGAACCACGGCATGCCGGCCAGCAGAATCAGGGCCACAGCGGCCAGCCGGGGCACTGTCGTCAGCGACTGCTCCTGCAAACTGGTCAGCGTCTGAAAGAGGCTAAGGATGAAGCTCAGAAGGGCGGCGGCAATCAGCACCGGCGCCGCCAGGATCATGGCTTCCTTCATCAGTTGGCGCAGCAGTTCGGCAACCAGGTCGGGTGTCATTGTGCAATCCCTCAGAAGCTCTTCAAAAGCGATCCGGCCAGCAGGTTCCAGCCGTCTACCATCACAAACAACAGAATCTTCAAGGGCGTTGAAACCACCACCGGCGGTAGTTGGAACATGCCGATGGATGTGGTGATCGAAGCAGTCACCATATCGATGAGCAGAAACGGCAGGTAAAGCACCGCGCCAATGGCGAAGCCGGCCTTCAACTCGGAGAGAATGTAGGCGGGAATTACTACCTGCATGGGCAGGTCCTCGGGCTTGTTCGGGCGTGGAAACTGGCCAGCCGCGGTAAACAGGGCCAGATCCTTCTCGCGCGCGTAGCGCAGCAGGAAGTGCTTCACCGGCTGGGCCCCGCGGTCGATGGCCTCCAGACCAGTCACCTGGCCGGTGCGATAAGGCTCCACGGCCTTCTGGTCAACCTGGGCCAGCACCGGGGTCATCAGAAACCAGGTCATCATCAGGGCCAGCCCCAGCAGAGTGGGATTTGAGGGCGCGGTTTGCGTGCCCAGCGCCTGACGCAGAAAATGGAAGACCACCAGCAGGCGCACCAGCGGGGTCATGGCCATCAGGATGGCGGGAAGCAGCGTGACGAGAGTAAGAACGAAGAGAATCGTCCACGGAGTGGAATCGGAGGGATGCAGCCGGGCGTTCAGATCGGGCAGCAGGGGGACGGCTGCCGGCGCCAGAAGCCCAAGCGCCGCGGCTACCACGAGACCCTCGCCGAGCTGGGACGTGCGGCGGCACGACTCCGGTCATCGAGGGCATAGAAAGTGGGCGCGCCTTCAGACGAGGTAGCGACCAGCAGCCGTCGGCCCTCTGCTTCGACAAGAGCGAGCGACTGTCGAGGAGCAAGCGTAATGCGCTCAAGGAGCACCAGGCGCGGCCCCGGACGGCGATGGCTCCGAAGACGCGCGATCAGCCAGCCTGTCAACCCGTTGGTCTTCATGCTCTCCGAAGCCGCCTGTTTCCTGATTTCCATTTCCATTCGTCAGCCCTTCCCAGGTTTCCGATTCATCAACCCCGTCCCGGTCTCTTCAAATCAAGCGGGTGAGGCGTACCGCCAGTTGTGAATCGACGACTTCAAACTCGCTCCATGCCAGCCGCACCTCGCCGCATGCCAAAGGAACGTCCTGACCTTGTCCCCACTGGCTCTCAATCACCTGGCCAGGCTCGAGGGCGAGAAGATTGCGCACCCTGAAGTCAGCCACCGCAACTGAGACATCGAGTTCGACCGGCAGCCTCACAACGGGTGAATCGGGAGCAATGAGAATCTGCCCTTCTTCCGGCGGCAGGTCGGGCGCAGGCGGTTTCTCAAGCGCCGTTTGCGCCGGAGGAGCCACTTCTCGAGAAAGCCCTTGCCCTGGGGAGGGTGCTGTGAGTGGGAGCGCGGTAGCCATTCGCCAGGGAGAGAAGCAGAGATGTGACCAGTTTTGGGACTGAAGGATTGGAATGGCCTAATGAATGCGCCGAAGTCATTGAAGTGAAGGCGCCGAGGTGAAACCTTGCATCCGCATCGCTGTTACACTGATAACTGATATCAATCTGCGGTTTTTCCGGGCCTTTCAGGCGTGCGGAGACGGCTCGAAGCGAGGTTTTGTCAATGTCGGATTCAATGGAGAACAAGAGCTTTACCGGAACAGGTTTGCGGCTGAAGATCGGCCTGGCGGAGATGCTCAAGGGCGGAGTCATCATGGATGTGATGAACGTGGAGCAGGCTCGCATTGCCGAAGAGTCGGGCGCCACATCGGTGATGGCGCTGGAGCGGGTACCGGCGATGATTCGCGCCGAGGGCGGCGTGGCTCGCATGGCCAAGCCGAGCCTGATCAAGCAGATCATCCAGGCAGTTTCCATCCCGGTGATGGCCAAGGCTCGCATCGGCCACTTTGCCGAAGCGCAGATTCTGCAGGAACTGGGCGTGGACTTCATCGACGAGAGCGAAGTGCTTACTCCGGCCGACGAGGCGCACCACATCGACAAGCATGCGTTTACCACACCCTTTGTTTGCGGAGCGCGCAACCTGGGCGAAGCCCTGCGCCGCATTGCCGAGGGCGCGGCCATGATTCGCACCAAGGGCGAAGCAGGAACCGGCGACGTGGTTCACGCCGTGCAACACATGCGCCAGATCACCAGCGAGATGCGCGGGCTCACCGTTCTCACCGAGCAGGAACTCTACAAGGCTGCCAAGGACCTGCAGGCGCCTTATGAATTGGTCCGCATGGTCGCCAGGACGGGCAAGCTGCCTGTCCCGAATTTCTCTGCAGGCGGCATCGCCACCCCGGCCGACGCTTCGCTGATGATGCAACTGGGCGCCGAGGCCATCTTTGTTGGGTCAGGCATCTTCATGAAAGAGCGGGCAACTCCGCTAGACGTGGAGAACGACCCCAAGGAGCGCGAAGAGGCCGTCTCCCGCGCCAAGGCCATCGTGATGGCCACCACGCACTTCAAAGACCCCAAGATTCTCGCCGAGGTTGCCGAGCAGGTGACGGGGACCATGAAGGGGCTGGCCGCTGCTGGTCTCGACGAGTCGCAATTGCTGCAGACAAGGGGCTGGTGAGTTCGCAGTTCAGGCGGACGCCGGCGACTTGTTTCCGACATATTAATCCCCCTCCCCTGTTTGATTCAGGGAAGTGGCTTTGAATGGCATCCAGCCGCCTGCGATGGGCTGGCCCCGTGGATTTTCAATCTCAATCGCAGGAGTCAGCTGACCTCATGAACGTCGAAATTCCTAAACAGGCGCGCGCCGCCGCCATCGCATCCCTGCATCGGTACTTCGAAGAGAACCTGCCGGAACCTATCGGCGATCTGCCTGCCGGTTTGCTGCTTAACTTCTTCCTGGAAGAAGTTGGACCTGTGATCTACAACCAGGCTATTCAAGACGCGCAGGCGAGGATGCAGCGGCACGCGGCCGATCTGAACGGCGAACTCTTCGCCGACGAGTTTCAGTACTGGTCCAGAATTGACGCCAGACGCAAGAACCGCCGGCAACCAGCCGGCTGAATAATTACAGGACAACGAATCGGATATCAAGGGAGCCGGAATTGAAGAGTACCGGGGGATTGCCGCGCATCGGGGTTCTGGCTATTCAGGGCAATTTTGCCAGCCACGCCGAGGCCTTGACCGAGGCCGGCGCCGATCCCATTGAAGTGCGCAAGCCGGGCGAATTGGCAGGCCTGGATGGCCTGATTCTGCCTGGCGGCGAATCCACCACAATGCTCCGTTTTCTCGAGAAGCTTCGTTTTTTTGATTTATTGGAAGAGTTCTGTGCCGAAAAACCAGTCTTCGGCACCTGCGCGGGTGCGATTCTGCTGGCGAGAGAGGTCCGGAACCCGGCGCAACGCTCATTAGGATTGCTGGATGCAGTCGTCGAGCGCAACGCATATGGACGCCAGATTGACTCAGCAATTCTGACGGCGGAGACTTCTCTCCCCGGCGGACCATTGGAGATGGTCTTTATACGCGCGCCCCGCATCCTGGAAACTGGCCCCGCTGTCGAAGTTCTGGCCCGGCGCGATGGATACGCTGTGCTAGTGCGCCAGGGCACGCTAATGGCGGCGACATTTCATCCCGAACTATCAGCTGACCGGAGGGTTCACCGGTTGTTTGTCGGAACTATGGCAAGCCCTGCTCCCCGAAAATAGGCAATTGCTAACGAACAAAGCGCCCTCTCACGGCGGATGAGACCATCTTCTTGCAATCTGGATGCGTCCAATCCAAAATGAGAGTAATCTCATCCCCGTGAGAGGCCCCGGAATGCCCGCCACATTTACCAGCAGGCCAGTCGAGACGGAAAGGAAAGAGCCGGGAATCGGCGGGAAGCCCCCTGTGACCAGGCGTCCGACGGGCGGCGGGGGCGGCGGAGGCGACGACGACTCAAACCACGAGCGGCGAGGTCCGCGCGAGCTTTTGCACCGGGTTCGCTTCTTTGTGTTGTCAGCTCTGGCCGGCGACATGCTGTTCTTCGCCGTTCTGGTTCTGTTCTTTTTTGCGCGCCAGGCTGGCCTGCGCATGGACCCCCGTACGCACGAGTTCGCAGGAGATTGGCATCCCGTTGGGCTGCCTCCCATACTCTTCCTGAATACAGCAGTTCTGTTGCTAAGCACCTTGACCATGGAGGTGGCCCGGCGCAGCATTTTCCGTGAAATCGATGTTCTTGAAGAATGGCTGGGGCTGGGACGGCCTGCGCTTCGCCGCACAATCCCCTGGCTGGCGGCAACGCTGGCGCTTGGGGGGCTGTTTCTTGGCGGGCAGTGGGTAGCCTGGAAACAATTGACGGCGCAAGGCTTTGCCTTCAATCGCTGGTCAACGCCGGCCAGTTACTTTTTCTATGTGATTACTGGCCTGCACGGCGCCCATCTGATTGCTGGCGTGGCCGCATTGCTTGTGTGTCTCGGAGCCCTTGGCTGGCTGAAGCGCGTTGAGTTCAGGCAGATTGCGGTGGACTCGACGGCCTGGTACTGGCACACAATGACCCAGGCATGGCTGTTGCTTCTGGTTGTAATGGTGTTTGGACAGTAGGGGAAGACCCGGGAAGTCGCCAGTTCAACGCCAAGGGCCCATGGCCCTTGGGTGCCGCAACGGTTGGCCCGGTTCCGGGTTCTACACCTGATTCAGGTGAAGGATGGAACGAAAGCGTTCTCCCAAAGTAGGAACTTCAGGGCACTCGAAATACACTTCGCGATTGAGCGCCATGAGCAACTGAACCGCCTGTAACTGGGCGTTGTTCGAAGAGAGCGATCCCCCCTGATGGACGAACTCATCGGTGAGATATTCAATGGCGTGGCCGAGTTTTTCCAGGGCGTGCCCCGCTTTCGGCGTGACACGGCGATGGCGACCAGGGGCCAAACTTGCGGGAAGAGACGCCACTGCGGGACTGGGGACTAAGAAGGTTGTTACGGTCGCTGCCATGCTTTTCATCCTCACTCTTTTCTTCGGCGCCGAAGGCGAGTTTTTTAGATGACAAACGTAATGCGTTCCATTAAGAACCAGCCAATTTTGCAGTTCCGATTTAGGAACTTTCTTTGCCGAAGCGCAAAGTTTTCCTTTTCTGTGCTTTGCTCCATTGTCTATTGCAAATCCGAGCCAATCTGAGGATCTTAAGATCCCCGCATTTCATCCGGAATCGAAACCCCAGCCCAGACCCGGCGTGATAAACCACCTTCCTGGCCGCTCGATGCATCTTGGGGGGCGAATGTTGTATGCCTTGACGAGACGAGGCTGAAAACCTAATCTCAATCAAGCATCCTGTCTAAACGGAGTGAACTGGTTCCGGCGGGCCGGGTGAAATCACACGGATTTTTTCAGATTGGACAGCGATGGTTCCCTACCACTGGCAATATCTGCCTCTTTTGATGCAAATTATTGCTGCCTTTGGACTTGGGTTGCTCATGGTGGGTGCTTCATGGCTTGTGGGGCGTCACCGCAACACCAAAACCAAGCTGTCGGCATACGAGTGCGGCATCGTTTCGGTGGGAGACGCGCGGGGTCGATTCAGTGTGCGCTTCTATATGGTGGCCATGCTGTTCATCCTGTTCGACGTGGAAACGGTATTCATGATGCCCTGGGCCGTGATCTATAGAAAACTGCCGGGCATTACCGGCAACAGGCTCTTCGGCTTCTGGGAGATGGTGGTGTACCTTGGCTTTGTGGCCGTGGGGCTTTACTACATTGTGCGCAAGGGCATCCTGAATTGGAGCCAGGACAAGGCGGATCTCTAGGATGGATAAGCAGAAGACGCTGATTGGCAGGGCAGATGTGCTGGGGGGACTCGTCGAACATCCGGCGATCAAGGCGATTTTGTCCTGGAACCCCGAGGCCCTGCTCGATGCCAAGTTCGACCGCGGCGAACTGACGCTGACTATTGCGGCTAAGAATATCTGTTCGGCGGCCGCAGCGGTGCAGGCGGCCGGCTACAACTTTCTCGAAGACCTGACCGCCGTCGATTGGTTCCCTTCCACGCCCCGCTTCCAGGTCACTTACCACATCCTGTCGCACTCCCTTAAGGAGTACATCCGGCTCAAAGTTCTGTTGGATGGAGCCGAGTCGGGAGTGGAGTCCATGACCTCGGTCTGGCCCTCGGCAAACTACTACGAGCGCGAAGTCTTCGACCTGTTCGGCATTCGCTTTGATGGGCACCCCAATCTGCGCCGCATCCTGATGCCGGACGAATGGGAAGGCTACCCGCTGCGCAAGGACTATCCGGTGGAGGGGTACCGCTAAATGGCTTCTGCAGGAGATACACGGATACTCCAGGCACCGCCGGCTGAAGGCGCCAAAGACCAGCACATGGTTATCAACATGGGCCCTCAGCATCCCGCCACGCATGGTGTTCTGCGCCTGGTGCTGGAGATTGACGGCGAAATCGTGGTCCGCCTCTACCCCGAGATCGGCTACCTGCATACAGGCATCGAAAAGACCTGCGAGGCGAAGTTCTACCAGCAGGTGGTGCCGCTGACGGACCGCATCAACTACCTCGACCCGATGTCGAACAATCTCTGTTATAGCCTGGCCGTTGAAAAATTGATCGGTCTGGAGATTCCAGAAAAGGCCACCTGGCTGCGGGTCCTGCTGGCTGAGTTGAGCCGCCTTAATTCTCACCTGATCTGGCTGGGCACGCACGCCATGGACATTGGCGCCCTCACCGTTTTCCTGTACACCTTCCGGGAGCGCGAAGAGATCTTGCGCATCTTCGAGGGTCTTGCCGGGCAGCGGATGATGACCAGTTACATTCGCATCGGCGGCCTGTCGATGGAGCCGCCGCTGGACTTCCTCGATCGTGTGCAGGGCTTTATCAACATGCTGCCGGAGAAGATCGACGAATACGCGAATCTGCTCACCGGCAACCCGATCTTCCGCAACCGGCTTAAGGGTGTGGGGTATCTCTCGCCCGAAGATGCCATTGCGCTGGGCGTTACCGGCCCCGTGATGCGCGCCTCTGGCGTTGACTTCGATCTGCGGCGCGATATTCCCTATTGCGGTTATGAGAAGTTTCCGTTCCAGGTGCCCATCTCGACCGTCGGGGACTGCTGGTCACGGTACGAAGTCAGACTTGTGGAGATGCGGGAGAGCATCAAGATCATCCAGATGGTGCTGGACGGCATGCCCGAGGGGCCGGTGAAGGCCGACGCGCCCAAAATCGTGCTGCCCGACCGCGAAAAGATGAAGACGCAGATGGAAGCGCTGATCCATCACTTCAAGATAGTCACCGAGGGTTTTACGGTGCCCGCCGGCGAGGTGTACCAGGCGATTGAAGCGGGACACGGCGCTACCGGGTATTACGTGGTCTCAGACGGCACGGCGAAGCCTTACCGCGTGCACATGCGCTATCCGTCGTTCGCAACATTGCAGGCGCTTGAAACCATGTGCAAGGGAAGAATGTTGGCCGACGTGGTGGCCGTGATTGGGTCCATCGACATTGTGTTGGGAGAGATTGACCGTTGAGTCCTGAAACCATGACCCTCTTTTCACCGCGACTGGCGGCCCGTCTCGACGCACTTGTTGAGAAGTATCCGTTGCGCCGTTCGGCGCTGGTTCCCATGCTGCTTTATGCGCAGGACGAGATCGGCTACATTTCCGACGCGGTGGTTGCCGAAGTGGCCCAGCGTATCGGGATCACCGAACTCGATGTGCGCAACGTGGCCACCTACTACTCCATGCTGCGCTTCAAGCCGGCGGGCAAATACAACGTGCAGGTATGCACCAATATCAGTTGCATGCTGAGAGGCGGCTACGAGATCTACGAGCGATTCAAGGAAGAACTGGGCATTGGCCACAAAGGCGTTACGCCGGATGGCCTCTTTTCTCTGGAAGAAGTGGAATGCATCGGAGTCTGCTGCTGGGCTCCTGCAATCCAGGTGAACTACGATTTTCACGACGAGTTGAAGCCTGATCTCGTCCCCGGCATCATAGACGGCTATCGCGGGAAGGCTGTGGCGGAGGCTCCCCATGCCTAGGCTGGTCTCGCATCCCGATGAAGTGAAGATTGTGACCCGTCGCTTTGGCATGGGCGCGGCGGACATTGAACGTTACATTGAACTGGGTGGATACGCCTCAGCCAAGAGATGCCTGCAGCAGGGCGCTGACTGGATCATTAACGAGATGAAGGCCTCGAACCTGAGAGGCCGCGGCGGCGCGGGCTTCCCTGCCGGCATGAAGTGGTCATTCGTGCCCAAGCAGAGCGCAAAGCCCAAATACGTGCTGGTCAATGGAGACGAGAGCGAGCCTGGCACCTGCAAGGACCACCTGATCTTCCTGCATGACCCGCATGCGGTCATTGAAGGCACCATCATTGCCGGCCTTGCAATCGGCGCCAAGGTGGGCTTTATCTACTTGCGCGGCGAGTACCGCTACTTGCTCGAGATCATGGAGAAGGCAGTTGCCGACGCCTACGCTCGTGGCTTCCTGGGGAAGAACATTTTTGGTTCCGATACCGAGTTCCAGGTGATTACGCAAACCGGAGCCGGCGCATACGAAGTGGGCGAAGAGTCCGCGCTGATGGAGTCGCTGGAAGGCAAGCGCGGCGTGCCGCGCATCAAGCCTCCCTTCCCTGCCGTTGTCGGCCTGTACGGCGGGCCAACCGTCATCAACAACGCCGAGACCATCGCTACTGTTCCCCACGTGATTGAAATGGGTGCCGCGGCTTATGCGGCAGTCGGCTCGGAGCGCAATGGCGGCACGCGCCTGTTCGGCATCAGTGGCCATGTGGAGCGGCCTGGAGTCTACGAACTGCCCATGGGCTACAACCTCAAGAAGATGATCTATGAAGTGGCTGGCGGAATCAGGGGCGGGCGCAAGTTGAAGGCTGTCGTTCCCGGCGGGTCATCTACGCCGGTGTTGTTGCCTGAAGAGATTGACATCGGCATGGACTTCGACCAGGTGGGCAAGGCTGGTTCGATGCTTGGTTCGGGCGGCGTGGTGGTGATCGACGACCAGACATGCATTGTCGAGTTTGCGTTGAGGACCATCAGCTTTTACCAACACGAAAGCTGCGGCTGGTGCATTCCCTGCCGCGAAGGCACGGACTGGATCAAGAAGTCGCTGACTCGCTTCCATGCTGGGTTCGGCGAGGCCAAGGATATCGACAACATTCAATACCTCGCCGAGAACATGATGGGCCGCACGTTCTGCCCGTTAGGCGACGCGGCGGCCATGCCTACGCTGGGCTTTGTGAAGAAGTTCCGCAAGGAGTTTGAGGACCACCTGAACGGCAAGCCCTGCCCGTTCGCTAAACATGTAGATTTGGCCGTGGTGTAAGGGGCGCTGGAGACGAATGGCAGACGTAACCTTCATAGTCGATGGAAAGAAGCTGACGGCTCCCGCGGGGACGCTGCTGATTGACGCCTGCCGCAAAGCGGGCATCGAGATTCCGGCTTTCTGTTATTACCCCGGGCTGAGCCTGCAGGCTGCCTGCCGCATGTGCGTGGTGCGCCAGGAAAAAGTGGGCAAGCTGCAAACGGCCTGTACAACAACAGTTGCCGAGGGCCAGGTTTTCATTACTGAATCCGCCGAAATTGCCCAGGCGCGCAAGGCGACAATCGAACTTCTGCTGGGCAATCACCCGCTCGACTGCCCGGTGTGCGATGCAGGCGGCGAGTGTGAACTGCAGGACATGACCTTCAAGTACGGCGCAGGCGAGAGCCTTTACACCGAGGCCAAGCAGCATCGCGAAGAACAGCAGTGGTCCCCTGCCGTCTACTATGATCGCCCGCGCTGCATTCTCTGCTACCGCTGCACGCGCATGTGCGGCGAGGGCATGGATGTGTGGGCGCTGGGCGTGCAGAATCGCGGAGTCCGCTCGGTGATTGCGCCCAACGGCGGCGGACAGGCAGGACAGAGCAACAGCGAGCTCGACTGCGAACAATGCGGCATGTGCATCGACGTTTGCCCGGTGGGCGCCTTGACCAGCGGTAGCTACCGCTACAAGACGCGGCCGTGGGAGATGAACCACGTTTCGACCGTTTGCACGCATTGCGCTGACGGCTGCAAAGTGACTTTAGGCGTGCGGCAGGTCAACGATGGTTCCGAAATCGTCCGCGCCGACAATCGCGACAAGAGTGGCATCAATGGCGATTTCCTTTGCGCCAAGGGGCGCTTCGGCTTTGACTTTGTTGATAGTCCCGAGCGGCTGACCAAGCCTCTGGTGCGCAACGAAGCGGGCGATCTGGAACCCGCCACATGGGAGCATGCACTGCGCGTTGCCGCAACCAAGCTGAAGGAAGTCCGCGAAAACAAGGGCGGCGCGGCCATCGGCGTCATTGGCTCAAACCAGACCACCAACGAAGAGAACTACCTGCTGCAGAAGTTTGCGCGCACCGTTCTCAACACCAACAATATTGACCACGAACGCACGGCGGATTACGCGGCGTTTGCAAGCGCGCTTGCCGGGCACCCCGGCAAAGCGGCGAGCCTGCGCGAGGCGGCCACCGCGCCTGCGATTCTGCTCATCGGCGGAAACCCCACCGAGGAACATCCTCTTCTGGCGTGGAACCTGCGTACCAATGTGCGCCTGAATCGCGCCCGCCTTTATATCGCGAACTCTGGTGAGATCAAGCTCGAGCGGCAGGCTACGGCAGTCCAGCATCTTTCTGACGACGGCTATCCAGCCCTGGGCGCGTATCTTGACCTGAGCAACTCGGCTTTCAGCAAAGCGGTGCTGGCTGAGGCGTCGCTGCTGGTGATCTTTGGCCAGGAGTATCGCGGAGCGCAGGTTGCCTCTTTGGTTGAATGGGGCCTGAAGCGCGCCAGCGTGCGCTTTGCCTACTTGGGCGACTACGCCAATTCGCGCGGCGCGGCGGACATGGGGTTGTTGCCGAATCTGTTACCCGGCTACGTGCCGGTCGCAGAACCCGGAGCCTTTGACGCTGAGTATGTAGGCCTTTCCGCAACAGCTGGCAAGACTCAACCGGAAATGTTTGACGCTGCAGCCAAGGGCGAACTGGGGGCGTTGCTGGTGATGGGCGCGAATCCTGTTGCAAAGCTTGGCATCGACCTCATTGCTCTGAACAACACATTCGTCATCGTGCAGGACATCTTCCTTACCGAGACTGCAGCTCTGGCAGATGTGGTGCTTCCGGCCGCCAGCCTCTACGAGAAGACAGGGACGGTGACCAACACATATGGCGACGTGCAACTGACCAGGAAGGCAGCAGATCGTGCCGGAGTGAAACCGGATTTCGAGATTCTGGTTCGGCTTGCGGAAGCCATGGACGCGGACGTCAAGAGGCTGGTCCCCTTCGGCAAAGCCTGTACAACCGCTGACCTTGGCCAATCGCGCGGAGCAAATTCAGGCGAGGCCGACCGTCACTCCGTCTGGCTTGCGGCGAACAGCCTGGAATGGAAGATGAGTCCTTTCGATCCGCTTGCTGTACTGGATGAAATTGAGCGGCTCGTTCCCGGCTATGCGCTTGACCGGACCAACCTCTTCGGCGGCAACGATGTTGCGACCGAACCGGGATTTGTTCCCGTCTCGGCGCTGGCTGGGCCGGACCTTGTGGTTCCAGCGCACGACGGACTGTTTACGTCGGGAACATTGGGGCGTTACAGTCCGGCTCTCAAGGCATTGGCACAGTACCAGGCAGCGGAAGTAGTGGAGACCGCGGTGGAGTAATTGCATGCTCTGGATGTGAGTTAAAAAAAGAAGAGGTTGAAGGCAAGTGACGATTTTGCAGTTTTTTTTGTGGAGTGTGCTCAAGGTAGCCGTGGTGACGGTGGTGATGCTCTTGGGCGTCGCTTACACCGTGCTGCTTGAGCGCAAGCTGGTAGGCCGCATCCAGAACCGCTGGGGACCCAATCGCGTGGGGCCGTTTGGCCTTCTGCAGCCGCTGGTGGATGGAGCCAAGTCCTTTCTGAAAGAGGACATGATTCCAGCGGGCGTTTACAAGCCGCTCTACGTGCTGGCGCCGGTTCTCTCGCTCGGTTGCGCGCTCATTTCGATCGGCGTTGTGCCGTTTGGTGAACCTAAAACTGGACCCGGCGGCCTGGATCTCTTCGAGATTTCGAACGTCAACATTGGCCTGTTGGTCATTCTCGGCATCACCTCGATCGGTGTTTACGGCATCGCGCTTGCCGGCTGGTCGTCGAATAACAAGTATTCGCTGTTGGGTTCTCTGCGCTCCTCAGCACAATTGATCAGCTATGAACTGGCACTGGGGCTCTCGCTAGTTGGCGTAGTTCTCGTATCGCAGTCCTTCAACCTTCGCGTCATCGTTGAGAAGCAGGCCGAGAAAGGCATTGTCACCTGGAACATTTTTGGCGGATTCCAGTTTGTTGCCTTCTTCATTTACCTGATGGCCGCCTATGCCGAAACCAACCGCTCTCCATTCGATTTGCCTGAAGCGGAAAGTGAACTGGCCGGCGGCTACAACATCGAATACAGCTCAATGAAGTTCGCCATGTTTTTCATGGCGGAATACGCCAACATGATTACCGTGGGTTGCGTGGCGACGCTGCTGTTCTTCGGCGGCTGGACCAGTCCCTTCGGCAACCTGATTGACCCGCCGCAGAACGTTTTCGCTCATGCGCTGTTTCCGATGTTCTGGTTTGTGGGGAAGGTCTTCTGCTTCCTTTGCCTGTATGTCTGGGTGCGGGGCACATTGCCGCGCTTCCGCTATGACCAACTGATGAGATTTGGATGGCGCTTTTTGATGCCGCTGGCCATCCTCAACATAGTGGCTACAAGCCTCTGGCTTGCTTACCGCTGAGATACAATCGGGGAGGATTTTCTTCAGGCGGCGCGGCTGCTCTTCAACTCCCCCTCAACTTGCCGGTTTGTTCAACCGGGACTGGCCCGAACGTGACGGCACAATGCATCTAGTTTTGTTTCTCGTCTTTGCCGGATTCTGCCTGGCTGGAGCCATTAACCTCTTGCTCCAGAGCCATCCCATCAACAGCGCCTTGTCGCTGATCGTGGTGATGGCCTCGCTGGCTGTACTCTACCTGCTGCTCGGCGCGGAGTTCCTGGCCGCCGCGCAGTTCATTGTCTATGCCGGCGCCATCATGGTGCTGTTCACCTTTGTGGTGATGCTGCTCAATGCGGGCCGGGAAGAGCGCACCTTGGGCAGCCGGGCGGCACGTACCATCGGCTTTCCCGCCGTTGTCGCCATCCTGGCGGTTCTGGCCACTGTAATTCTGCATCTTCAAGGAATGGGCACGGCAGGCTTGAGCCAGGGCATCACGACGACCGAAGAGTTGAGCACCGTTCTCTTCACCAAGCTGCTGCTGCCGTTCGAGGTCACATCGGTGCTGATTCTCATCGCCATTCTCGGCGCAGTGGCCCTGGCGCGTCACGGTCACGGAGAACGCGAAGAGACCCCTGCTCATCACGAAACCCCGGAAAGGACGGTCGCCAAGTGAATTCTTTCCTCTCGCAGGAAGTTCCTCTCTCCTGGTATCTGATGTTGAGCGCAGTTTTGTTTTCGCTGGGAGTCACCGGATTCCTCATCAAGCGGAATCTGATTACCGTCTTCATGTCCATTGAGCTGATGCTCAATGCGGTAAATCTCTCGTTTGTAACCTTCGCCCACCAGTGGCATGCAGTGAAGGGCCAAATCTTTGTCTTCTTCGTGATGATGGTTGCCGCGGCCGAAGCTGCTGTAGGCCTGGCCATCATTATTGCCGTCTTCCGCGCCCGCGCAACCCTGGCCGTCGACCGAATCGACCTGATGAAACTATGAACGCATACCCACATCTCTGGCTGATTCCTCTGCTGCCCTTCGCCGGGTTCCTGTTCAACGGACTCCTCGGCCGCAGGTTGCCCAAGCTGCTGGTAACCACGGTTGCACTGCTGGCGCCGTTGCTTGCATTTGGCTTCGTTGTCGACGCATGGCTGTTCTCGGCCGCACATCCGGCTGTCTTTCCACTTGTTGAAACCTGCCCGCAGGCCTGGATCAATGCGGGCGCGCTGCACATCGACTTCAGCCTGGTTCTCGATCAGCTCTCGCTGGTCATGCTGCTGGTGGTCACCGGCGTCGGCTTCCTGATTCATGTCTACTCCGTCGGCTACATGAGCGATGAAGAAGGCTACGCGCGCTACTTCAGCTACCTGAACCTGTTTCTCTTCTTCATGACAGTTCTGGTGCTGGCAGGCAATGCCCTGGTGATGTTTGTTGGTTGGGAGGGCGTGGGCCTGGCGTCGTACCTGCTGATCGGCTTCTACTTCCAAAAGAAGTCGGCTGCCGACGCAGGCAAAAAGGCTTTCATCGTTAACCGCATCGGCGACTTTGGCTTCCTGATCGGCATGTTTCTGCTGCTGGCCAACTTCGGCACGCTCACCTTTACTGAGATCGCAACGAAGCTCGGCCAAGACCCCGGCTGGCAAGGCGGGGTAGTTACAGTAATTGCGCTTTGCCTGCTGCTTGGCGCTACCGGCAAAAGCGCGCAGCTACCGCTCTATATCTGGCTGCCGGACGCGATGGAAGGCCCCACGCCGGTCTCCGCGCTGATCCACGCGGCCACCATGGTTACGGCGGGCGTCTACATGATCGCCCGGACACACGTACTCTTCGATCACTCGCCCTTTGCGCTCGGCGTGGTTGCTGTGGTCGGCGCGGCTACGGCGCTGTTTGCCGCCACCATCGGAACAGTGCAAAACGACATCAAACGTGTGCTGGCCTACTCCACCATCTCGCAACTCGGCTTTATGTTCATGGCCTGTGGTGTGGCGGCCTACTCGGCAGGCATCTTCCACTTGGTCACGCACGCTTTCTTCAAGGCCCTGCTCTTCCTGGCTGCGGGTTCGGTGATACATGCAGTGGGCGGCGAGCAGGACCTGCGCAAAATGGGTGGCCTGTGGCGCACGCTGCCGGTTACTTTTGCCATTAGCACGGTTGGCGTGCTGGCGATTGCGGGGTTCTTTCCCTTCGCAGGGTTCTTTTCGAAAGACGCCATTCTCTACGCCGCATTTGAACATGGAATGTTGGGAAGGGCGCTATGGGTTTCCGGCCTCTTCTCGGCGCTTTTGACCTCGTTCTATGTCTTCCGGCTCTGGTATCTGGCATTTCTGGGCAGGCCGCGCAGCTACACCGGACGCCACCATGCCACGCCGTGGACGATGCTGGGTCCGCTGGTGATTCTGGCTTTGCTCTCGATTGGCGGCGGATGGATTGGCATCGAGCGCTTCAGCGCATTTCTCGCGCCAGCCACGGGCGCACGCCGGGTTGAGGGCGGCGGCGGACACCTGGAGATGATCCTTGCGCTTTCGACGACCGCTGTGGCGTTGCTTGGACTCTTGATAGCCGACTGGCTGTATCGCCGGCGGCCTGACGCTCCTGCTGAGCTTGCCGCGGCTTTGCCACACGGCTACAAGCTGCTGGCCCACAAATACTACGTTGACGAGATTTACGGAGCCGTCGTAGTCAAGCCGCTGCTCGGTTTCTCAAAGTTCATTCTGGAGTGGGTGGTGGACGTCGCCATTCTTGGCGGGCTGGCATGGCTGCTTGGCGGTATCGCTATGTTGACCGGAGCCATTCTGCAACGCTGGCAATCGGGCAATTTGCGCTCGTATGCGGCGTGGCTGGCCGCTGGGGCCGCGGCTTTGCTGCTCTTTGTCCTGGTTCCCTGGGCCACCGTTCTGGCCAGTCTTTCAGCAATTCACCTTGGCATGGCGGGGCACTAAATGAACGAGATAAATCAATCGATTCTCACCTTGATCCTGCTGGTCCCGCTGGCCGGAGCGGTGCTGGTGGCGCTGGCGCCCGACCGCTTCAAACTGCCCAACTGGATTGCATTGCTTACGGCGCTGGTCGCCTTTGGCCTCACGCTGCACCTGCCGGCGCATTTTCTGCTAGGCCGCGGGGGCTTTCAATTTGAGGTCAACCGGCCCTGGATCGAAAACCCGGTCATCCATTACCACGTAGGCGTGGACGGGTTGAGCCTCTGGCTGGTGGTGCTGACCGGCTTGCTCGCTCCCATCGGTATCGTGGCCAGTTGGAATGCCATCAAGGAGCGCCGCAAGGTTTTCTACTCGCTCTTCCTGGTGCAGCAGACAGCCATGTTCGGCGTCTTCATTTCGCTCGACCTGATGGTCTACTACGGCTTCTGGGAACTGTCGCTGGTGCCCATGGCCATCCTGATCGCCATGTACGGCCGCAAGGATGGGCCCAAGGCCGCGATGAAGTTCTTCCTGTTCACCTTCATTCCATCGGCTCCTCTGCTGGTTGCGCTGATCTGGCTCTACATCCAGACCGGCAGCTTTGACTTCACCACGCTGCAAATTCTCATTGCTCACGGCTCGTTCCCTGCCGGAGCCATTTACTGGGTGGCTCTCGCGTTCCTGTTCGCCTTTGCGGTCAAGGTGCCCGTCTTCCCGCTGCACGGATGGGTGGCAGACACCTTCAGCGAGGCCCCGGTTGCACTTGCAATGGTTGTCGCCGGGAAACTCGGCCTTTACTCGATGCTGCGTTTCCACATCGGGCTATTCCCCGAGCAGGCCCGCGCGGTTGCACCGTGGGTAATCGGGCTTGCTGTCGTCGGCATTCTATACGGAGCGTGCCTGGCCTTGGTGCAGCGCGACTTCTGGCGGCTCATGGCCTTTGCCGCCTTGAGTCATCTGAGCCTGATAACGCTGGCCATCTACGGCATGACTCTGACCGGTTGGGACGGCGCGGTTTACCAGATTCTCAATCACGCCGTGGTGGACGGAGCACTCTTCATCCTGCTTGGCGCGCTCTACGATCAATACGCAACCAGCCAGATAAACGCCTATGGCGGGTTGGCAGCCAAACTGCCGCGTACGGCCACGCTTTTTGTGATTTCCGCGCTGGCCATGATCGGCCTGCCCATGCTCGGCGGCTTCGTGGGCGAGTTCATGATTTTGTCGAGCACCTTTTCCGGCGTAAGCAAGAGTTGGACAGTTGCCGCAGCCTTGGGCGTGATTCTGGGCGCAGCCTACATGCTGTGGCTGGTACAACGGCTTTTCTATGGGCCTGAGAGCCAGATGGCAACCTCCAAACCGCCGCATGACCTGAAGGTCGGCCAGTTGGTCGTGTTGTGGCCGCTTGCGGTGCTGATGCTGGTGATGGGCCTGGCGCCTTCGCTCTGGCTGGCATCGATTCAAACCGGTGTGCATCCCCCGCAGTCGAGGATTCCGAACCTTTCACCACAATCCGTGTTATCCATCTCGTCCCTTGGGGAGGCCCAGCGGTGAATCCTGTACCCGACATCTTCCGCATCCTTCCCGAAGTAATCCTTACGGTAACTGGCGTGGCCGTCATGCTGATTGACGCCTCGCTGCCTCCAGATTGGGCGCGCCGCCCGCTGGGTTGGGTTGCCGCCCTGGGAACCACGCTCGCCTTGTGGGCCAGCCTTTGGCAGCTTTCATTGCCGGTAGGGACAGGCTTCTATTCGACAATCGAAACCAGCCCCTTCACCGTCTTCTTTCATGTGCTCATCTGCGGTATCGTGCTGGTGGCGTTGCTGCTCTCGCTTGACACACTTCCGGAAGACAGTCATCACCAGGGTGAGTTTTACGCGCTGATTGTCTTTGGCGCTGTTGGCATGTGCCTGCTGACAGGCGCGGTTGAGTTGCTGCTGGTCTTTATCGCGCTCGAGATTTCTTCTATTTCCACTTACATCCTGGCAGGCTACCGCAAAGACACGCCCCGCGGCCCTGAAGCAGCCATCAAGTACTTCCTGCTCGGTTCCTTCGCCACAGGTTTTCTGCTTTACGGCATTGCCCTGGCCTTCGGCGCTACCGGGACGACACAGATTTACGAGATTGCCCGTCTGGCTCCCACAGCCGAGAATCATGGGCTGGTGCTGGCGGCTTTGGCGCTGATGCTGGTCGGGATATTGTTCAAGGTATCGGCCGCGCCTTTCCACGTGTGGACTCCCGATGTCTATGAAGGCTCGCCTTCCCCGGTGGTCGCGCTCATGTCCACTGCGCCCAAGGCCGCAGCCTTTGCGCTACTCCTGCGCGTGCTCTATGAGATGTTCCCCTCGCTTCACGCCACCTGGACGCCGCTTCTGTGGGTGGTTGCGGTCCTCTCAATGACGGTAGGCAATCTTGCCGCGCTGCGCCAGGAGAACGTGAAGCGCATGATGGCCTATTCCTCGATAGCACATGCCGGTTACCTGCTGGCTGCCTTCGCCGGATTTGGTTCAAGCGGCATTGCCGCGGCCAGCTTTTACACGGCCGCATATGCGGCTATGAACGTAGGCATCTTCGCTGTGATTACCGTGGCCAGCGGGTACGATGAGAAGCGCCCGTTGGTGAATGATTTCCGCGGGTTGATCTACCGCTCTCCCCTGCTCGGTAGCCTATTGATCTTCTTCCTGGTTTCGCTGGTCGGGATTCCCTTCACCGGCGGCTTCTTCGGGAAGTTCTATTCGTTCACGGCAGCAGTAGGCGGCGGTGCGATCTGGCTGGCTCTCATCGGCTTGTTGAACTCGGGTTTGGCCGCGGCCTATTACCTGCGCCTGGCCCTCGCGGCAGCGCAGCACCAGACCGCAAAAGAAGCCAAGGATGCAGGCCCCACGCCCCAGGTGGGCATCGCTGTGGGAGCGGCCCTGCTGTTGGCCGTTGCGGCTACCTTGATTCTAGGCATCGTGCCAGGTGAGGTACTTCGCGCTGCCGAGGCTGGTGCGCACGTGCTTGAGGCTCCTCCGGTGCAGACCACTGTCCTTGTTGGCCCCGTGCTCAGTCCGCCTGCGCCTTAGCTCCGCCGACAGGCACCATCGAAGCGAGAAGCTTGCGATAGAAATCAACAGTGAGCCCGATGACTCGATCATTCCCATAGTGCTTAATGACCCAAACGCGCGCTGCATGCCCCATGCGGCGACAGCGTTGTGGGTCGCGGATGAGCCCTAGCATCGCTTCGCGAAGGGCCTCAGGGTAGCCAGGCGGAATCAACAGGCCAGTCACCTCCGGCACTACCGCGTCACGCGATCCTGTTGAAAGGGTCGTTACCACGGGAATCCCCGAAGCGGCTGCCTCCAACACGGCATTCGGAAAACCCTCACGCCACGTGGGCAACACCATTACATCCAAAGCCCGGTAATAAGGGGCTGCATCGGCCACCAGGCCAGTGTAGTGGATGCGTGGATGGTTCAGAATTCGGACGCGCAATGGCTCGTCCAGTGCATCGTCCGCCGCGTCAAACCAGCCCACGAGAAGCAGGTGCGCTTCAGGTTCGGTCATCAGGATGGCTTCGAACGCTTCAACCAGTTCCGGCACGCCTTTGTCGCGGGTCAGACGGCCCACAAAGCCCAGCACCGGGGCGCTTGGGGAGATACCGAGCTTTGAGCGCACGTCACTACACCCAGGTGAAAACCGCTCCACGTCAACCCCGCGACTGCTGCCATTTCCCAGAACTTGCAGCTTGGCCGCCGGCGCAATGCGCAGCGCCAGCGCCTGGGTTCGCAGGCTCTCACTGTTGCACACCACAACATGAGCACAAGCAGCGGCGAGCCGTTCCGTTGCTAGGAGCAGACGGCGCTTCAATCCGGAAGCGGTTTCGAGTTTGAGCCCGCGCAACAGGTAGATCCGGACCGGCACAGCGCAGAGCATGGCCGCCACCGAACCCAAAAGACCAGCTTTGGGCGTGCTGAACTCAGCCAAATCGGGCTTGCTGCGGCGAAGCATTCGCCACAGCCGAAGTAACGACAAGCAATCGGAGAATGGCGCAATTGCCCGCTTCATGGGGATCGCAATTGACTCAACGTCTTCGCCGGCGGCCGTTTGATCAAGTAACCCGCCGGGCGCTGAGACCAGCGTGACACGAAACCCCGCCTCGCGCATCGCACGAAGCCGCCCAGCGAGCACCAGGCAGGTTTGCGGACTAGTGATTCCCACGACAACATGCGGCGACTGCGCGGAGGAAACCGTGGAAACTGGATCGGGATGGAGCACAGCGGAAACCGGCATGAAGACTCAGTGATCTTTTTAATTTACCCGGAAAGTGATGAGAAGATTCCAACACAAGGTACCATCCCGGCATTGAAGATGGGGAGTGACTCTCGCGGCACCTGCACACCTTTCCGGTGGAATATACTCGCTGTGCCCCCTGAAAGGCGCTCCGGGCACCATGGCGCAACGAACGAAGGTTCTCTTCTTGATTCCTCATCTCGGCGGTGGCGGCGCGGAGCGGGTGATTGCCCTGCTGGCAGGTGGACTCTCCCCCGAGAGGTACGAGGTGCATCTGGGGCTGGTAACACAATCGGATGCGAGCGGTGAAACGCTGCCGGAGCGGGTCACGGTTCACTGTCTCGGAGCGCGACACGTGCGCGGCGCAACGTTTGGATTGCTTCGACTGGTGCGGCAACTCAAGCCGGAGGTGATTCTCTCCGGCATTGCACATCTGAACTTTCTGGTGCTGCTCCTGAGGCCTGTCTTTCCTGCGCAGACGCGCGTAATTGTGCGACAGAATGGAACCGTCTCGACTGCATTGGCTTTTCGAGATCTGCCCGCTTACACCCGCCTTGCTTACCGCCTGCTTTACCGTCATGCAGACCGAGTAATCTGTCAGACCGAGGCGATGGCTGAGGACCTTATGCGTGAGGCCGGCACGCCCAAAACGCGGCTGGCTGTCTTGCCAAATCCGATTGACTTGGAGGGAATTCGTACTACCGCGCGCGGAAGCACGAAGACGTGGCGGGGCCCCAGCCCGCACCTGCTGGCAGTCGGCCGCCTCGCGCGGGTGAAGGGCTTCGACCTCCTTCTGCATGCGCTTGCTGGAGTGCGGGAGCATTTTCCCACCGCCAATCTTCTTCTCGCAGGCGCGGGGCCTGAGGAAGCGGCACTAAAATCGCTGTGTCTTGAACTCGGCCTGGAGAATGTCGTGCGCTTCATCGGCCATGTGGATCGGCCGGCTGAGTACTTCGCCGGCGCCACAGCTTTTGTGCTGTCGTCCCAGCAGGAGGGCTTGCCGAATGCGTTGCTCGAGGCAACGGCGGCGGGATTACCTGTCGTTGCCCTGCCGGCCTCCCAGGGTCTGGTAGATCTCATCCAGGGCCAGCCTGGAATCTGGCTCGCACCGGAAGTGTCGGCAAAAGCCCTCACCGATTCCCTGCTTTCCGCTCTCCATGCTATCCAACCCGGCCAGCGCTTCACCCATCCGTTTGTTGAGCGATTCCGCATGGAAAGTGCAATTCACGGTTATGAGCAACTCATCGACATCGTTGCTGGGGAGAGCGCATCGTGAATCGTTAGTGCTGGGTTTGATTCTCAGAGAAAGCTCATGTTCGATAGATGAAGCGCTTGACGATCTGCCTCTGCTTCAACCGGAGCAGAGCGGCCGCCTCCACGAGTCGCTCACCTAGCCCAAGCTGCCCAAGCGGAGACTCCGCGATTACCCTATCCACAGAAGTGAATTGCGCTGCATGCTGGCGTACGAAGATTTCAAGTTCTCGCATTAGGGAGTCGGGGGCGGTGTTCGCATGCAGCAGGATGGTCCAGACTCCGCCCGTCTTTTCCAGCGGGCCCCATAACTGTTGGGGGATCCAGGTGATGCCGCTGCGCGTGAAAGGCACCCGGGCAAGGCCGTCGGAGATCATTCCTATTCCCTCTTTGCGGAGTGCGCGGAGCGTTGCACTGTCGAAGCCGTGCCGCGGAGCAACCCATATTCGCGGGTTCAGCCCGTGACCCCGCAGGATTCCGAGTCCCGCGCTAATCCATTCGCGCTGCGTCTCTTCGGGAAGGCCTGCGAACTCTGAAATCCTGTGGAATGGCAGCAGGCTCGTTCCCTCGCTCGCGCATAGATGGCGATAACCATGCAATCCGATGGTCGCTCCGGCAGCCTCCATGGTCCGCATCTGCGGCCAGAAATCCGGGACGGGATCGTCAACTTGCAACTCAGGATCCTGGTTGTCGGGAATAACGGCCAGAATCGGCTGAATACCGAACTCCAGAATCTGCGGCAAGAATCGCAGCCACCTGTTTCTCGACATGGATGGGCAGAGATCGTCGAAGCGAAGCAGATATTGCGCAGGCTTGGGAATCATGCCGCGGCCCCGGGAGAGGTAGCTTTCGGCAAAACGCGCCAAGTCCAGTACCAAAGAAAGAAGAATGTGCTGATGGTCCACAACGAAGTGGCCAGCGCAATGCCGGCCACGCCAAACCAGCGCATCAGGATGATGTTCAGCACGATGTCCAATCCCAGGTTGAGAATGCCGCAAAAGAGGGCCACATCTGTGCGCCTCATCGCTACAAGAAATCGGTAGAAGACACGGCTTGAAGCGAAGAACGGAATCTGGATGGCGTACATGACCAGAACCGGCGTGACGGCGGCTGTGTCTGCCGGCCCAAACGCGCCGTGCTGAAAGGTGAAGCGAATCAGCAAATGCGCGCCCAGCATCAGTCCCGCCGCAATCGGCGCGGAGATCAGTGCCGTCAATTTGACCCAGGTGCGCAGCGTGTGGCGGCACCCGGGCCAGTCGCCGGCAGCGATCATGGTTGAGAAATAGGGCGCCACGGCGGTTGAGATTGTCCCGGCCATCAATGTAAGCACCACGCTGACGAAGCGGCCGGCGTAGGCCAGTGCGGCAACGCTGCCGGCCGGCAGCATGGCGGCCATGGATTGATCGACGAGCAGGCCGCCTGAAGCTACCAGGCCGCTGAGCAGCACCGGACCGTACTGGCCGGCGACTTGGCGCGTGGCATCGGTCATTCCGTGCCAGCGAAGACGGAAGCGGTAGCCGAACGAATCCATCATCCAGGTGACGATGCAGGCATGGATCAGAGCGCCGGCCAGGTAGCCGTAGACAAGGGCCCAGATGCCGATCCGACGGCCCAGAAACAGCGCACAGGCCATCATGGCAATCGGCGTGACGACGGGCGCTATGGCGGGCCAGGCAAAGCGCTCGAAGGTGTTCAGCACTGCCGTGCAGTTAGCCGCGATGCCGGAGAGCAGGACGATGGGCAGCAGAGCGTAGAAGAGGCGCACAGAGATGTCGAGCTTGGCTGCCGGGAAATGGGAGGCGATGAGGGGGAAGAATCCGCGCGCTGCCAGGGCCATGACGACAGACGCGCCAGCGAGCAGCAGGCAGAGCCAGAGCATGGAACTTGACAACAATTGCTGCGCACGCTCGCGGCCTTCGGTTTGCCGCACGCGGACCAGCGTGGGGACGAGAGCCTGGTTCATGGACTCGGAGATCAGGTTGATGAGCAGGCCGGGGATCAGCGCGGCGGCCAGGAACGCGTCCATGTCGTCGGAGCGGCCGTAAACGCCGGCGACAGCGAACTCTTTGACGGTGGCGACAAGCTTGACCAGGACGACTGCGGCAGAGACGGAAGCGGCGGCGCGCAGAATGCGCCGGTTGACGCTGGCGCCCTGAAATGGCCGCGCGATTTGGGCAAACGAAAACATGACGGCGGAAGTTGTTCCGCCAAGTCTACAGGATGGGGATTGATTTTGGCGTGAAACACAGAGGGCCGCCACCCCGACGTGGTGCGCTTGGGGCAAATTGGCTGTTATCAGTGGGCTTGGAGCATGGTTCTATCCCAGGTCGGGCAGCAGCTAAGTCCTTTGTTTTGGTGGTGCAAAACGGGTTTTTTCGACGTAATACCTTTAGTTTCTTAGATTTGCGGCAAAAGTGGGGGAGGGGGTGGGTCATAAGCGCTAAGATAAGGACTCGATTTCCGGTCTTCGCCTGCGGTGCGGCTCGGCGAGGGCCGCTGTGATTTGGTTCCACTGTTGGAGCACTTCTTGGAGCCGGAGGTGTGGCGCGATGGCAGCGTTGAGCGCGTGCAGCTCGAACTGGAACTCACGCCAGCGGCTGCTGGTGCGGGGTTTCGGGCAACGGGTAGCCCCAGGGGGAAATTGAGTTTCCCATCCGGGCCAATTTCTGGGCGAGCAAGGCCACGAGCAGCTTTCCGTAGAGCCAGGCACGGCTGCTTTGATCGTGATATTTGGGCAGATGGCCCAATTGGGCGATGGACTTGAGACGCTTGAAGGTCAACTCGACCTGCCAGCGCAGACGATAGCACTCCAGCACCTGGCGCGTGGAGGCAGCCTGAGGAGGCAAGGTGGTGAAGACCATCACGTATTGGGTGAATTGCCATGTTTGCTCGCTCATGCTCTTTCCGCTTTTCAGCTTTTCGCGCAGGCGCCGGCGGGTCTGATTGATGGCCGCCTCGCTCTTGCGGATGGCGCACACCCGCCCGGAGATGCGTTGCGATCCGGAACGAACTTCGACCGGCCACTCCGCCGCCTGCCCGGCGCGGCGCAAACCGGCCACGGCAGCCGCCATCGAGAAGGCCTCGCCCCGCTCGTCATAGAGAGGTAAAGCATGTGGATTCAGACGAACGCAGACATATGCCTGTTGTTCGACCACCGCCGCGATCCCCGCCGGATGGCAGTAGCCGGCGCCGGCCAGCACCAGTTCTCCGGGTTGGAAAACGAAATGTCCGAACCGTTCCGCAGATCCCTGGCCATGAGTCGGAGTCAGTTCAAAGCTGTCGCACTCCAGGCTGGGAAGACGAAGGCTGTAATGAATCCGCCACTGGCTTCCGGTCGGGCCCGGTTCCCGGACCACGGTCGCGTCCAGCACCCGCACCGAGCGCCCGGCAAGCGACGGCTGCAGTGTCACGCCATTTTCCTGCCACAACTGCTGACACATATGTCGAAGCCAGACCTCGGCATCGCGTAACCGGTTCAGCAAAGTCACATCGGAGACATCGGCAATGCCTGCTAACTTAGCCTGCACCGCCGTCTCGCGCAGAGACCAGCCACAACCCACATGCAGCAAAAGCGTGCGCAGCAAGGCTTCCACCGAAACAAAGCCGCGTAGCCGCTTCACCGCCCCACTGTCTCTCCCACCCTGTTCCCAACCAGACGGAAAAAGACCACGCAGAACTGCCCAATCCTCTAGCTCAAACATGCACAAAAACTTAATGCCAATCCGGTCAGTCGTCAAATGTTATCTTAGCGCTTATGGGGGGTGGGGTCTGATGGCTTTTGGGTACGGACGGGGCATGTCCCCAAAACGGACTCTGCCCACTAGACTGCTATCTACAAGTGTGCACCAGCGGACGGTAATTATCTGCAAGCGGGGCCAAAAAAGAATAGGATGTCGCTCGTTGCCGTTTTCGCTCACCGCGTCGGTTTCAATTTGGCAACGGGCCGTTAGCGAATGGGAGTTGTATCCGGATTGGCGGTCGCACGTCCATGACGCAGCCTTTGGTTTGTGTTCCAGTTGCCATCACCGGTCCCCAACTGCGAGGGACCGGTGGCACCCTCATGTCCGTTAGGACCGGTCATCGAGACCGTGGCCACCCGCCGTGTTCGCACAACCGCCCCGGGCATCCTGGTCTGGTGGTCTCCGAGAGACGATCAGGCGCGTGCCAGGAGACGTACAAAAGCCTAGTTCATTGGCGTCGATGGAGACTTGCACTGCGCGTTGGCAAAGTCCTGTATCTGCCTTATCAGTTGCCTTCCGGCTTCAGGAGAGCTAACGGGAATCAGAAAGCGGTCGGCAGGGCCATCGAAATCCACAAACTCGTTGGTCATTCTGCTTTCCTTGATAGACGAGCCTGTCGTTCGAATCGCAAGCCATGTGAAGGCGCATGACGGCTTTTCAGCGCAGACGGAGTTGGTTGCCCCGCCTAATTGGGCAGGCCGCGCTTCGATGAGCGCAAGAGCGTGGGCAATTTCGCTTGTCAGGGCCAGACTGAAGGTGTACTGCTGGCTGTCTGCCTGGTCCCCAGTCAGTTTCCCGCCGACTGTTCCAGAGAACTTGTCTACGATCACAACATCGACCTTCAGCGAGCATCCTTCAAGTTTGAAGGCCTTGAGAGCGCCGTAGACCGAACCACGGTAGACGGCTTTCTGGTTCTCCTTGTCAATGTAATGCTGAGTGTAGAAAACATATGCGCCCTTTTTCGTTTCTGCTTCCGCAACCAGTAGAAGATTCCGCTGCGCGGTTGCAGGATCAACCTCGCCGTCAGGGTTTCTGCCCTGGCAAAGCGATTGCGGCCCGATCAGGCTGAAGAGAACAAACACGGCGAGAGCAGATTTCATCGTTGTCTTTAACCGCAGCGTGAGTTCAGCGCCGTATTGAGGTTCGTGATTCGCCCTCGACGCAGCCTTTTGTTTGTATTCTAGCCGCTATCACCGGTCCCCAAGTGCGAGGGACCGGTGGCACCCTCGGGTGGGTTGGGACCGGTCATCGAGACCGTGGCTACCCGCCACATTTTGCACTTCCTGCATAGTTGGCGCATTGAAAATGAATTGCGTGTTTCCAATTGCCGCTTGATTCGTACCCTGCGAAGAAACAAGAACCGGAATATGGGCCACGGAGATTTGAGGTATCCCACCTTCGTGTGGCGTCACAGAAGTGGTTTGAAAAACGACTGCAGATCCTTCGGCTCACCATCCCCCAGGCTGAAGAACGCCTGGGGCCCCTTTCGCTCAGGATGACAGCAATGCTTCGTTTCGATGTATGCCATGTTTCATTCGCCGCGGGCCGGCAATGACTGCGGATGACGGTTACAAGACATGCGCAAGACGGGTGCGATTGGATGTCATGCCGGGAAGGTGGATTCGAGCCCTTCTGGGTCTTCAAGGGCAAGACGTCCGGCAAGGGCGATGACGGCGAAGAGCATCCATGTGGTGCGGCTTTCGTTCACTGTAGCGACAAGAGAGGTAATTATCCATACGAGAAGCGCGGTGGCCAAAGCCACCCGCAGGGTTCCGCGCGTGCGCATTGCCGACCATGCGGCCAGCGCAACGATGGCTACGGCTATCAAAAGCGCGCACAGTCCTCCCTCTACCAGGAGGGCCAGGGCGCTGTTGTGGGCTGTGTCGATGGGTGATGTGCCGGCAGCGACTACGAAAGTGCCTGCTCCGCAGCCGAAGAGCGGCGCCTGCACGAAGGCATGCCAGCCGGCGGACCAGATGTTCCATCGCTGGTTCAAATCGCCGCCGTGCAACTGCCCGGCGATGGTCGCCAGCCTTTCGAGAGTTTCACGCGGCACCCAGATCCAGACACAGGCGGCGAGCGCCGGCAGCGCAAAACCCGCTTGGAGAGCCCGTCCCGAATGGCCGTGCGCCAGCAGAATGGCGCAACCTGCAAGAGCAACGGCGGCCGCCAGAAATCCGCCGCGGGAGGCAGTGAGGACAACGGCTACCAATCCGAGTGGCAGATAGCCGGCGGCAAGAAACCGGCCGGGCCAACCGGATTCTCCGTCGTAGAGCAAAGCTGCCATGGGGAATCCGAGATCGAGAAAGCGGGCAACGTCATTGGGGTCTTGCCCGCTGGCAACAAACCGGATTTGTCCCTCGGCGATGGCCTGGGGCGAGGCGAAATTGGCAAGAGTAAGAATGGCCAGCACCCAGGAACCTGCCACCGTGACACGCAGCAGGTTGCGCAGATCGCCGGGGCTCTCGGCAAACTCCCACACCAGCCAGACGACCATCATTTCCTGGAAGTAGCCGCGCATTTTTTCTAGAGTCGCGATCGCGTCGATGGTCCAGAAGAAGGAGCAGCAGAACCAGAGATAGAGGGCAAAAACCAGCCACTGCGCGGGGCCAGGCGCACGCAGACGGCCGGATTGAAGGATGGCTGGAATGGCAGCGAGAAGCAGGAGCAGGCCGGCAATGCGGGCCACGTTGCCCAGCGGTTCGCCCAAGTCCATGGAGTACTCCCACGGAACGGTAAAGGCGAAAAGGAGCAGCAGAGCCCAGACTATTTTTCTCATTGAGCTTGCCTGCTTACCGGTCGGAAGAATCGAGCCTTCTGGGCGTGGTGGTGGTTGTACTCGTGTTGGATCGATTGAACCACTGCGAATAGACCAGGGCGCTGTAGATGGGCACTCCGGCGGCAGATTGGACCGCCGACTCCAGAAATCTGTTGAGCAGATTTTTGGCCATGGAATCTGGCAGGAACAGGATGTCGCGGTCGTGAACCGGCTGATCGGGCTCCTGGCCGTGGATCATGCGCTTCAGGTCGAGGGTGGTGACGGTCCGCCCGCCCTTTTGTTCGCGGATGAGCAAAGCCTTGCCCGTGGCGGCGTTTTGCATGGGACCCCAGGCCAGCGAAAGCGCTTGAACCACGGTAAGTCCCTGCGCGGGATCGACCGGAAAACCTCCCGGACGAACCACATCGCCAATAACGTAGACCAAGCCGGCGCGGCTTACCTGGACGGTGTCGCCAGGGGCGAGTTCAGGGTTGTGCTCCGCGGCGGAGCCGGTTCCGCTGGGGTCCAGAACGACTGGACGCGGCGTATTCATGTCGTCGCGATGGAAGACGTTGACCAAGCGTCCAGCATTGGGAGAGAGCCCAGAGGCGGCCGAGAGCAGGTCGAGCAGCCGATGGTGCAGCGTGAAGGGGTAGACTCCCGGGCGCGCCACCTCGCCGAGCACGCTGACATCTTGCCCAACGTAGGAGGTGACCAGCACCGAGACCACCGGATGCAAGAGCATGCCCTGGGCCAGCAGCGCCGCCGCGATGGTCTCCGCGGCGCCTTGCTCGTCGAGGCCCAGGACTTTCACTTCATGGATCATGGGCAGGGTGACGGTGCCGGATGGGGAGACGCGCACTGCAGAGTGGAACTCTGGGATGTGAGCTTCGCTGACGTCGAGAAAATCGCCGGGAGCGATGGGCGCGGGCATGGGCGTGGCGGCTTGCGTTCCGGCCATCGGGGGCAGCCCGGCTTGCCCTGCGCCGACCGGGCTATCCCAAACCGCCGGCGCATCCTTGGGATTGGGAAGACGCTGCGGCTGTGAAGTGTCTGGGAGCCGCACCACGCCGCTGGGGATTCCCGCGGTGCTGGGCGTGGGCGTTTGCGCGCGCATGGCGGTCGCGCCCAACAGCACTGCCAGGAGAACGACGGCCGCACGAGTGCCTGAGTTGCTGAGCGATTCCATGAGGAGCGCGCCTCCGACAGCCAGCCAGAGGCCGGCAAAAAGGGTGATGGCCATGTAGAGTGGCAAGTCCGGCGTCACGGGTTTGGCCGGGGTGCGGGCGTAGTCAACAACCGTGATGTTGGAGGTGTGAATGCCTGCGGCCATTCCGGCTTCTTCCACCTTCTCAAGCACGCGCATATAGAGTTCGCGGCTGGAGTTCGCTTCCTGGCGCATCCGGGCGTATTCGGTTGCGGACTGGTTGAGCTTCATGCCTTCGCCAGTGCGTTCTTCAAGGCTTTTGCGGACCATCTGTTCGCGGTCCTGCGCCGTCTTCCAGGCGCTGCGGAAGCGGTCGGCGAGCTTTGCGTCTTCGGCCTGCACCTGGCGATCAAGGTCCTGCAACTGGCCGCGAATCTCGAGGACCCGGGGGAAGTTCGGTCCATGCTCGATCCTGAGTTGGGCCTGCTCCTGCTCCAGCTCGCTATGACGGGCGTGAAGCTGCTGAAGAAGCGCGGTAGTGAAGTTGCCATTCTCGGATTGCAGCTTGGGGTCGGAAGCGACCACCAATTCGGGATCGCCCTGGGAAGCGGCGCGGAACTCGGCCTCGCGCAGGATCCGGTCAGTGGTGGCGGCGACCAACTGGCGGCCCAGCTCGTCGATTTCAAGCAAGGCGGAGATGTGCTGGGTTTCGCCCTGCTGGCCGTTGGCCATGGTCTCGGGCGTGGAGAGGATGCCGTGCTCGCGCTGGAAATCGGCCAGGCGCTGCTCGTCATGGTCCACGCGCGCCTTAATGGCAGTGAGTTGGCTGCTCAGCCATTCTGAGGCCTGCGTCGTTGCCTGAACGCGGGACTCCGCATCCTGCTGGCCGTAGGCCTTGATGAGCCCGTTGACCACCGCGGCAGAGAGCGCCGCGTCGCGGCAGCGGAAGCGGATCTGGATGAGCAGCGTGCGGGGAAGTGTTTGCACGTGTAGGCGCCACTGGAACCTCTCAAGCAGCCAGGCCTGTGCATCGGGGCTGGGCGCTTCTGGACGGAAGTTGGGAAAGCGGCTGTCGAACCGGCCTTTGAAACCCGGTTCGCGATAGAGTTTGAGGTCGTTCATGACCCGCCAGGCCAATTGGTCGCTGCGGAAGACGTTGGCGAGCGTTTCCTGCTGCACCGGAGCGGAGAGGATGGAGGCTGCCACGTATGGCTCGGCCGCTTCAAGGCTCAACGAGGAGGCGGGCGCGGTGCGCAAAGCGACCTTGGCGGCGGCCTCGTATTGGTTCGGTGCAATGAGGCAATAGAGCAGGCAAAGGAGCAGCAAGCCGCCCAGTATGGCCCCCATCAGACGGCGGCGGCGAACCATCGTGTCGGCAAGGTCGCGCAAAGAGACATGCGATGCGGCCATCCGGGCGCCGGTGCTGCTTTGAGCGCCTGCATCATGCTGAAGAACGGGAGTGTCCGCCACCGGCTGCCAACCTCAACAACAAGAGACTCTCCGGCAGGGCGATCCCCGGGTTTCAAGCCGAAACAACACTGCGGAGGAAATACCCGCAAGTGTGCTTCATCAAGGCCGATTCGTCAATAGGCTCGGTCACTTAAGGAAAGATGGTTGTGGAAAACCGGGTACATTTGCCGGGTCTAGTTCCCTCCCCCTGCGCGATACCACTCCACGGTGCGACGCAGACCTTCGCGGAAATCGACTTGCGGCGAGTAACCGAGCAGTTCCCCGGCGAGGCGGATATCGGCCAGTGAATCGCGGATGTCGCCGCTGCGCGCGGGTTCGTAGGCCGGCTTGCCGCTGTAGCCGGTCAGCTCGGCGAGGAGGGCGAATGTCTGGTTGAGCGTAATGCGCGAGCTGGTAGCGAGGTTCATCGTCTGGCCGGAGACTTTGGCGGCGGGCGCCGCAGCGGCCAGCAGGTTGCCTTGGACAACATTTTCGATGTAGGTAAAGTCACGGCTCTGCTCGCCATCGCCGTAGATGGTGGGCTGCTCGCCGGCCAGCATGCGGCGGCAGAAGATAGCCAGGACGCCGGAGTAGTGGGACATAGGGTCCTGGAAGGGTCCAAAGACGTTAAAGTAGCGCAGGACCACGGTCTCCAGTCCATACACCCGGGAGAATGCGCCCATGTAGTGCTCGCCCGCCAGCTTGGCCACGGCATAGGGAGAGATGGGACTGGGCAGCATGCCCTCGTGCTTGGGCAGGGCGGGCGCATCGCCGTAAGCAGAGGACGAGCCCGCATAGACCACACGGCGCACACCGGCGGCGCGCGCGGCCACCAGCAGGTTGAGGGTAGCGTCAACACAGGCAACATTAGTTGCCACCGGGTCGGCGACCGAACGGGGAACGGAGGCCAGGGCCGCCTCGTGAAAGACGATTTCAACGCCCGAACAGGCGCGCTCACAGGCTACCGGGTCGGCCAGGTCGCCCACGATAAAGTCCATCCGTTCAAGGCCTGCGAGGTTGGACCGCTTGCCGGTGGAAAAATTGTCGATGCCGCGAACGGAGTCTCCGCGGGCCAGAAGGGCTGCTGCGATGGAACGGCCAATGAACCCGGCGGCTCCAGTAACAAGATAGCTTGCCAAAAGAATCTCCCAAGGACGGCTGTGCGCAGAAGTTCGAGACAGCCCACACCGGAAAGGATACTACCTGTGGATCGATGGGCAGCGGTGTCCCATTTTGGCCAGATCGGCGGGAGCGGCGGCTCTTGCCTGTGTAGTTCTTGAAACCGAATTGGGCTTTTGGCAGCATCTAACACCCATAGGTCGCCCGCGCCGGGACGCGGCTGACTCTACAATCAGGAACATGACAACCGCGACCGCAGTATCACTGGCCGAACTGAAATTGAAAATGAAGGCTCGCGAGGCCCGCATCGGGATCATCGGGATGGGCTACGTGGGACTGCCGCTGGCTCTGCTTTTCAGCGAAGAACGCTTTCAAGTGACTGGATTCGACATTGAGCCGGAGAAGGTGAAGGCGCTGAACGCAGGCGGTTCCTACATTGTGCGGATTTTGCCCGATATGATCGAGAAGGCGCGGCAGGCGGGGTTTCGGGCCACAGCGGATTACTCGGAGATCGCCGCGATGGACGCGGTCATCATCTGCGTACCCACCCCGCTCGACGAGCATCATGAGCCCGACTTGAGCTATGTGACCGGAACCGTCAAATCGATTGCGCCCTATCTTCGCGAGGGACAGCTGGTGGTGCTTGAAAGCACCACCTATCCCGGCACGACGGAAGAGGTTGTGGTGCCGCTGATTGAAGCGGGCGGCAGGCACGGCCTGAAAGTGGCGCGCGCCGCCGAACAAGCCGGCGTACACGTGGCCTTTTCTCCGGAGCGCGAGGACCCCGGTAACGAGACGGTGGCCCGGCACGACATTCCCAAGGTGGTGGGCGGGTGCTGTCCGGATGCGACGGAACTGGCCACGGCCATGTACGGGGCAATCTTCGCCCGCGTTGTGCCGGTGAGCAGCCCTTCAGTGGCCGAGATGAGCAAGCTGCTGGAGAATATCTACCGCTGCGTGAACATTGCCCTGGTCAACGAGCTCAAGCAGCTTTGCATGAGGATGGACATCGATATCCACGAGGTGATTGACGCGGCCAAGACCAAGCCCTTCGGCTTCCAGGCATTCTATCCGGGCCCCGGACTTGGCGGGCACTGCATTCCGATTGACCCGTTCTACCTATCGTGGAAGGCGAAGCAATTCGACTTCCGAACGCGTTTTATCGAGCTGGCGGGGGAGATCAACACCGCCATGCCATACTTCGTTATCGAACAGGTTGCGGCCGCCCTCAACGAACAGTGCAAATCCATCAAGGGATCGAAGGTGCTGGTGCTGGGCCTGGCCTACAAGCGCGACGTTGACGACCTGCGCGAGTCGCCTTCGCTGACCATCATCGAGCTGTTGCGCGAGAAAGGCGCAGCCGTCTGTTACAACGATCCCTACTTCCCCAAGGTTGGGCGCGGCCGCCATTACGACCTGAACATGATCAGCACGCCGCTTGAGAACCTGGGCCAGTATGACGCTGTGGTCATTGTCACCGACCACTCCAGCTATGACTACGAAGGCATTGTCGAGCAATCGCAGTTGGTGGTGGATACTCGGAATGCTACGAAAGGCATCGAATCGATGAAGATTGTCCGCTGCTAGCGGGAGTAACCCCGATGCCCATCGATATGCAAGGACTATGTCCTCTTATCCAGGTGTTCGACATGCCGACCTCGGTCCGCTTCTACCGCGATGTGCTGGGCTTTGAGGTCTTCAGCTCTTCCCCGCCCCGTTCGCCCGACGATTGCGATTGGGTGTGGCTTAAATGGAACGACACGGAACTGATGCTCAACACCGCCTATGAATTCGACAACCGCCCACCGGCTCCCGATCCGGCCCGCGTTGCCGCACACGACGACACCTGCCTCTACATCGGCTGCACGGACGTAGAGGCGGCATATCACCATCTCCGCGAAAACGGCCTCAACGTGAAGGAGCCAGCGGTTACCCATTACGGCATGAAGCAACTCTACCTTCACGATCCAGACGGGTATAACATCTGCTTCCAGCGGACGGCGTCTGATTAGGTTAGTGTTCCAGAAGTACATTTCAGAACCTTGAGTATGCAAGAAGCAGATTCTTCGCTGACCACCCCCAAACTCCACCCCGGAACTGAACATCGTTTGGGGCCCCGTTCGCTCAGAATGAGCGCGGCAGTTATTGTAGGACGACCGAAGAGAGAACCATTGTCGCCCGCGACAGAACCTCACCAAATCGTGTATCTTAGCTTGGCTCGACTATGACCCCACTCGCCCTAATCCTGGCTGAACCCGAGCACTTCTCCCTGGTTGAGAAGCTGCTGTTGATTGCGCTAACTTTAACCTCAGCCGCCCTTTTCTGGCGGCGCTTCGGGGTGGTCCTCGACAAAATCCTCAAATCAAGGAAGGACGCAGGATTTCGCATCTTCCCCCTTTGGCCGCGGGTGCGGGACTTTGTCTGGGAGGTGGTGCTGCAGGCGAAGGTGATAAAGCAGCGGCCGCTTGCCGGGCTGGCGCACGCCTTCGTCTTCTGGGGGTTCTGCGCCTTTGTCCTGGTTACGCTGAATCACTTCTCGTTGGGGATCGGGCTGGGCTTTCTCGATCCGTCAGGGCGCTTTGGGCGGTTCTACTTCTACTTTGCAGGAGCATTTGCGCTGGCTTGCGCAGCGGGCATCCTGGGACTGTTCGTCCGGCGGTTCCTGGTCCGGCCGAAATGGCTGGGGAAGAAACTCTCGTACGAGTCGGGATTCATTGCGCTGTTGATCTTCCTGCTGATGGCCACTTACCTGGCGGCGTTTTTTGTCACCGATACCAGTCCGGCCGCGCGGGTTCTGTGGTGGGCGCACACGCTGAGCCTGCTGGTGTTCCTACCAATTATTCCCCACACCAAGCACCTGCACCTGGTGCTGAGCCCGGCTACGGTCTTTCTATCGAGAGGCGGCTTCAGCAAGATTCCCGCGCTCGACGGCGATGAGGACTTTGGACTGGTGGCTGGAACAGACTTGACCCGGCTGGTTGCTTTGCAGGCCTACTCGTGCGTGGAGTGCGGACGCTGCACCGAGCACTGCCCGGCGGCCAACACGGGAAAGGTGCTGAACCCGAAAGAAATCATTCTTGGCCTGCGCGGGTATCTGAACGACCTTGGCCCCAAGTCGGACCGGCCGCTGCTGGGCAAGTACAATCCGCAGGAAGCGCCGTTCCAATGCACCACCTGCGGGGCCTGCGAGTTTCAGTGCCCGGTGGGGATTGAGCACCTGCCGATTCTGGTGGGGCTGCGGCGCGGAGCGGTGAACACGGGGGCCTGGGAAGACGACTACGGCGCCAAGCTGTTCCTGGCGCTGGAGCGCGGCAGCAATCCGCTGGGGATGCCTGCGGCGGAGCGTGACAAATTTATTGAGAAAGCCGCGCTGCCCATATTCGACGGGACGCAGGAATACTGCCTGTGGCTGGGCTGCATGGGAGCTTACGACTCCAAGGGGCGGGAGATTGTCGCCGACCTGGCGCGGATTCTGAATTATCTTGGCGTGAGCTACGGCGTGCTGAAGAAGGAGAAATGCACCGGCGATGCGGCGCGGCGGCTGGGCAACGATCTGGTTTTTCAGCAACTGGCCGAGGCCAACCTTGAGACGCTGGCCCAGGCGAAAGTGAAAAAGATGCTGAGCATCTGCCCGCATTGCGTGCGAACGATCCAGGAGGACTGGAAGGATTACGGGACGCCGCCGGAGATTGAGCATCATAGTGAGTTTATTGCGCGGCACCTTGACCGGCTGCCGCAGGTTCGAAACCAGGAGACGGTCGTTTACCACGATCCGTGCTATTTGGGGCGGTATCGGGAGGTCTACGACGAGCCGCGGGCGGTTGTGAAGGCTGCCGGACAACTTGTCGAGGCCCCGCGCAGCCACGAGCGCAGCTTCTGTTGCGGGGCTGGAGGCGGGTTGACGTTCCTTGGGGAAGAGACCGGCGAACGGGTCAGCCAGGTGCGGGCGGCGGAACTGGTTGCTACCGGAGCGCAGACGATTGGGACGGCTTGCCCGTTCTGCAATTCGATGTTCCGGGATGCAGTGGCAGGGAACGAAGGGGCACCACAACTGCTGGATATTGCGCAGTTGGCGGCGCGGGGATTGCCGGATCGCGGGGTCAGTTAGGATCTGTGGTTTGGGAAAAAGTGGCCAAATGGGATTTGTGGTATCCCACCCTTGGCGCAAGAACAGAGACGCGCCAAGGATGGGGCACCCGGTTTTTATGGCTTGGAAATTGCGGCCAGTTTTGGTTTGAGGTATCCCACCCTTGCGACAAGAACAAAAACGTCGCAAGGATGGGGCACCCGGCGGTTGTGGTTTAGGAGTGTTGGCCAATTGAGATTTGAGGTATCCCAGGTCTCAAAAACGAGACCTGGGGCACCCGGTTTTTGCGGAAAGGTACAGGATGAAGATTATCGTTGCTATCAAACAGGTGCCGGAGCGGGATGCGCAGGTGCGGATCGACGCGGCCGGGAAATGGATTGACGAGTCAGGGCTGCAATGGGCGCTGAACGAATCGGACGCATACGCCCTGGAAGAGGCGCTGCAACTGAAGGAAAAGAACGGCGGCGAAGTGGTGGTGGTGAGTGCCGGGCCGGAGCGTGTGGGGACGACAATTCGCGAGGCGCTGGCCAAGGGGGCCGACCGGGCTATCCACATCGACTGCGACGATCTGGGCTCGCGGGACGCGTTGGGCGTGGCACGGTTGCTGGCCGCAGCGATGAAGCCGGAGAATCCGGACCTGGTGTTGACCGGACTGCAGTCAGAAGACCTGGGCCTGGGACAGACCGGCGTGATTGTGGCCGAGTTGCTGGGGCTGCCGCATGCGACGCTGATCCTGCAGGTGGAGAAGACCGAGACCGGTCTCAAGGTGAAGCGCGAGCTGGAAGAGGGCTGGTTCCAGAGCATCGAACTGCCTACGCCGGCGGTGCTGACGATCCAGAGCGGCGGGAACAAGCTACGCTATGCCACGCTGATGGGCATCAAGAAGGCCAAGACGAAAGAGGTGCGGCGGGTGACCGCGTCTGAGTTGGGCGTAGACGGCGCCCAGGTCGTAGTGCTGGAGCGCATTGCCCTGCCCCAAAAACAAAAGAGTACGCAGATGCTGCCTGGCAACGCGAAGGAAGCGGCGGCGACGCTGGTGGAGAAGTTGAAGTTTGAAGCGAGGGTGCTATGAGCGGGATATTGGTCATACAGGAAGCAGGTCGCAACCGCATTTCATTCGAAGCGTTGGCAGCGGGTAGCGCCCTTGTTGAACTGACGGGGCTTTCGTTAGAGACTGCTGCTATCGGCGATCCGAACTCAAATGTGTTTGTTGAGACTTCTGGTACGCCGCCTGCAGTGGCCCACGCGATTCAGCACCACCTTCTCGAAACGTACACATCCGATGGTTACGTACATGCCTTTGAGCAGTTGATTCGGAAGCTCGATCCTTCGTACATCGTCTTTCCGCACACCTACCAGACGCGCGACTACGCCCCCCGCCTCGCCACCCGCTTCGGACAAGTCCTCACCAGCGACGTTACTGCCATTGAAGCTGGTCCGGCCTTTGTCCGCCAACTCTTCCAGGGGAAGATGACCGGCAATTATCGCCATCAGGGGGATGGGCCTTGCTTCATATCTATCCAAGCTGGAGCCTTCCGCGCCAATCCTCCACAGGAAGGGAAAACAACGATTCTTCCCTTCGAACCCCAAATGACAGATGACGTGATCCGCACCAGCCCCGGTGCGCCTTTCCGCGGCGCGGCGCAGACTGTTGACCTGGGCTCGGCACAACTGATTGTGGCCGTGGGCCGGGGCATCAAGGACGCTGACAACCTGCCCATGGTTCAGGAACTGGCTACCGCGCTGGGTGCGGAGATTGCCGCGTCACGGCCGATCTGCGACAACGGGTGGCTGCCCATGGAACGACAGGTGGGCAGTTCGGGCCAGACCGTCGCGCCCAAGCTGTACCTGGCCGTGGGCATCTCCGGAGCCATACAGCACTTGGTGGGCATGAAGGGCTCGCAGTGCATTGTGGCTATCAACAAGGACCCCGAAGCGCCTATCTTCGAAGTGGCCGATTATGGCATTGCCGGCGATCTGTTCGAAGTGGTTCCGGCGCTCACCGAAGCGATTAAAGCAGCCGGACAGTAGGCGAGGCCCAAGCATGGCATCAACCCGCAAGCTGATCGTGGTGGTCGGTAGCATCAACCTGGATCTGGTGGCGCGCGCGCCGCAGATTCCGCTTGCCGGCCAAACCTTGATTGGGACAGACTTTGTGACTACGCCGGGCGGCAAGGGCGCAAACCAGGCCGTTGCCGTGGCCCGGCTGGGCTATCCGGTGGAGATGATCGGATGTGTCGGCGAGGACGTGTTCGGCCAGGAGATGCTCGACAACCTGAACAACGCCGGTGTGGGAACATCTGCCGTAACCCGCGTCGCGGGGCCCACGGGCATTGCCCAGATCCTGGTTGCCGACAACGGGGAGAACTCGATCGTCGTGGTTCCCGGGGCCAACGGCAAGGTGGACTCAATAGCCATTCACCATCAGTCGGCGCTGATTTCCTCGGCCGGAATGGTGTTGTGCCAGTTAGAACTGCCCGCGCCGACAATCGGCTATCTTCTTGGTTTCTGTTCCGGGGCCGGTATCCCGCTCATGCTCGATCCCGCACCAGCTGCGCGACTCTGTAAAGAGATGTTCGGTCAGACGGCATGGTTCACGCCAAACGAGACGGAAGCGGCGTTCTATGTTGGCGAAACAAAGTGCGCGGAGGAGAGCGCCGCCCGCCTGTTTGAGAAGGGCCTGCGAGGCGTTGTGTTGAAGCGTGGCGGAGAGGGCTCATTCGTAGCCGTTGCGGGTGGCGATGCGGCGTGGGTGAAGCCCTTCCCTGCCGAAGCCATCGACACGGTTGGCGCAGGTGACTGCTTCAACGGCGCCTTTGCGGTGGCGATGCTGGAAGGCAAGGATCCATGGGAAGCCGCGCGGTTCGCCTCGGCCGCGGCAGCCATCTCCGTGACCCGGCGTGGCGCACAGGCCTCGATGCCATCTAGAGCCGAGGTAGACGCATTGATGGCAAAGCAGCCGTGATGCGAGGCGATTGGACTATGCTTGGAGCGGACAGAAAGTGGGGAAACGACAAGATGCTCCGCACAGTCAATCTTGGAATTCTGGCATCGGCACTGGCACTTGCAGCAGCAGCGCAGGACACGCAGTTCCCTGCAAAAGGGGAGCAGATTCCCGCCCCCGACTGCATGAACCTGCACAGCGCCTGGGACGGGCTCAAGGCCGCGCCCTGCCCTTTCGATATCCATGCCCGCTGGCTGCTGGACCTGGAGCACTGGCGCACGGAACACCGCATTCGCACCGGTTATGATCCGGCGCGCTATGAGTCGCCTGCCCTGCGGTGGACCCAGTCAAGTTTCATTCAGCCGCAGATGATGGTGCAGGACCGGTACTTCTACGATCCCGTCGCAGGCAAGTACACGGTGGACCGGTATCTGGACGACGTTGAAAAGCGATATGGCGGTATCGACTCGGTGCTGGTGTGGTCAACCTATCCGAACATGGGCATCGACAACCGCAACCAACTGGATATGGTGGCATCCATGCCCGGCGGGCTTGAGGGAGTGCGGCAGATGGTAGCCGACTTCCATCGCCGCGGCGTGAAAGTGCTGTTCCCGATGATGATGTGGGACCAGGGGACACGCGAGTTGCAAGAGCCCTGGCCGCAGGCTATTGCCGCGCGCATGAAGGCGATTGACGCCGACGGCATCAACGGCGACACCCAGGACGGGGTTCCGCTGGCCTTTCCGCTGGCGGCGGAAACTGCCAGTCATCCGCTGGTGTTCGAGCCCGAGGGCGGGCCGACCGACGAAGACGTGAACTGGAACCTGATGTCGTGGGGCTACTACAGCTATCCCTTCATTCCCATGGTCTCGAAGTTCAAGTGGATGGAGCCGCGCCACATGGTGAATGTGTGCGACCGCTGGAACAAGGACCATACCGACAACCTGCAAGCCGCGTTCTTCAATGGCACAGGCTTTGAGAGTTGGGAGAACATATGGGGCATTTGGAATGGCATGAATCCGCGGGACGCCGAGGCTACGCGCCGCGTAGGTGCGATTGAACGCGCGGTGGCGCCGTTTCTCGTCAGCCCAGATTGGGAGCCGCTCTATCCGATGCACGGTTTTGGCGTCTACGCGAGCCGCTGGCCGCTGGGCCATGAAACAGTATGGACCATCGTCAACCGGAACGCGTACGACGTGGCGGGTCCGCAGATGGATGTGCCGCTTACCGAGGGGATTCGCTTCTACGACCTCTACCACGGCGACTTGCTGGTGCCAGAAACGAAGCCCGGAAGCGATGGGCTGACCGGCACGCTTAGCTTTCCTATCGAAGCCCATGGCTATGGAGCAATTCTGGCTACGCGCACCGAACCTAGTGACGAGTTCCAGAGCCTTCTCTACCGCATGAAGCCGATGACACTGAAGCCGCTTGCCTCGTACCCCCATGAGCCGGTCATCCTGCAGCAGAGCCTGGTGGAAATTGCTCGTACCCAGCCGGTTGCTGAAGCGCCGACCGGCATGGTGCGGATTCCCGGCGGCGCGTTTGACTTCAAGGTGCATGGAATCGAGATTGAGGGCGGGGATGACCCAGGCGTGGATGTTCAGTTCCCGTGGGAAGACACGCCGCGCCGCTTTCACGAGAAGGCCATGCAGGTGGCTCCGTTCTTCATCGACAAGTACCCGGTAACCAATGCCGAGTTCAAGACTTTCCTGGATGCGACGCACTATGCGCCCAGGGACGCCGGGAATTTTGTGCGCGACTGGAAGAGCGGCAGCTATCCGCAAGGCTGGGAGAACCGGCCGGTGACCTGGGTGTCTCTGGAAGATGCGCGAGCTTACGCTAAGTGGGCCGGCAAGCGGCTGCCTCACGAGTGGGAATGGCAACTGGCTGCACAGGGCACTGACGGCCGTGTTTATCCGTGGGGAAACCTGTGGCTGCCGGCAAACGTGTCCACGCCGGACCAGAGTCGCCAAATGCGCGGACCCGACCCGGTGGATGCCCATCCGCAGGGCGCGAGCCCTTACGGCGTGATGGACATGGCGGGTAATGTATGGCAGTGGACCGATGAGTTTTTCGACGAGCACACCCGTACTGCAATCCTTCGCGGTGGAGAGTATTACCAGCCGCAAGGCTCCATCTGGTACTTCCCACCGACGTATCGCAATGACGAACATGGCCTGCTCTTACTGATGGCTCCCGGGTATGACCGCTCGGGTGGAGTTGGGTTCCGCTGCGTGAAGGATGCCAAGTAAGAATTTGCGGGCTGGGCCAGTTGCAGGACTGATGGGATGCTTGAGAGAAATCCCGCAACTGGCACATAAATATTGACATATCAATACGACTGCGCCGCTCTTTTGACAGACGGGGCGATTTGCGAGATGCTATAGCGAAGAAAAGGCGAATATTGTCTTATGCCCTCCGCTAATGCTCTTCGCATTCAAATCGAACATAGTCTTGAGAGCCGATTCCCAGCGGCCCTGTCGCCGGTCCCACGGACCATTCGCGAGGTGGCGTCTACCGGCATTCAGGAAGTGGACAGACTGCTGGATGGTGGATTGCCGGTGGGGGCAATCAGCGAGATTACCGGCCTAGAGTCCTCTGGGCGCACCAGCCTGGCGCTTGCCTTCATGGCAGGGCGTACGCGGGAGGGGTTGGTCTGCGCCTGGGTGGATGCAGGCGACTGCCTGGATGCGGAGTCTGCCGCTGCTTGCGGAGTGCGCTTGAAGCAGCTGCTCTGGGTGCGTTGCCGGAACGCGGAATCGACCTTGAAAAGCAAGCCCTGGTCGCGGCTTGACCAGGCATTGCAGGCGACCGACCTGCTGCTGCAGGCAGGCGGGTTCGCTGCGCTGGTTCTGGACCTGGGTTCGACGGCGCCGGAGCACGGATGCAGGATTCCCCTGGCCACATGGTTTCGCTTTCGCCAGGCGGCCGATCGCACGCGGTGTTCCCTGCTGGTTCTGGGGCAGGCGCCGTTTGCTCAATCCAGCGCGGCGGTGATGCTGGAGTGCGCCGCGATGCGCGCTGGAAACGAGGCGGGGACGGTACTGAACGGTTTCACATACGAGGTGCGCAGCGGACGGCAGCGACAGCCGGCCTCGATTACAGGCATGCGTAAACCGTCCGCTTCCACATGGACAGCCACCGGCCAGTGGGAAAGGGAAAAGAAAGCATGAAACAGGAACTCTACGCATGCGTTTATGCTGCCGAATTTCCAGCCCAGGCCTGGCTGCGCCTACGCACAGACCTGGAAGCCGAACCGGTGGCCGTGCTGGAAGGCCGCGCGCCTGTCGAGACGGTGTGCTCGGTGAACCGTCCTGCGCGGCTCAAGGGTGTCTGCCTGGGAATGACACGGCTGGAGGCGGAAGGCATTCCAGGGCTGCGACTGCTGGCGCGGTCGGCAGAGACTGAGGCCGCGGCCCGTTCGGCGCTACTGGAGTGCGCCGCGCATTTTTCGCCGCGGATGGAAGATGCCAGCCGGGGCACGGCCTGCGCGTGCGTGCTGGACATTGCGGGCACGGAGCGGCTGTTTGGCCCGCCGGAGAGATTGGCCGAGCGGTTGCGCACGTCCCTGGCAGCGGCAGGATTTCGCGTTTCAATTGCCATCAGCAGCAACTTCCACACGGCTCGGCTGAAGGCTGCCGCCACACGCGGCATCCTCGTGATTTCTCACAAGCAGGAGGCAATTGCATTGAGCAGGCTTCCAATAGAGGCGTTGGGACTCGAAGAGCAGCACGCCGAGACCTTCGCAATCTGGGGCATTCAGACGCTGGGAGAACTGGCCGCCTTGCCTGAAGTGGAACTGATTACCCGGCTCGGCGCACAGACGGCTGAGTGGCGCGCGCTGGCCCTGGGAGCGCTGCCGCATACCTTTCAGCCTGTCGAGGCCGAGTTCACTCTGAAGGAGTTCTGCGAGTTCGATACGCCGGTTGAGCAGACAGAATCACTGCTGTTTGTTGCGGCGCGCATGATCGACTGCCTGGTCGCGCGCGCGGCGACGCGGGCGTTTGCAGTGGCTTCGCTGGTAGTGCGCATGGAACTAGAGGGCGGCAGCGTCTACAGGCGCGTGATTCGCCCGGCGATTGCCACGGTCGACCGCAAGTTTCTGCTCAAGCTGCTGCAACTGGCGATTGCCGCGCACCCGCCGCAGGCCGCGGTAATGCTGGTTGACCTGACTGCCGAGGCCGGCCAGTCAAGCAAGGTGCAGCTGGGGCTTTTTGCTCCGCAAATGCCTGAGCCTTCGCGGCTGGACGTGACCATCGCCCGCCTCAAAGCCATCGCGGGAGAAGACCGCGTGGGCTCGCCGGTTCTTGAAGACACACACAGGCCTGGGGCTTTTCGGATGGATGGGTTTGCGGTTGCAGAGGCCGAAACGACGCAGCAGACAGAACGGCCGCGGCTGGCGCTGCGGCGTATGAGGCCGGCGGTGCCCATTCGCGTGGAACTGCGCGACATGAAGCCGGTGGCGTTTCGCGACAACGAGCGCCGCTTCAAGGTAGCCGCGGCCTACGGGCCGTGGAAGACGAGCGGCTGCTGGTGGTCATCGGACGACTGGAACGCGGAAGAGTGGGATGTGCTGGCCGCAACCAGCGGAGGCTCGCCGGTTGCCTGCCTGCTGGTAAGGAATCACCAGTTGCGCAAGGATGGCCGCAGCGTGTGGCAGCTTGAAGCGTTTTATGACTGATGAAGGCGAATACGTCGAGTTGCATGCGGCCAGCGCGTTCAGCTTTCTGGCCGGCGCTTCGCAACCTGAAGCGCTAGCCGAGCGTGCGGCGCAGCTTGGCATGCCGGCTATCGCTTTGGCCGACCGCAACGGGCTTTACGGCGTGGCGCGCTTTTACACGATGGCGAAGAAGTGCGGTGTAAGGGCGCATATCGGCGCGGAGGTGGCGGTCAGTTCCTTCGGCAGGCAGCTCACGCCGCCCTCTTGGCTACCGCATCAATTCCCTGCGGAGCCGCCGCGGCTGCTGCTGCTCTGCGCCTCACAGACCGGCTACCAGAATCTCTGCCAGCTGATTACGCGCTTCAAGATGCGCGAGACGACCAAGGCAGAGGGCGCGGCAAGGCTTGAAGACCTCGAGGAGTTCTCTGACGGCCTGATCTGCCTAACCGGTGGCGACGAAGGGCCGCTGGCGGCCTCACTGGCTCACGATGGCAGCAATGGCGCCCGCAAACTGGCCGATCGCCTCAGGGCCATCTACGGGCGCGGCAATCTGTATGTTGAACTGCAGCGCCACCGGCAGCGCGAGGAAGAGTGCCGCAACCAGGCTCTGCTCGGGCTTGCGTCTTCCCTGGGTCTGCCGGTGATTGCTACCAATGGCGTGCGATACGCAACAGAGAAAGACCGCGAAATTCTGGATGTGCTGACTTCGATCCGTCACCATACCTCGCTTGATTGCGCCGGACGGTTGCTTGCCGCCAACGATGCCCGCTGTCTGAACAGCGCACAGCATATAGCTGCGCTGTTTGCAGATATTCCCGAAGCCATCGCCAACACCCGCATGGTGAGCGACCGGCTGGAGTTCACGCTGGACAACCTGGGCTACGAATTCCCCCATGCGCATGTGCCTGACGGCGAGACGATGGACAGCTTTCTTGCCAAGCACGTGGAAGAGGGCGTGCGCATGCGCTACGGTTCGCCGACCAAGCGGCACCTGCTGACCAAGGCAAGGGCGCAGGTGGAGCACGAACTCAAGCTGATCGCCAAGCTGGGCTTTGCAGGATACTTCCTCATTGTGTGGGAGATTGTCCGCTACTGCAAACTGCACGGCATCCTGGCGCAGGGACGGGGCTCGGCGGCCAACTCCGCTGTCTGCTACGCGCTGGAAATTACCGCCGTCGATCCGGTGGGCATGGAACTGCTCTTCGAACGGTTTTTGAACGAGAACCGCGGCGAGTGGCCGGACATCGATCTCGACCTGCCTTCGGGCGATCACCGTGAGCAGGTCATCCAGCACATCTACGAGCGCTATGGACAGCTTGGCGCGGCGATGACGGCCAATGTGATCAGCTATCGCGGCCGTTCGGCGGCACGCGAGGTGGGCAAGGCACTGGGCTTTGACGACGAGCAGTTGGCGCGGATCTCAGGCCTGGTAGGTCACTGGGAGTGGCGCGGCGAAAACGACACCATGGCGCGCAACTTTGAGCAGGCAGGATTCGACGTGCGCCATCCGCGCGTGGCGCACTACCTTGACCTTTGCATGCGCATGCAGAATTTGCCGCGGCACCTGGGGCAGCACTCGGGCGGCATGGTCATCTGCGCGGGAATGCTGAACCGCGTGGTGCCGATTGAGCGCGCGTCCATGCCGGGCAGGACGGTGATCCAGTGGGACAAGGAAGACTGCGCGGACCTGGGCCTGATCAAGGTAGACCTGCTGGGGCTGGGAATGATGGCGGTGCTCAAGGATTGCATTGAACTGATCCCAAGGCACTACAAAAAAGAGATCGACCTGGCTACCCTGCCCGAGGACCCGCTGGTCTACCAGACGCTGTGCAAGGCAGACACAGTGGGCATGTTTCAGGTAGAGAGCAGAGCGCAGATGGCGTCGATTCCGCACAACGCCCCGGTGCGCTTTTACGATCTTGTGGTGCAGGTGGCTATCATCCGCCCCGGGCCTATCGTGGGCAAGATGATGCACCCTTACATGCGGCGACGCCAGGGGAAGGAGGAGGTGACCTATCCGCATCCGTCACTTGAGCCAGTGTTGAAGCGCACGCTGGGCGTGCCGCTGTTTCAGGAGCAACTGCTGCGCATGGCAATGACCGTGGCGAGTTTCTCGGGCGCTGAGGCTGAAGAGTTGCGCCGGGCTGTGGGGATGCGCCGGTCGATGCAGCGGATGAAAGACCTGGAAGGCCGCCTGCGCGATGGCATGACGCGGAACGGCATCGGGCCGGAAGCGCAGGACAACATTGTGCAGGGCATCTCATCGTTTGCCATGTATGGCTTTCCGGAGTCGCACGCGGCCAGCTTTGCGCTGATTGCTTATGCTTCGGCTTACTTGAAGGTCCATTATCTGGCGGCGTTTACCTGCGGCCTGTTGAACAACCAGCCGATGGGATTTTATTCGCCGGCGGTGTTGATTAAAGATGCGCAGCGGCACGGGCTGCGGGTGCGGCCGATTGACGTGCAGCGGTCCGATTGGCTTTGCGGGTTGGAACTATCTGACGAAAGAGACTTGATTTCAGGCTTAGCAGACAGAGGAAATCCCGCAGGGGCTAAAGCCCAAGCAGATTTTAGGCGACATTCGGCACGACTGAAGTCGTGCCCTGTTACAAAACCAGGCACTTCCGATGCATGTGAAGCCGGACACCACACAGAAATCTCGCTGCGCATCGGCCTGCTGTATGTGAAAGGGCTTCGGCAATCTTCGGCTGAGGCACTGCTGGCGGCACGGAATTGCGATGGAGCATTTATCTCCGTCGAGGACATGGCGCGGCGCGTGCCGGAACTTAACCGCAAAGAGCTTGTGGCGCTGGCCAGCGCGGGAGCGTTGAATTCACTGGGCGCAGTGGAGCATCGGCGGGATGCGCTGTGGCAGGTAGAGCAAGCCGGCAGGCCTGTGGGTCCTTTGCTGCGGAATGTTGGGGAGCCGGTCGCCGGCAAAGCCAGCCCACTGAAACAAATGACCACCGACGAGCGCCTTGCGGCCGACTATGCCGGAACGGGCGTCACTACCGGGCCGCATCCAATGGCTTACCAGCGTGAGGAGTTGCGCACGCAGGGGATTCTCTCAGCCCATGAGTTGGAGAGCCGCAGCGGCAGTCCGTATATTCGAATTGCAGGCAGGGTTATATGCCGCCAACGCCCGGGAACGGCGAAAGGATTTGTTTTTCTCTCGCTTGAAGACGAGACCGGGATCGCCAACATTATTCTCACGCCGGATGTGTTTGAGCAGAACCGACTGGTGGCGACGCGGAGCCGGTTCCTGGTGATCGCGGGAAAACTGCAGAACCAGGACGGCGTGGTGCACGTAAAAGCCCAGTTGCTGACTCCGCTGGGCGGGCCAACAACCGGGCTTGATCAATCGAGGGATTTTCACTAACCCCTAATCCCTATTTTTTACCACCATTCCATGAGGCGGCCGGACTTGACCTTGACGCTGCTCTCGGGCTTTTCAGTGCGGACGAGCAACAGGGGAATATGGACCAGCTTGACCAGCTTCTCCGCGATAGAGCCGAAGACCAGGGGATGCCAACCGGTGGTGCCGTGGGTTGAGACGACGATCATGTCGATGTGATCGCGCTCAATGACGTCGAGGATGCAGCCGGCCACATCGTTTTCGGCTTCAATCTTCACGGTTGCCTTGATGCCCTTGGCGGCCAGACCGGTGGCGGAAACGGCCAGGTACTTCTCCGCTTCTTTCCTGGCTTCGTCTACATTGGCGGTCTCGGAAACGACATGCACCAGAAAGAGCTCGGCATGAAAGTGCTGAGCAAGCACAGTGGCCTCTTCAAGGGCCAGGTGGGATGAAGGGCTAAAGTCGATAGGCAATAGTATCTTTGCGGGTATGGTGCTGAATGCATGTGCTGCGGGCATCTATCTCTCCTCGCCTGACCACGAGGTGGCCGGCCTTTTATTTTCGTCTACCATCATACCAAGCTGGCCATGCCAGCCTTGCGTGACGAAATACACACGCATATTGTGAGCGGCATGCTTCCTGGCATTTTGTCTTGCAATGTGATGAATTCGTATGAGTTACATACACTTACGCGGAGATCTCGTTACCCGCGATAAAGACACGAGGCCGGGCTGGCGCGGCAATGAAGTAGGCCAGTTCACGGTAATCGGTGAACTCGTGAATCAGGAAATCAGCCTGCTTGCCGGCTTCAAGAGAACCCGTGCGCTCGCTGAGCCCGAGGCTCCAAGCAGCGTTAATTGTCGATGCAACCAGCGCTTCGGCAGGTAGCAATCCCATTTGCAGACAGGCCAGCGACATAATGAACGGCATCGACGCAATCGGCGATGAGCCGGGATTGAAGTCCGTGGCCAGAATGATCGCCAAACCGAGATCGACCATGGCGCGGGCCGGCGGGTATTGGGTGCGCCGGAGCGCAAAAACAGATCCTGGCAACAGAACTGGCTGTACGCGCGCGTCTCTTAACTTTTTGAGCGACTCTTCGTTCACGGCCTCCAAATGGTCAGCAGTGGCAGCTCCAAGTTCGGCGGCCAAAGCGGCACCGGTGCCGGGCCGGAATTGTTCGGCGTGAACGCGCAAGCCCAGGCCATGATGGCGGGCTGCGGTCAGCACAGTGCGCGATTCCTCTACCGTAAAGGCGTGATCGTCGCAGAAGGCATCGCAGAAGCGCGCCAAGCCAGCGGCGGCAACCTCGGGAATGAGTTCTTCGGCAATCCAGCGAACGTAGTCGGCGCGGCGGGAGGCAAACTCCGGCGGAACGGTGTGGGCAGCCAGCAGCGTGGGGACGATGGCGGCTGGGCCTTCCTGGTTGAGGCGCGCGAGGACGCGCAGCATCTTGAGTTCGGTCGCGTGATCGAGGCCGTAGCCGGATTTGGCTTCGATAGTGGTCGTGCCTGAGCGGAGCATCCAGTCGCGATGGCTGCGCGCGGAGACGAGCAATTCATCTTCGGTTGCTGCGCGAGTGAGAGCGACAGTGCTGAGGATGCCGCCGCCGGCCGCGGCAATCTGCTGATAGGTGGCTCCGGCCAGGCGCTGTTCGAATTCCGCAGCGCGGTTGCCGGCAAAGACGAGGTGCGTGTGCGCGTCAACGAAGCCGGGAGTAACGCAGCGGCCCTCGGCATCAATTACCGCTGCATCCGGCGGGATTTTGGAGTTGAGTTCGTGGTACGGACCGGCTGCGGCGATGCGGCCGTCTTCGATGAGCAGCGCTGCATTCTCGATGATGGCGAGTTCGCGCAGCTCAGCGCCTTTGCAGGGACGCTGAGGGCCGGCTAGGGTTACCAGCTGGGCGATGTTGACGATGGCGGTCTTCATATTGGTGGCCGAAACTTTCGTGACGCTTGCTGAACCCAACCAAGAAACCCACCGAACGAAAAGTAAACATCGGCCTAACGGGCTTCAGTCCGTTGGATAATACGGATTATTATCTGGACTCCGCTCTTGCAGTACGTCATAGCCTTCAATCTGTTCATCGGGAATATAAAAGACCGAGGGTTCTTCTGGCTTGTAACAGATGGACAGTTTTCTATCAATCATCTCCCTGATTAGCCTGTCTGCCTCATCGCCCTCTACTGCCAATCCAAAACGGCCGGAACAATACTCATCGCCTACCGGATAAGAAAATGCGAAACAGGGATAGAAATATACCCGTGATTTCGGTCCACCGAACTTTTGAAGTTCGGCCTGCTGTATCGTCGCTTCAGCATTCGGCCAGTCTTCCGTCTCTTGAATTTGCTTGTCCTTCCAGCGGGACCAAAACGAGTATGCCGCCAAGGCACAAATCAAGAAGAGAACTGGGAGTGCAAATATCAGAAACATTGAACCAGAGTAGTTCATGCAGGAGCATTATTCCATTGGCATCCTTATCCCTTTCTCCTTTGCCATCTGCTTTGCGAGTTCATACCCCGCATCCGCGTGGCGGACTACGCCAATGCCTGGATCGTTGTTGAGGACGCGGGCGATCTTGCGGGCGGCCATCTCGGTGCCGTCGGCAACAGTGACCTGCCCGGCGTGCAGCGAGTAGCCCATGCCTACGCCGCCGCCGTGGTGGAAGCTGACCCAAGTGGCGCCCGACGCTGTGTTGAGCAGGGCGTTGAGGATGGGCCAATCGGCGACCGCATCGGAGCCGTCGAGCATTTTTTCGGTTTCGCGATAAGGGCTGGCCACCGAGCCGGTGTCGAGATGGTCGCGGCCGATGGCGATGGGCGCGGAGATTTCGCCCTTGCGGACGAGTTCGTTGATGGCCAGGCCCATTTTGGCGCGCTCGCCGTAGCCGAGCCAGCAGATGCGCGATGGGAGGCCTTGGAAGGCGAAGCGGCCACGGGCGAGTTTGAACCAGCGGGTGAGGATTTCGTTTTCCGGGAAGAGTTCAAGCGCCAGTTCGTCGGTGCGGTCGATGTCTTTGGGGTCGCCAGAGAGCGCGACCCAGCGGAACGGGCCGGTGCCGGTGCAAAAGAGCGGCCGGATGTACTCGGGAACGAAACCGGGAATGAGGAAAGCATCTGTGCAGCCGGCATCGAAAGCAAAGCGGCGGATGTTGTTGCCGTAGTCGAAGGCCACTGCGCCGGCGCGCTGCAGGGCCAGCATGGCGTTGACGTGAACGACCATGGAAGCCGTGGAACGGCGGACGTATTCTTCCGGGTTGCTCTTGCGGAGCTCTGCAGCCTGTTCCAATGAGAGTCCTTGCGGGACGTATCCATTGAGCGGATCGTGGGCGCTGGTCTGATCGGTAACTACGTCTACCTGAACGCCGCGACGGACAATTTCAGGCAGGATGTCGGCGCAGTTGCCGACCAGGCCAACGGAGAGCGCGCGGCCTTCATGCATGGCGGCTTCGCAGAGGCGGAGCGCTTCGTCGAGGTCCTCGGTGACGGTGTCGCAATAGCGGGTTTCAACGCGGCGCTCGATGCGGGTACGGTCAACGTCGATGGCCAGGACGACTCCATCGTTGAGCGTTACGGATAGGGGTTGCGCGCCGCCCATGCCGCCGACGCCGCCGGTCACGACGAGCTTGCCTTTGAGCGAGCCGCCGAAGTGGCGCTCGGCCAGGGAGGCAAAGGTCTGGAAGGTGCCTTGCAAAATACCTTGCGTCCCGATGTAGATCCAGCTGCCGGCGGTCATCTGCCCGTACATCATCAAGCCCTTGCGATCCAATTCATGAAAGTGCTCCCAGTTGGCCCACTTGCCTACCAGGTTGGAGTTGGCAATGATGACGCGGGGCGCCATTTCGTGGGTGGGAAAGACGGCTACCGGCTTGCCCGACTGAACGAGGAGCGTGTCTTCGGCACCCAGATTTTCGAGTTCGCGAACGATGGCGTGATAGCACTCCCAATTGCGCGCGGCCTTGCCGATGCCGCCGTAGACGACGAGGTCCTGCGGCCGCTCGGCAACCTCGGGGTCGAGGTTGTTCATCAGGCAGCGCAAAGCCGCCTCTTGCTGCCAGCCCTTACAGCGCAACTGGTTGCCGCGGGGGGCGCGGATGGTCGGAGCCAATGTCGTGGTCATGCTGTCACCTGCGATGAGAAATCATCCCAACACTAGACGATACCGCGAACGGCTCCAGACGGCCAGCGGAGGCAGGCCGCCTGCTCGAGCGAGACAGTTGACCAGGTTCAATTCTGGACTAAGATGTTGGGATGAGTTACGAGAATATTTGCTTTGAGATCGAAGGCAAGATTGCCCTGGTTACGCTGAACCGCCCGCAACGCCGCAATGCCCTCTCGCTGCCGCTGATGCAGGAGTTGATTGACTGCCTGGATGAGATTGGCAAGCGGAGCGACTTGCGCGCCGTGGTGCTGGCAGCGGAAGGCAAGGTCTTCTCTTCGGGCCACGACCTTTCAGAGATGGTTGGCCGCGACATCGGCGAATACCGGACCTTGTTCGACGTCTGCACGGAACTGATGACGAAGCTTCAAACGACGCCGCAGCCGGTGATTGCAGAGGTGCAAGGGATGGCAACAGCGGCCGGATGCCAGTTGGTGGCCACCTGCGACTTGGCCATCGCCGCGGAAGAAGCCACGTTTGCCACGCCCGGCGTGAGGATTGGGCTGTTCTGCACCACCCCGATGGTGGCTCTTACTCGGGCCGTGGGGCGAAAGCGGGCGATGGAGATGCTGTTGACTGGGGAGCCAATAAGTGCGCATCAAGCCGCAGATTGGGGCCTGGTGAATCGGGTAGTTGCCGCAGGCGATTTGAGGGCTGAGACGCGCAAGCTCGCCGGCCGCATCGCGGAGGCCAGCGAGATGGTGGTGGCGCTGGGGAAGCAGGCGTTCTATAAGCAGATCGATCTGGAGCAGGCGGAAGCTTACGGTTACGCCAAAGAGGTGATGAGCAAGAATGCAATCGCCGACGACGCGCAGGAAGGCATTTCTTCGTTTCTGGGGAAACGGACACCTTGCTGGACGGGACAATGAGGATTGGGCTGGCGCCCGAATTCGCTCGTGCGCAATGAGCCGATCGGACAGACATGAGAAGATGGGCTGATTTTTAATGGCGACCGCCGCTCGGTTGTTTATGGAGCGCCCTGGTGGAAAGGTAAATGGCTTGCCCAAAAGGACAGCTTGCGCTCCGACTCGAAGCATCTCCGGCGAAGAGGCGGCGGGGTTCGTACGGTCTGGCATGTGGCTGGACTACGGGGTGGGGCTGTGCCAGCCTGACGTGTTCGACAAGGCGCTGGCCGCCCGGAAGGACGCGCTGGAAAACGTGAAGATCCGTTCGTGCCTTTCGATGAGGCCGCGAGCGATTGCGGAATGCGATCCAGAAGGCACTCGATTCTTCTTGTTCAGTTGGCATTTCTCTGGCTACGACCGAAAGCGGCACGATGCCGGGCGGTGCCACTACATGCCGCTCAATCTGGGCGAAGTGCCGGACTACTACAGACGGTTCCTCAATCCGGTGGATATCGCCGTTTTGAAGAGCTGCCCGATGGATGAGGGCGGATCTTTCAACTTCAGCGCCTCGAATCTGTGGCACCGCGCGGTGATTGAACGCGCCAGGATGGTGATTGTCGAGGTAAGCCACAGCCTGCCCTATGTCTACGGGGATGAGAATGGCGTTCACGCGAGCGAGGTGGATTACATCATCGAGGGCGATGACCAGCCGGCGCCCGAATTGCCCAATCCGCAGCCGAGTGAAATCGACCGCGCCGTGGCGCGGCGCATCGCCGCCGAGATTGAGGATGGCGCCTGCCTGCAGATAGGCATTGGCGGCATGCCGAACGCGGTTTGCGCGCTGCTGGTAGAGAGCGGCGTGCGCGACCTGGGCGTGCATACCGAGATGCTGACCGACGGCATCGTGGATTTGTACAAAGCAGGCCGGATTACGGGCTTGCGGAAGACGCTCGACCCGGGCAAAATTGTCTTTACCTTCGCGCTGGGCTCGAGCTACTTGTATGCGGCCGCGGACCGCAATGCGGACTTTTGCTGCAAGCAGGTGGACTATACCAACTCGCCGCATATCATCATGCAGAATGATCGAGTAGTGTCGATCAACAACACGACGCAGATTGACCTGCAGGGGCAGGCTGCCTCAGAATCCGACGGGCACCGCCATATCAGCGGCACGGGCGGGCAGTTGCAATTTGTGCGCGGCGCGTATGCGTCAAAAGGGGGCAAGTCGTTCATCTGCCTGGCATCTACTTATTGCAAGGGCGGCGAACGCCGCAGCCGGATTGTGCTGAACCTGACGCCGGGGAATATCGTCACCACCCCGCGGTCAGACGTGATGTACGTGGTGACCGAATATGGACTGGTGAACCTGAAAGGAAAGTCGGTGGCCGAGCGCGCCCTGGCGCTGATCTCGATAACCCATCCTGACTTTCGCGAGGGGCTCGAACGAGAGGCTTATGAACACCGGTTGATTCCGCGCGGGGTTTCGTTCGGATAGTAAGCAGGGCGTGCCGGTTTGCCCTGACCCGCCGCGGCTCATTATGCTTCTACCGTGCCTAAAACTCTTGTTGAATGCGTACCGAATTTCTCTGAGGGCCGGAACCCGGCCGTCGTCGACGCCATTATTGAAGCCATGACCGTTCCAGGCGTGTACGTGCTGGACCGGGAGATGGATGCGGACCACAACCGCTGCGTGATTACGCTGGTGGGCGAGCGGGAGGCGATTGAGGAAGCCGCGATTCGCGGGGTGGGCAGGGCCTCCGAGTTGATTGACCTGACCAAACACCAGGGCGCGCATCCGCGGATGGGGGCGGCCGACGTGGTGCCCTTTATTCCGATTGAAGGCGTGACGCTGCAAGACTGCGTAGCTATGGCGAAACACGTGGGCGCGGAGATTGCGCGGCGATTCGAGATTCCAGCCTACCTGTACGAGGCCGCTGCCGCAGTGCCCGAGAGACAGAATCTTGAGAATGTGCGGCGGGGGCAGTTCGAGGGGATTCGCGACGAGATTGCGACCAACCCGGCGCGGAAGCCGGATTTTGGCGAGGCGCTGGTGCACCCGACGGCGGGAGTGACGGCGGTGGGGGCGCGCAAGTTCCTGGTGGCTTACAACATCTTTCTGAACACGCCGGATGTGGCCGTTGCCAAGAAGATTGCCAAGGCGGTGCGGTTCTCGTCGGGCGGGCTGCGTTATGTTAAGGCGGCTGGGTTCCTGGTGCGCGGCATGGCCCAGGTTTCAATGAACCTGACGGACTTTGAGCAGACGCCGATTCACCGGGTTTTTGAATTTGTGCGGCGCGAGGCGGAACGCTACGGCGCGACCGCAGTTTCAAGCGAGATCGTGGGTCTGATTCCGAAGCTGGCGCTGGAGCAGGCTGCGGAGTGGTTCCTGCAGGTGGAAAATTTCGACTCCTCGCTGATTTTGGAGAACCGGCTGGCGGCGGCGATGAGCGACAAGGGCGGGAGCAGCCTGCGCGCCGGGGTCGAGACGTTTATAGATCGACTTGCGGCACCGACAGCGACCCCCGGCGGGGGCAGCGCTGCCGCGGCCGTTGGAGCCATGGCAGCAGGGCTGGCGGAGATGTGCGCGGCCATGTCGCGCAGCAAGAAAACCTATGCGCAGCATGAGGTCGTGCTTGGCGAAGCCGTGGCACGGCTGGCGCAACTGCGCGAGGAGTTGAAGGGGGCGATCGACGCTGATTCCGCTTCATATAACGAGGTGATGAAGGCTTACAAGCTGCCGAAGGAGTCACCAGAGCGGGCGCGCGCCATTACGGCCGGGCTGAAACTGGCGACGGGCGTGCCCCTGGGCGTGGCGGAGCGGGTTGCCGAAGTGAGCCGGATTGCCGCCGGGCTGAAGCCTATTACCAGCCCGGGGATGATTTCGGACCTGACGACAGGAATGGCGCTGGCGAAAGCTGCGCTGGAGAGCGCGCTTGCCAATGTTCAAGTGAACCTGGACGCGATCAAGCATGAGACAGCCGAGGACGAGGCTTTCGCGAGCCTAACGCGAAAGAAGGCAGCGGGGCTGATCACTCAGGCTTAGTCCTCCAGGCAGACCAGGAAACCCTTCAAAGATAAAACCGGGACGCTTGGACCCAATGACGCTGCATTTGCATCAGATTACTTAAGCATCGGTTCAAATCGCGGAGTCTTCCCTTGCTTTTGAAGGAGTCCTATTGAAGCTGCATTTTGCCACCCTTGTCGCGCTTGGCGCCGCGCTTCCCGCAGCCCTGGCCCAGGGTAACTACGAGATTCAGGTTTACGCCGCAGATACGGTGGCCCCGCGCACGACCATGGTGGAATTGCACTCGAACTTCACCGCCGACGGCGAGCGCTACATGATCGATGGCGTCGAACCGACCCATCACGCCGAGCACGAAACGATCGAGATCACGCAAGGCATTAACGCATGGTCGGAGGTGGGGTTCTACCTGTTCACAAGTGAGACCAGCGCATACGGCGTGCAGTGGGTGGGCGACCACATACGGCCCCGGGTAAAGGCGCCTGACCGTTGGCATTGGCCGGTGGGCGCCAGCCTTTCGATGGAAATCGGCTACCAGCGCGCTGTCTTCTCGCCCGATACATGGACCTGGGAGATACGGCCGATTGTGGACAAGCAGATGGGCCGTTGGTATTTCGCCGTGAACCCGGCGCTGGAGCGCACCTGGCATGGACCAGGGGTGGCTTCGGGGGTGGACTTTGCGCCTGGGGCAAAGATCAGCTACGACATTACCAAGAAGGTGGCCGGCGGGCTGGAATACTACGCCGATTACGGAAGCATCGCGAATATCGCCAGCCTGCACGACCAGCAGCAACAGATCTTCTCTGCGATTGATCTGAATGTTTCGCCGGATTGGGAGATCAATTTTGGGGTGGGGATTGGACCCACGGCGGCAACGGATCACTGGATTGTGAAGGGGATAATTGGTCGGAGATTCAGTTGGCCGAAGAAGAAGTGACGGATCGGCGATGGTTGCTCAAGCTACATTCGCTCCTGATGAACGGGGCCGATTGAGCATTTTGGTATCCCAGGTCTCAAGATCGAGACCTGGGGCACCCAGCTTCTTTGCAACAAATCCATAGAACCTGACTAGCCCACTAGTTCAAGCGCCCGGATGGTCTCCTTGCGCACGGTTAGGCGCTCAACCAGCTCGGTGCGCACTTCATAGCCGCGGCCTGGCGTATCCGGCACTGCAATTTCGCCCGCGGAAGAGACTTTGACCTCCGGCTCGATAATGTCCTCGGCCCAATAACGAGCCGAGGCCGAGACATCGCCCGGGAGCGTGAAGTTTTCAAGAGTTGACAGGGCGATGTTGTGCGAGCGGCCGATGCCGGTCTCTAGCATTCCACCGCACCAGACTGGAATTCCGCGTTCCTGGGCGGCGTTGTGCACGGCGATGGCTTCGGAGAATCCGCCTACCCGGCCGAGCTTGATGTTGATGATCCTGCACGACTCCATCTCGATGGCAGCCAGTGCGTCGCGGCGGTTGTGGATGGATTCATCGAGACATATGGGCGTTTTGAGGCGCTTTTGCAGCATGGAGTGGTAGTAGAAATCGTCGTGCCACAGGGGCTGCTCGATCATCAGCAGGTCAAAGGCGTCGAACAAGACCAGGTGGTCCGCGTCGCCGAGCCGGTAAGCGGAGTTGGCATCGCAACTGAGCATGATGTCGGGCCAGCGGGTGCGAACCTTGGCAAAGACTTCCACGTCCCAGCCCGGCTTGCACTTGAGCTTGATGCGCTGATAGCCGGCGGCCAGTTCTTTCTCGATGACGGCCATAAGCTCTGGAATTGAGGGCTGGATGCCGAGGGAGACGCCGCAGGGGACCACTTCGCGCTCCCCGCCCAGCAATTGGTAAAGCGGGACGGCTTCGCGCTGGGCCTCGATATCCCAGATGGCATTTTCAAGCGTGGCCTTGGCCATGCGGTTGCCGCGAACCCGGCGAAAGATGTTCGGGCACTCGCCTCCGTGCTGAGGCGGCTGGGCGGCAAGCATGGGGCCCAACTCGTTCACGATGACGGCCCACGCGCTGTCAGTGGATTCGGGAGAGAAGAACGGATGCTCGCCGGCGGTGCACTCGCCCCAACCGGTGAGCCCTTCCGACTGGATTTCAGCAAGAATCACGCGGCGGTTGCGGGTGACGCCAAAGCTGGTCTCAAAGGGACGCACCAGGGGGATGTGCAGTTCGCGCAGAATAATTGCATCGATTCGCATAGGTTTTTGGTTTCCTTGGGAGGTGCTTTGAGAGATCAATCCAGCCCCGGTTGGGGTTGAGGACCCAATTGGAAGATTCCATTGCCTTCAGAATCCCTTACGAAGCCAAGTACGGCCAACCCTCGTGAAAATGCCTGTAGAAACTTGCCGCGGTTTTCCAGTTGCAGGGCCAAGGCGCGCTCCCGGCCGGTTTCGGTTGCTTTCCACTCGTAGATGGAAGCCGGGACAAGAATTTCTTCCTCAATGCTGTTTTCGTTCAATCGATTGTCCGCGCACCGGCCTTCCAGGATTTCCTTGACCTTAGGGGAATCGAGCTGCCACTCGGCCACCAGCCGGTCAGTGGGCAGGCCACCCTGCAGACGAGATGATGATACCCCATAGAAATCCACCTGGTAGCTGCGAACGACGGCTCCCAATTTCTGGATATTGAGAAAGGCGTTCTTGATTTCCAGCGGATCAAAGGTCCATTCCATATACCGGATGCCGCGCGAAAGGGCCTCCAGGCGCTGTTCCAGCTTGAGCCGGGTGCCAAGGCCTCGGTTGCGATAATCCTCGCGCACGGCCAGCATGTGGGAGTGCAGATAGGGTTGAGGCTCTCCACTTCCCGTCTTCACCCCGGGGAGCGAGAACACGAAGCCGATCATGGAATTGGGGCCGCCGCAAGGCGGGGTAGCAGGAATCTCAGTGTCAAAGGCGCCGAGGACCTGTCCGCCGATTTTCTGGGCCACGCGAAAGGTCTTGCGGCGGATGACGTCGCCCTCTTCATATCCCCAGGTTTCGATTTCCATGCGGACGCAGGCATCCAACTCGTCAAAACCAGCGCAGGGACGGATGAGAATCATGCGCCCGCCTCCGGCTGCGCCAGCTTCTGCTTGGCCTGCGCCCAAAGCGCCTCCAACTCATCGGGGGCCAGTTGCTCAAGCGGCCGCGCGGAGGCTTTCTCCATTTCGTGAAAGCGCTGACGGAAACGCAGATTGCAGCCGCGCAGCGCCATCTCAGCGTCGACTCCAAGGTGGCGGCCCAGGTTGACTACGGTGAAGAGCAGATCGCCCAGTTCAGCTTCAACGGCAGGCTTGCGGGCGGGATCGTCGGAGGCAGCTTCGGCTTCGAGCTCCGCTGTCTCCTCAACCACCTTGGGCAGCAGATCGCGCCAGTGCTTCCAGTCGAAGCCGGCTTTCTGGGCCTTGGAGCCGAGCTTGGCAGCCTCGGCCAGCGCGGGCATGGCACGCTGAACGCTGTCGAGCCGCGAGGGCGGCTCTGCGTCTGCAGTGGGCAGTGTCTGCGAGGTGCGCTTCTCCGCCAGCTTGATCTCATCCCAGTTGCGGAGCACGGCGCCGGAAGAGCCGGCGATGTCGGCATCAACGTGGGCCAGGTTTCCGGCGGCGCGGGATGCCTCTTCGCCAAAGACGTGAGGGTGGCGGCGAATCAGTTTTCGATTGAGGTGGTCGAGCGTGTCGGCGATGGTGAAATGGCCTTCGTTGGAGGCGATCTCGGCGTAGAAGAGCACCTGGAGCAGCAGGTCGCCCAGTTCCTCGGCCAGGTGCGGAAAGTCGCGACGCTCGATGGCGTCAAAGACTTCGTAGACTTCTTCAAGGGTGTACTTGCGGATGGAATTGAAGGACTGCTCGCGGTCCCAGGGACAGCCATCGGGAGCGCGCAGCCGGGCCATGATTTCGACCGACTGCTGAAACAAGGCCGCCGCCCGCGCCGGATCGGTTGCATGCTGGGGCGCCGGAATTTGTGCGGTGGAGCTTTCTGACGGAAGGTCCATGCATGACCAGTCTACCTTGAGGGGGCCGGGCAGCAATTCCTTCCGCTATAATCGCCCGATCGACGGGGGTATAGCATTTTCAGGTATGCCGACGGACCGGGAACTGTGCGACGAACTGGCTTGCTACACGCTGGCACACGCCGATCCCGCATTTCTGCATCAGCATGTCATGGATGCGTTTGCCGCGCAGAACGCGGACGAGACTTGCAGGCCGATTGGAGTGTGGTTTGCGTTGGTGGGCTTGTACCTGTTTATCGAGAAAGGCTTCACCGGAAGACAGGTACAGCGAATTCACATGCAGCTTGCCAACCGGCGCAAGCAGTGGCCGCGATTGACGCCGCCGCAGGACCGAGGGAAGCTAACTGTCTCCGCAGTGCTGGCGGCCCTGCCGGGGCCGGAGCGAGACGCGAAGATTCGCGAGTGGTGCGGCTCGGTCTGGGGGGCGTGGGGAGCGGTCCGCGATCAAATCAAGGAGCGTGTAAAGGCAGAGTTGAATATCGTTTGAACGCAACGCCGACCACCCGGTCAAGACCGTATACTCAATGACGCCAATGATTCGCACGCTGGTAACCATTTTTGCGGGACTTCTGGGGCTGGCCTTCGGCAGCTTTCTGAACGTGTGCCTGAGCAGGTGGCCGGAGAGCGAGAGCATCGTGCACCCGCGGTCGCATTGCCGCGACTGTGACCACACGTTGGCATGGTGGGAGAATGTGCCGCTGGTCAGTTGGCTGGCGCTGCGCGGGCGGTGCCGGGGCTGCAAGTCAGGGATCGGCTGGCGGTACCCGCTGGTGGAACTGGCGATCGGAGTTCTGTGGGCAGATTCCGCATGGCGCGCGTTCTCCCTGCTTCTGGATCTTGGCCTGGATTTTGGCAGTTCAGACGCGTACAAGACCTTGATTTTCGCGCTTGGTTCGATGATCTTGTATTGGCTGCTGGTAGCCCTGGCGGTGCTCGACATGGAAAATCTATGGCTTCCCGATTGGCTTACGCTTCCAGGCACTCTGACGGGGTTTCTGTTAACCCTGCTGCAATTCGGCTTGACGTCGAGTTCTGTTTTCAACAAATACGGCGCTTTTGGGGTTCAGCCGCGTCTGCTTTCCTGGTTTGCGCTGCAGTGGATTCTGGGAATGCTGGCCGCCGCAGGACTGATACTGCTGATCCGTTGGACCTACTGGCTGGTTCGCCGCCGGGAGGGGCTGGGGCTGGGCGATGCGAAGTTGATGGCTCTGTTGGCCGCCTGGCTGGGGCTGCCTGGCGCCCTGCTGGCGTTCGCACTGGGAATCGTGCTGGGAGCGGTAGTTGCCATTGGTCTGCTGGCCGCGCCACGCACCTATGCAGACGCTGCGGCCTGGGCCCTGACGAAACTGCCGCTGGGGACGTTCCTCTGTATTGGCGGGATCGCGTGCGGCCTGTGGGGGCAGCAAATCATGGCCATGTATCTGCGTCTAGCCGGATTTTGAAAGGGGCCTGAGCCTCAGAGCAGTGCTTAATCTTCAATGCCAGCGGCCGGGGCAACCTGTTCCCGAAGCGGTTTTGGCTGTGCTGTCGCGACAGCGCGCCTTCGCGCCAGGCGGATGCACTTCTCGAATTGACGCCGGTGATGGCGAATATGGACCGCGTGATAGACACGCCACTCCTCCACCCGAAGCGGACCGTACATGCCGTGGTAGCCGCAGGGACGCAAACCGAAACGGATGCGGCATTCAGACAGGACCTTATTCAAAGCTTCGGCTTCGGCAAGCAGGCGCTCTGCCAGCGTCTTTCCATCCTGGGGAACAAAACGAGTGGGCCGCAACGACAGGGTGGTTGAAACTCCCTCAGACATCGAGCCGAACATGCAAACCTGAACCTTGAGAATCCACTGCAGCCAACTGGCGCTGGAGACGGGAGAGTCCCCACTTTTAAGCCGCCTCTCAAGTTCCTGTCGAGACGACTGGAATGCGAGGATCAGATGCTCCACAACCTGCTGGCCGCACCAGCGATGCATTTCCAGATCAGGAGACACCTGGGCTTCGTTCAGGCTTACAGCCGCGACCTGTTCGACCAGAGGATAAACGGCTTTCGCAAGAACCGGATGCATATTCCCTTTCGGACGGTCGGCGAAGGTTCAAGAACCATCTACGCCATGCGCCCAGACAACACACTCAGAAAGAATAAGCCATCCCGTTGCCAGGTTCTTAGCTTATCGACCGAAAGCTTTGAAACTGGGATAATTCTACCCTGAAAATCAGGAATGAAATGTCTGGTTAAGCCCTATTGCGGGGGAATGGGAGTTTTGCCTGATCCCGTGTTGGATGCCGCCGCGAGGGCCGGGTCTTTCAGCGCCTTGCGCGCCTGCTTTCCATGCTTGCCGTCCGGATCGTACTCGAGCAGTTTTTCATAGTGTTCCCGCGCTTTGGCAAACTGGCCCAGGTTGCGCTCGGCCTCGGCCATTCCCCAGTAGACTTCCGGTTCTTCCGGGTCCAGAACCATTGCTGATTCAAAGCGTGAGAGCGCCGCTTTCCAGTTCTTCTGATCCAGGTAGTAGCTGCCCACTTCGACGTCGCTTTTCGCAGTTTCCTGGTGGGTAACTTCCTCTTCCTTCTCTTTGGCTCCATGCCTCTTCCGCTTTTCAGGCTCGGCGCTGTCGGACGGGGGCAGCAGGCTGTCAATGTTCTTCAGGCTGGAACTCGAGTCGTCCCCTTGTGCGCTTTCCGCCGCCGGGGCAGGGTCGTCGGGGCTGCGAACCGGATCGGTATCGTCTCCGGGAAGCGCGGCCGCCATGCCGTGCGCTCCCTCGCCGCTGCCATCGTAGGTGCCGGGAGGGAGCGACGGCGCGGTGGTGGATGGCATGACGGGGACCGTGCTTGTGTCTTCAGGGAATGGATTGGCGCTGGATGCCGGCGCGGCGCCCTGGGGCTTCTGGGAATCGGAGGCCGCAGGAGCCTGGGCTCGGACCCCATATGCCGCGGCCAGGCAGCCAACAAGAATTAACGCTCTGGAGAGTTGCCGGATCATTTCCTTCTGCCTCGCCCTTTAATGGGCCCCTTCAATGATACGATGCGGTTCATGCAGCCGGACAGCCTGGGCCGTTCTCAGGCGGAACCGGTCCGCACCTCATCGCCAACCCTACCAAAGGAAAGCATCGCATAATCTTATGGGCCTGATCATCCGCTCTTCCGCCATCCACGCCGCCGGCTGCTACACCACCACTCCGATCCGCAAGGGCGCGCGCGTCACGGAGTATACCGGCCATCGCCTGACCAAGGCGGAGGCCGATACAGCTTATGAAGAGTCGCCCATTACCTACCTGTTTGGACTGGGCGACGGCTCGATCGTCATCGACGGCCATGCGACGGCCATGTTTATCAATCACAGCTGCGACGCCAACTGCGAAACCAGCGAAGAAAACAGCCGGGTCTGGATAAAGGCCATCCGCAACATTGCGGCGGGCGAGGAGATTACCTACGATTACTGTCTCTACGACGGAGGCGACGACGAGGCCCGGTGCAACTGCGGCGCAAAAGAATGCAGGGGCACCATGTATTCGCCGGAAGAAGTACGGCGGCGCAAAGCAGCTGAAAAGAAAGCCCTGATCAAGAAGAAGGGCAAGCGCAAAGCTGGAAAGGGAGCCCGAACGGCAAAGGCGTAGTTTCTGCCTTCCAGCCGCGGAGCCGAGCAAAGCTCTGCGGATTTCCACCCCACACCGACCAGCCCGGAACGATACAATCGCACCTGTAGCGCCTTGTTTTCAGGCGCATCAGGGAGCGGGTCCAACTATGGGCTACCAGGTTCTGGCCAGGAAGTATCGTCCGCAACGCTTCGCCGACGTGGCTGGGCAGGATCACGTTACCCGGACGCTGCTTAACGCGCTGAGCCAGGACCGCATTGCCCACGGCTACATATTCTCGGGACATCGCGGCATTGGCAAAACCACGATTGCCCGCATCGTGGCCCAGGCGCTGAATTGCCGGACAGCGATTGGCACACCGGAGCGGCCAACCCCGGAGCCCTGCGGCGTTTGCGACTCGTGCGTGGAGATTCGCCAGGGCAACGCCGTGGATGTGATCGAAATCGATGCGGCCACGAATCGCGGCATCGACGAGATTCGCGAACTGCGCGACGCCGCCCGCTATGCGCCGGCGCGGGACCGCTACAAGATTTACATACTTGACGAAGCGCACCAGATTACCGATGCGGCCTTTAATGCGCTGCTGAAAACCCTGGAAGAGCCGCCGGCGCATGTGATTTTCATGATGGCGACGACGCAGCCCGAGGACATTCCGCAGACCATCCGCTCGCGCTGCCAGCACTTCAGCTTTCACGCCGTCAAGTTCGATGACATCCTGGCGCAGTTGAAGATGATCGCCGGCCACGAAGAAGTGACGGCGGAAAACGCGGCCCTGGCGCTGCTGGCCGAAGCCGGCGATGGATCGATGCGCGACGCGCTCAGCATCATGGACCAAGCCATTGCCTCGGCCCCGACAGAGAATGGCCGCGCGGTGCTTTCGACAGACCAGATTCGCGACCTGATGGGCTCGGTGCCCAACGCGGTGTTTGAGCGGCTGCTTGAAGCGGTGGCCGCGGGACAAAGCGCCGAGTTGATGGAACAGTTGAACCTGCTGGTGAACGCGGGGCACAGCCCTTCGTCGCTGGCGCGGCAAATGGTTCGCTACCTGCGCAATGCGTTGATGGCCAAACTGGGCGGAGAACAGACGGAACTGCTGCAAATCTCGGGCGACGAACGGGCACGCGCCGGGCGCACGGCACTGCTGTTTACCGAAGAAGAGTTGACGCGGAACCTGCAGATCGTGCTTCGGACATTCGATGATTTGAATTACCGGCAGGAGCAGCGCTTCCACCTGGAGTTGGGCCTGCTGAAGCTGATTCATGCGCAGCGGCTTTTGCCGCTGGAGGAATTGCTGAGCGGCGTGGCAAGCGGCGCGGGTGTGCGCAGTGCTTCGCCGGCTTCCTCGCCGCGCACATCGGCTGCACCACCGCGTCCAGCTGTTTCCTCCGCTGCACCGCCTGCCGCGCCGCCTCTATCGCCCTTCGGACCAGGAAGCGGCAGCTGGAACGCCGGGCCGAGTTTGAAACAAAGCGCACAGGCCAGCCCGGTTGCGGAAATGGAGCGCTCTGCCCCTTTTGGCTCGCCGGCGCCGGTTACAGAAGCTTCTGCAATCCGCGCTCCAATTCCCTTCCCGGCCGCATCGAGTCCGGTGACCGGTTATGCATCCGGCGAAACTCTAACTGAGGGCTCGCAGGCCTTATCGCCTCAAGTGGCCGTAGGCGCTCCGTCGATGGAGTCGCTTCGCCATGCTGTGGGCTGTGCGCTGGTGGAAGGCGGACATGAATCTGCCGCGCAGTTGCTGGGCGCGGGCACGTGGACACTGGAAGCGACCAGCCTTCGCATCGACGTGGCCGGCATGGGCAAAAAGATGCTTGCCATCACGGTGAACGCCGCCGCGGAAAAGATCATTCGCCAGGAACTGCAACGGCTGGGCGCGCCAACTCGTTTCATGATTGCGCCCGGCGCTGGAAGCGGCCAGACCGGTGCGGCACAGGCCGGGCCCTCTTCGCTGCCACCGGCAGCTGGCAGCGTTCGGGAAGCAGCGCTGGCAAATCCGCTAGTCCAGCGGGCCAAGGAGATTTTCAAGGCGGAGATTCTCAGCGTTATCGATCTCCGCGCTAGGTAGGCGTTCGCTCAATTGAGGAGAAATGCCATGATCAATCCACTCAAGATTTCTGAGATGCTTTCCCAGGCGAACCACATGCAGGAAGAGGTCCAGCGGAAGCTGGGCCAGACCGTGGTGGAAGCGTCGAGCGGCGGCGGGGCGGTGACCGCGACCATGAACGGCAAGAAGGAGCTCATCAAACTGCACATTGACCCCGCGGCAGTGATTGGGCTGAGCGGTGAAAAGCCGGATGTGGAGATGCTGGAGGACCTGGTGGTGGCCGCGGTGAACGAAGCCGGGCGCAAGGCCGACGAGGCCATGCAGTCGAGCCTTCAAGGGATGCTGGGCGGGTTGAAGATTCCGGGGCTCGGCTGAAATTCGCAATTGAATCGACGTGGGAGGTCACGATGGTTGTGGAAATCAATCGCAGGAAGTTCTTGACACTGGGCGCAGCGGCCGGCGCGGTTGCCGCGGCGCCACGCTGGATGCTGGCGCAAGCCGCGCCTGCCACGGACATGGTGGCCACCGCGCGCGCTGGTGCGCTTAATACTCCGATCAAGACAACCAAGCTCTATGACAACGTCTACCTGTTGCAAGGTGCGGGCGGGAACATGGCGCTGCAAACCGGTCCCGATGGCAATATTCTCATCGACTCCAGCTTTGCCACCGCTGCGCCGAAGATTCGCGAGGCGATTGCGGCAGTTGGGAAAGGCGCTCCCCACGCTTTGATCAACACCCATTGGCACTTTGACCACACAGACGGGAATGAGGCGTTGCATGCGGCGGGGTTTAGCATACTCGCTCATCAAAACACCCGCGAGCGGCTCTCGACGCCGCAAACCATGAAGATGTTTCACGCCACCCTGCCTGCCGCTCCAGTTGGCGCGCTGCCGACCGTCACCTTCGACCAGACCATGCAGATTTGGCAAAACGGCGATTCGCTTGAACTTGTGCACTTTGACCCAGCGCACACCGACACCGATATTTACATTCACTTTCACAATGCCGATGTTCTGCACCTGGGCGACACCTGGTTCAACGGGTTTTATCCGTTTATTGACGAGGGCACAGGCGGCACCATCGGCGGCATGATTACAGCAGGCGAGAACGCCCTGGCGGTGGCCAACGACAAGACCAAGATTATCCCAGGTCACGGGCCGCTGGGAACGAAGAGCGAGTTCAAGGCGTTTAACGACATGCTGTCAGGGGTACGCGACCGGGTGTTGGCGCTGAAGAAGGCCGGCGCTTCAGAAGAAGAGGCAGTGGCCAAGAAACCGACGGCGGAGTTTGACGCCGGATGGGGCAAGGGCATGATGAGCCCGGACGCATTTGCCGGCATTGTTTACAGGACTCTTTAGTGCGGCCTGACGCGATGATCGGTCTCAAAGAGAAGCAGCGGAGGCGCAAATCGTGGCACGCTATGCCGAGCCCATGGCCCGGCTGATTGAAGAACTGAAGAAGCTTCCCGGCGTGGGCGCCAAAAGCGCGCAGCGGTTCGCCTTCCATATTCTGCGCTCGACGGATGAAGACGCGGCGGCGCTGGCCGAGGCGGTGCGCGAGCTTAAAGTGAGCCTGCGCCTGTGCTCCATCTGCAACAACGTTACAGACGTCGATCCCTGCGCCTACTGTGCCAGCCCCACGCGCAACCAGCGCCTGGTTTGCGTGGTGGAGGAGCCTACCAGCATTGCCGCTGTGGAGCGTGCGCGCGGCGCCCAGGGAGGCTACCAGGGCGTCTATCACGTGCTGCATGGAACCTTGTCGCCTCTGCACGGGGTGGGACCGGACCAGCTTCGCACGCGCACACTGGTGGGGCGGGTGGAGCGCGGCGAAGTGGACGAAGTGATTGTGGCCACCAGCCCGACGCTGGAAGGCGAAGCCACGGCGGATTGGCTGGCCGGGGCTCTGCGCGGATTCAAGGTAAAGATCACGCGCATTGCTACCGGCGTGCCGGCCGGAAGCGATATCGAGTATGCGGATGAGGTCACCATGGCGAGGGCCATGGAGGGGCGGCGGGAGTTGTAGCCCTCTCGCGGTCCTGCATCTTTGGGTTAGGAAGGTTGGCGTACGGGCAGATTATGACGGAAAGACACGAACACTCTGCAACCTGGCCTCGGCGCAGTTTTCTGAAGGCTGGGACTCTACTTGCTTTGCAACCGGTCAGGCACCTGGCGGCATTTTCAATGCCGGTCGAAGATTCGGGCCAGAGAAAGGTCCCCGGAGCCACGCAGCCGGCCTCGCCGGAGTGGATGAAGGATCTCATTATTTACGAGATCGCAACCAAGGGATTCACCTCGCCGAACGGCCCTGAAAGCGGCACATTCAACAGTCTGCGTGAGAAGCTCACCTACCTCACGGAACTGGGCATCACCGGCATCTGGCTGACCGGTTACTCGCTGTGCGATCCTCGGCACTTCTACAACATCTGGACCCAGTATGCGGTGATTGAGCCGGACAAGTTCGATCCCACGCTGGGCACGGCAGCAGAATTTAGAGCATTGATCGATGAAGCTCACCGCCGCGGGATCAAGGTTTTTCTGGATGTGATTACGCACGGACTCATGCCTGAAAGCTCCGCAGTCAAGACGCACCCCGAATGGTTCCGCGGGGGCAGCTGGGGCATGACGGATTTTGACTGGACCGGCGGCCACACGGATCTGGATGACTGGTGGGTGAAAATCTACAGCGATTTTGTGACCGTCTATGGCGTGGACGGCTACCGTCTGGACGTGGGCATCTATCGCCCGGACCTGTGGGAGCGCATCCGGCAAAATGCAGCCGCTGCCGGGCATCCGATCGTGATTTGGGAAGAAGGAGGCACCGCAATTCACGGCGTCACCGACTTTACGCAAACGCAGACCCCCATCAGCACCGACCAGACGAAGGTGGGAGTTCTGAATGAGATTCTGGTCAATGATCTCCCCGGCTTTTACGCCCGGAAGTTTGGCCGGGCAGGTTTCTACGAAGTTGAAGTTCAATACAAGGATGGCAGTTCGACCAAAGGGAGTTCCCGTGGCGAGGGACAGCTTGGCGTTCGCTTGGCAGGACTTTCAGCTGACAGGGTGGGAAGGTCAGACCCAAGACCGGACGGACTGCCCGACGTGAAGATCAGGCTTGAAAATGTAGCTCCGAAGCCGATCGCGGACATCGCCGTGCGCAGCGACATGGGCGAACACTGGCAACAGCAGCCTGAGGGATGGGGAAACAAGCCGCTCTATCTGGATGTTCCAGAGTCGTCGGGGCAGTTGACTGCCGGACCGGCGATTGACATTCAGATCGGGACGCTTGAGTGGGGATCGTCAGTCGAACTGAGTTGCCACGACGATGGCTGGGAAGGCTATCCGCTGGACAAGAATCCCTACGTGGCACAGGGAAGCCGGTCGCTCTTCGGCTACTCGGTCTTGTTTTCACCGATGATTCCGATCTTTTTCTCCGGGGAGGAATTCGACGCGACCTTCCACGCGCTGCCGGGCTTGTCGCCGCATCTTTACGGCGACAAGGATGCGGGAAAGGGACGCTGGCTCTACGGCGCCCAGATCGACTGGAACGATTTGAAAGAAGCGCGGCACAGTGGAATGCTGGCCGATGTCACGAAAATGCTGGCGATCCGGAAGAGATTTTCGAAGGCGCTGGCGATGTGCGCGGGAGGGCAGGAGCCGAACCTTAAGGCGGTGAACTTTGAAGCGGATATCAAGGTGCCGGTCCCGTATGTGCGCTGGGATGACCGGGGCGCAATCGTAATCGCCGCCAATCGGAACCGGGATAAGAATGCAGATATGCGGTTGAAGCTCGACCTTTCGGGCATCGGGCATAGCGGTCACAAAAGTTATATCGTCACCGATCTCTGGTCGGCGATTGAGCCGAAGAGATTGACTGAGGAGGAACTAAAGAACTTCCGGTGCGAGGTGAAGCGGGATGGAATCGCCGGCGGCGGGCTGGCGGTTCTCAGGATTCAGTGGGCCGAATGAAGCGCGGGTAGGTGCGAGCAATTCTCACAGGCGGCGCGACAACAAACAATTCACTGTCTTGGAAATCTCTCGAGGGCCGCGAGGCCACGGAACCAAATCAGGCCTGGGCGATCCGGCGCCTGGCCAGACTCTCCCTTAGCCTGCGTAGGCGCGCAGGCGGCTCAGCAAGTCCTGCGGGTGAACGGGCTTGGCCAGAATCTCAAATTCGTAACCCTGGGTTCGCGCTCTTTCAAGCAAGTCGGCTGTTGCGGCCTGACCTGAGAAAAGCAGAATCTTGATCTTGGGCATGAGACCGCGGACCTGGATGGCTGCGTCGATGCCGTTGAGGCCGCCCATGATGACGTCGGAGATGAGCATGTCCGGCTGGAAAGTGGGCACCAGTTCGAGGGCCTTTTCACCGGAGTAGACCGCGCGCGCCTCAAAGCCGCTTTGATTGAGAATCATTGCCAACGTGTCGGCGATCACCCGCTCGTCGTCGGCCACCAGCACTTTGGGTTTTCCATTCGTCTCGGGCATAATCTCCTTAAGGCTTTCCCTGGACCACACATTCTTGCCCGAGCGGTCAACAGCCTGCAACCTAACATTTCGCAATCGCGCGGTAACTCATTCGGCGAATTTCTATAGCACGATGATACCCTTGGCGGCGTTCAAATGTCCACGGTTTTTGAAAAAAAGCACCGCGAGTACCGAAAAAACGTACTCTGCAGGAGCAAACTTTCACTCGATACCGCAACCCGAGACTCATTCATCTGAAAGTAGCAGAAAATCCATACACTTGCGAAATAACTTGCCGGGCACTAGTCAGGCAAATCCCCTACTGGAGGGCCATGCATGCTGGAATCGGTTGCCAACATTTTAGACTCCGCCGCCGTGCCTGAAGCAATCATTCGCGCGGAAAAAATTGAAAAATTTTACGCGCAACCGAGCCAGAACCGTATCCAGGTAATCGCGGCAACCGACCTTGAAATTGTGCCCGGAGAGATTGTGGCGTTGCTTGGCCCGTCGGGCTCAGGCAAGTCAACCATGCTGCGGATGTTGAGCGGGCTCTCAACTCCAACCTCCGGCCAGGTTTACTGGCACGACAAGCCGATTGCCGATGCGGAAATCAACGTGTCGATCGTCTTCCAGAGCTTTGCGCTTTTCCCCTGGTTGACGGTGCTTGAAAATGTGGAGGCTCCGCTGCAGGCACGCGGCGTGGAACCGGGCGAACGCCACAACCGCAGCATGAAGATGCTGGATACGGTGGGTTTGGACGGCTTTGAGGCCGCATATCCCAAAGAGTTGTCAGGCGGGATGAAGCAGCGGGTCGGCTTTGCCCGGGCCCTGGTGGTGGAGCCGGAGGTGCTGTTCATGGACGAGCCTTTCAGCGCCCTGGACGTGCTGACGGCGGAGAACCTGCGCAGCGAACTGCTGGAGCTTTGGGCCAACAAAACCATGCCCACCAAAGCGGTCTTCCTGGTAACGCACAACATTGAAGAAGCTGTGCTGCTGGCCGACCGCATCATCGTGCTGGGCCGGAACCCAGGGCACATTCGGACCGATTTCAAGGTGCAGTTGGCACAGCCACGCGACCGCAAGTCGCAGCCGTTTACCGAACTGGTCGACTACATCTACAAGGTGCTGACCAAGCCCGACGTGGCCCCCGAGGCAGCTCCCGAACAGCAGACCAAGGTACGTGACCAGAGGCAGATGCACTACCAGATGCTGCCGCATGCACGGCCCGGCGGCATTGCCGGCCTGCTTGAACTGCTGCTGGACAAGGGGGGCCGCGAGGACATCTACCGCCTGGCCGACGACCTGAGCTTCGAAATCGACGACTTGCTACCGATTGTGGATGCCGCCCAATTGCTCGGCTTCCTGACGGTTGAAGAAGGAGACGCGGCCATCACGGAGAGCGGCACGCAGTTTGCCAACTCAGAGATTTTGCGGCAGAAGGAGTTGTTCAGGACGGCTGCCGTGGACAACGTGCTGCTGCTGCGCCAGATTCGCCGGGCGCTGGAATCAAAGAGCGATCACACCATTCCCGAGGACTTTTTCCTGGATATGCTGGACGAGCAGTTCAGCGAGGAGGAGTGCCTGCTCCAGATGGAGACGGCAGTTGCCTGGGGCCGGTACGCGGAGTTATTCGACTACGACGCAGGACGCCGCCGGTTTGTGCTGCCCGACATGCAGGAAGATGAGATCGCCGCCAGCAAGGAGAGCGAGTGAAGACCCAACATCCCCTTGCGCGCTCGCTGGTCACCGTCCGCACCTGGCCGATTGTCACGGATATGGCCGTGCTGGCCTTCGGGCTGGCCATGTTTTTTGCCATGGCGAAAATCGGCAGCTATTGGCTGGAGAAGCCGACACCCAACGTGGTGATTTCGCACTCGGTTTGGGCGCTGCCCCTTTACGCGTTCTATTCGATTGTGCGCATCGGCATCGCCTACCTGCTGAGCCTGGTGTTTGCCGTGGCCTACGGCTACATTGCCGCCTACAATCCGCGGGTGGAAGCGTGGATGGTCGCGGTGCTCGACATTCTGCAATCGATTCCCGTGCTGAGCTTTCTGCCCGGCGTGATGCTGGCCATGATGGCGCTGGTTCCCGGCCATCAACTGGGCATCGAAATGGGCTCGATCTTGCTGATTTTTACCGGGCAGGTGTGGAACATGGCCTTCAGCTTCTACTCGTCGCTGAAGAGCATTCCAAGAGAGATGGTCGAAGCTTCGCGCATCTACCGTTACTCGGCATGGCAGCGATTCTGGCAACTGGAGATGCCGTTTGCCGCGATTGGGCTGATCTGGAACTCGATTGTGTCGGTGGCGGGCGGTTGGTTTTTTCTCATCGCCTGCGAGATGTTTGTGCTGGGCTCGCGCGATTTCAGGCTTCCAGGGCTGGGCAGCTACCTGCAGACCGCCGCTTCTGCGAATCCGGTTGACATGCACGCCCTGCTGTGTGGGCTTGCCGTGCTGGTGCTGATCATCGTGGCTACCGACCAGTTGGTCTGGCGTCCGCTGATTGCCTGGAGCGATAAATTCAAATTCGAGCAGACCGAGTCGGTGGACCGAATCACATCGCCGATTCTGACCCTGCTGCAGCGCTCGACAACGTTGACCCGGCTGCCCAGCCGCGCATGGGGCGCGATGGAAGAGAGGCTCTATCGCCGCCTCTCGACGACTCAAGAGTGTCGCGTGGTGCAGCCAGTCGATGGGCCAGGCAAGAGCCGGAGCATCCTGATCCCGGTTGTGTTTGGATTCTTTGCCGGGCTGGCCATCTTGTGGGGCGCTTTCAAAGCAGTGCAGATGGTTCACGGCGTCACCCTGGCAGACGTGCGGCTGCTGCTGCTGGGCGCCGGGGCCACGTGGCTGCGGGTCAACGCTTCCCTTGCACTGGCCGCGCTGTGGACGATCCCTGTCGGGGTGACCATCGGCTTGAATCCGAAGCTGGCGCGGATTCTGCAACCGATCACCCAAGTGGTTGCTTCGGTGCCGGCAACGGCGCTGTTTCCGGTACTGCTGGTCGGGCTGATCCGGCTGGGCGGCGGACTGGGACTCGGGTCGATTGCCTTGATGCTGCTTGGAACGCAGTGGTACATCCTGTTCAACGTGATCGCCGGGGCCACGGCTATTCCGTCTGACCTGAAAGAGGCGGCGGCGGTTTACAGATTCACGCGCTGGCAACGCTGGACGCGGATGATTCTGCCGGGGATTTTCCCTTACCTGGTGACGGGAATGATTACCGCCTCGGGCGGGGCATGGAACGCCTCGATTGTTGCTGAGTATTTTCACATCGGCGACAAGACGATGCAGACCCTGGGCCTGGGAGCGCAGATCAGCGCGGCGACCGACAGCGGCAGGTTTCCGATTCTGTTGCTGGCAACGATGCTGATGGCCACGATGGTGGTGACCATGAACCGGCTGGTCTGGCGGCGCTTATACCGGTTGGCGGAGACTCGGTATAAATTAGAAGGTTAACGAGATTCGGCGTTGCTTCGACCGGACTCACAGGAGACCACGATGATTCGTGCGGGATTGGTTGGCTTTGGGTTGGGCGGCAAGGTTTTTCATGCGCCGCTGCTTTCATCGGTGGACGGGATCGAGCTTGCGGCGATCGTCGAGCGCAGTTCAAACAAGGCCCAGGAGCGCTATCCGAAGATCGTCACCTACCGCACGCTGGACGCGATGCTGGCCGACGCGTCCCTGGACCTGATCGTTATTTCCACCCCGAGTGGAGCGCACTATGAGCAGGCTCGCCAGGCACTTGAGGCTGGAAAGAACCTGGTTGTCGACAAGCCGATGTGCGCACGGTCGCAAGAGATCGCCGAACTGATCAAACTGGCGGCGGCCAAGAAGGTGCTGCTCTCGGCGTTTCACGAGCGCCGCTGGGACTCGGAATTCGGAACGATCAAGAAACTGCTTGCCGATGGCACACTGGGACGGCTGGTTCACTTTGAGTCCACGCTCGACCGGTGGCGGCCAGCCTCGCGCGTGCCGTGGAAGGATGACCCATCGCTGGGCGGCGGAGTGCTGCTGGACCTGGGGACGCATCTGGTTGACCAGGCGCTGGCGCTTTTCGGCAAGCCGCGGACGGTAAGCGCCGAGGTGCTGCGCGAGCGGGACGGCGAAGGCGCCGACGACTGCTTTACCGTGCGGCTGCGGTATCCGGGCATCTCTGTCGCGGTGGCCTGCGCCAGCCTCGCATCGCTTGCGCGGCCGCGGATTTACCTGCGCGGAACCAAGGGGAACTTCTGGAAGTGGACGCATGACCCGCAAGAAGTTGAGCTCAGCAAAATTTCTCGCATCGATAGCCCAACCTGGGGACAGGAACCCGCTGCCGACTGGGGTACGCTGCGGGTGGATGTGGATGGCGGCATGGTAACGCGCCCTGTACAGCCTGTCGCGGGCGACTACCGGCTCTACTACGCTGGCATCCGCGATGCTCTTCTGGGCCAGGGGCCGATTCCGGTACCGGCGGTGGATGCATGGCGGGTGGCGCGGGTGCTGGAATGGGCGTGTGAGAGCTCAGAGCAGGGCCGCGACATTGCTTGCGACTGGAGCGATGAGCCGAAGTAGCGGAGACCCTTCAGGCGGAAACTAGAGAATTGGGGGTTGCACTGAATTCTCCCCAGTTTGAACCGCGCCCGGTTCCTTCTCAACCAGCGGCACCCAGAAGCGGAAAGTGGCGCCCTGGCCTGGAACGCTGTGGGCTTCAATGCCTCCGCCGTGCACCAGCAGGATGGCGCGGGCAATAGCCAGGCCCATTCCAGAACCTTTGCCGAGCTTTGAGCCTTTTTTGCCGCGATAGAACTTTTCGAAGATGAGCGGCAAATCTACGGCATCGATGCCGGCGCCGTTGTCTTCAACGCTGAACTGGAGCCGGTCCTGATCGCGGCGGGAACGGAGGCTAATGAGGCTACCGTGCGGAGAATAGCGCGCTGCGTTCTCGATAAGGTGGCGCAACACCCGGCCCAGAAGGTGCGGATCGAACCAGGCCGGGGTGTCTGGCTCCGCGACGTCGATCGTGACCCGATGCGCTGCGAGCGCCTTGTGCGATTCCTCTACGGCCTGATCAAGCAGCGCGCGGGCATGCTGGGGAACGGCGCGCACCTCGACTACATGAGCGTCGATCTCGGCCATCTCCACCGCCTCGCCAATCAGGGCGTCGAGGCGCAGGCTTTCCTCGTCGATGAGCGCGGCAAGGTCTTGGCGGCTGGCCTCATCCAGCCCCTCCGCCTGGCGCAGGGTGGTGGCGGCGGCCCGGATGGAAGTGAGCGGCGTACGCAGTTCGTGGGTGAGCGAATCGATGAGCGCGGTGCGCAGGCGTTCTCCTTCGCGGGCGGCCTCCATACGCGCTGTAGCCTCAATGGCCAATGCGCGGGTGAGAACGATGGCCACCTGAGCGCTGACGGCCGTGGCTACCTCGCGGGAAAGCACGCCTGGACGCCAGCCCAGGGCTCCGACCGTCCGCAGGCCCAGCATCAGGGGCATGGCATTGAAATCCCCGGGTATGTTGAGCGTCGAGTTCGGCCCATGGGTCATGGCCCGCAGGCTGGCCTGGATGCTCATGGGCAAATCGGAGGCCGAAGAGTAAAAATGCTCCTGGTCGCGGACGTAGAGTACGACGGCATCGAGCGCGAAGATGCGGTGGATGAGCCGGGGAACTACCTGGACCAGTCCGGCCGGGTCCTCATGCAGCATCATTTCCTGGCTCAATTCATAGAGCCGCTCCACGTCCTCGCGCCTCTGCTCGGCCTTGCGGGCCTGCTGCCGGGCCTGCTCTGCCAGCCGGCCGGCAACCACGCAACTGGCCAGAAACGCGACGAGGGCCACCCACTGCTGAAGACCGATAATCTGCAGAGTATGAAAGGGAGGCAGGAAGAAGTAGTCGAATGAAGTTGCGCACAGCAGGGCTACATAGAGCGAGAACCAGATTCCCGCCTGCGCAGCCGACCAAACCACCAGGACCAGGAAGACCATTCCGGCGGTGGTAGAGTTGGCGTTTGTAAAGACCAACACCACAGTTGCCCCAACCGCGGTCAGGGTGGACATCGCCCAGTGAAAGAGCCGGATTGAAGAGGGCTGTACCGCCATATCTCCCCCACCGTGCATCATATCCTTTAAAGCGAGTGATTTAAGCTTCGAAAGAAAGAAGAAAGCAATGCCTGCAAGAATTCTGGTTATCGATGACGAGTCTCAGATTACACGGGTGCTGCGAGCGGCACTTTCCGCACAAGGTTTCGACGTACGCACGGCCAACGAGCCGGAAGAAGGCCTCCTCCTGTTCAGAGACTGGGCGCCAGACCTGGTGATTACCGACCTGATGATGCCGGGCATGAGCGGCGTCGAGGTCTGCCGGGCGATTCGCACCCATTCGGCGACGCCGATCGTGGTGCTGTCAGTCCGCGACCACGAGCGATCGAAGATTGAGGCGCTGGATGCCGGCGCCGACGACTACGTGACCAAGCCCTTTGCGATTCAGGAGTTGCTGGCCCGGGTGCGCGCCCACCTGCGCCGCGCACCGGAGCGTACCACTGCGGCCATCGAGGCCGGGGATTTCAAGCTGGACGCTGAAGGCCACGCTATAACGGTGCAGGGCAAGCCCATCCACTTAACCCCGAAAGAATTCGACCTGCTGCTGCACCTGGCGCGGCACGCGGGCAAGGTAATTACCCACCGCGCGCTGCTTACGGCGGTGTGGGGAGCACAGTCTGCTCACCAGCCGGAATACCTGCGTGTCTTTGTGGGCCAACTGCGCAAAAAGCTGGAAGCCGAGACGGGCAAACAATACATCCAGACCGAGCCGTGGGTCGGTTATCGCTTCATGCCGGAGGGCTGGAGCGGGAACGAGGAATAGGCGTTGGCCGGGCCCAGCAAGTCAGCCCCGCTTCGCGGGTTTAGCTAGTTAGCGAGTCAGCGGGCTGCCTTGACTCGCGACCTTTCCGTTTCAAATCTGTTATTCCGATGTGCGTTTTTCAGAACGACCTGAATTAGTGCCAGCAGGGGCCTGTTGGTCTGCGCCCTTACGGTTTACTTAGGAAAACCTTTTGATAATCAAACACAGCCTGCGCCACACTCACTATGGCGTTTGATTCCAGTGCGGCGATCTAACGCCTGCTGGAATTCGACACCGGAACCAGGAGCCCTACGATGCAAGATTTTTGGATGTTGCTGTTCACGGCAGTCTTCTTTGCCCTGGCGTTTCTCTACGTCAAGGCATGCCAGAAGTTGAGGTAGCCCATGCATTCCGACTTGATTACTGTAGTCGCGCTTGTCTTGTCCATCCTGCTGCTTGGTTACCTGGTCATCACCCTGCTGTATCCGGAGAAGTTCTGACATGTCTGCCAATGGCTGGTTGCAGTTCGCTGTTTTCTGCGTGATCCTTCTGGCAACGGTTCGTCCCGTGGGGCTTTACCTGGCTCGCGTTCTCGAAGGAGAGCGCACATGGCTCGACCCGGTGCTGCGTCCCTTTGAGCGGCTCATCTACAGGCTATCCGGGGTCAACGCCGACCATGAGATGAACTGGCGCGAGTATGCGTTCGCGATCCTTGGTTTCTCGGCCATCAGCATGCTGATGACCTACGCGATTGAGCGATTGCAGAACCTGCTGCCTTTGAATCCGCGCGGGCTGGCCGCGGTTGGGCCGGATCTGGCGTGGAACACCGCCGCTAGTTTCACAACCAATACCAACTGGCAGTCGTACGTGCCCGAAACCACCATGAGCTACCTGACAGAGATGGTGGGCCTGGCATATCACAACTTCGGCTCGGCGGCAGTGGGCATCGTGGTGGCCGTGGCGCTGATCCGCGGCATCAAGCGGACAACTTCAGGCACCATCGGCAACTTCTGGGTCGACTGCACGCGCACGTTCCTTTACATTCTGCTGCCGGCCTCAATCATTTATGCGCTGCTGCTGGTGGGCCAGGGCGTCCCGCAGAACCTGAAGGACTACACCACCGCTCATCCGCTGGAGACGCCAGGGCAGGCGCAGATGATCGGCCAGGGACCGGTGGCATCGCAGGAAGCGATCAAGATGCTGGGCACCAACGGCGGCGGATTCTTCAACGCCAACAGTGCTCATCCATTCGAAAATCCCACTCCGTTTTCAAACCTGCTGCAGATGCTCTCGATCTTCATTATTCCGGCGGGCCTTACTTACACGTTGGGACGCATGACCGGGTCGCCAGGCCACGGATGGGCCGTGCTGGCAGCCATGTTCATTCTCTTTGCCGCCGGATTCACCACCGTGTATTGGGCCGAGGCGCATCCACATCTGCTCATCCACCACGCAGCGCAAACCGGTAGCGCGACTGCCCCGGCAGGCAACATGGAGGGCAAGGAAGTCCGTAACGGCATCGCTGCCAGTTCCCTGTTCGCCACCGTCACTACGGATGCAAGCTGCGGCGCGGTCAACACGATGCACGACTCGCTGACGCCGCTGGGCGGCATGGTGGTGCTGACCAACATCATGCTGGGCGAGGTGATCTTCGGCGGGGTTGGATCGGGACTCTATGGAATTCTCATCTTCGTGGTGCAGGCGGTGTTTATTGCCGGGCTCATGGTGGGCCGCACGCCGGAGTACCTGGGCAAGAAGATTGAAGCCTACGACGTGAAGATGACCATGCTGTACGTGCTCATCTTCCCGCTGATCATTCTTTCGCTGACGGCTGCTTTCGTGCTGTCGCCAACCATCGGCCTCAGTAGTCTGAACAATCAGGGACCGCACGGGCTTACTGAGATTCTGTATGCCTATACCTCGGGCGCGGGCAATAATGGCTCGGCCTTTGCAGGGCTGAATGCGAACACCTGGTGGTACAACGTGGCGCTGGGCTGGGACATGCTGTTTGGGCGGCTGTTCATGATGATTCCCGTTCTGGCGCTGGCGGGCAACCTGGCCATGAAGAAGAGTGTTCCACCTTCCCCGGGCACTTTCCCAGTAAACGGCGGATTGTTCACCGTACTGCTGACAGGCGTGATTCTGATTCTGGGCGCACTGACGTTCTTTCCGGCATTGAGCCTGGGACCGATATTGGAGCACCTGGTGCTGAAGGCTGGGCAGCTGTTCTAGCCCATCACCGACACCGCAACACGACCGGAAGAAACGGACTGACATGGCTGAGAAAACGAGTCTTTGGAATACGGAAATCATGGCGACGGCGGCGCTGGACTCAGTGCGCAAGCTCGATCCACGCGGCATGGTCAAGAACCCGGTGATGTTTGTCGTGGAAGTAGGCAGCGTGCTGACCACGGCGCTGCTGATCGACAACATCGTCAACCACCGCCCGGGCTTCGGCTTCAACCTGCAAATTACGCTCTGGCTTTGGTTCACGGTGCTGTTCGCCAACTTTGCAGAGGCAATGGCCGAAGGCCGCGGAAAGGCCCAGGCCGACACCCTGCGCAAAGCTAAAGGCGAGACCATCGCCCATCGTTATAAAGCCGATGGGGGGTTCGAGGAGATTGCCAGCGGCCTGTTGCGCGCGGGCGACATTATCTACGTCGAGGCCAACCACTATATCGCCGGCGATGGCGAGGTGATTGAAGGCGTGGCTTCGGTAGACGAGTCGGCTATCACCGGCGAGTCGGCCCCTGTGATCCGCGAAGCTGGCGGCGACCGCTCGGCTGTGACGGGCGGCACCCGCGTGCTGTCTGACTGGATCAAGGTTCGCATCACTTCCAACCCCGGCGAAACATTTCTTGACCGCATGATCGCACTCGTCGAGGGCGCAACACGGCAGAAAACGCCAAACGAGATTGCGCTGAGCATTCTGCTCTCCGGACTTACGATCGTCTTTCTGCTGGCGGTGGTTACGCTGCAGCCTTTCGCCATTTACTCCAAGGCGCCGCAAACTGTATTTGTGCTCGTATCGCTGCTGGTGTGCCTTATCCCCACCACCATTGGCGGGCTGCTGTCGGCCATTGGCATCGCGGGCATGGACCGCCTGGTTCAATACAACGTGCTGGCCATGAGCGGACGCGCGGTAGAAGCCGCCGGTGACGTGAACACGCTGCTGCTGGACAAAACCGGCACCATTACTCTGGGCAACCGCCAGGCCACGGAGTTCCTTACTGCTCCCGACGTGAGCCCAGAGCGGATGGCCAACGCCGCGCAGCTTGCTTCGCTCTCCGACGAGACTCCCGAAGGCCGGTCGATTGTGGTGCTGGCCAAGGAGCAGTACAACCTGCGCGGGCGCGACCTGGGCGGCATTCACGCCGAGTTCGTTCCCTTTACCGCGCAGACCCGCATGAGCGGGGTAAACCTGCCGGGAGTGCGCATTCGCAAGGGCTCGGTAGACGCGATTGCCCGCTTTCTTGAGGAGCAGGGCTCCGCATTGCCACCAAAAGTTCGTGAGCAAGTCGAAACGATTGCCCGCGCAGGCGGCACGCCGCTGGTGGTGGCTGAAAATGCAACCGCCCTGGGCGTGATTCATCTCAAGGACATTGTGAAGGGTGGACTGAAAGAGCGGCTGGCGCGCCTGCGGGCCATGGGCATCCGCACCATCATGATCACCGGCGACAATCCGCTGACCGCGGCGGTCATCGCTCGCGAGGCCGGGGTGGACGACTTTCTGGCCGAGGCCAAGCCCAAGGACAAGATGGACCTGATCAAGCGCGAGCAGGCCAAGGGCAAGCTGGTGGCCATGACCGGCGACGGCACCAACGACGCGCCGGCGCTGGCCCAGGCCGATGTGGGCGTGGCGATGAACTCCGGCACGCAGGCGGCGAAGGAAGCCGGCAACATGGTGGATCTGGATTCCAACCCGACCAAGCTCATCGAGATTGTCGAAATCGGCAAGCAACTGCTGATGACGCGCGGGGCGCTGACCACCTTCAGCATTTCAAACGACGTGGCCAAGTACTTCGCCATCATCCCGGCCATGTTCGCGGGCGTTTTCCCGGTGCTGAACGCGCTGAATATCATGTATCTTCACTCGCCGCAGTCGGCCATTCTGTCCGCGGTGATTTTCAACGCGATCATCATCGTGGCTCTTATTCCGCTGGCCCTGAAGGGCGTGAAGTACGAGCCCAAGGCAGCCGATATTCTGCTGCGCAACAACCTGCTGGTCTATGGCGTGGGCGGCATCATTGTGCCCTTCATCGGCATCAAAGCCATCGACATGTTCCTGGTCGCGGTGCACCTGGCATAAACAAGGGACCGTTCATTACGGCGGCCCGCAAGGAGATTGACCATGCATTCCACATCCACGCTTGCCAAGGTTTCAGCGCCGGCGGCAGTTTCGACGAAACACTCAGTCTGGAAAACCTCAATTCGCTTTACGCTTGTGACTGCGCTTCTGCTGGGTCTTGGCTACCCGCTGCTGGTCACAGGCATCGCCGGGGTGCTCTTCCCGCATAAGGCGGGCGGCAGCCTGATTCTGAAGGACGGCACGATTATCGGGTCTGAGCTTCTGGCGCAAAGCTTCACCAGCGACCGGTACTTTCATCCCCGGCCCTCGGCCGCGGGCAACGGCTATGACGCCACCGCCTCGGGCGGATCGAACCTTGCGCAATCGAGCAAAGCGCTCGTGGACCGCATCAACGGCGCCATCGACAAGCTGAGCGCGGAGAATCCCGGCAAGCCGGTGCCCATCGATCTGGTGACCACTTCTGCCTCAGGCCTGGATCCCGACGTCACGCCGGATGCGGCTTATTTTCAAGTTCCCCGCGTAGCCAAGGCCCGCGGCTTCTCGGAAGACCGGATGCGGACGCTCATTGAGCAGAACACCAGCAGCCGCCAGTTCGGGCTGCTGGGCGAACCGCGCGTCAACATTCTGGCACTGAACCTGGAACTGGACAAGCTTACCAAGTAAAAAACTGCGGCTTCCTGAATAGAAAGGGGGGGGGCAATGGCCCTCCCCCATTTTTTGCCCCTTGCGCTTCTCGCGACTTTATTGCCCGGTTCCGCTCAGCGTCACCTTTTGGGGCGAGCCTGTTGCATTGTCAGTCACGGTCACCGCACCAGCCAGCGACCCTTTCGACGCCGGCGTGAAGGTGATGGTAATGGTGCAACTTGCGCTGGCCGCCACGGAGCCGCCGCAGTTGTTGCTTTGCGAGAACGAAGCTGCGTTGGTTCCGGTAATGCTGATACCCTGCCCCTGACCGTTCAGCAGCAGCGTGCCGGTGCCGGTGTTTTTGAGGGTCACGGTCTTTGCCGCCGCAGAGGCGCCAACCGCGGTGCTGCTGAAGCTCAACGTGGTGGGCGTCAGGGTTACAGTTGGCGTGGCTCCTGTGCCGGTCAGCGTGACCTTTTGCGGAGAGCCGGTGGCGTTGTCAGCCACGTTAATGGCTGCCGACAGCGCGCCGGACGCCTTGGGTGAGAACGTCACAGTGATAGTGCAGTTGCTGCCGGCTGCAACGCCCTGGGCGCAGGTGTTGGTCTGCGAAAACGAAGTCGCCCCGGTGCCTGTGAGAGTAATCCCGGTGACGGTCATCGGCGCGCCGCCCGTGTTGCTGAGGGTGATGTTCTTAGTGGCCGCCGAGGTGCCAACCGTGGTGCCGCTAAAGGTAAGAGACGTGGGAGACAGGGCGGCAACCGGAACGGTTCCCGAGCCGCTGAGCGTAACTTTCTGGGGCGAGCCGGTTGCGTTGTCGGCGATGGCCAAAGCGGCAGAGAGGGCTCCCGAGGCTTTGGGAGTGAAGGTCACGGTGATGGCGCACATCCCGCTTGCCGCTACGCTGGTACCGCAGTTGTTGGTCTGGGAGTACGAAGTGGCGCCGGTACCGGAAAGGGTAATCGCGGTGGCGGCCAGGGTCAGTGGGGCAGTACCAGAATTGGTCAGAGTGACCTGCTGGGTAGCCGCGCTTGTGCCAACCGGTGTGCCGGAGAAGGTAAGGCTTGTGGACGAAAAACTGACCGCTGGGGCCAAGCCGGTGCCAGCTAGCGCGGCTTGGAGCGGCAATCCACCCGTGGTGCCTGCGATATTCAACGTGGCCGAAAGGTGGCCGCCTGCCGTGGGCTTGAAGGTTACAGAGACGGTGCAGGTGGCGTTCGCGGCCAGGGTTGTTCCGCAAGTGGTGGTCTTGGAGAACGAAGTGGCGTTGGTGCCGGAGATGCTGATGGCGGTGCTTGCCAGCGCCAGGGCGGCGTTGCCGGTGTTGCTCAGAGTTACGGATTGAACGGGCGCGCTGGAGCCCACCGCAGTATCGGCGAACGTGATGCTGTTTGTGGAGAGTCCGGCAACCGCACCGGAGCCGGTGCCGCTGAGGGAAATCGTCTGCGGTGAGCCTGTCGCGTTATCAGCCAGGCTGACCGTTGCCGTCAGCGTGCCGACACCGGAGGGCTTGAACGTAACAGTGATGACGCATGTCGCCTTGATCGCCAAGCTCATTGTGCAGGTGTTGGTCTGGGTGAACGAACTGTTGCCGGCGAGGGATACAGCCGGGCTGTTCCAGGTAAGCGCCGCCGTGCCCGAGTTGGTGACCGTAATTTTTTGCGTGGCCGCGGCTGCGCCAACCGCCGTGCTGGCGAAAGTAAGGGTAGATGCCGACAGGCCTACTGCCGGAGCGGCAACAGCACCTGTGCCGGAGATGCTTATTGTCTGCGGTGAATTGGCGGCGTTGTCTGCCACGGTGAGCGTTGCGGAAAGCTGACCAACCGATGAAGGCGTGAACTTGACTGTAATCGGGCAGGTGGCATTCGCAGCCAGGGTCGTGGCGCAGGTGTTGGTCTGTGTGAACGAGTTGTCGCCGGTCATAGAAACGGCCACACCGGTAAGCGGGGCATTGCCGGAGTTCTTCAAGGTAACTGTTTGGGCGGTTGCCGCCGTTCCTTGAAGCGTTGAAGCAAACGTCACCGTGCCCGGGGCAAGAGTTACGGCCGGAGCAATCGGGCCCGGCCAATTCTTCACCACGTTGGCCACGTTGAGCGAACCAAGGCCGGTGGCAAGGTCGTACCCGGCAGCGGCAGAGTAGCCGCCAACGAGGCCTACCGTATCTGCAGTGTGCGTGGGCTTGCAGTTGGGCGATATGTCTCCGCCAAAGCCGTAATCGCACGGCATGGCAATGGTGTACTTGTCCACATCGTTGAAGTAGCAGGATGCGGAAGAGGACGTGACGGTTTCGGAACTGCAAGCCGAGTATGTCTGCTTCGCCGCCAGGTAGTAAAGGCCAGCATTCGGGCTGCCTTGCGGCGTGCCGGATTTCTGATTGATGAGGGCCATTACTCCGGCCATGGCCGGAGAAGAAACCGATGTCCCGCCGACTTCTTCTCCTGAAGGCTCGGAAGAGGACGAATATGTACAACTGCCGTTTGCCGAAACGCAGATGAGATAGGCGCTGCCGGAAAATCCGTTGGAGGCGAAGAAGGAAACATCCGGGATGTCGCGAACCTGGTCGGTGGGAATGCCGGTGACGCCAGCCTGCCAGGCGGGCTTCTTGTAACCGTCGTTCACCAGTGGCACGCCCGAGGTGGTCGATGTACCCGTACAACTGGATACGTAACTGCTGTCGTTCATTACACAGTTGCTCTTGCCGCCGCCACCGCCCACCGTGTCCACGAGCCAGGAGAAGTCGGGCCTAAAGTCTGAGTAATAGTTGGCAATGATGTTGCAGGCCATCTCGCCGTCGGAGGGAGTTGCGACCGAGATGCCTGAATCATTCAGCAATGACGCCATCTGCTTTGCCAAGTCGAGGACTTCCGGGTTGGCGCAGGAGTCGTTCCAGGGCACTTCAGGGACGTATCCCTTGGCGTTGGCTCCGCCCTGGCTAGCGGTGTTGCTGGAATTCCAGTAAGGCGAAGCAGTGCTGCCCCAATTGAAGTCGGTTCCACCGACCGCCGTGTTGTAGGGCGTAGACGCCATGCCGCTGACTGAAAGGCCATACTCCGCCTCGTAGGGATTGCCGTACTGCGAACTGCCGCCCTGGTCGCAGGCCGGGGAACCGGAGTCGCCGGTGGCGACGAATACGGCGATGCCTTCGGAGGCGGCAGTTTGCCACAGGTTGTAGTACTCGGCATTGCCGACGCTGCCCATGCCCAATTCGCACTCGCCGTAGCTGACGTTCATCACCGGCGCCGTCTTGTTCTGCACAATGTAGTTTTCCGCGGCCCAAAGGGTGTCAGTGGTCTGCGAATCAGAGCCAGCAGTGACCAGCACGATGCTGGCGCCTTTGGCCACCGCGCCAGCCCACTCGACGTCAAGGGTATTCTCAAGTTGATCGTCGAGAGTGCAATAAGAGGTAGGATTGACGGCGCATTGACCGGGGTCGGTTCCGTTGGCGATAACCACCGTCACCGGGTTGGCCGGCAATTTGAAAGCGCTGCGGAATGCCACCACATCGTTAAGGTTGATGTTGCTGGTTCCGGCAATGGCAATGGTCTGGCCGGTACCGTCGATTGCGGGATTTGCGTTCCACAACGGAAGTACGTTGTAGATGATGGCGAAATCGTACGGGGCCACATCTTCGATCAGATTAGAACCTACCGTAATCCCAAACTCGGGGCGAGGGCTGGAAGGCGCTGCCGTACCCCGTGCGAGGGAAAGAGGCTCCTGGGTGCCGCCGACCCGCTCCCATTTTCCTGTCTCGCGGTTCAGCGTTACCGGGCTTCCTACCCGGTGCAAGGGATGCGGGAAGAAGTTGTGCAGCGCTTTTACCCCGGCAACGGACGGTACAAGCGCGGCGGGAATCTGTGGGTCGGTCATGTTGGCGATGTGCTGCCTGCCCTTGACCTCGAGGTTGTGAATCTCAGTATGGAAAGCGCCTTCAACCTGGGCAGCCGTACCGCTGAAGCGGATGGACATGCGGTCCTTAGTAATCTCATCTACCGAAAAGCCGTGGGAGCGCAACCAGCCTGATGCGGTGTCGATGTCGCTCTGCGCGGGGCCGAACTGCTCTCCCACCTCTTCCGGCTCAAGCCATTTGTGGAAATTTGGCGAAGTGCTGTCGTACTGGCTGGCGACAAACTTGTCAAAAGCTGCTTGCTGCTCTGCGCCGCGGCTCAACACCAGGATGAGGTCGGTCATCGGCGTTTGTGCGTTGACCCGTCCGCGATCATTCTGCGCCTTGGCCGCAGGATGCGTATTGCCCCTGAGCGTAAGCAGTTGGCTTTCGTTGATTCTGTCGACGATGCGCGCAGTTGGCGCGACGCCTTGAGCCATCAAAGCCGTTGCAGAGAGAATTGCGCCGGATGCCAAGAGGAGGGAGAACGTACGCAGACGTGCCATAAAAGTGTTCCTGGACCCTTTCATCGGGGTATCACCCGAAATGCCGAGAAACTGCCGCTTCATTTATAGAAACTGTGGATGCATCTAGAAGGATACCGCTAAAGAACCGCAGCGTCCTCCAAGAAGTTTCAAAATCCAATGCCAGACAAGACGCTTTTGAGGCACTGCACAAGGAAGGACCGAAAAACGCCACACCAACTTAGGTAAGCTTGGCGTGTATGGAAATGATTCTTTGGTAGTTAGACACGGGCTGGCCGGGGATGTTACGCATCGGGAGGCACTTTCATGCGGAATCTTCGTAACCGGCGCACAATGTATCTAATCAACAAGGTTTGGGCATTTCTACAGAAAAGCTTAAACCCGTAAATTGCAATAGACAATTCGTGTTCCTATCGAATATGATGGCTTTTTCCCGGATAGGAGCAGGTGCCTCGGATGCGCGCATCGCTGTTTATTACCTGTTATAACGACACGCTCTACCCGGAAACGGGCCGCGCGGTGGTGAGACTGCTTGAAAGGCTGGGCGTTGAGCTCGATTTCAATTCCAAACAGACCTGTTGCGGGCAGATGCACGCCAATACCGGATTTCGCGCCGAGGCCTTCAGCCAGGCCAAGCGCCTGGTAAGGCTCTACCAGGACACGGAAACCATCGTGGTTCCCTCCTCGTCCTGCGTGGCCATGATCCGGGATCAGTACCCAACGCTCATTCACGAGTTGGGAAACGCGGAGTTGCAAAGCCAGTTCACTGCCCTGCTTCCCCGCATTTACGAACTGAGCGAGTTTCTTATCGACAAGCTGGGCGTGGACGATGTGGGCGCGTACTTTCCGCATCGCGTGACCTACCACGCCAGTTGCCACGGGGTGCGAGCACTGCACCTGGGCCAGCGGCCCTTCCGCCTGCTGGGCAAGGTTCGCGGTCTGCGGTACCTGGAACTGCCGAATATCGACCGCTGTTGCGGGTTCGGGGGAACGTTCTCGGTTAAGAACGCCGAAGTTTCTTCGGCAATGCTGGCCGTGAAACTGCAGGATGTGGTGGCTACCGGCGCCGAGTACTGCACCGCCCTGGACAACAGTTGCCTGATGCATCTTGGTGGGGCCATGCACCGCCAGTATGCGGGGATGAAGACGATCCACATGGCGCAGATTCTGGCCAGCACGGAAACGTCGCCCGTGGAGGTGACAGCATGAGCCCGGCCGCAGAAGAACATGCCATTCTCGATCCCGCGCTAGCCAAGCCGTTTCCACAGGCCGTGCTGCCGGTGCTGCGTAATCCGCAACTGCGCAAGAACGTGGCCCATGCCATCGATGTGATTCAAGGCAAGCGGGCCAAACTGGTGGCCGAGAAGGCCGACTGGCAAGAGTTGCGCACCGCTGCCGCCGCCATCCGCTCGCACGCGCTGGATAATCTCGGCTTCTACCTGGAGCAGTTTGAAGCGCGCTGCACTGTGGCCGGAGGCCATGTCCACTGGGCAGCCGATGCTGCCGAAGCGCGGCAAATCATCCTCGACCTGCTGAGGCAGGAAGGCGCCAGCGAAGTCATCAAGATCAAGACGATGACCTCGGCGGAGATTCAGCTAAATCCCTTCCTCGAGGCATCCGGCGTGCGGACCTACGAGACTGACCTGGCCGAGATCATCCTTCAGCTTGGTGACCAGGAACCCTCGCACATCGTGGTTCCGGCGCTGCACATCAATCGCGCCCAGGTGCGAGAAATCTTCGCGCGCAAGATGGGCCTCGAAAACCTTTCGGACGATCCAAAGGAATTGACCAACGCGGCGCGCACTTACCTGCGCCGCAAATTCCTCGACGTGCCGACGGCGATCAGCGGCGCGAATTTCCTTATTGCTGAAAGCGGCGGCGTGGCGGTGGTGGAGTCGGAAGGCAACGGGCGCATGTGCCTCACGCTGCCGAAGACGATGATTACGCTGGCAGGAATCGAGAAGGTGCTGCCGCGCTTCCAGGACCTTGAAGTGATGCTGCAACTGCTGGCTCGCTCGGCTACCGGCGAGCGCATGAACCCTTACACCTCGCTGTGGACCGGCGTTGCTCCGGGCGATGGGCCGCAGAACTTCCACGTGGTGCTGCTGGATAACGGCCGCTCGTCGATTCTTGCCCGGCCCACGCACCGGCAGACGCTGAAGTGCATCCGCTGCGCGGCCTGCATGAACACCTGCCCGGTGTACCGCCAGACCGGCGGGCACGCTTACGGATCGGTCTACCCGGGACCGATCGGCGCTATCCTGACGCCGCAACTGGCCGAGATGCACCACGCGCAATCGCTGCCCTTTGCGTCATCGCTGTGCGGCGCTTGCTACGAGGTTTGCCCGGTAAAGATCAACATTCCCGAAGTGCTGCTGGAACTGCGCTCTGAAGTTGTGAACCAGGAGCGCAAGCAGGTTGGCCGCATTTTCGACCCCATGTACCTGGGCCTGCGCATGGCCAACGTCCTCTTCTCAAAGGCATGGATTTTTCATACGGCGCAGTGGTTCGGCCGAATCGGCCTGCGTTTCTTTACCGGCAAAGACGGCTGGATTCACTGGCTGCCTAGCGTGGGCGGCAAATGGACACAGACCCGCGACCTGCGCGGCCTGCCGAGCCAGACCTTTCACGGCTGGTGGGCATCGCGCCCCAAGGAGGGGAAATGAGTACGACCAGCCATGCCCGGGAACAGATTCTTGGCAAGATTCACGCCGCGACCCAGCCGGACGGCGGCCAGCAGCAGAGCTATGCGGCTTTACCCCGCCCTTGCATTCGCCATGGAAAGCTGACGGCCGAAGGTTGTCTTGAACTGCTCATCGAACGGCTTCGCGAATATGATGCCGAGGTAGTTGAAGCAACGCCGGAAGAGCTTCCCGATGCCATCGCTTCCCAGCTTGCGGCGAGCGGAAAGCACATTTTTGTGGCGCCTGAGGGCCTGCCCACCGAATGGCTCATCAAGGGGTTTGACTGGCGCATCGACAAGGGCTTGTCTCACACGGAGATTGAGCAGATCGAGGGCGTGGTTACTGCAGCTTTTTGCGCCGTGGCCGACTCAGGCACCATCGTGCTGCACCACTCAGCAACTGAGGGCCGGCGCGTGCTGACCCTGCTGCCCGACTGGCATCTGTGCGTTCTGCGGGCCAGCCAGGTGGTGGAGACGCTGCCGGAGTATTTTGACCGCTGCGAAAAGCCGGCAACTTTGGCCACCTACATCTCCGGCCCCAGCGCCACGGCGGACATTGAAATGACGCGAATCAAAGGCGTACACGGACCGCGGTTTCTGCACGTGATCCTGGTCCGCGACCAGGGTTAATCAAGATCGGGAAGTGATTTCAGAGTCGCGTGCTAACGGGCTCAGCAAAGGTCAGGTATACAGTCATGGCACAATCCGAATCAGCAACAATCGCCCTCGCCACCCAGGCTCTGGATGCTTTTCAAATCGAGATTCCCTCCTGGGGATTCGCCAACACCGGCACCCGCTTTGGCAAGTTTGTCCAGGCGGCGGCGGCCTCCACCATCGAAGAAAAGTTTGCCGACGCCGCCGAGGTGCATCGCCTCACCGGCGTCACGCCCACCGTGGCCCTGCACGTGTTGTGGGACCTGCCCAATGGCATTGCCGATGTGCCAAAAGTGAAAGAATTGGAGCAACAGTACGGCGTCCTCGCCGGGGCCATCAACCCCAATCTGTTTCAGGATCAGGAGTACAAGTTCGGCTCGCTCTGCAACCCCTCGGCCGCCATTCGCGAGCATGCCGTGAAGCACGTGCTCGATTCCATTGAGATCGCTAAGGGACTCGGCTGCCGCGACATTTCGCTGTGGCTTGCCGACGGCTCAAACTACCCCGGTTCGCAGAGCATTCGTAACCGCATCGGCTGGCTTGAAGACGCCCTGCGAACGGCGCATGACAGCCTGGCCCACAACCAGCGGCTGCTGATTGAATACAAGCCTTTCGAGCCCGCTTTCTACCACACGGACATTGCCGACTGGGGCATGTCGTCTATGCTGGCGCGCGCGGCCGGCCCACAGGCACAGGTACTGGTTGACACCGGCCACCACTACACCTCGCAGAACATTGAGCAGATTGTGGCCTGGCTGCTGCATACCGGCCTGCTGGGCGGATTCCACTTCAACGACCGCCGCTATGCCGACGACGATCTGACCCTGGGCTCGATCGATCCATACCAGATTTTCCGCATCTTCCACGAGATTCACCAGGGGCTTTCAGAAGGCTTGGGCACGGGTATCGCGTACATGATCGACCAGAGCCACAACCTGAAGGGCAAGATGGAAGCCACTGTGCAGACCGTTGTGACTGCGCAGGAACTCTGGCTCAAGGCTGCGCTGATTGATCGGGAACAGCTGGCCGTCTATCAGCAGTCTTGCGACATTGTTGCCGCCGAAGAGCTGTATCGGGGCGCGTTCTGGACGGACGTACGCCCGCTGGCCGCAGCCTGGCGCACGGCGCACGGGTTGCCCGCCGATCCGCTGGCGGCCTTGCGTGCAAGCGATTACGTTGAGCGCGCGGCCAAAGTGCGCGGCAGCCGATCATCTGCCGTCAGCAGTTATGCCTGAGGAGTTAGCAATCGGGCGCGCGACAAGTTATGCTGGTGTGAAACCTTCTAATTGGAAAGCAGCACACAGGGAGAAGAGCGGTTGCCCAAGGCCAAGATTAAGCGCTTGTATCTGATTCCCATTCTTTCAAAGGCTCTCGACGTCCTCGAGCTGCTGGAGCAGGACCATGCTCCAGTTACGCTCGAGGACGTTTTTCAGCGCACCAAAATCTCCAAAACCAGCGTCTACCGCATCCTCAAGACGCTGGTGCATCGCGGTTATGTTGCCCAGTCGCAGGATGGGCAATACCGCCTTGTCTCCCGGCCACGGCGGCTGCGTTTCGGCTTTGCTGCCCAAAGCGCGGAAATGCCTTTTTCAGTCGCCGTGGCGCAGAGCATCACAGACGCGGCCGCAGCTTCCGGCGTTGAGCTGTTGTTGCTGGATAATCGCTACGACCCCGACATTGCCATCAAGAACGCCGAAGAGTTTGTGAAGGAACGCGTGGATCTTGTTCTCGAGTTCCAGGTGGAGGAGCACGCTGCGCCGCGCGTGGCCCACATCTTCAAGAAGGCAGATATCCCCTTGATCGCGATCGATGTGCCGCACCCGAATGCCACTTACTTTGGAGTGGACAATTTCGAGGTGGGCTTCGAGGCGGGAGCCTTGCTTGCCCAGCACGCGCTGCGCACGTGGAAGGGCAAGGTGGACTGGGTGGTCGGGGCCGGGTTCTCAGAAGCCGGCAGCTTTGTGCAGAGCCGTATCACCGGGGCATTTGAAGGGATTCGCGAACGGCTCAAGGAACTACCGCCGGACCGGTTCGTGCAGATTGAAGGCCGCGGTATGCGCCAGCCCAGCCAAGCGGCAATGACGGAGTTCCTTCGCGGCCGGAACAAGGGCGAGCACATCCTGGTGGCCGCAGCCACTGACTCAAGCGCGCTGGGGATTCTGGACGCAGCCCGGGGAGTGGGCCGCGAGAATGATGTTGCCATTGTCGGGCAGGACTGTATTCCCGAGGTCGTTGAAGAGATGCGCGTTGGCAGGAGCGCCATCATCGGCTCCGTCTCGCACGAAGCGGAAACCTACGGTCCCCGCCTCATTCAACTGGGAATTGCCCTGCTGCGTGGCTATACCGTTCCCCCTTATAACTACGTGCGCTACCGGATGGTTACGCCGGAATCGCTGTTGGCGGAAACCGCGAAGTAAGAGGCAGCTTCGCCAAGCCTGGCAGTCATCGCATCCGTACGCAATACCCGATTGAGTTTCCGCATCGGAAATATATTCTCTATTGCTTTTAAAAGTGATAAACTAACGACGGTCGAAAATTCCCCGTAGATTGGTAGATATGACCATGGCTTCCCCCACTTCCCCTGCTTTGAAGTTCCTTGAAGATATTTGGGCCCCCTCCCTGGCAGCAACTCTCGATGAGCCCGAACTGCTCCGCTACCGCTCAAACCTCCTCGGCTCCGACCTGCGCATTACCAACTTCGCCGGCGGCAACACCAGTTCGAAAATCAGCCAGATCGATCCCCTCACCGGTCTGCCGGTCGAGGTGCTTTGGGTAAAGGGATCGGGCAGCGATCTGGGCAGCATCAAGCGCGCAGGTTTTGCCACTCTCTTTGAAGAGAAACTGCTTGCACTGGAACGCAGTTACAAAGGCGCGGACGCCGAAGACAAGATGCTGGCGATGTACCCGCTATGCACCTTCGGCAACAATCCGGTGGCCACTTCAATCGATACGCCGCTGCACGGGTTTCTTCCTTTTGCGCATGTGGACCATCTGCATCCTGACTGGGGCATTGCCCTGGCTGCATCGGCAAACGGCAAGCGAAAGATGGAGGAGTTCAACCGCGCATTCGGCCACAAGCTGGTATGGCTGCCATGGCAGCGTCCTGGATTCGAATTGGGCATGATGCTGCGCCGCGCGGTAGCTGCGAACCCCGGCTGCGATGGCATTGTCCTGGGCGGCCACGGCCTGTTCACCTGGGGCAATACGCAACGCGAGTGCTACACCAACACGCTGACGATCATCGACCAGATCGGCCAGTTCATTCAGAGCCACGACACGGCCAATGGGTCCGCACGCTTCGGGGGAGAAGTGATCCCTGCCCGCACAGGCCGCGAGGAACTTGCGATTGAGATCGCACCCTTCCTGCGCGGCAAGGTCAGCGCCCGCAAGCGCTGGATCGCGAGTTTCACGGATGCTCCCGAGGTGCTTCAGTTTGCCGGTTCGGCCCATGCCAAGGAACTCGCGTTTTTGGGGACCAGTTGTCCCGATCACTTTGTCCGCACCAAGATTCGCCCCTTGTTTGTTCCTTGGGCGGCAAACGCGGGAATAGCGGAACTGAAAGCCGGCATTGAAACCGCGCTCGCCGAGTACCGCGAGCAGTACCGCGCTTACTATCGCCAATTCGCAACGCCGGACTCGCCTGCGCTTCGCGATCCAAGCCCCACGGTAGTGCTCATCCCCGGGCTGGGCATGTTCAGCTTCGGCAAAAACAAGACTGAAGCGCGCATCACCGGCGAGTTCTATATCAACGCGATTCACGTGATGGAAGGCGCATCGCTGCTCGCAAATGGCGAAGTTACGGGCAGGCTTCCGCAATGCGGCGATGGCTTTGACCCGGCCAGTTTCAAGGTATTCCAGAACTATGTCGCCCTGCCAGCTGTCGAGGCCTTCCGCATCGAATACTGGGCCCTGGAAGAGGCCAAACTCCGCCGCCAGCCACCTGAGAAAGAACTCAGCCGGCAGATTGCGCTGATCGTTGGCGGCGGCAGTGGCATTGGCCGCGCTGTAGCCATGTTGGCCGCATCGCGCGGAGCCCACGTGATGGTGGCCGACCGCGACCAGGCTGCGGCAGCTCAGGTTGCCGAGGAACTGAAGGCCATCTCTTCCCCGGAGTCGGCCGAATGCACGGCCGTGGACATTCGCAGCCGCGAAACGATTGCTGCAGCCTTCAAAGCCACCATCAAGGCCTTCGGCGGTTTCGACATTCTCATCAACACCGCGGCGCTGTTTCCCAGTTCGCAAGACGGCGTGGTGCCCGACCACCTGTGGGCTACAACGCTTGACGTGAACGTCACGGCCAACTACCTGCTCGCCGACGAAGCCTCAAAGCTCTTCGCTGAACAGGACCTCGACGGGGCGATTGTGTTGACCAGTTCAGCCAACGCGGTGGTTCCCAAGCGCGGCAGCGAAGCCTACGACGTAAGCAAGGCAGCGCTTTCGCACCTCATTCGCGAGTTGGCCGTATCTTTGGCGCCGCGGGTCCGCGTCAACGGCATCAGCCCTGCCACGGTGGTAAAGGGATCGACGATGTTTCCCCGCGACCGTGTCCGCGCTTCGCTGCAAAAGTACAACATTGCGTTTGAAGAGTCGCTTGGAGACGACAAGCTGCGCAACCTGTTGGCAGGCTTCTACGCCGAGCGCACGCTGACTCATCAACCCATCGACCCCACCGACTGCGCGGAAGCGATCATGTTTCTCGCCGGACCGCACGCGCGCTGCACCTCTGGCCACATCTTCCCCGTGGACGGCGGACTGACCGAGGCCTTTTTGCGATAAGATTTCGCTGGAGATTGAACGTATACCATGCAAAAGCCCGCACGAATTGCCATTGATTTAGGCGCCGAAAGCTGCCGTGTTTCCCTGCTCCGCTTTGTCGACGGGGCAGCGCGCATTGAAGTCATCCACCGCATCGCGAACGGCCCCGTTCATCGCGGAACGGAATTGCACTGGCCGCTGGGCACAATTCTTGCGGGGCTCGAAGAAGGCCTGCGCAAAGCGGCAGAGGCTGCGCCGGAAGGCATCGCTTCCATCGCCGTCGATGGCTGGTCGGTGGAGTATGTGCGGCTCGCCGCGGACGGCAGCCCGCTGAGCGAACCGTACTGCTATCGCGACGAACGTACCATCGCCGCAAAGGACGCCGCAGACCTGATCGCCCCGCCGCAGCAGTTTTTTGCGCGCACCGGGGCCCAGCCGCTGCGCCTCAACACTGTTTACCAGCTTCTGGCCGATCCGGCGTCGGGCATCGATCCACAAGCTCCCTGGGTGATGTTTCCGGAGTACATCCTTTGCTGGCTGGGTGGCCAGCGGGTGGCCGAGTACACCAATGCCACGCATACCGGTCTGGTCGACATCCATACCGGCGACTGGTGCGGCGATCTTTTCAATCTGCTCGGGATTCCTCTCGAGGCCGCGCCGCCCATCGTTCCTGCAGGAACCAATCTTGGAAGCCTCAAAGGCCCGCTGGCTGAGTTGCCCGCTTTCAAGAACACGCAGCTCATCGCCCCGGCATGTCACGACACCGCCTCGGCAATTGCCGGCATTGCGACCAGCCTCGACTCAACTTTCTACATCTGCTCCGGGACCTGGTCGCTGGTGGGCACGCTGGTGCCTGCCGCCATCACTATCCCTGAAGCCATGGCCGCCCGCTATACCAACCAGGGCGCAGCCGCCGGCGGCTTCATGTTCCACACCAACGTGAACGGCATGTGGCTCATCAAGCAATGCATGGACTCATGGGCTGCGCAGGGCCGTCCGTGGAAGATCGAGGACATTGTTGTCGCAGCTTCTGCCTGTCCGGCGCCTGAGGGTGTAATCGACGTTGACGCCGAGCCGCTGCTTCTCGACGGCAATATGCCTGAGCGCATTAACGCAGAACTGAAGAAGCTGGGACTCGCCCCGATTTCCGACACCGCAGGAAACGAGCCTACCTTTGCGAGGCTGATTTTTGAAAGCCTCGCCAGCCGCTACGCCACGGCACTGGCCAGCCTTGAACAGATGCTGGGCCGCAAACTGGAGCGCATTCACATTCTGGGCGGCGGCAGCCGCAACAAGCTGCTGACCAAGCTGACTGCCGAGCGCACCGGGCTGCCTGTAGAGGCGGGCGAGCCGGAAAGCTCAACGATCGGCAATCTGGCGGTGCAATTGGCCGCTAGCGAAACCGAAGGCCGGCCGCTCAACCCCGATGCGGTCCGCAAGTGGGCGAAGAATCTGGGGAAATACTGCTAGCTTTCTGGCCGTGTGCCCCTATGTGCGGTACAATGGAGCAACAGGAAAGGGCAGTCGCATGATCCTCCGGTTTAGGGACCGCTGGTTGCGAGAGTTTTTTGTTCAGGACCAGCCCACCCGGAATGTTCCGCAAGATCTGTCGCCAAGGATTTTCAGAAAGCTGCAGCTATTGGACGATGCAATGTCGGATGCTGACCTGCGCAGTCCACCGAGTAATCATTTTGAGAAACTGCGAGGCGGCTTATCCGGTTGGCACTCAATTCGGGTGAACGATCAATGGCGGCTGATCTTCCAGTGGGACGGCAGCAGCGGTGAAGCCACAAACGTCTATCTCGATAAGCACAGCTATCGGTGAGAGGTAAACATGCTTAGTACCGAACGAAAACCGGTGAGCCCGGGCGAGATGCTGGCGGAAGAGTTCCTTGCGCCTCTCGGCCTGACGCAAGGCGCGTTGGCCGAAGCAATGGGCGTTCCACGGAAATTGGTAAACGAGCTATGCAATGGCCGCCGGGCCGTCACGGCAGATACAGCCCTGATGTTGGCTCGCGTGTTTGGTAATACTCCCGAGTTTTGGCTGAACACGCAGCGGAGAACCGATCTGTGGGAAGCATTGCATACGCCGGCGCGACGGAAGCGCATAGATCGAGCAAGAGCTCTAGAGAGGGTGGCCTAGGGCGTAGTCCCGACTACGCGCTTCAACAGACGTCAACAAGCAGTAGCTAACGAACCACAACCCCGCCCACGGCCGCATCCATGCGCTCCAGCGCTTCAGCGGGCAGCTTGACCCCTACTGCTTTCACGTTGTCCGCAATCTGCTCCGGGCGCGAGGCGCCGATGATTGCCGAGGCCACCTCAGGCCGGCGCAGTACCCAGGCCAGGGCCATCTGCACCATGGTGAGTCCGAGGTCGGCGGCAATCGGCTTGAGTTCAACCACCGCAGCCAACAAAGCATCCGACCGGTAATGGCGCCCTGCTGTCTCCATGAAGGCGTTCATCTCTGTGCTGGCCGCGCGGCTGCCGGGCGGCGGCGGCTGGCCCGGCGCGTACTTGCCGGTGAGAACGCCGTGCGCCAGCGGCGAAAAAGCCAGATTCCCGATGCCGTGGTGCGCACAGGCCGGGAAGACCTTCTCCTCCGGCTTGCGCCAGAGCATCGAGTATTGTGGCTGGCTTGATGAAAAGGCGGTCAGGCCGGACTGGCCTGCAATCGCAGCCGCCGCATCAATCTGCTCCCCCGTCCACTCGCTGAAACCTATAGCTCGCACCTTTCCAGCCTGCACAGCACGATCAAGCGCACCAAGAGTCTCTTCGAGCGGCGTTTCCGCGTCGAAGCGGTGGCACTGGTAGAGGTCGATTACGTCTACACAGAGCCTCTTGAGCGAAAGATCCAGCTGCTTTTCGATTTGCTGGGCCGACAAGCCGTGATCCGGGTCGTCGCCAACTGGAAAGTACAACTTGGTCGCGACCAGGTAACGATCTCGGGGGTAAGCCCGGAGCGCCTCACCGAGTACGCGCTCCGCTTCGCCCGCGCCGTATTGGTTCGCGGTGTCGAAGACCGTAATGCCGTGGTCCAGAGCAGCATGGATGCAGCGGATCGCCTGTTCGCGCCCCACCCCTCCGGCCACTGTAAGCCAGGTGCCGAAGCTCAACTCGGAAACTTCAAGCGGGCCGCATCCCAACTTCCGATATTGCATATCTATCCTCTTTTCAAATACTTGAACAATACATTTTAAACCAAACCGTTCCTTGAGATGTCCGAGGTCTCTGAGATTTCCGGTGAGCCGCAACGTACCAGTATTCCACCCTGAGCGACCATAGTTGGCCCGTTCCCCCGGCAGAACGCGAGTCCGCAAAAAAGTTCTTGACATTCGGTACTGTGTGTAGCACAGTGTGTACACCATAGTATGTACGACACACTATGCAGCAACCGGTAAAAACCTATGAACCCAGAATCGTTTGAAAACCTCCGACTTGAACTCCGCCGCGGCTGCCTGGTTCTAGCCGTTCTGGCCGCCCTGCGGCGGGAGCAGTACGGCTACACTCTACGCAAAACCCTGGCCGAACACGGCCTGGAAATTGATGAAGGCACCCTTTACCCCCTGCTCCGTCGCCTTGAGACACAGGGCCTGCTGGCCAGCGAGTGGCGCGAGGAAGAAAAACGCAAGAAGCGATTTTACCTGCTCTCGGCGGGCGGCGCCGAAGTGCTGGAGCAACTGCTCGCCGAGTGGCGCGGCATCGACAAATCAATTCAGGAAGTTTTGAAGGAGCAAAGCAATGGAAATGATTGAACGCTATCTACAGGCCGTCCGCTTCTGGCTGCCCAATCGCCAAAAGGACGACATCATCGCCGAACTCTCCGCCGACATCTATGCCCAGGTGGAAGAACGCGAATCCGAACTCGGCCGCGAACTGACCAACGCCGAAGTCGAGGGCCTGCTCAAACTGCGCGGCCGTCCCGTCCTGGTTGCCAGCGGGTTTCAACCGCAGGGATATCTGATCGGGCCGTTGCTCCTCCCGATTTATCGCTTCGTTCTGCGGATTGTGGCCATTTGCTACCTGGTGCCCTGGGTGCTGGTGGCGCTCTGCCTGATGATCTTCAGCCCGGCCTACCGGATTCAGCACTTTGGCGGCACGTGGATGAATGCGATCGCTTCAGCCTGGAGCGGGCTTTGGACGGCGGCCTTCGTTGCTTTCGGCCTTATCACGCTGGTCTTTGCCATTCTGGAGCGCGTACAGGCCAACTCCGGATTCACTGAGAATTGGACCCCGCGCAGCCTGCCGCCGGTCCGCAATCTGCGCAAGATTTCGCGCGCCAACTCCATCGTTGAACTGATCGTGAACCAGATTTTTCTGTTCTGGTGGGTCGCCTATTTCCACTCTTCGGTGCTCTCGGTCGGCTTGGTGCAGCTCACCTTTGCTCCGCTGTGGATTTGGTTCTACTGGGGATATTTGATCCTGGCTCTGGCAAACGCCGCGTTTGCGGTGGTCAACCTCGTACGCCCGTACTGGACCGTTCAGCGCGCTACCCTTCGCCTGCTTAGCGAGACTGCCGGCGCCGCGCTGTTCTGCTGGCTCATGCAGGCTGGAATCCTGACCGGGTTCCGCACGGCAAGCATCAGTCCGGAGAAAGGCGTTTACATTGTGCAAGCCATCAATCATTGGACAACAACCATGTTCCCAGTAGCGATAATTATTGGCGCAATCGTCATCGTCACCGGCACCATTCGCGTTGTACGCGTGCATCGAGAAGCAGCATCGCAGATTCCAGCGGCCTAAACCTCGAAGCCGGAAAGCAGATCACTCCTAGCAACAGTCGAACAAATAGCCGGAGGAACCCAGTATGTCAGCTACGCAGCCAGTGCCCCCTATCCAGGCAAGTCAGTATAACTTTGCGCTCGGCTACCTCCGTGCTTTTCTCGTGGTGCTGGTTGTGGCGCACCACGCGGCCATGGCGTATCACCCCTTTGCCCCGCCGCCACCTGCATCGCTAGTCACGCAACCCCGCTGGTGGACGGCATTCCCAGTTGTCGATCCGCAGCGCTGGGGGGGCTTCTCGCTTTTGGTCGGCTTCAACGACGTCTTCTTCATGTCGCTGATGTTCTTCCTCTCCGGCCTGTTTGTGTGGAATGGATTGGCGAAAAAAGGCGCGGGCACATTTCTGCGCGATCGCCTGCTCCGGCTCGGGTTGCCGTTTTTGGTGGCGGCCGGGTTGCTCGCGCCACTCGCGTACTATCCTTCCTATTTGCAGATTTCGGACCACACCGGGGTGGCCGGATTCATGCATCAATGGCTGTCGCTTGGCCAATGGCCGGCGGGGCCGGCGTGGTTTATCTGGCTACTGCTGGCGTTCGACTGCATCGCGGCTCTCTTGTTTCTTCTAGTGCCGCGCTGGGGCAGCGCGCTCGGCTCGCTAACTTCTTCCGCGGACCGCAAGCCTGCGCGGTCCTTCTGGGCGCTGGCTGCCATTTCCGCCGTGGTTTACATACCCATGGCGCTGCACTTCTCTTCACTCGCGTGGACAGCGATTGGCCCTTTCAGCTTCCAGACCAGCCGCATCTTTCATTACCTCGCATACTTCCTGATTGGCGTCGATGTTGGAGCGTTCGGCACGAACCGCGGCCTGCTTGCAGTGGATGGAAAACTCGCTCGGCGCTGGACCTTATGGGTTCTGGCATCGCTGGCTGCACTAGCTCTTACCACCTCAGTCAACATAGTTGGCGGCGCTCTCGCGTATCAGTCCAAGCTATGGGCTGCCGCGATCTACGCAGGATTCGTACTCAGTTGCGCGACCACATGCTTCGCCTTCCTGGCGTTGTTTCTCCGCTTCGCAAGGTCGCGTTCAAAATGGTTTGACAGTCTCAGCACAAATTCCTACGCAATCTACCTGGTCCATTACGCATTCGTGAGTTGGCTGCAACACGCGCTGCTGCCGGCCTCGCTGCCCGCGCTGGCGAAGGCGGTATTCGTATTTGGCGGCGCGCTTGCGCTGAGTTGGCTCACGGCGGCAACCATTCGCCGCATCCCGGCGGTGGCGCGGTTGGTGTAGGTTCTGAGGAATATCGATGTGCGTGGTTCGTTGCGCAGGCGCTGGCAACTAGCCCATCAACTGCACTTTTCCCTTACCCACAAGCTCCTCTGCCCGCTCAACCCAGCCGCGATCGGCAGCAACGCTCATGCCCTCGGGCTCGAGAATAACTTCGTACTCGCCCTCTTTTTTCAGGTGCAGCATGACCTTGCCTGGCCCCGGCGCTGCGTCAACCGCGCTCTTGAGTGCGATAAACATCTCTTCGCCGGCAAGATCAAGATTGATGCGGATGCGCACGCCGCCGGCCAGCTTTACCTGCACCTCATCGAGCGACTGAACCGAGCTGACGGCGATCTTGGGCGCGGCATCTTCTTCACCCATCAGCACGCCGCGAACAAGCACCGGCGCTTCAATCTTCAACTGACTTGAAAGGCGCTCGTAGTCGCGCGCGAAACAGATCAGGTCAATCTTGCCGTTTGCATCCTCCAGCGCCGCCTGCGCGTAGAGCTTCTGGTCGCGCTTGCTCTTCTGTACCCGCAGCCCGTGAATGATGCCCGCCACCTGGAGTTCGTCTGCCGGATCGCTCTGCGTTCCCCAACGTTTTTCCGGCGGCTTGCGCTCCAATGCCTCGGCGGTTGAAATCACGCCGGGAAGGTTGCGCAACTTTTCGGCGTACTTATCCATGGGATGACCGGACACGAAGAAGCCCAGGACTTCCTTTTCGTTCTTCAGCCGCTCGCCTTCGTCCCAGTCAGGTACGCGCGGCAGGTCGTTGCCGCCACGGCCCGCCTTTGGCCCTTCATCGAACATCCCAAACAGCCCTGTTTGTCCCTGCGCCGCGTCGCGCTGCGCTTTCTGCGCCTGCTCCATCGCCATATCTACGGCCTTCATCAATGACGCGCGCGAGCCGATCGAGTCAAGCGCGCCAGCCTTGATCAAAGACTCGATCACCCGCTTGTTCATCACGCGGAGATCGACCTTCTCGCAGAATTCCCAGAAGCTGGAGAATCGCCCGCCCACTTCTGCACGCGCCTTGATGATGGACTCGATGGCGTTGCCGCCCACGTTCTTGACCGCTGCCAGGCCAAAGCGAATCGCTTCGCCGTGCGGCGTAAATTGCGCGCCGGATACCTGTACGTCCGGCGGTTCGACGCTGATGCCCATCTCCTTGCACTCGCCGATGTACTTCACGACGTTCTCGGGTTTGGACGTTTCCGACGTGAGAAGAGCGGCCATGAATTCCATGGGGTAATGGGTCTTCAAATAGGCTGTCTGGTAGGCAAGCAGCGCATAAGCGGCCGAGTGCGACTTGTTGAATCCGTACCCGGCAAACTTCTCCATCTGGTCGAAGATCTCGCCGGCTGTGCTCTTCGGATGGCCCAGCTTGTCGGCGCCGTCCATGAAGCGGTCACGCTGCTCGGCCATGGCCTCGGCATTCTTTTTGCCCATCGAGCGGCGCAGCAGGTCCGCCTCGCCCAGTGAGTAGCTGGCCAGGACGTTGGAGATTTGCATCACCTGTTCCTGGTAGACGATGACGCCGAGCGTCTCTTTGAGAATTCCCTCAAGCTCCGGCAGCATGTACTCCACTTTGCGCCGTCCCAGCTTGCGCTCGATAAAGTCGTCGATCATTCCGCCCTGGATCGGACCGGGGCGGTAGAGCGCGTTGAGCGCCGTCAGGTCCTCAACAGAATCCGGCTTGTAACGCCGCAACACGTCGCACATTCCGCTGGATTCAAACTGAAACACACCGGAAGTAAGCGCAGTGTGAAAGATCCTTTTGTAGGTCTGGTCGTCGTCGAGGGCGATCGCTTCAATGTCAAGCTTCTCTCCGCGGGTGCTCTCGATCAGCTTGAGGCAATCGTCGATTACCGTCAGTGTCGTCAGCCCCAGGAAATCCATCTTGAGCAGGCCCATCTTTTCGACGGCCTTCATGTCGTAGGCGGTGACGATTTCGTCGTTCTTGGTCTTGGCCAAGGGCACCAGTTCAATCAGCGGCCGCGGCGCAATCACGACAGCGGACGCATGAACGCCGGAGCCGCGGACCAGGCCCTCGAGCTTCTTCGCGGTGTCGATCAGTTCCTTGATCTGCACGTCATTGTCGTAGGCCTTGCGCAGGTCGGGAACATCTTCGAGTGCCTTGTCAATGGTCATCCCCACGGTTGGCGGAACAAGCTTCGCGATCCGGTCCACGTCGCCGTAAGGCATGTCCATGGCCCGGCCGCAGTCCTTGATGGCCGCCTTTGCCGCCATGGTGTTAAAGGTGATGATCTGCGCAACCTGGTCGCGACCGTATTTGCGGGTCACGTATTCGATGACCTCGCCGCGCCGATTCTGGCAAAAGTCCACGTCTATATCAGGCATGGAGACGCGCTCCGGATTCAGGAATCGCTCAAAGAGTAGTCCATTCTGCAGCGGGTCGATGTTGGTGATCTCCATGGCATACGCCACCAGCGACCCCGCACCGGAACCGCGGCCCGGACCAACGGGAATTCCATTGTCGCGCGCGTACTTGATGAAGTCCCACACGATCAGGAAGTAGCCCGAGTACTTCATCTGCTTAATGATGCCAATTTCGAAGTTCAAACGGGCTTCATACTTTGCGGCCTGGTTCCGCAATACGCCGCGCAATTCAAGTTGGCGAACAGCGGTTTCCATCCGCTTTTTGTAACCTTCGCGGCACACCTCCTCAAAATAGCTGTCGATAGTGTGCCCATCGGGAACCGCGAATTCGGGAAACGGATTGTCCACCGGATGCAGCTTCAGGTTGCACCGCTCGGCAATCTCCATGGTCCGCGTGAGGACACCGGGCGAATCGGGAAAGATTCGCCCCATATCGTCGGCGCTCTTGACAAAGAACTGATCGGAGTCGAACCGGAGCCGGCTTTCGTCATGAATCTTCGAGCCGGTTTGCACGCAGAGCATCACGTCGTGGGCATGCGAATCTTCGCCGCAGAGGTAATGGGAGTCATTGGTGAGCACCAGCGGAATCCCCATCTCCTTTTCCATACGGAACAGCGCTTCCTGTATCCGGTGCTCCTGTTCAAGGCCCTGGTTCTGGATTTCGAGATAGAAATTGCCCTTGCCGAAGATGTCCTCGTATTGCTGGGCCACGCCCCTGGCTGCCGAGTACCGTGCCTCGGCCGACAGATTCTCATACTTGGCCTCGCCCAGCAGCGCTTCGCACACCTCGCCGCTCAGGCAGCCTGAAAAGCCAATCAGGCCCTTCGAGTTCTCGGCTAGATACTGCTTGCTGACGCGCGGCTTGCGGTAGAACCCATTGAGCGAAGCCTCCGAGGTAAGCCGGATCAGGTTACGGTATCCCTCTTCGTCCTGGGCCAGTACCAGCAAGTGGTTGTAGGTGTCCTTTGGCGATTCGACGCGGTGGTCCTCCGCCTTGCACACGTACAACTCGCAGCCCAGGATGGGCTTGATTCCCTTCTCTTTGGCGGCGGCGAAAAAGTGGACGGCCCCATAGATGTTGCCGTGGTCGGTCATGGCGACGGAGGTCTGGCCCAGCGCGGCGACTCGGTCAACCAGCTTGGTAACGTCGCAGGCGCCGTCGAGGAGGGAGTACTCGGTGTGCAAATGGAGGTGCGTGAATTCGGCCATGGCTATATTGATTCTAGTCGCCGAGCCGATGTCGGGAGTGACTCGAGAGCCAGTTGAAATCCGGCCGAGCTGAGGAAAAAGCCGCCTTCGCTGAAAAACTCGGCGGGAGAAATGCTTCGCCTCCCGCCGAGCAAGCGGTAACCGGTGATCAGAGTGCTAGTACACGACCGCGGTGACGGTGGCGCTTCCACTTTGACCACCGATGGACAGGCTGACGGTTACTGATGTGGAACCCGGAACGAAGCCAGCAAGAGCAGCCGAATAGCTCCACTTCCCATTCCTGAGTGGCGATAGAATCATCGTCAACTTTGTCGATCCAGAGACAGCACTGGCGGCGTACCCGCCGAGGAAACTCCTGAAGGAGCCTGGCGTGATGACGTAGCTGCGGCTATTTGTTCCAGCTACTGACAATGTGAGTGCGTCTGTGAGCGGATTGATTGGGTTGCTCGGCAAGAACTGCCCGGCGATGCCGGTGGAGTGCAGCAGCCTTACTACAGCAACCTGCGCGGTGAAATCCTGAAGCTGGCTGGGCGCGGCAATTTTGAAGACCGTGCCGTTACCGGGAGGTAGGGTGCCGCCCCACGTGGTGGTGCCATACAGGTTACCCGCCAAGTCAATAAACACGCCGGCGCTTGGTTGGGCTCCATCCGGGTAGTTGGTGAACCCATGAAGTATCGTGAGGTTGCCCGCGGTATCGAGTTTGAAGACCGCGCCTTGGACAGCACCAAGCGGAGTTCCTCCATTGTCCTCGGCAGTGCCATAGAGGCTGCCTCCAGAATCCCTGGCAAGATCTCCGACGGGGTGGGCGCCATCAGTGATCGCAAAGGAATGCAGAACAGTCAAGGCGCTTGTGGTATCTATCTTGAACACGACCCCAACGTCGTTCACGCCACCGTCCAACGTAGTGCCGTAAATGTTGCCGGCCGCATCCAGAGTCACGCTTCCCGATGGATAGGCTCCGTCCGTGCTGGTGAAGTCGTGGAGTTGAACATAGTTGTTTCCGTTGGTGTCCAACTTGAAGACGGTTCCATAGCCATTGGCTCCGCCATCCTGCGTCGTGCCGTAAAGGTTGCCGGCCGCATCCAGCGTCAGGCGAGTAACAGGCAGAATCCCGCCCGGCGTGACCGGGTCAAAATCGTCGAAGCTATGCAAAGTTGTCTCGTTGCCCGCAGTATCAATCTTGAACACGCTTCCGAGGCCGTTCACCCCTCCCAGGTACGAAGTCCCATAGAGGTTGCCGGCTGAGTCGATGATCAATCCGGCGCGGGACTGGGCATCCATGTTGTAAAGCACGGTAAGGTTTTTCGACGTGTCCAACTTGAACACTGTTCCGTTACCCAGCCCTCCGCCAGCCCCCGTAACACCGTAGATATTCCCGGCGGAGTCCATAACCGGGCTCCCCTGTGGCCCTGAGCCGTCAGTGAGGTTAAAGGCGTGCAAAATGGTTTCATTGCCGGCGGTGTCGACCCTGTACACGGTGCCGTACCCAGACCCGCCAGACGGTGTGAACCCGTAGATGTTGCCGGAGGAGTCAGTCATTACTCCGCCGAGCGGGTTGCTTCCATCTCCGTTGGTTCCCGTAAACCGGTAAACGACGCTGTAAGTCTGTGCTTGCGTTGCAGTAACAGCCAGCACGGAAAGGGTGAGAGCCAGCGCAAGGGCGCTGCAAGTCGAACACGCGGTTCTAAGAAGGGTGTCTGTTGATCCCTTCTGTATCCACCTTCTCTTCATCATCCACCTCATGTTTGATCGTTTGCTTTCGAAAACAATTGTCGATTCTTATCAATCATCCGCAGCGACCGATCCACTTTAGGGACGAGCGAATCAACTAACGTTCGCGCTGTTTTAAGAGCCAGTATCTTCTCGAAGCACACCACTCCCCTTGCCGCGATCCGAGGCTTACTACAGCTTCTAGCGAGGGCCTTTCGTGATGCGCCCAGTTCGATATTTCAGGTTTGAGCTGTATCTTGAATCGGAGCCACTAACCGGTCTCGCGGATTTACCTGAGCCCGACTCACTGACAGTTTGCTTCGTTGGATCGAAGGCGTGCGCTAGGGTTGACTTTTCAACTGACAATCGGCCAGGCAGCTACTCGCTTTCACTTGTTCCCGCGGTATTTGAAAACGCCGGGCTTCTTGAACGGACGACACAGCAGTCTAGCCAGGGGAATATCTGTCCACCCGCGCTCGTCTTGAACTTACAGTCCGAGAGTCTTGCAAATCGCCAAGTGCATGTCAAGAGTTTTCTGCGAAGAAGGTTATGATTCGCTGCCGTGAACGCGCGCAAAGAATCGCTTTGCTGCCTCTGTCATGGACTAGCCATCTTCGACCTTGATTGCGGCGTTACCCAGCGAACTTTGCTGCATCGGGATGCCAGGTGCGCAGAGTGGGCGCGCAGCAAGGAAATGTTTACAACTTTGCTGATAATCAAGTTGCACATCTTCATGACTCGCTTATACATATTGAAGACTCAACCAGGTCGTACGTCCCCAAACAACGCAAGACCAGCAAGAACGGAATCACGATTCTGCAGGCGAAGTACTGCGAAAAAATCAGGAGGGACATTTTGAATATCAAAAATTGCGCTTTCACTGCTGCTGTTGCATTGCTCGGCAGCGCGCTGCTTTGTTCCACGGCGTTTGCCGCGGACCAGGGCCAATTTTCAGCCATTCAGGGCCTAGACGCACAGCCCTTGACCGTCCAGGAAATGCACGCGGTGTCTGGCGAGTTGAACGCTTACGACATCGCGGCCGCCCTGACCGCCGAAGCAGCCAAATTGGCCAAAGCGCCAAAGCTGCAGGCCGCCGACTTGAAGCTGGCTGCCTACTTCAGCACCAATGCCGTAGCCATTAACGCGGCATTCAAAAAGCTCGGCATCCTGACCGCCTGCAAGTCTTGCAAGTAACCCTCCTTGGTTAATCCTCACTTCACGAATCGCACATGGGCCACAGTCAAGGTGGCCCACGTGCGCAGCGCAGCGGCCACAGCGGTTCGGCAACGGCTGGGGGAAAAGTCATTCAATTGCGAATTACGAAAGCTCTCCAATTGAGACGCGCCCACAGGGGCCGTGAAAGCGGATTCAACCCGATAGCCGCACTCGCGTTGATCGCATTCGCCGCCTGGACCGGCTTGAGCGTGTGCGCCGTCTCACAGGTCGTTGTCAACGCCGGTAGCGCCCGCGAGGAAATTCACGTCAGATCGCTGAAAGCCATGCGCGACGCAGGTGTGGTGAAACAAGGTTTCGACTACTCCTGCGGGGCGGCCTCCCTGGCGACACTGCTCACCTATGGACTCAATGAGCCGGTGACCGAAGATGCGCTGCTACGGCAACTGATTGAGCCGCTATCCCACGAGCAACTGACATCGCTACAGCATGACGGCCTATCGCTCTTCGACCTGCAGCAACTGGCGCAAAAGCGCGGCTTCAAGGCGCAGGGGTTCCGCATCCAGGGGGCCCAGTTCGCCAGGCTCTCATATCCCGTCATCGTCTACATCAAGCCCCACGGATACAACCACTTCGCCGTGTTCAAAGGCGTTCGCGGCGACCGTGTGTACATGGCCGATCCGACGCTGGGAAACGTGCGCATGCCCATGTACCGCTTTCTCGACATGTGGGCGGACAAATCGGGGCGAGGCATCATCTTCGCCGTTGAAAAGGCCGGCGGGGTTTGGCCCGATCGCTTTCAATTGCAACTCGCCGTTGGAACCAGGCTCCCTATCGAAGTACTAAGCGCGGAAAGAATGAGTGAAATTGGAAAGCCGTTCCCCTTGACGGCTCCGACGAGGTGATCGGTTTGAATCGAAAGCCCCGCACGCAGTTTCCCTGGTACGTAATTTCCTGTGCTTGTGTGATGGCGGCCGCCTTGTGGCTCGCTTCAACTGCGGCGACAGGCCAGTCTGCGCTGGGCCCCGAAGTGCTGAACCTGGACGAAGCGGCCGAGCTGCTGAGGGTGCCGCCCGATGTTGTCAAGGCTATGGCCGAGTCCCAGCTCATCCCGGCCCGCCGTGTCGGGGATGCCTGGCGATTCGGCCACGACGCACTGATCGAATGGCTGAAAGGAGAACAGTTCGCGCGAGCGGCCAAAGAGATGACCGTGGTAAGCGGGCTGGGACGTGCAGAAACGCTGCAGCACGAGTTGGCCGGCATCACGGCGAGGGGCATGACGCCAGCGTCGCCCGTCGCGCGGCCCTCGGCGGCAACCGGGATTGAGACCGCGCCGGCCCAGACCACCCTGGGCGAACGGCCTTCGACACCTACCAGCGAGGCCATTGCTTTACGCGATGAGCGCGTCCTGCTGGGCCGCGGCGCAGCCACAATCGAGTTCGGCGCTGTTTACGGCAAAAGCGCGCAGACGCTGGTGCCGGTGATTCGCATGGAGGAAAAGGACATGGGCGTGAGTGGAACGCTGCGCTATGGCCTGAAGGACGATTTGCAGCTTACGGTGTTGGCGCCCGCCACCTGGCGGCGAACGACCACTTTTACCGACGCTTCGGTATCCGGCACGAGTTCGCCGCTCATCACTACAACAAAGTTTGGAATCGCGGACGACGCTTCCCTTTCACTGCTGGGCGTTGCGGGGCGTGAGGCGATACGGAAACCGACGATTGTGTGGAGCATTGACGGAGTTGTGCCCACGGGAGCCGGCGACAGCGCTGTAGGTGGCGGCCTGGTGTTGTCCAAGAGCTACGATCCCGCGGTGCTCTTCACCGGGCTTACATACCTTTACGGAGTGCACATCAATCCGGGCGACTCACGGTTTTCGCTGGCAAAGCAGAATGTCGGGTTTCAAGTTGGTTACACGTATGCAATCAACGAATCCCTGGCATTATCCACTGGTTTCGTGGGCACCTACCGCAACTACCAGTCGCCGGATGGCGTCTCAATCCCGCCTCAGCGCGAAAACTATGCCCTGCAATTCGGGACAACGTGGCTGCTGACGCGTTCGCTCTTCATGGAGCCCGCGGTGGCCATGAGCATTGGCGGAGATACTCCAGGGCTTACGCTTTCACTGGATTTTTCGCGCTCGATTCGCTGGAAGAGCAAGCCGTGAGAAGAGACGTTCGATATCGCGCTTCAAGTCTGAGTTGACCTCAGACGAATCTCATCCCTGCCGTCCCTATTCAGGAGGAAAGAAGACGGCAAGGGCGAGTCTGCCTGAGTCATAATCATCACCCGATAGTGCAGGTTACTGGTTGTTGCGGGGGTGGTGGTGATGGTAGTGGTGATGGTGATGATGGGGATGGACCACCACCACAACCTGCGCCTGCGCCGCATAGGGAACCGCGAGACAGAAGAAGAGCATTACGCCAAGAAATATCTTTTTCATTCCCCAAGTGTGCACCGCTGCGAGGGGATGCGCTGAGCTACCATGACCTGCAGCTTTTCGGCGTGCTAAGCAGCCGGAACAGAGCTCAAGCTTTTGTGGCGTCACCCGCGCAACCGGGGTGCCCGCAGTGGCAAACCATTACCGTCTGGCCCGCGGTGCCCTCGCAGAATGCGCTGCAGTACTTTGCCTGTTCAAGTGGAACGCAACAACAAACAGGATTGGCGCATTTCTTGGGACTGTTCATCGTATGCCTCTTTTCAGGCTGTCTCGCCTATCCTGCGGGACCACCGACTTGCGAATACGATGCCTGATCGATTGAAAAGGATGGCATCTGCCGGATGCCATCCCGGCAGCTTAGGTTACCGCCAGCGATCCATCCAGGGCCCCGAAACCATGGCGTTAAATTCGTCTTTCATCTCCATGGCCTTGTCGGCCCTGCCGATCTCAATGGCGTTGCGGCTGGTTTTGGCCCAGGCCTCCCAATCGATCGTGTACGAGGGATCTTTGGCGGTGCGCATCAGGATGGGGTCCTTCACGCCTTCCAGCCCGTGCGGTTCCCCGGGACGCTGCCAGCGCAGATCAACGCTCCAGCGAATGCGGTCGGAGCGATTTTCAGTGCTGCGATGCGGCACCAGCTGATTGAGCAGCAGCACCGAACCCAGGGGCATGTTGCAGGTGACGATTTCGCCCGGCGGCAGATCGGCGTCTTCAATATATAGATACCAGGAAGCCTTGCTGGCCTTCTTGTTTTCGAGCTGATGCTGGAACACCTTGCCTGACTTGTGCCCGCCCTTCAGGACCTGGATGGTGCCGTTTTCCGAGTCAGCGTCGATAAGGGGAATCCAGGCTGTGGGCTGAAAGGTATGCTCGGCGCCGGCGGCCAGGTAAGCCGTGTCCTGGTGCCAGGGCACCGTCGACAACACGTGCGAAGGCGCCTTGGAGCGCAGGTTCCACACCGGGTGCCCCATGATCTCCGGCCCAAGAATTTGTTCGATCATTTCAAGCAGTTTGGGCGAGGACCACAACGCGGCCAGTTGCGGCTTGAGTATGCCGCCAATGTGGATCAGCACCGCTGCGCCCGGAAAATCCCTTTCCAACGCGGTGAGCCGATAGTAGAAACTCTTGTCGGCATGAAGGTTGGTAATCTTCCCTGCCCCCTGCAGCCGCCGGGCCAGATCGTCAACCAGGCCGTCGATCTCGTCCTGCAGCCCCTTCAATTCCTCGGCCTTGAATAGATCGTGAACGATGAGAAACCCATCGGCGTCGTATTGCTTCAACTGAGCTTCAGATAAACGCATGAACTCGACCCCCTCCGTCGTTCTGAGATGCTTCCTGGCGGCTTGCGGCGCAGGGCTTTTTGATTCTCCTACGAATGCCGCGCAGCTGGCTACACCATCCATTGACGCAGTTTCGGAGCGAATGGTGTAAGCGCATCGCTGCCGGCGGCCAGGGGGCGGGCCTGCCCTACTTTGCCACCAGCGACGTGAATGGAGCCACATAGGCCATGAGGTAGACAAACACGCCCACCAGCGAAGCCAGCGCAAGGCTGTGCAGGAAGACGTAGCGCAGGATGGTTCCTTCCTGACCGTAGCTCTGCGTGGCGGTGCTGGCCACCACGATGCTGGGCGCTGCAATCATTTTGCCCATCACGCCGCCTACCGAGTTGGCCGACGCCATCAGCGCCGGAGAAACGCCGATTTGTTGGGCCGTCATCTGTTGGAGACTGCCAAAGAGCACGTTCGACGACGTGTCAGACCCTGTGGTCGCCGTACCTATCCAGCCGATCAGCGTGCCAAAAAACGGATACAGGACGCCGGAGCGGGCAAACGCCAGGCCCAACGTCGCATCCAGCCCGCAGTAGCGCGAAACGAAACCCAGCGCCATCATTGCCGCGATGGTGATCACCGTAAACCGGATGCTGAATACCGTCTTTGCGAGCGCCCTGGCCAACGTGCCCGGACCAAGTCCCATAAGAAATCCGGCAAGAATTGCGGCCAGAAGGGTCCCCGTCCCGGTGGCCGCGAGCCAGTTCAGATTGAAGATTGCGGGCTCGGCGGCCGGACGGGCCACGACAGGCGGAACACGCTCAACAATATTGTGCAAGCCAGTGACTGCAATCCGCATCGAGGTCTTCTGGTCCACCCAATGGGAGAACTGCGGTATGCCCCACGCGAATACCACCAGCCCCAGAACAAGCCACGGCAGCCAGGCGCTGAAGGTTCCACCCGCTCCGTGCTCAAACCGCAGGCGCGACTGGCCGGATACGTCTTCGCCCCGCGCATTGAGAACCCGTTTTGGCTTCCAGAAGCGCAGAAAACCTACCAACGCAATAATTGCCGAGGTGGCGGCCGTGATATCCACCAGCCATGGACCCTTGAAGGTGCCCATGAATAACAGTGTCCCCGTAAAAGTTACACTCGTGACCAGAATTGCCGGCCAAACCTCAAGCATGGCGCGGAATCCGGCATAGGCCCAGACGAGCCAGAACGGAACCAGAAAAGAGAATGGCGCCATCATAACGGCAACTGTTTTTGAAAGCACCATCACATCCAGTCCGGTGACTGCGTGCAACGCAAGAACCGGAATGCCCAGCGACCCAAAGGCCACCGGGGCGGTATTGGCCAGCAGTGACAGGCCGGCCGCCTGAATGGGGCGAAATCCGAGACCGATGAGGATCGCCCCGCACACGGCTACCGGCGCTCCAAAGCCCGCCGCTCCCTCAAAAAATGCGCCGAACGCGAATGCGATCAGCAGCAGTTGCAGTCGCCCGTCATCGGTGATGTTGGTCAGGCTCTGCTGAAGCACTTCGAACCTGCCCGTCTTCACCGTGAGTTGATAAAGAAAAATCACCGGCAGAATGATCCAGCAAATTGGAAATATGCCGTAGCCCGCACCATAGGCGGCAGCGGTCAAAGCAAGCCGGGCCGGCATCTGGAAGACGGCGATGGCGACGGCCAGGGCAGCGGCGAGGCCAAGGACTGCGGCAACATGCGCCTTGAGACGCAGGCCAGCCATGGCCCCCAGCAGCACAACTACGGGCAGCGCCGCAAGCAGGGTTGATAGCTGCCAATGCCCGGTTGGATCGTAGCCCTGCGCCCATAACCCACTAGTTGGATTGGTGCGGAGCAGATAAACCGCGGCCGCCAGCAGGGCCAGAATGCCCCCGGCCATCAGCACGCCTGAAGATGCTGCGGCCGGCTTCTTTTCCGGCGCCTTGGCCGGATCACCGGCCGAAGAAACTGTCGATCCCATTTCGCCTCGATTGTGCAAGCCCCGGCAATTGCATTGAGTCAAGCTGACGGACCACGCGGATATCGAGTCCAGTGTACATGCGGAATTCGAAGCAGGTCTTCGGGTTGGCCGTTCTATACTGTCGCCAAGCCTATGCGTTTACTTGCCTCGCCAGCCCTGCTGCTTTTCGCCATTCCCGCCTTCATCTGCGCCCAGACCCCGGTGACAAACTTGCACAAAACCAATTCAAAGACCCAAAGCCCGGAGAGCTTTCATCGCTCGGCACTGGTGGTTGACACCCACGCCGACACTCCGCAGCGCTTTGTGGATGAGAACTTCGACTTCGCCGGCCCGCTCAACGGCGGCAATCTCAACCTGGAGTCCGCCCGGAAGGGCAACCTGGGCGCCGAGTTCTTCTCCATCTGGGTTGAGCCTGCCTTGTACAAAGGCCAGTACGCCCGCCGGACCCTGGAACTTATTGACTCCGTCAAGCAGCAGGTAGCCAAAAACCCCAAGCAGTTGATGTTTGTGGCAACCCCGGAAGGCATCGAGTACGCCCACCGCACTCACAAATTTGCCGTGCTGATGGGCATTGAGGGCGGCCACTCCATCGAGGGCTCCATCCCACTGCTGCGCCAGTACTACGCGCTGGGCGTGCGCTATATGACCCTCACCTGGGCCAACTCCAACGGCTGGGCCGACTCGTCGGGAGACATCGACGACAAGTCCGTGACGCACACCAAGGAAGGCCTGACCGAGTTCGGCAAGGACGTGGTGTACGAGATGAACCGGCTGGGCATGATGGTGGACATCAGCCACGTCTCCGACCGCACCTTCTTCCGGGCGTTGGTCATTTCAAGGGCGCCGGTGATCGCTTCGCACTCAGCGGCCCGCGCGCTGTGCGATGCGCCGCGCAACATGACCGACACCATGCTCACCGCAGTCGCCAACTCCGGCGGCCCGGGTTCAAAGGGCGGCGTGGTGCAGGTGAATTTCTACAACGGGTTCCTTTCGCAGGCCTGGCGCGACGCGCAACTGAAGATAAAACCCGAAGCCGACAAGGCTGTTGAAGAAATGAAAGCCAAGGCCAAGGTCGAGGGCAAAGAGGTGACCTACGAGGACATCGCGAAGGTACAGAAGCCTTTTGCCGACCGCATTCCGCGTCCGCCGCTGTCGGTGCTCATTGACCACATCGACCACATCGCAAAAGTAGCCGGAGTGGACCACGTAGGCCTGGGCTCGGACTTTGACGGCGTGGCCGGCCAGCTGCCAGAGGGTATCGACTCCGCCGCCGACCTGCCCAAGATTACCGAGGCGCTGATGGCGCGCGGCTACTCCGCCGAGGATTGCCGCAAGATTCTGGGCGGGAACCTGCTGCGCGTCTTCCGCGAAGTGGAACAGGTGGCCAAGGAACTGCAAGCCGAAAACCGGCCGCGCATCACGGAAAAGCAGCCGTTCAACGAGTGGCAGAAGTAGGGCGAATGTTTGATGGACGAGGCGCGGATCTGTCCGCGCCTGCTCGCATCCTGAAACCCGGCATTTCTCAAGGACATTTTCGCGCGATCCGTCACAAATTCTGCCGTTTCCCCGGCCATGATTGATAACTCCTCAACCATCATTGTCGTCAACGAACTATACTGTCCCTTCGCCCCAATCCCTCACATGGAGACAAATTGATGCGTTTCAAACACTGCTTCTCTGCCGCTCTGGTTGCGGCGTCTCTGCTCCTTCTGCCCGCCCTGGTGCGCGCCGACGATGACTCAGCCAAAGCCGCGGCCGCTGACAAGTCCGCAGCCAAGCCCGCCGACAAGGACGCCGAGAAGACCCCTCCCGCCGAGGTTACAACCCAGGGAACTGTCGAAGTCGGCGGCCAGAAGATTGCGTACACGGCCATTGCCGGCACGCTGACTGTCGGATCGACGGACGCACAGGATTCGCAACTCGACAAGGACGGCAAGCCACAGGCCGGCAGCCAGCTAGCCAACGGCGAGCCCAAGGAGCCGAAGGACGCAACTCCTTTCGCCCGAATGTTTTACGTGGCATACTTCAAGAAGGACGCGAAAGCTGAAGACCGCCCTGTGACCTTCTTTTATAACGGCGGCCCGGGCAGCTCGACCGTCTGGCTGCACATGGGGTCGCTCGGACCCAAACATGTGATCACCGAGGGCGACCAGCACCTGCCCGCCGCGCCCTACAAGATGGTGGACAATGCTAATACCCTGCTCGACACGAGCGACCTGGTATTCATCGACATGCCTGGAACCGGCTTTGGCCGCCTCATTGGCAAGGACGCCGAAAAGGCCTTCTGGGGCGTGGACGAGGACGCCAACGCCTTTGCCCGCTTCATTGCCCGTTTCATCACCAAGTACAACCGCTGGAATTCGCCCAAGTACATCTTTGGCGAAAGCTACGGCACCACGCGCTCGGCGGTGCTGTCGGACATTCTGGAGAACCGCAAGAGCATCGACCTCAACGGCGTCATCCTGCTCTCGCAGATCTTCAACTTCACGACCGATATTGACTTCCCCACCGGCAACCCGGGCGTTGACTTGCCTTACGTACTGGCCCTGCCCACCTTTGCCGCGACAGCCGCGTATCACAAGAAACTGCCTCAGCAGCCGGCGGCGCTGGAGCCTTTCCTCAAAGAGGTAGAAGATTTCGCCATGGGGCCTTACTCGCACGCACTGGCCCTGGGCACCGACCTGAGCAAAGAGGAAAAACAGCAGGTGGCTGAAAAACTGCACGAATACATCGGCCTGCCCGTTGCCTACCTGCTGAAGGGCAACCTGCGCATCAACGGCGGGGAGTTCGAGAAGAATCTCCAGGATGACCAGGACCTGACCACCGGACGGCTTGATACCCGCTTCTCAGGCCCCCACATCGACCCTCTCAGCCAGGGAGCCGATTACGACCCGCAGAGTTCGGCAATCTCCTCGGCCTACGTTTCGCTCTTCAACGACTACGTGCGCCGCGACCTGAAGTACGGAGAAGGCCAGACCTACCTGCCCGAAGCCTTGTTTGGGAACGGCTTTCCCTGGAGTTTGGCTCACAGGGGCAACCCCATCAACCTGAATGTCGCGCCAGATCTGGCTGAAGCCATGAAGATCAATCCGCGGCTGCGCGTGATGGTCAACGGCGGATACTACGACCTGGCCACGCCGTTCTTCGCCGCAGTCTACGAGGACAAGCATCTGCCCATCCCGCAGTCGCTTGCCAAGAACATTGAATATGACTGGTACGAGTCAGGGCATATGGTTTACGTGCGGGACGAGAGCCTGAAGCAATTGCATGATCGCGTCGCGGCGTTTATCAAGAGCACGCAGGCGGATAACAAGTAAAGGCGTTCGGAATCAGAATGCCACTGAAAAGCTGGGTGCCCCAGGTCTCGATTCTGAGACCTGGGATACCACAAATCTCTGCCGAGGAACGCGCCTTGGCCTTGTAAACTAGCCACCATGAAGCGCATAGCCCTCGCCCTCGTTGTCCTGCTGTTCCCCCTTGCCTCTGCAGCCCAGTCCTTTTCCGTCACTTTCCCCAAAAGCAACAGTGCGCAACCGCTTGACGGGCGCCTCCTGCTGCTGCTCTCCACGGACCCGGGCGACGAGCCGCGGAACCAGATTGACGACTCGCCGCGTTCGCAGATGGTCTTTGGGCTGACGGTGGACGGATGGCAGGCGGGGCAGGCCGCCTTGGTGGACGCGAGCGCATGGGGCTACCCGATCCGCAGCCTCAAGGACGTGCCGCCGGGCGAGTACACCGTGCAGGCGGTGCTGAACAAGTACGAGACCTTCCATCGTGGCGACGGCATGACCGTGAAGCTGCACATGGACCAGGGCGAGGGGCAGCAGTGGAACAACTCGCCGGGAAATCTCTACTCCAAGCCGCAGAAGATTACGGTCAAGCCGGGCGGCACAATCTCCGTTTCACTGACCGAAGTGATCCCGCCTATCACAACACCGTCTGACACGAAGTATGTCCGTCATATTCGCATCCAGAGCGCAGCGCTGACCAAGTTCTGGGGGCGGCCCATGTTTGTGAGCGCAATCGTGCTGGTGCCGGAGGGCTTTGACGCGCACGCGGAGGCGCGCTTCCCGCTGATCATCTTTCACGACCACTTTGTGACCGACTTCAACGATTTCCGCACCACCCCGCCCGACCCGAACCTCAAGCCCGACTACAGCGAGCGCTTCCACCTGGCCGGTTACAACCGCATCCAGCAGCAGGAGGCGTACAAGTTTTACCAGCAGTGGGCCGCGCCCGGTTTCCCGCGGGTGCTGATCGTGAAGATTCAACATGCCAATCCGTTTTACGACGACTCGTATGCGGTGAACTCGGCAAACGTGGGCCCTTATGGCGATGCGATTGAGAACGAGCTGATTCCCGCCATCGAGAAGCAGTTCCACGCGATTGGCCAGGGCTGGGCGCGGTTTATGTACGGCGGCTCGACAGGCGGCTGGGAGGCGCTGGCGGTGCAGATATTCTATCCGGACCACTACAACGGCGCATTCGCCGCCTGTCCCGACCCGGTCGATTTTCACCAATACACCAACATTGACATCTACAACGACAAGAATGCTTTCTACATTGAGGGCGCGCACAAGCGCATCCCGCAGCCGGACATGCGCGACTATCTGGGCCACACGCTGATCACCACCGAGGATGACGCCGCCTACGAACTGGCGCTGGGCGATCACGGTCGATCAGGGGAGCAGTTCGCCATCTGGCAGGCGGTTTACGGACCGGTGGGCGAGGACGGCTACCCGGCGCCGATTTTCGACATGGCGACCGGTGAAATTGACCACAAGGTGGCCGAGTACTGGCGGCAGCACTACGACCTTGAAGCCATTCTGGAGCGCGATTGGGCGAAACTCGGGCCCGAGTTGGCCGGGAAGATTCACATCTATGTCGGCTCTGACGACACGTATTTTCTGAACAATGCCGTATACCGCATGGAAGACTTTCTTAACTCGACAAAGAACCCACCGTACGGCGGCGAAGTGACCTACGGTCCCCGCGCCGAACATTGCTGGAATGGCGATCCGACGCTGCCCAACGCCTACTCGCGCCTGCACTACAACACCATGTACCTGCCCAAGATTCTGGAGCAGATCAAGAAAACGGCGCCCGCGGGTGCGGACCTGACGAGTTGGCGGTACTGAGTTCGCCTGCACTGTCAGCAGGCATCCGCAGCCTGCTCAAGCCGCAGTTTCGGAATCAAGCCGCTTGGCATAGATGAGGGCGGCGCGGCCGGGTGCGTAGTAGTTCTCTTCTGTGCCTTCGCAGCCGTATCCATGCGCCTCGTAGAGCCGGATTGCGCCCTCGTTCCCGGCATCCACATGAAGCCAGATCCAGCCGGCATTCGCGGAGCGGGCCGAGTCTTCGATGCAAGTAAGGAGTTGGCTGCCGGCTCCGTGGCTCCGGTGGGCGGGCAGCACCTCAATGGTCTCTATATAGGCAATCGGCTCGCCTGCGTCCTGCGCCCATTCGACGATGGCGAAACCCACCATCCGGCCGTCCTGCTCGGCGATCCACGTTGCCCCGTTCGGGCTCCCCACGAGCCTGCCCATGTATTTTCGGCCAAAGCGCTCGGGCGGCTCAAAGCAAACATCCTCGATGGCATATAGCTCCTCGAGGTCCTGCGAGTTATAAAGGCGGTAAAGCACAGCCTCACTTTATGTGAGCCGGAAACAAAAAGCCACCCTCGCCTTGAGGATGGCTTTTTGCATGACTGCGAAAAACCCCGAGTTAGACCTTTGCTTCAAGGTCGGCGATTACGTCGAAGAAGCGCTGGTCGAGGCGGCGGTTGGTGGCGATGGCTTCCTTGATGGTGATGTCGGTAACGTCAAGGCCCTTGAGCACGGCGATGCGGCCCCACTTCTTGTCGTGGACCATGTCAATGGCATGCAGACCGTAGCGCTGGCCGAGCAAGCGGTCATAGGCCGTAGGAACGCCGCCGCGCTGGGTGTGTCCCAGGTTCACGCTGCGGGTTTCAAAGCCAGTCTTCTCTTCGATAAGTTCGGCAAGGGCCTCGCCGATGCCGCTGAGCCGCGCGTGGCCGAATGAGTCAACTTGCTTTGAGCCGATAACCTGGCCGACTTCAGGCAGGTGAACGCCCTCGGCAACTACCACAATGCCGTAGTGCTTGCCGTGATCGTAGTTGTACTTGAGCAGCTTGGCCACGTGGTCGATGTCGATCTCTTTTTCGGGAACCAGGACAACGTCGGCGCCGCCGGCTACGCCTGAGGCGTAGGCGATCCAGCCCGCATCGCGGCCCATGACTTCGATGACGATGACGCGATTGTGCGAGTCGGCGGTGGTGCGGATGCGGTCAACCGCTTCGGTGGCGATGGAGACGGCAGTGTCAAAACCAAACGTCTGGTCGGTGCCGTTGATGTCGTTGTCGATGGTCTTGGGCACGCCCACGCTAGGCACGCCGTTCTCGCTCAGGAAGAGCGTGACGGACTGAGTGTCATCGCCGCCAAGGGCGATCAGCGCGTCAATCTTGTTGGCCTTCAGGACTTCCTGGACCTTCTCGATGCCGCCGGGGATCTTCTTCACATTGGTGCGCGAGGAGTGCAGAATGGTGCCACCCTTCAACTGGATGCCGTCGATCTTCTCCAGCGTCAAGGGAATCCAGTTGTTGTCCAGCACGCCGCGCCAGCCGTTCAGAAAGCCGATGAACTCATCCCCGTAGGTATTGATGCCCTTCTTCACTGCGGCATAGATGACAGCATTCAATCCGGGGCAATCGCCGCCACCGGTCAACAAAGCAACTCGCATGGTCAAAATCTCCTCATCAAATTCGCGCTACCCTGTGGGCTGCGCGGGGGGAAACTCCCTGATTGGTCCGTCTTTACCGCCCCGTTTCGCGGTTTCGACACCTTATCCAGTGTACTCCGGTCTTGTAAAGGAGATTCGTGACCGCGCTCACGCCGCAGGCCCTGGACGACCTGCCCGCAGTTCCCTCTTGGGAAGGCCGCCCCGCAATGTTTCAATGGGATATGCCCGGAATCGGCGCGCTCATGCTGCTGGCCTTCGCCAGCCTGGTTGTCATTGTACTGCTGGTGCTTCTGCAGTTGACCCGGCTTGGGTTCCTCATCCGCTCCACCATCCCTGACCGTCCCCGTCGACGCATGTTCATCGCCTCGGTTTCCTTCCTGATTACTTTTGCAGGCGTGCGCCTCCTCGTGCACCGCATCGTCAATCACGAGGGCCATTTCCAGTGGGTCGTTGTCCATGGGCTCCACATCCACCATCTGGTCTGGGGCATTCTCATTCTGCTTCTGGTCGGCTACGGCTGGCTGCTTGATCTGGGACGCTCTCAC
>CAIWFH010000186.1 GCA_903911925.1 uncultured Acidobacteriaceae bacterium
GAACATCTACAACAAAAGTAACCATTTTGCAAGTTGTCATTGCACCAATTGTGTCCAAAAAGTCACTAAAAATTGTCGCAATCGTGGTTCCTGTCCCGCTGTGCGAAACAGGCGCGGCCCCTTTGGCCACCAAAAACTCGAAGGACTTGAGTCTTTTTCCCCGACGGCAGACTCGCGTTATCTTGGATAGGAACACAATATGATTGCGTGAGGATGAAGCGTTGATTCCCGAACTGCGCTCCCAATTCAACGAGAGATTCACCGCGGGGAATTATGCGTCTCTGCTGGCTTTGCTCGCGAAACGATGCGGCACGGCCATCGAGTATCGCATCGCTGAAACCCCAGTCTTTATGCCCCTCTCGCTTCTTGATGAGATGGCGGCCCAGGGCGCATGCCTGGCGCGGACCCTGATGGGCAATGCCGAGTATCTTGCGGCGGCCAGGCAGGCAATTCCCAATGGCTACCGCGTAGCCTGCGAGACGCCTCATCCGCATTTCCTCACCGCCGATTTTGCCCTGGTCAGGTTTCCGGACGGCAAACTTGCCCCCAGGCTGGTTGAAATCCAGGCTTTTCCCTCCGTATACGGCTTCCAGTCTGTCTTTTCTTCGGCGCTTCGCGAGATCTACTCGCTGCCCGCCGATCTGGGTGTCTTTTTGAGTGGATTGGACGAGGCTGGGTACTGGGATTTGCTGGCGCACACCATCGTTTCCGGGCACGATCCTGAGAATGTGGTTCTCACCGAGGTGGACCCCCAGCACCAGAAGACCCGGCCCGATTTTGAGGTGACAGCCGGGCGTCTGGGCATTGCGGTTGTTGACATCTCCACCCTGGAGCCGGTCGGAAACAAACTGCACTACCGCAACTCCGCCGGCCGCCTGGTCCCCATCCACCGCATCTATAACCGGGCAATCGCAGACGAATTGATGGCGCGCGATATCAAGCTGCCGTTCGATCTGGCGCATCCCTGGGATGTGGAGTGGGCGGGCCATCCCGACTGGTATTTTCTGCTCAGCAAGTTCTCGCTGCCCTGGCTGTCGCGGCCGCCTTTGGCGCATCCGTCAGTGCCGCCCGCGGTGTTCCTCAGTGATTTTCTTGATGGCGCCGGACGCCGCCAACTCGAAGAGGCGGGCGTTTCGCTACCGCCGGGCAAGTCTCCGGGGACGGTGTACGGCAGTCTGCTCCTCAAGCCGCTTTTCTCCTTTGCCGGCAAAGGGATTCAGTTTGAGCCCACCCAGGCGCAGTTGGAGCAGATACCGGCTGGGCGTCGCGGGGACTTCCTTTTGCAGCAGCGAATGGATTTCGTGCCCACTATCGAAACCCCAGCCGGCCTGACCCAGGCTGAGGTACGCATCCTCTATTTATGGCCGGATGGGGGAAGCCTCACGCCGGTCATGCCGCTGGTCCGCCTGGGACGGGGCAAAATGATGGGCGTGGACCATAACCGGAATCAGGAGTGGGTGGGCGCATCGGCGGCCTTTTTCCCTGCCGGCTCGTAATGATTAGGGGTGCCTGGAAGCCCAATGCTGTCTTTATCTTCGAACTGCTCCAGTAAGGCGGATGGCGGACGAAGTTGTAATGCCAGCCCGGGTTACCTTCTGGAAAACTTTGGTGCCGTGGGAGTTAACGAAGAATTCCTATAGAGTTGGCTCATCGTTCTTTACAGTGTGGGATGCTGCCAATTATGGATGCTTCAAAGCCCGGGTTACCTTCCTTGCAACCTCAAACCGACTCGCCGACTTCCCATCAGGAAGTGCGTTGTGCCGTTCGTTTCCCCCTCGCTCTTCCGGTGGTTCTCTGCGGCGGCGTTGGAGAATTTGCCGCCCTTACGCACAATGTCTCGGCAAGCGGAGTCCTGTTTGATATGGATCGCCCTCTCAAAGTGGGAATGGAAATCAGCTTTTCGCTCCATATGCCCGGTGCGGTACTGGGTACCCCCCGCGATGTTCTAGTGAATTGCCTCGGACGTGTGGTACGCTGCTCCTTGAGTCAAGCTCAGTATCAGGCTGCCGCAACCATTGATGAGTACCAATTCGCGGAGCAGTGATGATCGAGTTAGCTCTGCAGCGGCACACTATGGAACTGTTAGACGATTCTTCCGATGGTGAAGTCCTTGACGCGCAAGTCAAGCCGGGCGCGGTTCGCATTATTCTTGCCGACTCCCAGGCGATCTATCGTGTAGGCATCCGTAAGGTATTTGCTCTGGAAGACGATCTGCGGGTTGTCGCACAGGCTGATTCCCTTGAGAATTTGCGGGCCGCCATTGAGCGCTATCCCACTGACATTGTCCTGCTTGAGGGAAGCCTGCTGGCCGGAACGGCCAACGTCATCCCTGATCTGCTGCGAGTCGCTCCAGACCTGAAGCTGATTGTGCAGGCCGTGGCGGCAGATGAAAGCCACACTGTCGAGCTCTACCGTCGCGGCGTACGCGGCATCATCTCCCGATCCATCTCGCCTGACCTGCTGGTTCGCTGTGTGCGCAGAATCGCCGCCGGCGAAACCTGGATCGACAATCAGTCAGTGAATTGGGTTATTGAGGCCTACCGGGCTCAAGCCGCCGCCTTGGTTAGCCCGCGCAGCCAGCCAAAGCTCTCGCCCAAAGAGATGGCCATTATCACCTGCATCACCCAGGGCAAGCGCAACAAGGAGATTGCTTTCCAGTTGGGGACCACCGAGCAGGTGATCAAGAATTATCTACGCAAAATCTACGACAAGCTGGGCGTAAGCGACAGGCTTGAACTGGCCCTCTATTGCCTGCACAACAAGATCATCCAGACCGACGTGGATGAAGTGCAGGTGGCTCAGAAGGTGCTGGCTAACTAGCCGGGTTCCAACCGTCATTTCCGGTCATTAAGCCGGGTCACCTGGACGCATGATTTCCATCACAGCTGACAGGCTCCGCTTCAGGCTTGCGCGCGCTCTCCAATAGCCGGATCAGTTCAGTCAACTCCGCCTGGGTCAAGTGTCCTAGCAACTCCTTCGGAACCTGAAGAATCACGGGATCCATCTCCCGGAGCAGCGCAAGCCCCGCCTCTGAAATCCTGGTCCAGACCACGCGCCTGTCATGCCGGTCGCGCTGTTGCCGAATGAGTTTGAGCGCCTTGAGCCGCGCCAGAAGACGGGTAATGTCCGGCTCGGCTGCGATCATGCGGCTGCCGATGGCCGAACAGGTCAGCCCGGTGGGCTGCGCTCCGCGCAAGATCCGCAGAACGTTATATTGTGTCGAGGTCACGCCCCAGTCACGGGTCCTCAAGTGGAATCCGCGTTGCAGGCAATCCGCGGTGCGCAGCAGGTTCAGCAGTGCCTCCTCCTCCACGCTTGAGAAGGGAGGCTCCTGCACAATTTCGAGTTTCAGGCTGGCCATCTGCGGAGTCTCCCTCGGTTTGGGAAATTGAACCTGCTGCTTGAAGTTCTTGATACCACCTACGGGGCCAGTCCCGAAAAGGGCGCGGAGTGAGCCGCACCCTTTTCAATGCCGGCTTATTTCGCGGTTTCCTGCTTGACGATCTCCACTTCGATGGTCAACTTGACGTCGTCGCCAACCATGGCCGACGGGAATCCTGATCCAATGCCAAAAGCAGACCGGCTCAGGGTCGTGGTGGCCGTGAAACCTGAGTGCGGCTTGTGGTCCATCATGCCTTCCACAGGCTGGCTCGGGCCCTCGACATCGAGCACAATTGGCTTGGTGACGCCGTGAATCGTGAAGTTGCCGCTTACCGTCAGCTTGTTTCCGTTCTTCACAACGCCGGTGCTGGTAAACGTTGCGGTGGGAAACTTGGCAACGTCAAAGAAAGCGTCCGTCTTCAAATGCGCGTCGCGGGGAGCCACGCCTGTATCCACTGAGCCAACGTCGATGGTGGCCGTAACCGTAGACTTGGTGACGTCGGCCTCGTTGTACACCAGGGTGGCGGCAACGGCGCCAAAGCGACCGTGAATGTTCGAGACTCCGCCGTGCTTGATGCTGAAGTCCACTTCGCTGTGGTTCGGATCGGAGGCCCAGTTTGAGTACTGCGCGACAGCCAGGGGAGCTGCCAGGGCCAGAATGCCAGTCAAGAGGGCTAAACGTTTCATCATAGGAAATTCCTTTCAGTGCCGGGCCCTGGGGCCGCGATGGGGTTGGGGAAGAGCCACAAGCTCTTACCGGGTATGCGCGTCAGTCGAATAAAACCGGGCATGTTCCGCGCCAAATCACCTGATGCAAATTGGATGCCGACCCAAATGTATTCGTTGCAACAAATATTGTCCGGTCTACATTGCTCACCCGGCTGGGAGCCCGGAGCCGAGCCGCGAACGAAGCGAAAAGGGGAAAGAGCCTGCGGTTCGGCTTCGCTTCCTCGCCTGAAAAGCCGCGTGTCCCATCCTTGAATCGGCTTCAAGATTCGAAGTTGGGAAGCCACAAAGGCAAACCGGCCCCTTTTTATCGCCTGCTGGCTGAAGTCCCCATCTGCTATCCTCGCCGTAAATGTCTGTTGCCAATGACTTCCGGCGCCTGAACCGTTCCCAGAGGTATACGTTTCTGGCCGCCTTTCTGGGCTGGACGCTCGACTCGCTCGATTTCTTCCTGCTCATTTTCTGCGTCAAGGCCATCGCCGGAGAGTTCCACACCCAGCCCTCGGCCGTGATGGGCGCGGTCTTCCTCACCCAGGCTTTCCGCCCGGTGGGTGCGCTCTTTTTCGGCATGCTGGCTGATCGCTATGGCCGCCAGCCAATATTGATGGTCAACATCATCAGCTTTGCGACGATTGAGCTGGCCTGCGCCTTTGCGCCCTCTCTCAGTGCGCTTCTGGTGCTGCGGGCGCTGTTTGGCATTGCCATGGGCGGGGAGTGGGGCATCGGTGCGGCACTCACCTTTGAGAGCCTGCCCAGCGAGGGGCGCGGCACCTTCTCCGGCATTCTGCAGGAGGGCTATGCCATGGGGTCCATTCTGGCTTCCGCGGCTTTTGCCCTCTTGTTCCACTGGATCGGCTGGCGTGGCCTGTTCATTGTGGGCGCGGCGCCGGCCCTTCTGGTGATCTATGTCAGGACGCGCGTGGCAGAGTCGCCGGTTTGGCTTGAAGGGAGAAAGAAACGTCTGGAGCGGTCCTCCGGGGAATCCGAAATCAAGAAGGCAGGAGATTGGGCGCGGCTCGTGCAGTTCATGCCCAGCTTCCTCTTCCTGGTGCTGTTGATGACGGCGTTCATGAGCTTCTCGCACGGCACCCAGGACATCTATCCGACGTTTCTGTCGGTGCAGGCAAAGCTGACCCCCGAGACGGTTGGGCTGATCGGCGTCCTCTACGGATTAGGCTCCATCGCCGGCGGAATCGTTTTTGGCGCGCTCTCTGAGAAATGGGGCCGCAAGCGGGCCATCATGGCCGCGGCGCTGCTGGCCATCCCTGTAATTCCGCTCTATGCCTACGGCCACTCGGCCATCACGCTGGGCATTGGCGCGGTCCTGATGCAGTTCATGGTGCAGGGAGCATGGGGCGTGGTGCCGGCCTATCTCACCGAGCTTTCACCGGCGCCGGTGAGGGCAACCGCCCCGGGCCTCGCCTATCAATTGGGTGGGTTGATCACCTCCTGGAACGGCAAAGGGCAGGCCCTGGCCGCAGAGCGCTTCGGCAGCTACCGCGCTGTCCTGGCCTTTACCGTGGTGGTTGTTGCGCTTCTGCTGGCCGGGTTGGCCCTGCTGGGAAGGGAAGCCAAGGGCCAGGAGATGACCTCGGCTTGAGACCACAACCCTTTCTCCGGTCGGCAAGTCTGAATCGGCAGGACTTAAAACCGGACCGCATAAATCGGCACTAAAGGGCACCGGCAGGTAGACCGGTTGGGTGATTCCATCACCACTTTTGGGCTATTCCGCTCCGCTTTCATGCTCGCCTATGATCAAGATCACATAAGCACGCCATTCTTCCGGGCCTGCCAGTGCCGGTTGTGTGCGTGTGCTTGGGCCAATTAGACCTGCGAGGCCGGTGTGGCCTTTGACGCAGGGAAGCAAAAGTAGGATGCGCCAGCGCGGTTTAGGCTTCCCGAGCCATCCGTAATGTGTTGTTCAGGAAGGTACTTGCGCTGTAAGCGGCGAAGAAGCAGTACCCGGAAGTGTAATATGTGGGGAGGAATCCACAGGACGAATCGATATCTGCCGGCGGAGGCGAAATCACCGTCTGGACGAGAGAAGGGCGTAGCAAGATGCCCGTTGTGCAGCATTCCGCCCCGGCGTTGTCGTCGGCGTTGAGTGTATGCCGCCGGCTCTCAGCAGGCGCTGCTCCGTGGTTTGGAGAAGTGAATACAGGGGGGAACTCCGGTTAGACTTGGATGAGGTAGCTCATGAAAGAAGGGTCGAAGCCGGGAAGGGAAGAAGCTATGAAACCGTCTCGTGAAAATACGGATAGAACTTCGGCCAGTTCGTTCGAGCCCTTGGCGGCTTCGGAACACGAGGTAGTGAGTGAGAGTTCCTTCAGGCGGATGATCGCCATTGAGCGCAAGCGCACTGAGCGCTCCAAGGAACCATTCCTGCTGATGCTCCTGGAGGCAGGCAACAACCAGAGCGCTGAAATGAGCGAAGCGACTCTGAACAATATTGCCTCTGCCCTGCTGGCATCGAGCCGCGGAACAGACATCGTTGGCTGGTATAAGGACGGGTCCACGGTGGGCGTCATTTACACCGGGCTCGAGGCCAACGACAAGAACGCAGTCCTGAGCACCATTCTGACCAGGGTCAAGGCCACGCTTCGGGCCGCGCTGGTCTTCGACCAACTGAATCAGGTCAGCATCTCGTTTCACTTCTTTCCTGACGAGTGGGATCACGGCAAGCCCGGGAATCCGATCAATCTCACCCTGTACCCCGACCTGTTGAATAACAGCAAGCGACGGCGTTTCCTGCTGTTCCTCAAGCGGGTCGTCGACCTGCTCGGAAGCGGGCTGGCGATGATTGTCTTGTCGCCGCTCTTTTGGATCATCGCCATTGCCATCAAGGTCTCCTCTAAGGGGCCCATTTTTTTTAGCCAAACCAGGGTTGGACAGTACGGCAAGCCTTTTATCCTGATCAAATTCCGGACCATGTATACGGATATTGATCGCAGCGTGCACAAGCAGTACGTTACAGAGTTGATTGCCGACAGGGCGATCGAGGAAGACTCCAACCCCAAAGGTCCCCGCGTCTACAAACTCACCAACGACAAGAGGATCACCAGGGTCGGCAGTTTTCTGCGCAGAACCAGCATGGACGAACTGCCGCAGTTTATGAATGTGCTGAAGGGCGAGATGTCGCTGGTTGGGCCCCGGCCCGCGGTTCGTTACGAGGTGGCCGTCTATGAAACCTGGCACCGCCGGCGGGTTTTGGAATTCAAACCCGGCGTCACCGGGTTATGGCAGGTTTCGGGCCGAAGCCACGTCAAGTTCGATGAAATGGTGCGCCTCGATCTGAGATACGCCAGATCCTGGTCGCCCTGGCTCGACTTCAAAATCATGATGCTTACGCCACTGGCCGTGCTGCGAGGCACTGGCGCCTATTGAGTCCTGCGCTTGCGCGCATTGGGATTGGGGCCGGCTCCCTCTGAACGTTTTCTTGCCGGGCTAGTTCCTCCACCACAACGCATTCTCTCTGAAGCAGGCAGTTGTTCTGAACGGCGGCAAGACTTTGAACTTCGGCGTAATCGGTTACGGATACTGGGGCCCAAACATTGTAAGGAACCTCACGGCGATTGAGGGTTCCAACGTCCTCGCAATCGCTGAGATCAGCCCCGCCGCCCGCAAGCGTGCCCAAAAGGCCTATCCCGAAATTCATGTCACCGCGGACCCGATGGAGGTTATCACTCGCGTCGACATCGACGCGATTGCCGTCGTTTCGCCCGTATGGACACACTATGAGTTGGCCAAGTCCGCGCTGATGAACGGCAAGCATGTATTCGTTGAGAAGCCCTTCACCAGCACCGCCGCGCAGGGTGAGGAACTGATCAACTTGGCGCGGCAAAAAAACCTCAGGATCATGGTGGACCACACCTTCCTGTTTACCGCTGCCGTGAAGAAAATCCGCCAGATGGTAGACGAAGATGCACTGGGCAAGCTCTATTACTACGACTCCACGCGCGTCAACCTGGGGCTGTTCCAGCACGACATCAACGTTCTGTGGGACCTTGCGCCGCACGATCTCTCCATCATGGATTACCTCATCAAGGCCAGCCCCGAAGCGGTTTCAGCCACCGGTCAAAAGCACATGAGCCCCCACGAAGATGTGGCCTTCATGACCCTCTATTTCCCCGAGAATGCCATTGCTCACATCAACGTGAACTGGCTTTCGCCGGTCAAGGTGAGGACCACGCTCATCGGCGGTGAAAAGAAAATGTTGGTATGGAACGATCTGGAGGCCGACGAAAAGCTCAAGGTCTACGACAAGGGCGTCCAGATTAATAACCAGGAGGGCGTTTACAACCTGCTGGTGCACTACCGGTCCGGCGATATGTGGTCGCCTCACCTGGAACAGGTTGAAGCGTTGCGCGAAGAGCTTACCTACTTTGTGGATTGTGTTTCAAGCGGGAAAGAAGCGTTCAATGACGGTTGCGCGGGGTTGCGGGTGGTTAGGATGCTTGAAGCCGCCAGCGAATCGCTGAGCAAAAGGGGTTCTCTGGTCTATCTCTAGTTAACCTCTGGATATGTCGTCCTTTTGAATGCGGGTTTAGTGTCTGCGTGAGAACTGGACTTCGGCGCCAACGTGCCAACTTGCCACGCCGCGAAGCGGCGCTAACTTGCCGCTTTTTAATACAACCGTCTTCCACCCAACGTCCACTTTCCGTTCGGTGGCTATGAAAACTTGGGTTTCTACGGAAGGCTGCCATGAAGATTGCAATTTTTGGCCTTGGCTATGTTGGTTTGACCGCCGCTGCATGTCTCACCCGCGAAGGGCACGAAGTGTTCGGCATCGACGTCAGCGACGAAAAAATCGCGGCAGTCAACGCCGGCAAATCGCCCATCGCTGAGCCGGGCATCGGCGAACTGATCGAGGCCGCGGTGGCAAAAGGCCTGCTGCACGCCACCAAAAACGCCGCGCCACACATCAATGCATGCGAGATGGCCTTTGTGTGCGTCGGCACGCCCAGCGCGCCTGATGGCTCGCACAACATGACCTACATCGCAGAGGTCTCGCGGCAGATCGCTGCCATGATCGATACAGCGCGTCCGGAGTCCCTGACCGTTGTCTATCGCTCAACCATGCGGCCCGGCACCACCGAAGACCTGATTCAACCCATCTTCGAGCAGCAGTTGGGAGCGGCTTCAAACAAGGTTGAACTCGTCTATTGTCCCGAGTTCATGCGTGAATCGGTGGCCATCGACGACTATTTCCATCCGCCCAAGATCGTCATCGGCACCAGCGATGGCGGCCCTTGCCGGCGGCTTGACGCACTCAACGCCCAGATTGTGGCGCCTCGCTTCTATACCCATTACCGCGAAGCCGAACTCACCAAGTTTGTCGATAATACCTTCCACGCCGTCAAGACCGCTTTTGCAAACGAGATTGGGCGCGTGTGCGTTCAACTGGGCATCAACGCCAAAACCGTTCACCAGATCTTTGTTGCCGATACCATCCTTAACATTTCGCCGGCTTACCTGCGGCCCGGCGGCGCGTTTGGCGGCTCCTGCCTGCCCAAAGACGTTCGCGCGCTGCAGTACATCGCCAGCGACGCCGGAGCGGATACGCACCTTGTGGACTCGCTGCTGCGGTCCAATGAGGCCCACAAGCACTTCCTCTTTGAGAACTGCGTCAAGGGTCTTTCGGCGCATAGCAAGGTGCTCATGCTGGGCATCGCTTTCAAGTCGAATAGCGACGATTTGCGAGAGAGCCCGAACATCGACCTGGCCCGAAAACTGCTGCAGGCGGGATATGAGCTTTCCATCTACGATCCGCAAATCATCCCATCGAAGCTGCTGGGCCAGAACCTGGGCTACGCATTTTCAAACCTTCCCAAACTGACCCGGATGCTGGTTTCAAAATCCGTTGCCGAAAGTGGACAATTCGATTTGGTGGTTGACACGCGCGGCTGGGCGAAGACTCTGTCGTTCAAGCCCGGTCAGCAGATCGTCGATGTCAACACTCTCAGCTAAGGCATTGCCAGGAGAAAGATGAACGACTCCAACTTAATCGACGCAAACCGGCCTGCGCCTGGCCGCGACGCGCAGCCCGCAGCAACCAAGCCGCGCCGCCTGCTGATCATCGTCGAAAACCTGCCTGTGCCTTTCGACCGCCGCGTGTGGTCTGAGGCCACGGCGCTGGCGCGCAACGGATACGAAGTTTCAGTCATCTGCCCGACAGGGAAAAATGCGACCGCCTCCTATGAAGTGATCGAAGGCATTCATATCTATCGCCACTGGATGCCCCTCGAAGCAAGCGGCAAGGCGGGCTACGTGGTTGAATACTCCGCGGCAATCTTCTGGGAGTTCCTTCTGAGTATCAAGGTCCTCTTCGCGCGGGGCTTTGACGTGATTCAGGCCTGCAATCCTCCCGACATGCTTTTTCTGGTCGGCGGCTTTTACAAGTACATCTTTGGCAAGCGGTTCGTTTTTGACCACCACGACATCAGCCCGGAACTCTTTGAAGCGAAGTTCGCACGGCGCGGCGCGTTCTGGCGCCTGCTCGTCCTGCTTGAGCGCTGGACCTTCAAAATTGCCGACTACTCGATCGCGACCAATGAGTCGTACCGCTCCATCGCCATCGAGCGCGGCGGCATGCAGCCGGATCATGTCTTCGTTGTGCGCACTGGCCCAAATCCGAACCGTGTCCGCACCCTGCCGCCCAATGAAAAATGGAAGAACGGCCGCAAATTTCTGGTTGCTTATGTCGGCGTCATCGCCAAACAGGAAGGGCTTGACCTGCTTCTCGAATCGGTCGAATATCTCTGCCAGAAGCGCAACCGCAACGACATTCAATTCGTGATTGTCGGCGGCGGCCCCGACCAGGAAGAAGTGGTCAAGCTATCCAGCAGCATGGGGCTCGATGGCACCGTCACCTTCACCGGGCGGGTAGACGACCAGACGCTGTTTACAATTCTCTCCACCGCCAATGTCTGCGTGAACCCCGATCGCCCCAACGCCATGAACGACAAGTCCACCATGATTAAAATCATGGAATACATGGCCATGGGCAAGCCGATAGTGCAATTCGATCTCACCGAGGGCCGCAACTCCGCTCTCGACGCTTCTCTTTACGCCGTGAAGAACGATACCGCCGATTTTGGTGAGAAGATTCTGGAGTTGCTCGACGATCCTGAGAAGGCTGATAGAATGGGCGCTTTTGGCCGCAGCCGGGTGCGTGATGTGCTGGCCTGGGAGCATGAAGAGAAGAAACTCCTCAAGGCTTACGAAACCATCTTCGCCGGTCGCTAGTTCTTTCAAGAAACTGCGATGCGCACTGCGGCGGCGACGGAGTCAAATTCTATGAGCAGCAGAGTTACCGTCTCGCTCCCTCTCGCATTGCTCGCGATTGCGCTCAGTTGCCAGGGGCAGGCGTGGAAGCCCATTCTCGATTCGAGCCGCGCCATCGGCTGGTCGAACGCAGGCGTCGGCGGCATTCCGGCGCGACCCAAACTCTGCGCCACCCTCACTCCGGTTGCACGCCTCGCCCAGATTAACGCGGCGCTCGGTTCGTGTCCTCGCGGGCAGACAGTCTTTCTCGCGGCCGGCATGTATTCCATCCCCGGGACCATCGTGATTCCCTCGAACGTCACCCTGAGAGGCGCAGGCGCTAACCGCACGATTTTGAACGCAACCGGCAAAGGCGGATATGTCGTCAGCATGGGCTCCGAGTCGGTTCAGTTCAACCCGGTCCGGATCGTAAGCGGGGCCACCGCCGGATCAACCAGCATCATGGTCGATCACTCGTCGCGCATCGCTCCCGGCAAGTACCTGGCAATCGCCGAACTGAACAACCCCACCTTCGTATCGTCCATGGGCAGCAAGGCAAATTGCGACTGGTGCGACGGCTGGACGAAGACCGGGGCAATGGCCCGAGGGCAGATTGTCGAAGTCACGGGCGTTCGTGGCGACTCCATCCTTGTTTCGCCCCCGCTTTACAGCGCCTACGCCAACAGTCCCATCGCGGTTCCCTTTGAAATGGCCGTGAATCGCGCCGGCGTTGAAGATCTGCAAGTCTACGCCAACAACACCGGCTACGATGCCAGCTTCGGCATGAAGCGATGCGCGTATTGCTGGATCAAGGGCGTCGAAACCAACTACACAGACGGAGACATGGTGGAGTTGCTCTGGGGCTACCGCGACGAGGTGCGCGACAGCTATTTTTCCAATGCGTATCTGCATAAGCCGGGGCTCCATGACTCCGGTATTCACGTCACCTACAAAACCAGCGCCAGCCTATTTGAAAACAACATCATTGAGCGCGGACGGGCATCCTTCGAACTGGATACCGGGGCCGCGGGCAACGTCTTTGCCTATAACTACACGTTGGGAGAGTTCATCGCCGACGCGCCCGAAGCGGTGATTGGCGGATTCCGCTTTCACGGTGCCCATCCGCAATTCAATTTATTTGAAGGCAACGTGGTTACGGAGATTGACGAGGACCCGGTCTGGGGCACATCCAGCCACACTACGGCGTTTCGAAACTGGGTGGTTGGAACCAACCGCGTGTGCAGCCCGCTGAGCGGACGGGGAAAGGTTGACTGCTCCGGCAACAATGGCCGTTACGGCTACCAGGCCGCCCGGGCCATCCAGATATCCTATCTCGGCTCATTGAACAGCTTTGTCGGCAACCTGGTGGGCAGCGCGCAGATGCAATCTCTCACCGGAGCCAACCGCAAACTGGCGCAAGTGCCGCTGGTCGAGTATCCCGCCCCGCGAAGCTACGTTGACTCCGCATTCGCGTGGTCTTTCGGCTACGGATCGTTCGTGGACAAGGGCACAGGCTCGGGCTGCGATGGAGCGCCCGGTCCCTGTCATCTTGAGGGAACCTCCGCGACCAATTTCTTCCATGGAAACTACAACAACGTCGACGGCTCAATTCGGTGGGCTGCCGGTGTTTCCCACGCGTTGCCGGCATCTTTCTATTTGCCCGGGATGCCGTCGTGGTGGGGTTCTCTGCCGTTTCCCGCCATAGGGCCCGATCAAACTGGAGGGTCCGGCCCCAGGGGGCACAGTTACGGAAATCCGGCGCAGGTCTGCTACCAGACGATCATGGGCGGCTCGGACGGCGGGGCAGGCAGTCCGCTCAACTTCAACGCCGCCAGATGCTATGGAGCTGGGACAAAATAAGCTTCCGGCTGGGCGTTGTGGAAGCCGAGTTACGGATTCGCACCGTCGTCAGGCATTCAGAACCTGGTTTGCTACTACCGTTTCACTGGCCTGCCTCAATCGTGTGATTGCTTCCGCGCGATGCGCCGAATATCATAGGCCCAGACATCACGACCTCATTTCAACGACTTATGCCGCGGATGCAACGGCCGGAAGCATCCAAACACCGGTGGGCTGGTCGCGATCAGGATTGCCGAAGTGGTTCAAGAAGCTCGCGAACCGTGGTAAGAGAAAGGGTCTCTGGTTCACCTATGAATTCCAATAATTGCATCGCCGACAACGTCGCCCTTGGAAGAGATGTACGCCTTTCCAAATTCATCAACATGTACGGATGCCGCATTGGCGACGAAACAAAGATCGGCGCGTTTGTTGAGATTCAGAAGAACGCCACAGTCGGGAATCGCTGCAAAATCTCAAGCCACACCTTCATCTGCGAGGGAGTGGCCATTGAGGACAACGTCTTTATCGGGCACGGCGTCATGTTTATCAACGATGGCTATCCTCGCGCCACCACGCCGGATGGGAGCCTGCAAACCGAGGCCGACTGGAAAGTCGAGCGGACCGTGATCAAAAAGGGTGCCTCCATCGGTTCAGGAGCCACCATCCTTTCGAAAGTCACCATCGGCGAAAACGCCATCGTGGGCGCGGGCAGCGTTGTTACCAGGGACGTTCCTGCGAATGCTGTCGTGGCCGGAAACCCCGCCAAAATTCTGCGCTGCATTCAGCCGCTGGCCGCTCTGGCAGCGGCTTCTGCCGCCATTCCTTTTCTCGATCTTGTCACTCCCCATGTCGAACTGGAGCAGGAACTGGTAAGCGCGCTCACCCAGGCTCTTCACACCGCCGGTTTTGTCGGCGGTTCCGCGGTGGAGGAGTTTGAAAAAGCTTTTGCAGCCTTCTGCGAGACAAGCCATTCCATCGCCGTCAGCAGCGGAACCGACGCGCTGCGGTTCGCCATCATGGCCTGCGGAATTGAACCCGGCTCTGTGGTGCTTACGGTTCCGAATACGTTTATCGCCACTACCGAAGCCATCTCCCAGGCCGGCGCCATTCCTGAATTCGTAGACATCGACGAGCACACGTGCAACATCTCCGTCGAGCGCCTGCGCCACTATCTGCAACAGCAGTGCACGCGCGACGCAGCCGGCAAGCTCATCAGCAAGCGCAGCGGACATCCCGTGGCCGGCGTAATACCCGTGCACCTTTACGGGCAAATGGCCGACATGGACCCCATCATGGAACTGGCTGCCGAGTACGGGCTCACAGTGATTGAAGACGCCTGCCAGGCGCATGGAGCAGAGTATTTCTCGGCACAGCAGAATCGCTGGATGAAAGCCGGGTCGATGGGCCATGCCGCGGCGTTCAGCTTTTATCCCGGCAAAAACCTGGGAGCATGCGGCGAAGGCGGAGCGGCCACCACCAAAGACCCCACTGTGGCCGCCAAAATCAAGCTGCTGCGAGACCACGGGCAGATCAAGAAGTACTACCACGATGTGGAAGGCTACAACGGACGTCTCGATGCAATCCAGGCGGCCTTTCTCCACGTCAAGCTGCCGCACCTTACAAAATGGAATCAGAATCGCCGAGAGCGCGCAGCCGAGTACCGGCACCTTCTGGCCGGTCATGACGCCATTACGCTGGTCGGCGAGCCAGACCGGTCCCGCGCCGTCTATCACCTCTTTGTCATCAGAACCGCCGACCGCGACGGATTGATTGAGCACCTGAAGAAGCAGGGAATCGGCACCGGCATTCACTATCCCATTCCGCTGCATCTCCAGAAGGCCTACACCTCGCTGAATTACAAGGCCGGCGATTTTCCAGTAACCGAGCGTGTGGCGGCAGAGATTGTTTCCTTGCCCATGTTCCCGCACCTCACATCTGACCAGCAGGGCCGGGTAGTTGAGCAGGTGCTTGAGTTCGCTGCTTCCGTTGCTCCAAAGAGCGAGGTCCAGCCGTGCTGAAGCTTCCCGCCTACGTCCTGGTGACCCCGGCTCGCAATGAAGCGCGCTTCATTGAGTCGACGATCCAGGCCGTGGTGGCGCAGACGGCGATCCCGTTGAAGTGGGTCATCGTCAGCGATGGATCCACCGACGGCACCGACGAAATTGTGCAGCGCTATGCGGCCGTCCACCCGTGGATTGAATTGTTGCGCATGCCCGAGCGGACCGAGCGAAATTTCGCGGGCAAGGCGCATGCGGTCAACGCCGGACTTCAAAAGGCCGCGGGCTTGCCCTACGAAGCCGTCGCCAACCTCGATGCCGATATCACCTTTGAACAGGATTACTTCGCGTACCTGCTTGAGAAACTCGCCGAAGACCCGGAGCTTGGCGTGGTGGGAACGCCTAACTCCGATGCCTCCGGCGAAGTTTACGATTTCCGGTTCGTGAGCCTCGAAGAGGTACAGGGAACCTGCCAGTTGTTTCGCCGCGCGTGCTTTGAAGCAATCGGCGGCTACGTTCCTTCAAAGGGCGGCAATATCGACACCATCGCCTGCGTCGCAGCCCGGATGAAAGGCTGGAAGACCCGTACCTTTACCGGGAAGCTCAGCCTGCACCACCGCGTCATGGGAACGGCCCAGGCCAGTCCCCTCAAGGCCCGCTTCAACGAGGGACGCCGCGACTACATTATCGGCAATCATCCCGTGTGGCAGTTGTTCCGCGTGGCTTATCAATCGACGAAAAGGCCATTCCTTGCGCGCGGCTTTGCCCTTGGCGCAGGCTTTCTGTGGGCGGCGCTCCGGCGCGTTGAGCGGCCGGTGTCAAGCGAATTCATCGCCTTTCGGAGGCGCGAAGAGATGCAGCGACTTGCCCGGTTCCTCACTGGCAGAAAGCAGCCGGCAGCAACTCCTGCACCTTCGCGGGCGGCAACAAGCGAGTCGAGATAGTGCGAGGATGAATCATCCATGAGCCAAGATCGGCAAACCACTCGCGGCATACAAGAGGATCGCATCGACGCGGGTTCTCCTCTTGCAGGCACGGAGGTAGTAGCCGAGGCTCCTGAGTCTATGTCGCACATTTGCGTTTGCATCTGCACTTACAAGCGTCCTCTTCCGCTCAAGCGCCTATTGAACGAGTTGACGCGGCAGCAGACCGGCGGCTTGTTTACGTATTCCATCGTGGTTGTGGACAACGACGAAACCCGATCGGGCGAAGACACGGTTGCCGAGGTGCGTTCAACTTCCGCGGTTCCCATTCAATACTGGGTTGAGCCCCGAAGAGGAATCGCCCCGGCGCGCAATGCAGTTGTGGCCCATGCAAATGGAGACTTTCTCGCCTTTATCGACGATGATGAATTTCCCACTTCATCCTGGCTCCTGGCCATGTTCAACACCTGCCGGGAGTTCAAGGTGGATGGGGTTTTGGGTCCCATCCTGCGCCACTTCGATGAGACCCCGCCGGCGTGGCTCAGGAAGAGTCATCTCCTTGACCGCAGGGTCAAGGCCACAGGAACGCCCATAGACTGGCGCCAGACCCGCACCGGCAACGTGTTGCTCAGAAACCGCGTGGTCGAAGCCGATCCCGAGCCGTTTCGCCCTGAATTCAAATCCGGCGAAGATAAGGACTTCTTTCGCAGAAAGATTGAGGCGGGGTACAGCTTTATGTGGTCGGCGGATGGTGAGGTTTTTGAAGTGGTGGCCCCCAGCCGTTGGAAGCGGATGTACTTTGTGAGGAGAGGATTGTTGAACGGGGCAATGGAGGTCAAGACGCCGGCATTCGGCGCTCGAGAAGTCGTCAAATCGCTCATCGCCATCCCCCTTTATACAGTTGCTCTTCCGTTTACGCTCCTGTTGGGGCAGCACCGGTTCATGGGCCTGCTGGTCAGCCTTTCTTGCCACCTGGGAAAGATAACTGCCCTGTTGGGCATCCAGGCTATCCCGGAGGAGTACGTTACTGATTAGGGAGAACTCCCTGTCAATCGCTGTGCAAAGCGGGTGGGCGCCATTCAAGCGGTTTCAGAGGCAAGTGGAGATTTCAGCAATGAAGTGTCAAACCGCGATTGACAACAGCATCTCAACCAACCACGCCAGGCCGGCGGCACGCTCTCTGCGCCGGCTGATCTTATAGGTCACGTCATGTCGCCAATTGTCGTCATCCTCTTTGCAATCATTGTCGCTGCGCTCTTCTACCTGGCCCGCACTCCTGAGCGGCACACGTCGATGGCCCTCTGGCTCCCCGTGGCCTGGATGCTGATCGTGGGATCGCGCGAGGTGTCTGTCTGGTTGCACGCCAGCCACGGAGGCAAAGTCGCCGCAAGGTACACCGAAGGAAATCCCATTGACGCGGCTGCCTATGGCGCCCTCATGCTCGCGGGACTGCTGGTGCTGAATTTCAGGTCGCGCAAAGTGGCGGGGTTCTTCTCGAAGAATGGTGCACTCCTCGTGTTCGTCGCTTTCTGCCTGATCAGTATTCTGTGGTCCGATTTTCCCTTTGTTGCTCTCAAGAGGTGGGTCAAGGGAATCGGGTCCATTGTGATGATCCTGGTAATTCTCACTGATTCAGAACCGCTCGAGGCCACAAAACGATTCTTTGCCCGCGTGGCATTCATCCTCCTGCCGCTTTCGGCGCTCCTCATCCTGCTCGATCCCGGTCTTGGCTCAGAGTACGATCCGGTCACCGGGGTTACCTACTTCATTGGAGTCACTACCCAGAAAAACGCGCTCGGCCTCACCAGCATGGTTTGCGGCCTGGGGGCCCTCTGGCTGATTCTCTGCGCCTACGAAGAACGCCGGGGGCGAGAACGCGTCCGTCACTTGATTGCCTACGTGACCATTCTCCTTACCGCGCTTTGGCTGATCCAGAAGTGCGATTCCATGACCTCGTTTTCCTGCCTGGTAATCGCCGGCGCCGTCATGGTTGTCACCACCAATCCATGGGTTTCGCAACACTCAAAAAACGTTCATTTATTGGTTGCCGGCGCCGTCGCGGTAGCTGTCTTTGCAGCCTTCATCGATGAATCCGGCGGCCTCCTCCACATGCTGGGAAGAAACGCAACCCTGACCGGGCGCACGGATATCTGGAAGGCCGTGCTGTTTCTCGATCCGAATCCATTTTTCGGAACAGGATATGAGAGTTTCTGGCTCGGCAACCGGCTGCAGAGAGTCTGGGAGATTATCGGCTACAGAGGTGTTGCCGAAGCTCATAACGGCTATCTCGAGACATACATCAACATGGGGTGGGTTGGACTGTCCATGCTGCTGGTTCTTCTTGCCAGCGGCTATCGTCATGCGGTCGCGGCCCTCCGTAACAATCCATACTCGGGCAGGCTCAGCATTGCATTCTTCACCGCAAGCGTCATCTACAACCTCAGCGAGGCTGGATTCAAAATGATGAGCCCCCTCTGGATCGCGTTGATTCTGGAAATCACGGTCGTTCCTGCAGTCCTTCTGCATCAGAACAGCCGCCCTGCCTTCGAAGCGCCGGTGGCCCGCGAGAAAACATCGCGTCAGTTCCGGGTTCTGCAGTAAGAAGCGGAAGTTGAGCGGCCGCAAAGCTCTCGAGGGGGCTTAACCCCTGAGGTGTAGCGGCCTTTGTGCGGCCGCAACGTTTGAAACGTGCTTTGATCGGCGCATGTCACACGAATCCCCGCATCGTCGAACAACAGCCTTGCCCACAGTGTTGAATCAAGATAACCTGAAACCAGCCTTCCAAGTTGCAATCTTCCAAGCGCAGTATTACGCTGACCGATGATTCCCAGGTGTTGTTTGCAGAAATCCAAAATTGAACCCGCCCCCGGAACCATCGGCACTCAATTCGCGCTCGGCTGGATCACTCAATGAAGCCCTTTGACGCAAACGGCGTCTTCATGCCCTTCGTTCCCGAAGGGGGAGATGCTTTGCGTCGCGTGGCCGTCAAAAGCGCCGGCGTCACCGTTTTGTGGGGCGCAGTTGGTCTCGCGGTCCAGATGATCGGGACCGTCGTTCTCGCACGCCTGGTTGCGCCGCGCGAATATGGCCTGGTCACCATGGTGACCACGTTCAGCCTGGTGCTGGTGGGTTTTGGCGGGTCGGGCGTGCCCGATGCGGTGGCCCAGTGCAAACAGATTTGCCATCAGCTGGCCAGCAATCTTTTCTGGGTCACCACCGGCATCGGCCTGCTGTTGACCGCTCTTTTTGCAGGTACGGGAACGCTGTTGGCCTTGTTCTATGGCGAGACTGCGCTTGTGTCTCTCACCGTGGGGCTCTCGGTTGCCATCTTCCTCACCAGCATCGCGGTAATGCCCTTGGCGCTGCTCAGGCGGGCCATGCTGTTTTCAACTGTGGCGCGAATCGAATTTTTATCCAAAGCGGTTGCCGTCGCCGTATCGATTTCTTTTGCACTTGCGGGGTGGGGCCGGTGGGCTCTGGTGATGGGTGCAGTCGCGTTGCCTATCGCCTCCGCAACCGGTGCATGGTCGCAATGCCGGTGGCTCCCCGGACGCCCCCGCCACGTTGGCGAAACCGGCCCCCTGCTGAAAGTGGCGACGCACACCTACGGGCGCTTCGCCGTCAAATACTTCGCGTCGAACACCGACAACCTCCTGGTCGGTTGGCGCTTCGGCGCCGCCGCCCTGGGCTTTTACAAAAGAGCCTACGATCTGTTTGCCCTTTCAGCCTCGCAACTCGTTTTTGCCACTTCGCTGGTTGCTGTTTCCGCGCTCAGCCGCGTCAGGGACGACCGGGCGCAATTCCAGCGGTATCTTCTGGGCGCAATTGCGGTATTGGCCTTTCTGGGCATGGGCATCGCAGGCGACTTGACACTGGTGGGCAAAGACCTCATTCGACTGCTGCTCGGCCCGGGTTGGGAGCCTGCCGGACAGATATTCACTTTCTTCGCGCCGGGAATCGGAATCATGCTCGTCTATGGCACGCACGGGTGGATTCACCTTTCCATCGGCAGGGCAGATCGTTGGTTTCTCTGGGGGCTCGTCGAGTGGGTTGTAAGCGTACTCCTGTTCATTGCCGGACTTCACTGGGGACCCAGAGGCGTCGCGGTTGCGTGGGACCTGTCCTTGTGGATTCTCGTCGTTCCGGCCATGTGGTATGCAGGCAAGCCGATCGGGTTGGGAATTTCGCCCGTGATCGCTGAGGTCTGGCGCTACATTGTCGCCTCTCTGCTGGCGGGAGTAACATGCAGTTTGCTTCTGGCGCGCTATGCATTCTTGTCTGGAATGACAGGCGCAAACGGGGCGGCGGTGCGAATCGTCGCTGTTTCCGTTTCGTTTGTTCTCCTTTACCTGCTGGGAATTGTCGCTCTGCATCGCAGTTTTGCGCCGTTAAGAAGCGCGGTCAATCTCTTCCGGGAGATGGTTTCTATCAGCAAGCAACCTTCGGCCGCAAACGCATGTTGAGTCGATTTCTATGAAGATAATCATCAATAGCGACGATCTCGGCGCCAGTTTGAATGTCAATGATCGCATATTCGAACTGATGGAACAGCGGCGCGTAACCTCTGCCACCCTGATGATGAATGGCCCGGCGCTGGAAGATGCCGTTCAAAGGATCGGCAAGTTTCCCGAATGTTCTTTCGGCGTGCATCTTAATTTGACGGAGTTCTCACCGCTCACCGGCCAAACAGGCCTTGTCCCATTGCTCGATGACAATGGGGTTTTCAACGGAACCCGACGGCGCTCACCTTGGAAAATTCCCCTGACCGCTTCAATTCGAACCCGGGTGTATGCAGAGTGGTGTGCGCAAATCGAGCGCGCCCTGGCATTGGGCGTGCCCATCAGCCATTTCGACTCGCACCATCACGTCCATACAAGGACGAGTTTGTTGCCCGTACTCCATCGCTTGCGGCAAAGGTTCGGAATTCGCAAAATCCGGTTAAGAACCAACGTGTCCAGCGCCTCGCGTCCCATTAGCCCGCAGCGTTACGCCAGAAACTCCGCCTGGAATTTCCTCTTGCGGCACTACGTCGGTGCAACTACCACCGATGGCTTCGCGTCCTTCTCGGTCTTTCACGAACGGTTGCAGGCCGGACTTGGCTGGCAGGGAGCCATCGAAGTCATGTGCCACCCCGGGGGGAATTTGTTCGCGGCAGAGACAGAGTTATTGCGCGCTAACTGGCAACAAAAATTGGAAAAGGATGCCCAACTGATCAGCTATAACGACCTCGCATAACTGCAACGCAAAAGCAATTTACCCACTTCCCGAAACTTTCAGAATCTTTGCGATTCCGTCGGCAACTTTCAGCAGTCTTTCATTCCTTGCTACGACGTTATCCCTCAGCTCTGACAGCGCGCGGCGCACCAACACGCTCGTGTTGTAAGCGACGCCAAAGCGGGCCGCCACCGGCCGAACTGTCTCCCGATCGATAATCTCAACTCTGCGCACCTGGCCCGGTTGCGCTTCAACTTCCAGTTTCAGCCATCCGTCTTCAATGGTCCACGGTGTCGCGACGCCATCCAACAGGACACTTTGGATAGCCTCTGCGTCCGGCTCCTGCTTGCTCAGCGAGAAGCGCCCCGGATGCGCGCGGCGGTTGTCGAAGACGAATCTCCGTGTGAAAAACAATACCTCTTGCGAGCCGTCGGGCAGCGTTCTCTCAAGGCAACTGCGCATCAACTGATCGCTGAGCGACGGCCAGTGCAAGGCCGGGTCCGCTTTATACAAGCGTGCCACGACCTCTTCCATCGCCTCGCACCCCTCGCGAAAGAATTCGTGGTGTTCCACCACCAGTGCTGGCTTGCCGATGAAGAGATCGAATGCCAAGGCGAAGAAACTCCGCGGGTAGTGCCTCTGAAAAATGGGGAATCCGTCGTAGCTCGTAACCGCGGGCCGCAAAAAATCGCGTACGCGAATATCGCCGGCGTCATGGCCGGCCGGAAAGACCGTTGTATTCACGGCGGCAAGGTAGTCATTCGCGCGCAGGGCCTTGATCGCCCGCGCTGAGAAGCGCCCCTGCGGAAACACCATCACCGGCTCGAAGCCCGCGCCGGTTCGCGCTTGTTGCGCTTCCATTCTGCGCATGGCCAGGCCTGCCTTGGCATCCAGCCGGGGTCCATCTGCCAACTCGAACTCCCGCTTTGTGTGGTCGCAGCCATGAATGCAAATCGACAGGTTGGAGCCTTCGCCCAGAAGTCGCGATGCATTCTTCCGGCGGGTGCGCCAGCCATTCCAAGGAATAAACGCCACCGAGGTTCCGTACCGGCAGCGCTGCATCGACTCCTGAAGCGCCTCGTAGTCCAGAAAGCCATAGCGCATCGACAATCCCGGATCGTCGATAATCAGCCGCGCTGTGCTTTGCGGCGCATGCCGGCAATTGTCTCCAAAGCAGAAACGCAGCCAGATAAGCGGTGCAACCAGCGCGGCATAATGTTCTTCAATTCCGTGTGTCCGGCTCAGCGGTTTGTCGATGCCGGGAAGCGGCAGACTGAGCAGGAAAATCTTCATGGTTCCCTGGTTCAGCCTGACAAAAACTGGCCGCTCGTTTGCCGTAAGAATCACTTCCGCGTCAACAAGCCCGGCGCGCAGTTCGAAAGCCTCCGCTGGCTCTTCAGTGCTCCCTGAAAAACTCAGCCCGGCAAGCTGCCGGCTCAGACTTGCGGCTTCGCCGGGCAGCGAAAAGCGCTCGGCGCGTTCGTTCAAAGCGTTCACACCCGAGATGGCCCCCGAAGTAACCGACGACAGGGCTCTATGCTGCTCTGGCCTGTCCGCGCATCCAAATACAAACAATGCTGAAACCGCCCCGTTGAGCAGGGCATGCATGTCCGATCCGCCGCGCTGCATCACCGCTGTCAGGGTCTCGGCGCTCATGGCAACGCATGATTCTGCCACCAGCGGACTGGCCAGATGCTGCAGCAGGGCCTCGCCGTTTACCGTCGCTAAGGTCTTCGCGGGGACGCCCATCCACTCGGCCAATGCCAGAAGGCGCAAATCTTCCGGCGCGGACTCCGGACCTGAGAATGCGAGGAGCAATTGTTTCCCTGTGGGCATCATTCCAGTTGTAATTCTCCGGCGATTGAAATGATGATAGCGCCTTCGCCCAGCCAGGAGGCCCAGTCAGTCTGGGGCGCCAAACGCTGCCCATCGGAAAGAGAGCCTTCCTTGCCTCGGCATGCACTTTGAAACTTGAGCTGCGACTCGCTCAAATCAACCCAATCCGGTAACATTGACAAATCTGCCAATGCATTAACTCGTTCAATGAATTGAAGTAGCTTCTGAAACCGCGATGCGGCGCTCGAAGCGGGGGAAAGGACTCGTGAAAGTCGATCTTGCTCCATTGCTGGGTAATTCGTTCTACCGCGACCTGGACGTCGACCAGACGCTGGACTATATGCGCCGCCGCTACGTCGAACCCCTGCGCAGGTTCGTCGATATCGAGCAGGCAATCCTGGCCGATTGCGCCGCCGGATATGGCTGGCTCTCGTTTGCCTATCTCCAGGCGGGAGGCCACCGCGCCATTCTCGTCGACCCGGACGCAGAGCGGCTCAAAGCGGCTGCCAAAATTGCGGAAATGCTGGGCCTTGCCGGCCGCTGCGAGTTCGTTTGCGCGTACCTCCAGGACTTGAAAATCGCCCCGGTTGAGATCTTTGCCAGCATTGAAACCCTTGAGCACGTTGGCCGGGACAACATTGCGGCCAGCATGCAGGTCATCGCTTCCACTGCGCTCAAGGCGGTTGTTGTTACCACGCCGAACAAGTGGTTTCCCGCCGTGGCGCACGATACTGGCCTGCCGTTCGCGCACTGGATGCCTTTGTGGCTGCGCACCCGGTACGCCATCGCCGCCGGTCGCGGAAACCGCGCAAGGACCAACGCGTTTCTCTCGCCCATGGACCTTCGCCCTCTCGAAAGTCACGGCTTCCGGCCTGCATCAAAATTTCAGACCTTTGCGACCTACGAGGAGTTTGCGGCGTTCTATCCCCACTATCTGCCCTATGGCCCAAATGAAAGAGAGAGGCTTCGCAAAAGCCCAAAAGCCGGTTTGGCGGCATTTGTGTGGCTGGCTGGTACCCTGGCAGGCAAAAGGAGCTTCGCAATTTCCCCAAATCTCTCTTCAATCTGGGTGCGCAAGACCAATCCAATCAAGTAACATCTTCATAATTCCCTACGGCCTAACACCAAGGATTGCGATTCAGGTTACCTTGGGGGCACCCATAGCTACCCCTGTTCGTGGGATTTAGAATTGCCATGCAAAACCATATAGTTGCAGGACTGGGTACTCCGGCTTCTCGGAGTAAGGGTATGGTCGACCAAAAACTCACCGGCCCGCTTCCCAACAGGATGCTGGTGGCAGGTTTGCCGCCCGCAATTCGCTGGATCGGCTGACGCCGAAGGCAACAAAGTGCAGCGCAGTTCGCCGGGGAATTCTAGTCTTCCGCGGCGAGGAGGCAACGGCATGAATCACCGAATCGGCATCGCATGCGTCATACTGCTTCTTTGTGGAGCAGGAAGGATGGGTGCTCAGCAGCCTGCACAGGTTCAAGCCCCAGATCAGGTCCAAAGTTCACCCCAGGCCGAGGCCCCGGCTCAATCTCCGGCGCAGGTTCAAGGTCAGGTCGCGGATCAGGTTCCGGATGATAGCCAGGATGCGGTTCCGGTCCCTGACCAAGTCCCTCCCAAGGCCCCTCCGCAGGCCACTGACCAAGCCACTGAACCAGATAAGGCTCATGCTAAAGATCAAAGTCAGGTTCTACCCGACATTCCGGCTGCGGAGACTGACCAGCAATCGTCCGGACCGTCTTTGAAGTTGAATCCCATGGAATTGCTGCGGAGATTCGAGCCTGCGGCCGATGAGGAGTACCGGCTTGGCAAAGGAGACGAAATCACCGTCGATTTCACCGGGCGGCCTGAAATGCAGGCCAAGCTCATTGTCGGGCCGGATGGGAACATCTCCTTGCCGCTGGCAGGCGAGTTGACTCTGGCAGGGCTCACCCGCACTGAAGGTGCAGCCGCCGTTGAGACATCGCTCAAAAGCTTCTACAACAACCTCGCGGTCCAGATCTCGGTTACCAAATACACCGCCAACCGTGTCCTGGTGCTCGGTGCTGTCGATCGCCCTGGCGTGTACACCTTTGACGGTACGCCCACGCTCCTTGAGGCACTCGCCCGTGGCGGCGTTGAGACCGGGCCCAGCAAGACCGATATGCCTGTTGGAGCAAATCATGTTCCCGAGCGCTGTGCCATCTATCGCGGACAAGATCAGGTGGTCTGGGTGGAGTTGAAGTCGCTCATCGAGACCGGAAATCCCCTCGCCGACCTTCGCCTCCGCCGTGACGACGTGATTTACGTGCCCAGCAATGCCGATCGCTTTGTCTCGGTCCTCGGCGAGGTTGCGCGTCCCGGCGCAGTTCCACTGACCCACACCTCCACCTTGGCCACCGTCCTGGCCGGGTCAGGAGGCATCACGGAGAAGGCAGGCGGCAATCCCCGCATCCAGATCGTGGACCCCGCCACCGGCACTTCGCGCGTCTTGAAGTTCAAAGACGTCCTCGATCCCGCCAAGTCGCTTGAAGTGACTCTGAAGCCGGGTGAGATCATTTACGTTCCGCGGAGCGGTTTCGCGGGCTTTGGTTATGTTCTTGAGCAGCTCAACCCACTCGTATCTGTGGCCATGATGGGGTTTTATACGGGGGTACTATGAATCTGCAACGCGGTCATCTCGTTCCAATGCAGCAAATTCCCCCAGGCGAAGGCGCGCCTGGCGCTCCATCGCAGGTGTCTGGCTCTTTATCGCAAGGCCACGAGCAGCCGTTTTTCCGGTTTGACCTGGTGCGCAGCCTGCAATTGCATCGCGGGCTCGCCGTGGGAATCTCTGTCGCCGGCCTGGCGCTTGCCGTGGGGTATGTGGCGTTGAAGTGGCCCGTGTATACGGCGCAAAGCCAGGTCTACATTCAGCCCATATCGCCAAAGATGATGGACCAGGGCAACTCGGCCCGCTGGCCCAACGATTCCAATACCTACGACTCGTTTATCGAGCAGCCCGTGCAGAGCGCTACGCATCCTGATGTGATGCTCAACGTGCTTCATAAACTGCCGGCTGGTTCCTGGCAGGGGAGGAGAGAAAGCGAACAGGCCGCGGCTGAGCGGCTTGCCCGCTCCATCGAGGTGGCGCGGCTGGGCTCCAGCTATGAAGTCCAAATCACTGCTCGGGCCTCAACTCCTGAGTTGTCCGCCCAGATTGCCAACGCCATGGCTGCCAGCATTATTGAGAAATCGTCCCGCGAAGAGAAGGCTGGCAATCCCGAGCGGCTGGCAATTTTGCAGGAAGAGCAGGAGCGGGTTCAGAAAGCGTTGGATGCCGACCATGCTGAGCAGGCGACTCTGAACTCCAAGCTCGGAGTAGCCGCCATCTCAACCGCCGCTCCAGACCACTACGACGACGAAATCACCAAGATCCACGAAGAGTTGGTAAAGGCGCGAACGGCCCACGACGAGGCCGCTGCCAGGCTTATCTCATTGGGCGCCGATCAGGAACTTGCTTCAAAGGCCATGAATGCCGAGGCCGACGAACTGGTTGCCGCCGACCCCGGCTTGGTAACCATGAAGACCTCTCTTAACCAGCAGCGCGCGTTGCTGATTACGCAGATGGCAAACCTGACCCCGATCCATCCTCTGTACAAGCAGGATGCCGCGCAGTTGGAACAGATTGACGCCTCGCTGGAATCGATGAGCAAGGATCTGCGCGCCAAGTCGTCCACCCGTATTGAGCAGAGGCTGCGCACTGACCTCGACCGGACAGCCGGGGTAGAGCAAAGACTGAACGCACAACTGGGGCAGATGGCAGGGGCCGCGGCAAGCGCAACGCCCAAGCTGCAGCGAGCCAATGACCTGGCTACCGATATTGTCCGCCTGCAAAACCGTCAGACCATCGTAGGCGAGCAGTTGCATAACCTGATGCTCGAAGACAGCGTCCCCGGCTCGGCGCACCTTTCGGCCGCTGCCATTGCCCCGCTGCATCCAACATTCTCTGGAATCCTGAAAAAGGCATTGCCGACGGCGATTCTAGGATTGCTGCTCGGGCTGATGGCCGCAGTTCTGGCCAACAATCTCGATCAGAAAATCTATATTGCGTCGGATGTCGAGCGCGTCCTCGGCTTTGCCCCCATGGCTCAATTGCCCGATTTCACCGAGGTCTCTGACGGTGTGGCGGAGGAGCACGTGCTCAGGCTTTCTGCCACCATCGAACATGCTTACCAGGTTGGCAACCTGAAAAGTTGTATCTTTACCGGGGTTGGATCCGGCGCCGGCGTCACCACGGTCATGAGCAAGCTCAGCACCATGCTTGAGAGCATGGGCCGCCCCACGGTCCTGGTAAATGCCGCTTGGACTCCGCCTCCGCCCGTAAGTGCCCCCTCCGGCGGTCTGGGCCTCAACGGCTCCGGCAGCCAGCTCGCCACTCAACGCGCAAGCCGTTCAACGGCCCTGCTGCATCAGTTGGCCGAAGAGCAGGATACGGGTGACGAAAGCCTGGTGCTTACCGATACCGCTCCGCTCGCCGTCTCGGCTGAAACTGAGTACCTGGCCCGCTTTGTGGATGCCGCCATTGTGGTTGTCGAGTCGGGTGTTACCACCCGCGCGCAATTGCGGGATGCGGCTGACAATCTGCAGCGGCTTAACGTCCCCACCGTGGGATTCGTGCTCAATCGCATTGGCTTCGATAAGGCCGATCCTGCCTTCCGCAAGTCCGTGCGCGATGTCGAACAATACCTACGCGTCCAAAGCCGCTCGTTCAAGAATGATCTTGACGACATCCAGATGCAGAGGAAGCGGCAAGTGGCTTCAGATTCCCCGCCGCCCATGCCTCGGGCAAACAACCAGCCCAAGCCTGACACGCACGTGTTTTATTTGCCCGGATGGAAAGCCAACAATCCCCAGGGCGATGTAGAGGCCGCCAAAGCAGAGGCCATTCGCCTGGGATACGAGGTCGTTGAACGATGACGCCTGGAACCGAAAAGCCCAAAATCGATCTCGCAGCGGGTTTGGTCTCGAGACTCGAGAAAGCTGCGCCCAAAATCGATCTGGCCGCGGGCCTGGTTTCAAAACCCAGCAAAGCTGCGCCCAAAATTGATCTCAAAGCGGGCCTGGTTTCCAAGGGGAAGGCTGCTTCATTGCCGGTTGATTCGCCTTCAGGCGCAAATGCCCCGGCGTCCCCTACTGCCGCGGAACGCCACCCCAACGCAAGACGGGCCACAAGGTTGCGGCCTCCCGCGCCGCCGGCTCCATCGGGGCCGGGCCGGGCAGATCTTCCGGAGTTCTTTGAAGGTCCGATTGAATTGCCCGCAGTTACTCCGCCTCCGGCTCCGATTCAGGAATCCGCGCCTCCTCCTCCCCCGCCCATTCCGGCGCCGGTAGCTGCAGCGCCCGTCACTCCTGTCCCGGTTGTTCCCGTCGACATCATTCGGGATTTGCCTGTGGTTCTGCCGGTGGTGCCTCCGGTTCAGGCGGCTCCCGTTGACCTGCGCAGTCCAGTTCAAGCGCCGCGGCAGCCGGCTCCAATGCCGACCAGGGGCCGCGAGCCTCAACCGGCAACCGTTCCGCCGCCGGTCGCAGCGGTTGCGCCGCCATTTATTCCGGAAACAGTTCCTCCGCAGTCCTGGGAGCGCCTGCCGAACCACCCTGCTGATCCGCAGCCAATTCCTGCCCCGGAAGCGGCTCGCACTCCGGAACCGCAAGAGACCCAGTACAACGCGGCAACCCGGATGACCGGCCTGAAGAATCTCATCTTCACCCTGGGCCAAAAAAATATGCACCAATCAAGGGAAGCGGGTGAGCAGCCCGCTGAACGGCCTGTTGCGCCGCCGGTCGCGGCCCCACCGCCGCAAGTTGAGCCAATTCGTCAGCGGCCTGCCTATCCCCGCGCTCACGCGCCTGTTCCGCCGCGCAGAGAACCTGAAATCAACTCGCCGACGCTGGTCACTGCTCCGCCCGAGTTCCTTCCGCCAAAGCCGATGGTCGAGCGCACTGAAAAAGAACACACCTCGGCTGGCAACTCCACATCCCGCCGCGACCGCCGGGATACCTACGATGACGTGGAAATCCTGCCATCCTGGCGCGGCCAGTACAAGAAGAAGTGATAGCGCCCGAGGCGCGTCCTGAACCGAACGCCAATCTCTGAAATCGCTACTTCGGCCTGACCAGATCGAAGCGATCCTGGGTGCGAACCCAGGTATTGCCGGCCATGCGGCCCACCGCGCCAAGCAGGGCCGGATCGACGCGAAAGTCTTCAAGCAGGTCTTCGCGCAGATGAAAACGCACCACCTCGCCCAGCACAATCACGCCCGCCCCCGGTGAGCGGCCCGTATAGATCACCTGCAGCAGCTTGCACTCCATCTGCGCCGGCGAGCCTGCAACCCGCGGCGGGCAAACAACCTCGCTCGGAATTGTTGTGAGCCCTGCAAGCTCAAACTCGTCCACCTCGGGCCCCACCTCGGTCGCCGCGGCATTGGCCGCCGAAGCCAGCCCTTCGCTCACAGCATTGATTACAAATTCCCCGGTCTCTTCAATGTTGCGCAGCGTGTCTTTTCTCATTCCAGGGTCGAAGCCGCCCGTTTCAGCCGCTGTGGCGCGCAGCGTCGGGCAAAATAACACCGTGGGCGGGTTCGAACCCACTCCCGAGAAAAAGCTGAAAGGCGCCAGGTTGGCTGCCCCGCCCCGGCTCACCGTTGATACCAGCGCCACCGGCCGCGGCACAATAATACCGGTCATCAGCTTGTAAACCTGGCGCGGCTCGCAGTTTTTCGGATTGATGCTGAGCAAAGGAATTTCTGAAGTGCTTGCTACCATCATGTTGATAGCCTAGAGCATAATGCCGCTCCTCGGCGTCTAATCGTTACTTGAGGCTGCGCTCCCCGGGTGTGGCATTTCTGGTGCCGAAGGTCGAAATTCGTCGCCCAGTAACAATCCATGATGCACAATTGTTAACAGGAGACCTACGGCCGTGCCGCGAATTCATTTTCAACAACAACTCGCCGAGCTCAAGGACCAGCTTCTTGCCATGGCGGCCTTGTCACAGCAGGCGGTGGAATCCGCGGTTGATGCCTATCTTCAGCGTGACAAGGGCCTCTGCAAGTATGTCAAGCAGAACGAAACCGCAATCAACACCGCCCAGCGCGACCTGGACGAGATGGCCTATGAACTGCTTGCCAAGGAACAGCCCATGGCCATCGACCTGCGCTTCATCCTCGCGGTCATCAAGATCAACGGCGACCTAGAGCGCATCGGCGACCAGTCAATGGGCATCGCCCGCCGCACCAAGGAGATTCTCAAGCACGAGCCAATCGACCTGCCGGTGGATTTCGCCGCCATGGGCGAGTTTGCTGGGCGCATGATTCGATCTGCCGTCCAGGCTCTGCTCGATGGCGATGCGCGCCTCGCCGATTCTGTCCGCGAGATGGACGACGAGATCGATCGCATGAACCGCCGCGCCCACGACGACCTGCTCAAGCTGATCGAGGAAAAGCCAAACCTCACTCCCCAGGCGATGAACGGAATCCTCGTATCGAAAAACCTGGAGCGCATCGCCGACCATGCGTCGAATATCGCCACTGATGTGATTTTCTGGATTCGCGGCGCCGATGTGCGCCACCAACTCAGCATGTCAATGGATTGAGGGCGGTTCGAAGACGGTTTCCGCAATATCCCGCAGCAACTCAAATTCTTCGATGGGCAGTGGCCGGCTGAAAAGATAGCCCTGGAAGGCATTGCAGCCCAGGCCGGCAAGAAACTCCCGCTGTTGCTCCGTTTCCACGCCCTCGGCAATGACCGACAGCCCCATCGCCTTGCTCAGCGAGATTACGGTTTGAGCGATCGCTCCGCTGGTCATATCCACCAGCATGTCGTGGACAAACGCGCGGTCAATCTTCAAGGTGTCAAGCGGCAGCCGCTTCAGGTACGAGAGCGAAGAATACCCGGTCCCGAAGTCATCCAGTGAAAACCGAAGGCCATGCGACTTGAGCACCGTCATTTTGGCGATGACCTCTTCAATGTTTTCCACCAGCATGCTTTCGGTGAGTTCTAGGTCCAGCTTTTTGGGGTTGGCCCCCGTGCGTTCGATTGCTCGCAGAACCTGTTCCACGAAATCAGGCTGCCGCAACTGTCGTGCGCTGATGTTTACTCCCACCGTGATTTGAGCCGTTTCCTTCCGCTTTGACCAAGCCGCAATTTGAAGGCAGGCGGTCTCAAGCACCCAATCGCCCAAGGGAAGAATCAGTCCCGTTTCCTCGGCCAGCGAAATGAACTCGGCCGGAGGAAGAAAGCCGCGCTCGGGATGATTCCATCGCAGCAGGGCTTCAGCCCCGATCAGGGCCCCGGACTCAACCTGCGGCTGATAGTAGAGCCGGAACTGCCCGGTTCCAATAGCCTGGCGAAGATCGTCTTCCATTGAGGCGCGGGCGTTGATCGCCGCCTGCAGCGCCGGTGCAAAGAAGCGCAGCGTGTTGCGGCCCGCAGACTTGGCCTGGTACATGGCGATATCGGCCTGCTGCATCACATCGTCAATGTTGTCGGTGCGATCGCCGAAGACCGTGATTCCGATGCTTGAAGTGCTCAGGCACTCCCGTCCCGCAAGTACGTAGCCTTGGCTCACCGCCCCCAATATTTTTTCGGCCACCATCTTTGCCTGCGCCGCTGCTTCCTCCCGGCCTCCGCTCAGGTCTTCAAGGATCACCACGAATTCGTCCCCGCCCAGGCGGGCAACCGTATCTGCCTCGCGGATGCAGTGTGTAAGTCGGAGCGCAACCTCCTGCAGCAGCAGGTCGCCGGTTTTGTGCCCCAGCGTGTCGTTCAGCGTCTTGAAGTTGTCCACGTCAATAAACAGCAGGGCACCCTTGCGGTTGCTGCGTGCGCTCGATGACATGCTCTGTCGCAGTCTCTCTGACACCAGGCGGCGGTTGGGCAGGCGGGTCAACGGATCGTAGAACGCCAGGTTCCTGATTTCGTCTTCCGCCACTTTGGCCCCCGAGATATCCCTGCTGATCGAAAGAACCGAGGGAACCCCATCCACCTCGATGGCCGAAGCCGACATCTGGCCCCAGAAGATCTCCCCGTTCTTCCTTCTGAACTGGGCCTCCATATCCCGGCAGTGGCCGGTCTGGCGCAGCATCTCCACCAGTTTCTGCCGATCCCGGGGATTGGCCCAGATATTCAGTTCCACCGATGTCTTCCCAATCACTTCGTCGCGCGAATACCCCACACTGTCAAGAAATGCCTGGTTGCACTCGATATAACTTCCGTCACTCAGGCGGTTGATATTGATTGAGTCGAGACTGGTCTGAAACGCCGTGCGATAGCGAACCTCGCTGGCTCGCATAGCCTGTTGCACCTCGGCCAACTGCTCCTCTGCCGCCTTGGTGGACGATATGTCGCGCACCACGCTCAGAACGCATGGAACGCCTTCAATCTCCATCGCCGTTGCCGATACCAGCGTCCAGATTCGCTCCCCGTTCTTCTTGACGAATTGCGTCTCCACATCCTTGAAGCTCTCATCCCGTCCGAGCTTTGCCGCCATCTGCCCGCGAACCTCCGGATCCGCCCAGAAGTTCATTTCCAGCGATGTGCGGCCCACGACATCCTCGCGCTCATACCCCATCAGATGGAGGAACGCATGATTGGCGTCGATATACAGCCCGTCGCGCAGCTGGCTGATGCAAATGCCGTCGAGACTGGTCTGGAAAACGGTTCTGTAGTGCGCTTCGCTGGCCCGCAGCGCCGCCATGGTCGCGGCCAGCCGCTCGTCGGCTTCCTTCGCTGCCGTTATATCCCGCGTAACCGACAGAATGCACGGTTCCCCGTCCGTTTCAATCATCGACTCGGAAACCTGTCCCCAGACAATCTCGCCATTCTTTCGTCTGAACCGGGCCTCCAGGTTGCCCACCATTGAATCCTGGCGCAAAAGCTCAACCATCTTTTCACGGGTGCCAGGGTCTACCCAGAAGTTCAATTCCTGCGACGTGTGGCCGATGACGTCTTCGCGCGCCCATCCAGTGAATCGAAGAAACGCTTCGTTCACGTCTACAAACGCCCCATCGCTCAGACGGTTGATGTTGAATGCGTCAAGGCTTGTCTGAAACACGGTGCGATAGCGCTCTTCGCTCAATTGAAGCGCATTCGCAGCATTCATCAGCAGCCCTTCCGCGTCCTTTCGGGCGTTGCCGTCTTCAACCACGCAAATGTAATGAAGAGCGCGGCCGCCTTCGTCGTGTTGGACAGATATGGTGAGCTTGACCCAGGTCAGGCTGCCATCCTTGCGGGTGTAGCGCTTCTCCCAGCTTGCTGACGGAGCCCGCCCCGACACAAATCGATTCAATTCCCTGATGCTCTCCGATAGATCTTCCGCCGGCGTGATCTGCTGGAACGTCATCCCCGGGACCTCGTCCAGGGGATAGCCAATGATCTCGGCAAACCGGGCGTTGCACCGCAGGATACGGCCGTCGAGCGCCGTGTGGATGATGCCCACGGCGGCCTGCTCGAAAGTTGCCCGGTAGCGCTCTTCGCTGTCGCGCAGTTGCGCCTCGGTCCTCTTGCGGTCGCTGACATCGTGGACGATTGAGAAAAGCAGCGGCCTGCCGTCCACATCCATGCGCGACACAAAGACCTCTACGTCGCGTTCCTCGCCTCCGGCCAGCCGGTGTCGAAAATTGAATCGGGTGCGATCTTCGCGGAGCGCGCGCAGCCGTGCCAGCGCAACTTCTTCCTTCGGCAGGGTGTTGAGCTGGTCCACGCGCATTCCAACCAATTGCTGCCGGGGATAGCCGTAGAACTCCGCAGCCGAGTCGTTGGCGTCGCATATCTCGCCCGACAAGGGATCCACAAGCAGCATCACCGAGCCGTTTCCTTCAAAGAATCTGCGAAAGCGGACTTCACTTTCTTCCAGCTCCCCTATGACCCGCTGGCGCTCGGTAATGTCCCGGATAACGCCGCGCATCGTGGTGGGCCGCCCCAGGTCGTCAAATTCCAGCCTGCCCAGCCCGTGAACCCAGCGCGTCGCCTGGTCCGCTTGCCTCACGATGCGGTATTCCTTGTCAAACGCCTTCCGCTTGCCTATGACTTCTTCTTCAAGGTAGGCAGTCATCATCTCCCGGTCATCGGGATGGATCAGCGCAGCCCACCCTTCCACGTTGCGCTCATACGCTTCGTCGATTCCGAACAACTCTGTCAGCAGCGCCGAACTCGTCCAACCCCCTTTTCCGATATCCAGGACGTAGTTGCCAAGGCCGCCAACGATCTGCGCCTCTCTGAGAGAGTCCCGGCTCTCCTCGAGTTCCTTCTCCGCTCGCTTCCGCTCGCTGATGTCTTCAAGAAATCCGTCGAGATAAAGGGGGCGCTGGTTTTCGTCGCACACCATCCTGGCGCTCACTGAAACCCACACCGGATTGCCGTCCTTGCTTCTCAGCAGGCACTCGAAATTCCGCAGCTCCCCGCAATTCTGCAACTGTCCCAGGTAGCTCAACCGTTGCGCGGGATCCGCCCACACATCGTTGGAGAGATCCATAATTGCCGAGAGAAAATCTTCCGGCGAATCGTAACCCAGAATCTTTGCCACCGCGGAGTTTGCCGCAAGCACCTTGCCGCCCAGGGTGGTCTGGAACATCCCTTCAAGCGCACCATCGAAGATGTTGCGGTATTTCTTCTCGGCATCCCGCAGGGCCCGCTCCGCCGCCTTGCGCTCCGCGATGTCCTTTCCAAACACCGAAATGCCCGTGGTTTCGCGGTCCGTAATGATGGGATTGAAAGCAAGTTCCAGCGTGCGCCCGTCCGCAAGCACAAACTCCACCCGGAACGAGCCTTCGGTCCGCGCGCGGTCGTAGAGCGGCGGCAGGTAGTCTGCCCTGCCTGGCAGGGCAAAGTCGCTGGGAACCATGCCTGCCGCAAGCAGAACGCCGGTCGTCTCCAGGATGTGCCTCTGAAGAGCGCTATTGAAGGTGATCAGCCGATAGTCCAGGCCGACTGACCAGATCAGGTCTTCCGTGCTCTCGATCAAGGCCTTCAGATTCGCTTCAGCCTGGTTGCGCATTTCTGGCCTTCCTGAGCCCGGCTATGCCCCGTTCTGCCCGGCAGCGTCCCTCATTCTGCTGCCGCCGACTGTCGGAAGGCGCTGGACGCGAAGTAAGCCTCATGGCACAGATTTCCCTCGCAATCATGGTGCCTCCTGTATATCGGAGAAAGAAGCACCGTTCTTCAGGGCCTCGCCAACGCGCCTTCTGGATGGCTCAAGATTACACCGCACTTTCGCCTTTATCCACTCCTATCTCGACTGCGGGAGCGAGGATTTCCCATTCTGCTTGGCCGGTTTGAAAGCCAGATCGGAACGAAATCGCAGCGGACTGTGCTTCTGGATCACACCTCAAACGGATAGCAGAAAGGGCGCTGTTCCTTGCCGGGAACGGAGCCCTTTCTCGTGCGATTCCAGTTGAAAGCTGAAATAACATTGTCAAGCCGGTCTCATCGCTCAAATCCTTTCAGCGACGAAATAGGCTTGCCGGTTTTGTCCCTTCAGGATTGGATTACCGCGTAGCCTCGAAGAGGAACCACGCGCGCCGCTCGGCCTCGTCGATCCACACTTCAAGCAGACTGGTGGTGGCGTAGTCGTTGGCATTGCTTGTCACCTCGTGTGCCGCGCGCAGGCTCACCACCAGATTCTTGTTGTCTTTGTGCAGTTCCTTCAGCATCTCGATCGGGCCGACAAATTCTTCATCGTTATCGTGAACCCGCTGAAGCCGGGAGATATGGCCGACAGAACGGATCGTCGTGCCCCCCACTTTGCGCACCCGCTCGGCGATGGGGTCGGCGATGGCAAAAATCTGGGTGGCATGCTCGTCGAGCAGCAGGTGATAGTCGCGGAAATGCTGTCCGCTCATGTGCCAGTGGAAATTCTTGGTCTTGAGGTAAAGTGCGAATGTATCGGCCAGCAGGGCATTCATTACGCTGGAGATGTTCCTGACATCCTCTGGAGAGAAACCGTCTGGAACCTGTAGCCTCGCGGCTTGAGTTTCTTTATCGTGCATGTGGGTGCTCTTTTCGCGGTTGTGGTTTGGCATGGGTGAACTCCTTTTGCTTCGAAAGCAGCATCCCGGCGTCCCAAAAGGGGCGTCGGTCTCTCCGTTCCGCGCAAAAAAGTTGGATGCCGTCACCGGCGCTAAAGTTCTTCCCCCAGCCAGACAAAGAAGATGCGCCTCGAACTCGTCCTCGTATCTGCCGCATTTTCATGCACTCGCGCCTTATTGCGCGCACTGGCCTGACTTTGCAGACACAATCGCCGCTACGTCTGCCGGCGTTGCCGCCACCGCTTCGGCCTGCGCGCACTCCTCAGGCGGACCATAGCCCCAACCGGCGGCAAGGCAGCGGATTCCGTTCGTGTGCGCCGCCCGGATGTCGAAGATCCGGTCGCCGATCATCCACGTCGAATCCTTGGCCAGCGATTGCTCCAGCAGAATCAGGGCCAGCAGGTCTTCTTTGCGATGACTCGCAAATTCAGCCTTGTCGCCATAGACGGCAACAAAAAAGCCAGTCAACTCAAACAGATCCAGAATGCGAACCGCAAAATGCTGCTGTTTTGAGGTGCACACGAAAAGCGGAAACCCCTGCTCGCGAAGCTCCACCAGCATCTCCCGCACGCCGGCATAAACTGAGTTGTTCTTCCAGCCTTCGCGGTCGTAGCAGGCGCGGTAGTCGCGCGCCAGGGCGGCCCGCTCTTCATCGCTGCCTGTGGGCAGCAATTCCACGCTCCACTCCTCCACCGGCGGCCCCACAAAGCGCCCCAGCGGCCCCTGGTCGCCCAACTGGCGGGCGTCAATCACCTTCTGCAGGCAGCCGACAATTCCAGGTTTCGAGTCGGTGAGAGTTCCGTCCAAATCAAAGATGAGAGCGGGCAATGGATGGGACATGCCACCAGTTTCGCAGACAAGGGATACCCCGGCAAAATGCCACTGCCAAACGCGTCCATTACTCCGTTCGCAGCGCCTCCACCGCGTTCACCCTGGCCGCCCGCACCGCCGGAACAGCCGAAGCAATAATCGCCGCAGCCAAAATCACCGCCGCAGACGCGATATAAACCAGCGGTCCCGGCTGGTTGATTGCCGTGATGTACTTGCTGGCCAGGCGCACCAGGGTAAACCCGGCCGCCGCGCCCGCGCCCACTCCAATAGCGGCCATGATCGCGCCTTCTCTAAGAACATTGGCCAGGATGTTGCGCGGCAAGGCGCCCAGCGCCATGCGGATTCCGAACTCGCGCGTCCGCGCGCTCACTGAGAACGCAAGTACGCCAGCCACGCCTACGATGGAAATCAAAAGCGCCACCCCGGCGAATCCGCCAAACACAATCGCGTTCAGCCGGTCGGGAGTCAGCACCTCCGCCCGAACGTCTCCCAGCGTGCTGGCCTTCTCCACCGGTTGGTCGGCCGAAATCTCGTGAATCGTGCGCGCAATGGCGGGCACCAGCGCGTAAGGATCCTGCTTGGCGCGCACAAACAACCGGCCGCTCCACCCTTCCTGGTCGATCGGCTGATACACCGTCATTGCCGGCGAGGGGATGATGTTTTCATCGTCGAAGTCCGGAACCACGGCCACGATCCGCCTTGGCTCGCCGCTGATGCCGATGAACTTGATTACCCCATCGGTCCACCACATTCTCCGGTTCAGCGCGTTCTGGCCCGGATACAGCTTGTCCGCAAGGCTCTGGCTCACGATCACCACCCGTTCAGCGCCGTCCTTGTCGCCGTCGTTAAAGTCGCGGCCCGCCACCATCGGAACTCCCAGCGTCTCAAAGAACCCCGGCGAAACGGACCGGAACCGCGCCCGGTAATCGCCCATCCCATCCTTGCGCGTGGCGCCTTGCGCCGCAAACGCAAAGCTGATGTTCAAAACCCGGTCGTCGCGCCAGGGAACGCTGAAACCCTCTGACACGTGTTCCACCCCCGGCAGCGCGCTCACCCGGCGCATCACGTCGCGATAAAAGTTCTGTATCTGCAGAGGCGTCTTCTCATATGACATCACTGGCAGGTTCAGCGCCAGCACCTTTGAAGAATCGAAGGGCGGTCGGGTCTGCTCCAGAACAAACAGGGTCTTCATCAGCACGCACGCCCCTGAAAGCAACAGGAACGAGGCCGCAATCTGCGTCACGGCGAAGACGCGAAGCCGGCGGCTGCCTCCCCCGGCCACGCGCGTTCCCCGGCCCGTCAGCCCGCCCTGCGGCGCGTCCGGCGAGGGTAGCCGTGGCACATATGCCAGGAACACCGCGGCAATCAGCGCCAGCGCAATGCCGAACCACACCAGGCTGAAGTCGAGCCTCAGGTCGTTGGCGCGCACTGAGAACCGGGCGGCATAGCGGCCCAGCACCGCCACCATGGGAACCGCGATCATCAGAGCCGCCACCACCCCGCTCCCGCTCAATACCAGGCTTTCGGCCAGCAGCGAACGGCGAAGCACCGCGTTGCTTGCTCCCAGCGCCGCGCGTATCGCCAACTCCGACTCGCGGCGCACCGTGCGCGCCAGCACCAGGTTGGCCACATTCGAGCTGGCAATCACGAACAGCAGTGCAGAGGCCGCAAACAACACCCACAGAATCGTATTGGCGCGCGCATTGATCTGGTCGTGAATGCGCGTTGCCTCAATCTGGTAGTGGTCCTCGGCCTTGTACACCTCGGGGTGCGCGCCCACCATCCCTGCGTACACGGTGCGCAATTCCGCCCGCGCGGCATCCAGGGTCGCGCCCGGAGCCAGCCGCGCAAACACCTCGGTCATGCGGTGTTCCCGCCCCGTCACCATCGTCGCCGACAGGTGATGCGGACTGGTCACGATGTTGGCGATAATCTCGGTCGCCACCGGATAGGGAACTGAAGGCTCAAGCACGCCCACCACCGTCGCCGACCGCGCCCCGCTGCCGCTCTCAAGCCGCACCGTCTTTCCAATCACGCCGGGGTCCGAGTGCAGTTCTGTCCTCCAGAATCCATAGGTCAGCACAATCGCGCCCGCCGCATTCCTGCCGTCGTCGGCGGGCGTCAGCAGGCGTCCAAGCACCGGACGCAGGCCCATCACGTTGAAATAGTTGCCGTCCACCACTCCCGCCGGAATCTCGCGCGGCGTGCCCAGCCCCACCACCGTAAAGTCGATCTCGGAAAACGTGCCCAGTTCCTTGATCGACTTGAGCCCGGTGCCAATGTCCTGAATCTCGGGGACCGAGAACGTGGTGTTGGCGGCGCCAAGGCCCGGAGCGCTCTGCCGAACGTAAAGCAGGCGGTCTTCGTCGCGGTTGGCCAGCGGGCGCAGCAGCACCGCGCGCACCACGGTAAAGATCGCCGCGTTGGCTCCAATACCCAGTGCCAATGTGAAGGCAACCGTGAACCACAACGCGCGCACGCGCCAAAGCGAACGCACGGCAATTTTCAGATCACGAAAGAATGACATTCCGGACCTCCAACTTGAGGGGATCTCAATGGGCTAACTTGTCAGGCGAACGCGTCAAACGAGAGGGAAGGCTCATTTGACCGTTCTATTGATATCAACGAAAATTCAGGTCCTGTGTCAAGCGCCGCCGGGAATCGTGGGCAAAGAAGGTCGAGCCGCCGCGGAAACCCTGTAGCGCTGGCCTCCTGGCCGGCTGTACCGAGGACCGCGTCCTCGCCAGACCCTGATCCTCCATCGTCAGCGAGCTGTGAGACTTCCAGCTTTGCCCTTCACCAGCGGATGCGCCGCATAGTGCATCAGCACCGCCACCGCGCAACTGGTGAGCCGCGCCTCGGCCGAGTCCGCCCGGCTGGTGAGAATTGCGGGAACCCGAGCGCCAATCACGATGCCCGCCAGTTGCGCGCCGCCCAGGTACTCAAGCTGCTTGGCCAGCATGTTCCCGCTTTCCAGGTCCGGAACCACCAGGATGTCGGCCTGCCCCGTTACCGGCGAAACCAGTCCCTTGATCGCGGCAGCCTTCACGCTCACAGCGGTGTCAAAAGCCAGCGGCCCATCCAGAATTCCGCCCGTAATCTGGCCGCGCTCCGCCATCTTGCAAAGCGCTGCCGCGTCCAGTGTCGACTTGATCTTGGGGTTGACGGTCTCAATCGCCGACAGCAGCGCCACCTTTGGTTCCGAGATGCCCAGCGCGTGGGCCAGGTCGATGGCGTTCTGCACAATGTCCACCTTGTCTTCAAGCTCGGGGACAATGTTGATGGCCGCATCGGTAATCATCAGCGTCCGTGCGTAGGCAGGTGTATCCAAGATGAACACGTGCGAGATGCGGCGGCTGGTGCGCAGCCCGGTGTCCCGATGCATAGCCGCCTTCATCAGCTCGTCGGTGTGCAGGCTGCCTTTCATAATTGCCTGCGCGTTGCCGCTCCGGCACATGGCCACGCCCAGTTCGGCGGCCCTGATCTCATTCTCGGCGTGCAGCAGCGGGTATGAGCCGATCTCCACGCCCAATTGGGCGGCCAGCGCCTTGATGGCAGTTTCATTGCCAATCAGGGTCGGTTCAATCAGCCCCTCGACGGCGGCTTCGACGGCGCCATTCAACGCAACCTCGGTCAACGGCCACACCACAGCGGTGGTAATCGCTGGCAGGTTCTTGCAGCGCTCAATAAACTCGTGGAAGACGTGGTAGTCGGCGGGATGGCTAACCAACGGGTCAACTGCTATGCCTTCAGCCAGGGGGGCAAGATCGCTCATGTGCATTCTCTCCAGGCCGGTTAAGGATTCAGCAATCGGCCCCAACATGCCAATTCTCTTCCAGCGCAGTGTTCAAGCGTGTGCGGGAGGTCACAGTGCGGGGCAACATTCCGTATGGCGGTACCAGCGCAGCACGCCGACTGCCTCGCGGCTTGCTATCCAGATGGTCCCCTTTCCACTCGTTGCCCCTTGCTGCTATGCTGACTGACGCTCTAAAAAACCGATTTACAAAAGGAGTGCGGCTATGTGGTTCCTGGGAATGGATGTTGGCACGGGCGGTACGCGTGCGGTGATTGTAGACGCGGCAGGAAAACTGATTGCCGGTGCATCGAGTGAACATGCGCCCTTCCGCATCCCTCACCCAGGCTGGGCGGAGCAGGACCCCGATGACTGGTGGCGGGCAGCGCAGGAGGCCATCCGCCAGGCTATCGCCGCCGCTCCTGAACCCCGTCAACCCATCGCCGGCATAGGCCTTACCGGCCAGATGCACGGCGCGGTCATGCTCGACGAGAACGGCCAGGTGCTGCGCCCCGCGCTCATCTGGTGCGACACCCGCACCCAGCCCGAGTGCGACTGGCTCACCGAGAAGATCGGCTACGAGAAGCTGATCGAACTCACCTGCAACCCCGCGCTGCCCAACTTCACGCTGACCAAGCTGCTGTGGGTCAAGACGCACGAGCCGGAAATCTTCGCCAAAATCCGTCACATCATGTGCCCCAAGGACTACGTCCGCTACCGCCTCACCGGCGAGTTCGCCATCGACGTGCAGGAAGCCTCCGGCACGCTGCTGCTCGACGTGACCCATCGCCGCTGGTCAAAGGAAGTGGCAGAAGCCGCCGGCATTCCTGAAAGCTGGCTGCCCAAGGTTTATGAATCGCCTGAAGTCTGCGCGCGCATCACCGATGCTGCCGCCGGGCTCACTGGTCTTTCCGCAGGCACTCCCGTAGTTGCCGGTGCGGGCGACCAGGGCGCTGGCGCGGTAGGCATGGGCATCCTGGTGCCAGGTTCGGTCTCGGCCACCATCGGCACCTCCGGTGTGGTCTTTGCCGCAACCGCCGCTCCCACCAAGGACCCCAGGGGCCGCATGCACACCTTCTGCCACGCCGTTCCCGGCCTCTGGCACGTGATGGGCGTAACCCAGGGCGCCGGCCTCAGCCTGCGCTGGGTCCGCGACACCTTCTTCCCCGGCCACAACTACGACGAACTCAGCGCTGCTGCCGCCAAGGTTCCCGCGGGCAGCGAAGGCCTGGAGTGGGCGCCCTATCTGCTCGGCGAGCGCACACCGCACCTTGACCCCGAAGTCCGCGCGGCCTTCGCCTGCATCGCAAGCAATCACACCGCTCCTCATTTCGTGCGCGCCGTGCTTGAGGGCGTGGCTTACTCTTTGCAGGATACCTTCACGCTCTTCGCCGGCCTGGGCATTCCCGTTACCGCCATTCGCCTCGGCGGCGGCGGCGCCCGCGGCCCGCTATGGCGCAAGATTCAGGCTGGCATCTACGGCCAGGCGGTCGAAGTGCTCACCGCCGAAGAGGGTGGAGCATTCGGCTGTGCGCTCATGGCTGGCGTGGGCACAGGCCACTGGGCCAACCTCGACCAGGCATGCAGACAAGCCATTGAAGTGGCCCAGCGCATTGAGCCCGACCCAGCGGACGTGGCCGCCTACAAAACGGGCTACGAAAAATGGCGCAAGTTCTACCCAGCCCTCAAAACCCTGCGCTAAGATTGAGCCGCCAAGGCTGCGGTAGCACACTGCGCTTTGGCGGGTCACAACGGCTTGGTAACATGACACTGCCTTACAGCCTGCGAAAAGAAGCATCCGGAGTCGCAAGAAGTTTCAGGCCGGGATTTGCAGCCTATGGTAAGAGGCATTCGGAGTGGCACGAAGTGTCAGGGCACGACTTCAGTCGTGCCGCAAACGCAATAAACTCGAAGCTGGCTTTAGCCCCTGAGGGGTGTTCTTCAGGTCCATTTCCGGAAACGAAGCTGGGTGCCCCACCCTCGCCGCGCTTTTGTTTTTGCGGCTAGGGTGGGATACCACAGACCTTAACCAATTCTCATTCTTAAGAAGCCGGCAAGGGAGATCAGAAATGAAACGAATTAAAACAGCAATCTTCGGTTTGGGTTTTGTGGGCCGCGTCCACTTCGATTCGGTCCGCCGTCTGGAGAATGTCCAAATTGCAGCGCTGGCTGACAGCAAGATTGAGGCGGCCGCGCGCCTGGCCGCGAACTTCGCTATTCCAACGCCTGACGTCGATTTCCGGAACGTCTTGTGCGACCCGACCATCGATGCGGTCCACATCTGCACGCCCAATGCGCAACACTTTCCCATGGCCAAAGCAGCGCTCGAAGCCGGCAAGCACGTGGCCTGCGAGAAGCCGATCACGGAGTCCGTAGACCAGGCGCAAGAGTTGGTGACCCTGGCCGCGCAGAAAGGCCTGCGCAACTGCGTCTGCCACAATTTGCGTTATTACCCCATGGTTCAGCAGTTGCGCCGCATGCGTGAAGCCGGCGAACTGGGCGAGATTCTCTCCGTCCAGGGAGGCTACTTGCAAGACTGGCTGCTCTACGACACCGATTGGAATTGGCGCGTTGACTCCAAGGCCGGCGGACCGATGCGCTGCATGGGCGACATCGGGTCGCACTGGTTCGACATGGCCGAGCATGTCACCGGACTGCGCGTCACCTCGCTCTGTGCCGATCTCCAGACTTTTTACAAAACGCGCAAGCAGCCCAAAAAGTCGGTGGAGTCTTTCGCCAACAAGATGCTCACCCCTGAGGACTATATCGAGACGCCTGTCGATACCGATGACTATGGCACAATCATCTTCCGCATGGGCGATCGTGTGCGCGGTTGCGCAGTGGCAAGCCAAGTCGCCGCGGGCCGCAAGAACCGCCTGAGCATCGAGGTCTACGGCACCAAGGCCTCCGCCGCGTGGGACCAGGAGCGCCCCAACGAACTGTGGATTGGCAGCCGCGACAAGGGCAACCAACTGGTCCTCAAAGACCCCTCGCAACTGCTGCCCGGGGCGCGCGAGTATGCCGAGCTGCCCGGCGGACACGCCGAAGGCTACGACGACTCAAACAAGCAGATGCTCAAGCGCTTCTACGCCTCCATCGCCAACCCCAGCCTGGCGCCCGAGTACCCGCAATTCATCGACGGCCTGCGCCAAATGATCATCATGCGCGCCGAGATGGAAAGCCACCAGTCGCGCAGTTGGGTCGAAGTCCCCGCGACTGCGGTGTAGCGCCGGCCTCCCGGCCGGCTGTAGCGCGGGTGTCCCCGCCCGCGCTCTTTACCCTTACCCCCGCGTCCCCTGACTTGCATCAATCCTTCGCAATACGATCCTTCCCATCACCCGCAGCGATGCGTTAGCCTTTCATCCGACTTCGCTTTGTTCGATGGAGGCCTCATGTATCTCCGCTCTTCTCTTGCATCCTTGATTTTGTTCTCTGCTGCAGCAAGCGCCCTGGCCCAAACACCCGCCGCGCCAACCTGCGCCGACTTGCATCTCGTGCCGGAGGTGCGCGAGTGTACGAATGTTCAGGTGCTCCCCGTGGGCGAACTCGGCGTGGGCATCTGGGGCCCGAAAGACGCTGACAGCCAGTTCTTCGCGCAGGAACTGGAACAAGTTCCTGCAATTGGAAAGGTGGAGGTTCGCCGGGACGAGGGCCCCGTCATTTATCTCGAGCGGGCAGAGACAGCTTCTGCAAAGGAACTGCTCAAGCGTGAACACGTCATCTTCGATAAGGCGATGCACGATGAGGGCTACGCAATCGTTCCCGAAGGCCGCAGTGGATTGGCCATCATCGCCGAAACCTCAGCCGGCCTTTTCTACGGCGCCCAAACCGTCAAGCAACTCATCCGCGGAACCGGCAAAGATGCCGTCCTACTCGTCCCCACCATCCGTGACTGGCCCGCCATGCCTCATCGCGGCATCTCCGACGACTGGTCGCGCGGTCCCATCCCCAACATGGATTTCCTCAAGCGCGAGATCCGCACCCTAGCCGCTTACAAGATCAACATCTTCTCGCCCTACTTCGAGCACACATTCGCCTACGCATCCTCGGCCGTAGCCGCCTTTCCCGGCGGCGCCATCACGCCCGACGAAGCCCGCGAGTTAGTCGAGTACGCAGCCAAGTACCACATCACCATTCTCCCTGAGCAGGAAGCCTTCGGCCATCTCCACAAGCTGCTCAAGTTCGAGCAGTTCACCAGCCTGGGCGAAACGCCGCATGGAACTCTGCTCGCGCCCGGCGACCCTGCAACGCAGCCGCTCATCGGCGGCTGGTTTGCCGAATTGGCGAGAGTCTTTCCTGGCCCCTGGGTCCATATCGGCGCCGATGAAACTTCCGATCTCGGCCTGGGCCGCACGCACGATCAGGTCAAGCAGCAGGGCCTGGGCGCGGTCTATCTCGACTTCCTCAAGCAGATTCACTCGACCCTCGCACCCAACCACAAGCAGCTCCTTTTCTGGGGCGACATCGCCGTCAATTCGCCTGACCTCGTCGCCACGCTGCCCAAAGACATGATCGCCGTGCCCTGGGAGTACGACGCCAAGCCCGACTTCACCTCGCTGATTCTGCCCTTCAAGAACGCTGGCCTTGAGACCTGGGTGGCTCCCGGCGTCAACAACTGGAACCGCATCTACCCCAACAACAACGAGGCCATGGGCAATATCCGCGCCTTTGTGCGCGACGGCCAGAAGCTCGGCTCAACCGGTGTGCTCAACACCGTGTGGAACGACGACGGCGAAGGCATCTTTGACGAGAACTGGTTTGGCGTCCTCTTTGGTGCGGCTGCCGGTTGGCAGCAGGGCGAAATCTCCAAGAACAGCTTCATCGCCTCTTATGGGCAAGCATTCCACCGCGATGCCAGCGGGAAAGTAAACCAGGCGCAACGCGAGTTGATGGCCGCGCACGACGTATTCAGCACCGTCGGCCTTGGAGACGCGCAGGACGTGTATTTCTGGGTCGATCCGTTTTCTGCGGAGGGCCAGCGCATTGCCGCGAAGCTGCGTCCCGCGCTCAGCGACCTCCGCATGCACGCCGAGCGCGCCATCACGCTCGTAGCCGAAGCCCGCGCCGCCGCGAAACTCGAAAATCAGGAGGCCCTCGACGCCCTTGAACTCGGGGGCCGCCGCATCGACTTTGTCGGTCTCAAGTTTCAATGCGCCGACGAGTCCGTCGCGCTCTACAGTCAGGCGCTCGCGCTCGCTCCCGACAAGACCCGCTGGATCGATGTCTCCGGAATGCTCTGGACCATCAGTTCCAACGAAGGCAAATTCCAGGACATCGGCACCGGCTATGCGTTGCTGGGCGGTCTCTTCCGGCAGGCATGGCTCCGCGACAATCGCCCTTACTGGCTCGAAAATGACATGGCCCGCTACGACGCGGCAACGCGACTGTGGCTCACCCGCGGAGACAAGTGGAACTCCGTCCTTCTCCAGTGGGACGAAACGCACACGTTACCCACGCCCGAGCAAGCAGGGTTCCCGGCCGGAGCCGGGAAGTAGCAATTCTGAATTTCCTCAACTCTCGGGTGCCCCAGGTCTCGTTTCTGAGACCTGGGACAGCACGAATCTAGACGAGCCAAAATACCAAGCCTGCTCTCGACAGACTTTCTAATACCGGATTGCCCGCCTACAGAAAATCCGCGTAGACAAACCCATCCCGGTTCACCACTTCCCCGGCTTCCAGTTTGATCGGCTCGGTAAACATCGGTCCGCCATACACGCAGGTGTGAAACTCGCCGTTCTCCCCGCAGGGGTCGGCCTCTGGCGGCAAGTCGCGCAGCAGCGAGGCATCGAACTCTCTCCCCGCAAAGGACTCCGGCAGTTGCTTTGTATCCACGCAGGCCAGCTTGGCCCGCAGCCCGCCGGCAATCATCTCGCGCGCCAGCGCCGGCGTCGGAATCTCCCACAGCGGAAACAGCGGTTCCAGGCCCGTTGACGCAAGCTGCTTCTCGCGATAGGCGCGAATATCATGCAGAAACAGGTCTCCGAACGCAATGGCGTCCACCCGCTCATCCACGGCCCGCTTGCAGGCATCGGCCATCAGCGCTTCGTAAGCTTCGTTCGAGCAGGGCCACGGCAGCGGCACATTCCACAGCGGCAGCCGTGCGGCCGCGGCCTGCGCCTCCAGCACTGAGCGCCGCGTGCCGTGCATGGCAACCCGATCGAATTCTGAGTTCAGCGTGGTCAGCAAACCCACTAACTCAATATCCGCTTGACGCCGCAGCAGGTGCAGGGCCCAGGCGCTGTCTTTGCCGCTACTCCAGGACAACAAAACTCGTTTCATTGAATGATTGTAGCCTCTCAAATGCACTGCCCACGGCTGAGACATATTGCTCGAAATCATTGGCGCCTGTCTCTTTTCGGTGCTACCCTACGGGCACATAAGGCTGGCAATCCCCTTGCAAGCTAAGCGGACCCTCCCAAGATATCCCCACTCAAAGGAGAATCCATGACCCGAAAGGCAAGTCTTTTCCTGCTCACAACTGCCGCGTTCGTTTTGGTTGCCACAACCGATTCCTTCGCGCAATACACGCGCACCCATCACCTTCGCGAAGAGGTCAGGAGCGGCGCGGCGCAGCCGGTTGGCCACCTGCCGCAGAATCAGACTCTCAACCTGGACATCGTTCTGCCGGTGCGCGACGAGAGCGCGCTGGAGAGCTTCATTGAGGAACTCTACAATCCAGCCAGTTCGTCTTACCGCCAGTTCCTCACGCCGCAGGAGTTTACTGAGCGCTTCGGTCCCAGCCAGCGGGACTACGATGCCGTCGTCAACTTTGCCACCGCGCATGGATTGAAGGTGACCGGCGGCTCCCGCGACGGCATGGACGTCCAGGTCAGCGGCTCCGTCTCTGCCATTGAACGAGCCTTCAACGTAAGCATGCGCACCTACCAACACCCGACGGAGAACCGGGAATTCTTTTCGCCCGACCGTGAACCCACCACCAGTCTCCCGTTCCAACTCTGGCACGTCTCCGGACTCGAGAACTACTCCATCCCTCATCCTATGCTGACCCGGAAAGAAGACTACGCCAAGGCTCATGGCATTGCCGCCGAAGCTGTCGTCTCCCATGCCACAACCGGCTCTGGCCCATCCGCATCCTTCCTCGGCAGCGACATGCGCGCGGCCTATTACGGCGGAACCGCCCTCACCGGCGCCGGCCAGAATCTGGGATTGCTTGAGTACTACGGCACCAACCTGGCTGACCTGAATGCCTATTACAAGAACGTGGGCCAGACCAACACAGTGCCCATCACCCTGCTTTCTGTCGATGGGACCAGCACCGCGTGCAACTATACTCGCGCCGGCGGTCGCTGCGATGACACCGAGCAAACACTCGACATGACCCAGGCTCTGGGCATGGCGCCCGGGTTGGCCAGCTTGGTGATGTATATCGGTTCCACCGACACGGCCATCATCAGCGCCATGACCACCCACAACCCGCTGCCGACCACCATCGGTTGCTCGTGGGGCTGGACGCCGGCCGACCCCAGCACCCTGAATCCTTACTTCCAGAAGATGGCCGTCCAGGGTCAGAACTTCTTTGCCGCTTCGGGCGACAGTTCCACTTGGTCAACCAGGAATGCAGCCTGGCCCGCGGATAACGCCTACGTCGTCTCCGTAGGCGGCACTGACCTTGTCACGGCAAGCGCGGGCGGCGCGTGGAAGTCTGAAACTGCCTGGGTCGATAGCGGCGGCGGTATCTCTCCCGCCAAGATTCCCATTCCTGCGTGGCAAAAGCTGGCCGGCGTCATCAATTCCAGCAACAAGGGTTCAACCACTTATCGCAACGGCCCCGATGTTTCAGCCAACGCGAATTTCACCTTCTACACCTGCGCCGATCAGACTACATGCCTGGCCAACAGTTACGGCGGCACCAGTTTCGCGGCGCCCATGTGGGCCGGCTTCATTGCCCTCGTCAATCAGCAGCTTGCGGGCCAGAGCAAAGCGCCCATCGGCTTTATCAACCCCACCATCTACGCGCAGAACATAACATCGAGTTACGCCACGGATTTCCACGACGTCACCAGCGGCAAGTCCGGCAGCTATTCGGCGGTTACTGGCTTTGACCTGGTTACGGGCTGGGGAAGCCCGCAGGCGGCATTGATTAACGCGCTGGCGCCGTAGAGAACACACGTCCTTCTAGGCTCACGGATACCGGACGCCGGCAACGAAGAGGGCCTGCAGCATCAAAGCCGCAGGCCCTCTTCATTGTGGGCGGCACCTTCGGGTAAACCGTTCTGAAGCGGACAGCTTAGTTCAGCGTAACCTCCGCGCTCAGCGGCGTGTTTTCGCTTGAGTCTCCCACGCGAATCACAAACTTGCCCGGATCAACGGTCCAGTTGTGCGTCGTCCCGTCCCAGTAGCTGAAAGCCCGCGCGTCAAGATTGAGCGTTAAGCGCTTTGTCTCTCCCGGCGCCAGCCGCACCTTCTCAAATCCCTTCAATTCGCGCTCCGGCCTCGTTGCTTTCGCTGACGGGTCCGACACGTAAAGCTGTGCCACTTCCGCGCCCGCCGACGTGCCCGTATTAGTCACGTCGAAGCTCACCGCAACAGTCGATCCCGAGGCAGCCGTTCCCGTCACCTTCAGATTTGAAAAGCTGAAAGTTGTGTAGCTCAGCCCAAAGCCGAACGGATACAGCGGATGCTTTCCAGCTGTCGTCCAGTAGCGATAGCCCACCATCAGCCCGTCTTCGTACTTCACATGCGGAATCACGTAATCCACCGGCGGCTTGTTGTTTTCAACCACGTGCAGCGCGGTATCTGCGCCCTTGATCGGGTAGTAGTACTTCGCCGATGGATTCTCGTCCCAGCTGCGGTCGAAACTCACCGGCAGCTTGCCCTCGGGATTGCGTTTGCCAAACAACACTTCGGCAGCCGCCGTGCCGCCTTCCTGCCCCGGGTAGTAGAGATCGATCAGCGCCGGAACCTTGTCGAGCCAGCGGCGCGTGTCCATGCCGCCGCCGCCCGTGAGCGTAACAATCGTACGCGGATTCGCCGCCGCCATGGCCTCAATCAGCACGTCCTGCCCAAATGGCAACTCAAATGTCCGGTCGTATCCTTCGCCCTCTGTCGGAGGATTGAAACCAGCCGCCACCACAACGACATCGGCCATCGCCGCGTATTGCCTTGCCTCATCCGTCAGCAACGCCGACTCCGGCACAATGCCCAGCCCCAAATGGAACCCCGGAATGTGCGGCATGTATTCCGACACCACGTTCACGGGTTTGCCGGCGGTCAACTCAAGCGTCACAGAGTGAGGAACCTGCCCTTCGGCGTGCGGTTGCTCCACCACCTTCTTGCCGTCCACCAGCACGTTGTAAGCATCTTCGCTCGACGCCGCGGCCAGCAGCAGGTACTTGCCGCTCGTCGCCGGCTTGTAAACCGCGCTGTACCGGATGGTGCGTTTGGCCGTGTCTTCCGGGCCCCACATATCCGGCTTCCAGTCGTTAATGCCCGCCTGACGGGTCACGACCGGCTGCCCCGTGAAATTCCTCGAAGCGAATGTCTCCATCTTCACCGCGCCATCCCACTTTGCGTCTTTGAAGAACTGGCTCATCGTCGGCAGCCCCGAACTGTAAAGCACGTGCACATCGGGACCAACAAATTCAGAAATTCCTGTGAGCGTGCTGACCGGCTCAAACGGCGCGGTGTACGAAGATCCGCCGCCGCCCGTTACCGCCGGATACGCATTGGGCCCGATCACGGCAATCGTCCTTACCTTCGAAAGGTCCAGAGGCAGCAAGCGTCCTTCATTCTTCAGCAGCGTAATGCTTTCGCGCGCGCCGTCCAGTGCAACCGCGCGATCGGACACCGAGTAAGTTGAAATCGCCTGATCGAATTGCGGATGATCGAAGAATCCGTAGCGCAGCGCCACCCGCACCAGCCGCAAAACCTTGTCGTCAATGGTGCTTTCTTTCACCGTGCCGCTCTTCACTGCGGCCAGCAGGTTCTTCGTGTTCATAAAGCGTGCGCCCGGCATCTCCAGGTCAAGTCCGTTGTTGGCCGCGCCTACCGCGCTGTAAGTTGCATCCCAGTCCGACATCAGCACGCCCTGGAATCCCCAGTCGCCCTTCAGCACTTTCAGATTCAGGAATGCACTCTCGGTGGCATGCACGCCGTTCACCAGGTTGTAAGAGTTCATCACCGCGTCAACGTGCGCCTTGGTCACCGCGGCCTCGAACGCCGGCAGGTAAATCTCGCGCATGGTGCGCTCGTCCGCTTCCACGCTTACGTTGTGCCGGTTATACTCCTCGTTGTTCAGCGCAAAGTGCTTTACCGTCGCAATCACTCCTTGCGCCTGCACACCCTCGATAAACGGAACCACCGTAGCAGCGGTCAGGAACGGATCTTCGGAGTAATATTCAAAATTGCGCCCATCCAGCGGAGACCGCAGAATGTTCACCCCGGGACCGCAAAGCAGGTGTACGCCGCGCGAGCGCGCGTCCTTCGCAATCGCCTCGCCAATCCTCGTCGAGAGCGCCGGATCCCACGCCGCAGCCAGCGCCACGCCGCCCGGATAGGCGGTGTCCGGACCCCACGCGCGCAAGCCCATCGGCCCGTCTGAGAACTTCAACCGCGGTAGCCCGATCGCCGGCTCCGAACGCGTGTAATTTCCGTCGTCCACTCCGCCCAGCAGTACGATCTTCTGCTCCAGCGTTAGCTTGGCCACCATCGCATGCGCCTTGGCCTCAATGGCTAGCGAGTCCGGCACAGGCGCCTGCGCCGCCGTGGCCATCGTGCAACCAATCAAGGCAGTTAACACGCATCCAATCAACGACGCGGCGACAGATACAGCGCTGTGCTTCTGTGTGTTTTTCATGACCGGCAAGGGTAGCCCATCCGCCCATTGGATGTACAGGCATTGCATCCCATCCTCTTGGGAACCGATCCTCTTTTATTCGCGTATCGAAATAGAAGAGGCTTGCCAATGAGAACCCTGCGTCTCGACGTCGTGTACGCTTTGCGGCAAATGCGTTTGTCTCCCGTCTTCACCTTGACCGCCATGCTAACGCTGGCGCTGGGAATTGGCGCAACCACCGCCATCTTCTCGCTGATTGACAGCGTGATGCTCAAGTCTCTGCCGGTCGTCGACCCCGCCAGCCTCTACCGCGTGGGCGACAGCAACGATTGCTGCGTTCAGGGCGGCCCGCAGGATAATTGGGGCCTCTTTCCATACCGTCTATACGAACGCTTCATAGCGGCTGCGCCGGAGTTTGAACAATTGGCGGCTTTCCAGGCAGGCAGCGCGCAATTCAGCGTTCGGAAGAGCGAGACCAGCCAGCAGAACAAACCCCTGCGCGGCGAATATGTCTCCGGCAACTACTTCGTGACCTTCGGCCTCAAAGCCTATGCTGGCCGCACCATTGTGCCGGCCGACGATCAGCCGTCCTCTGCTCCGGCGGCCATGCTCAGCAACCGCGTGTGGCAGCAGGAGTACGCATCCGATCCAAAAATCGTCGGCTCCACGTTCATGCTCGATGGGCGTCCATTCACAATCGTGGGCATTACGCCGCCGGGTTTTTATGGCGAAACGCTGCGCAGCGATCCGCCGGAGATTTACGTCCTACTTCAACAGGAACCGCTGCTCACCGGGAAGAACTCCATTCTGAAACAGGCCAATTCCTGGCTGCGCATCATCGGCCGCCTACGGCCAGGCGCCAAACCCGACGGCCTTGCCGCGCGCTTTACCACCATCATGCGCGATTGGCTGGTGACCGACCTGGGTGCGGAATTCCCGCAGTTTCTTTCGCAGATCAAGCAAATCCTGCCCAAGCAGACCATCAACGTGATTCCGGGTGGGGCGGGTGTGGCAGAAATGGAAGACGGCTACAAAAGCAGTCTGCGCATTCTCTTTGGGGTTTGCGGCCTGGTGCTTCTGATCGCCTGCGCCAACATTGCCAACCTGCTGCTGGCGCGGGGATCGGCCCGCCGGTCTCAAACAGCCGTACGGCTTGCGCTCGGCGCTTCACGAAAACGCCTCATCCTCCAGTCCCTTACCGAGAGCATGGTGCTGTCTGTGCTGGGCGGTGCGGCGGGCATCGTGATCGCATGCCTTGGCGTAAAGCTGATTGTAGCCATGACCTTTCGTACCGCGCACGCCGTGCCCATTGATGCCACTCCCTCGTTGCCGGTTCTTGCCTTCGCTTTTGGCGTGTCTCTTTTGACCGGGCTTCTGTTTGGCTCCGCGCCGGCATGGTTCGCCTCCCGCACCCAGCCGGCTGAAGCTCTTCGCGGCGCAAATCGCACCACCCGCGACAGCAGTTCTCTCTCCCAAAAGTCGCTGGTGGTTGTGCAGGCCACACTGTCTGTGGTTTTGCTTACGGGCGCTGGCTTGCTGACCCGCAGCCTGATGAACATGCAGAACCAGAACTTTGGCTTTGAGACCGACCATCGCGTCACCCTCAGCGTCAACGCGCCATTTTCCGCCTATTCGCCAGAGAAGCTCGACGCCACCTACCGGGCATTGCAGTTGCGCCTCTCCCGCATTCCGGGAGTGCAGAGCGCGACGCTCGCCCAGTACACGCCGTTTACCGACAACTGGGGCGAACTCGTCGTTCGCCAGGGAGAGGGAACGCCGAACGTCACCGACGACAGCCATAACGCCTCATGGGATCACGTGGGCGCAGGCTACCTTGAGGCGATGGGGCAAACCATTCTTCGCGGACGCGGCATTACCGAGCAGGATACGGCCGACACGCGCAAAGTCGCCGTTGTCGACGAGTCGTTTGTGAAGAAGTTCTTCAAGAAGGGTGAAGAGCCGATCGGCACGCATTTTGGAATCACCGATGTCAAGAACAGCGGAACCTACGAAATCGTCGGTGTTGTGCAAACCGCCAACTACACCGATCCCAGCGGACGCTGGAGGCCGGCGTTGTTCTTTGTCCCGCTGGCGCAGCACGTGCATTATGACGATGCCATGGCGCAGATGATTGAAGATCGCGTCCACCTGATCGAAAGCGTGGTGCTGCAATTGCACGGCAGCATGGAGGGCCTCGAGCCGCAGATACGCCAGGCCTTTGCAGAAGTCGATCCCAATCTGACTCTCATCCGCATGCGCACGATGAAAGAGCAGGTCTCGCATCGGCTCGACCAGGAACGCACCGTTGCGCAGTTGACTGGATTGTTCGGCATCCTCGCGCTCATTCTGGCTGCCGTGGGCCTCTACGGCGTAACCGCCTACAGCGTCGAGCGGCGCACCAGCGAGATTGGCGTCCGCATTGCCTTGGGAGCAAACCGCGTCAGCGTAGTTCGCATGGTCTTGCGCGGAGCCTTTCTTCAGATTCTCATCGGATTGTTAATTGGCATACCCGCATCCATCGGATGCGCGCGGCTGATCGCGTCACAACTCTACCAGGTAAAGGGATGGGATCCGGTGGTGCTTGGCGGATCGATCGTTGCCCTTGCCGCTTGTGCACTAATCGCAAGCATCATCCCGGCGCGGCGCGCGGCCTCCATCAACCCGGTCATCGCATTGCGCGTGGAGTAGTGAAAGTATCGCGGTGGCCGATCACCGCGCAGGAGTTGAACGCGACAAGCTTTGAAGCAATTCCAGGATTGCTGTGCTTCGGACCCCCGTGCCCCATCCTCGTAAGTTTTTCTTTCGCAAGGGTGGGAGTCCACCACAGTCAATCGACCCCGTTTCTGATGTGTGTCTCTAAGACCCCAGTCCCTAAGTCCCTGGTCCCTACGTCCCTAAGTCCCCAACCCCACCCTTACGCAATACCCCGTGCCCCTAACCCACACGCCTTCTAACACTTGGCGTTGCCGATTATTACCCCCTCATGGAGCACACTGGAAATGAGAAACAATGCGTTGGGCTTCATGCTGTGCAGGTGTCCGCCCAAGTTATCTCTTTTCAGGAATTTAGCTTCCAGGTTCCTGAAAACAAAAGGATTATGGTGGAATGCTGTCCCCAGCGCATTGAAAATAAACAACTTGCCTCAAACGCACCACGTGGGAGGGGGGAGGCACTGTCACCGCGCAATAGCGCGGTAAGCCGCTATCCGGTCGCATAATCGGTTCAAGCAATACAATCGAACGTCGCCTCCCAGGCATACCTCCACTCGATTCAGGTTCCAATTACGGTCCCCAGGCCAATAAATTCAACGGATTGTGACACGAGTCACAGCGCGGGGTGAATGATGTCACTGCCTGTCTATTTGGCGGAGGCGCAGACTCGAAATCCAATGGGATAAAAATGCAGGCGCTTCCCCAGGCGTCCGGAGGAAAACATGAGCTTCGCAACCGGCCTGAAAACCATTGTTGTCGCTACTGACCTGGAAGGCCGGTCGGAAGCAGCCCTCGAATATGCCCGTAAACTGGCTGGCGCCTACGGCTCGCGCATCGTGCTGGCCCATGGCCTTGACCCGGTGGAGTACGCCGCCGTTGACGCGGTCCCTGGCAAGATCCTGCAAGGGCTTACCGAGCAGGCAAGGGAAGCGCTGGACAAACTGGCCGGCGACCTCATGCGGGAAGGCATCCACAGCCACTCCGAGGTCCGTCAGGGCGCTGTCGCACAAATGCTGGTGGATGTGGCCCGGCAATATGAGGCCGGACTGATCGTGATCGGGACCAAGGGAATCCAGGGCGCCGGCGCCGTGGTTGTGGGCGCCGTGGCCGAGCAACTGGTGCGCCTGGCCTCATGCCCCGTGCTGGCGGTAGCCGCCGACTGGAATGCCGGCCCGTTCCGTCCCACCCCCGGCGGGCCCGTGATGCTGGCCATGGATCGTAATGACTCCATGCCCGCAGCTGTTGCCACGGCCCATTCGCTGGCGCAGATGTTTCAACGTCCGCTGCTTGTGGTTCACGCGCGCACCCCCGCTGAGGCTTCGGCCTTTCTTAACCCCGCCGCAGCCACGCTTGAAGAGTTTGGCATTAAGCCCGGCGGCCAATTCCCTGTTCGGTTCATCGTGAAAGACGGCAACCCGGCAGACGCAATTGTCGCGGCCATCGAGCAGCATCGCCCCAGCATGCTGGTTGCCGGCGTAAAGCGCGCCAGCCATTCCGCAGGCCCGCATGGAACCGCATTTGCCCTGCTCGCCCGTTCGCGCGTGCCCGTTTTGTGTGTTCCGCCAGAACCGGTGCCCGCCGTACAGGAGCGGCAGGAAGCTTGTACCCCACAGGGAGCCCGCTAGCGCGAACTGCGCAAGAGGAGAAGTAGCTTTACTGACTTTTCGCGAAATGGGACCGCAAGGAGAGATCCAGCCATCCCGTTTCAGTTGTTGATTTTTTTGATTCGGTTGCTGTCTTGAGCGATTTGCCGCTTATGAAACCCTCTTCAACGCAAATCGGCAGTAGTCAACACACTCGCCAGGGAAGGACCGGCAGGCGGGTCGCAGGCTCAACGCGCCGCGACATCGGAGACCGGGCAAAATCAAAGGGAGAACGACCCATGCAATCTCAGGCAAGATCCGGGCGAATGCAGGCGGTAGCGCCGCACCCGCTGGCAGAGCTGTTGGAGTGCCCTCCGGCGACCGGAAATCTGCTGAATGGCTCCACCGTGTCAATCGACTTCGTTGCCGGGGACGTCGTGTTTAGCCAATCTGAGATCTGCCGGGGCCTCTACGTGGTCATTTCGGGCCGGCTTCTTCGCAAGACGGAACGCATGCATGCTCATCTCTTGCTCGGCCCCGCGCGCACCGGGGACCTGGTTGAATTGGCCGCTGTGCTCGGGGACGGCTGCCACACTTACACTCTGACCGCGCAAACTCCCGGATCGGCTTTGCTGCTGCCCCTCGATGCGCTGACCCTTGCATTTCAACAATATCCACCGCTCAGGATGCACCTGCTTGAAGAACTCGCCCGCGAGGTTTCCAGGGCTTATAACGCCTGCTGCATGACTCGCACAACCAAGGCGAGAAGGCGCGGTCCTGAGGCGTTGGGGGCATAAAGAGGATTCGCTTTTTGCGCCAGGTAATTTCCGTCCGTCGGGCTTTCCCGCCGCACAACGGAAGTTGACAGAAAATCCCTGCCTTGCGCCCCGCCCATGTGCGCTATACTTCAAATTGCACAGCGGCAAAACCATGGCAGCTTTTCATTCCCATCACCCCCCGGAAGATTGTGTTAACTGTGAGCATCGCCATCTGCGAATGTTCTGCAATCTCACACCGGAAGCGCTCCAGGATTACGACGGCATCGGCATCATGATGAGCCATGCCCGGGGAGCGAAGCTCTTTTCTGAGGGTGACCCAGCTCGCAATGTTTTTGTCATCTGCTTTGGCCAGGTCAAAATTTCCTCCACCTCCCGCGACGGCAAAACCATGATTCTAAAGATCGCCGGGCCCGGTGACGTGATGGGCCTCAGCGCCGTCCTTGCCAACGTTCCCCATGAAGTGACTGCGGAAGCCATTGAGCCCTGCCAGGTCAAGACCGTCCGCAAGCAGGAGTTCGTCGATTTCCTCGGCCGCCACGGCATTGCCAGCATGCACGCCGCGCAGTCGCTCTCCGGCGAGTACCTCACCGTCTTTCACGATGCCAAGCGTCTCGCGCTTTCGGGCTCCGCCGCAGGCCGCCTTGCGCGCCTTCTGCTCGATTGGGGTCGCACGGCAGCCAATGGAAAGCCTGAAATCCGTTTCACCATGGCCCTGACCCACGAAGAGATCGCCAACATGGCCGGCACCTCGCGCGAAACCGTCACCCGCCTGCTCAACCAGTTCCGCCGCGACCAGTGGATCACCATCAAGGGATCCAGCCTGACCATCGTCAAGCCCGATCAGCTTGAACGCCTCACCGCCTAGAACAAATCTCCCTTTGGGGCTAAGAGCCTGTTTACGATCTTTATACCAGGGATGACTGGAGACTCCAAAGAGTTATATGCAGCCGGTCCTGCTGGGCAGTAATCAAGAAGGATGACGCAGAGAAAAGCCTACCCAAGCGACATCACCCTGGAGCAATTCGAGC
>CAIWFH010000187.1 GCA_903911925.1 uncultured Acidobacteriaceae bacterium
ACCGAGTACGTCGAGTACGGACGGCTCCAGTCGTGCGCCAATCGGTCGCCATCAGCGCAACGCCCCAAGATGCTCAGCATGCCGTACCATTCAGGCTCGCTGAGCGTCACTGCTTCGTCCCTACAGTGGCGGAACCACGCGCAACCCAACGCGATCCTCTCGGCGTCCGCTTGCGTGGCGGGGACCTGGATGGCCGCGCTGGGCGGCAACGGTGGTCCGCTCGGCGGAACCATGAGAGTGCTCAGGAAACGCATTAGCTGGTCCGGGCAGTCCTCAACGTCAGTGGCGGAACCCGGCAGCCGATGGCCCGTCACCGTCAGGAACCGCCCTTCACAATACACCTCGATGCTGCCCCCGGCCATCGCAATCTTCTTCGGACAGCCCGGCGGCAACGTCCCGCGCACGAACCCACGCAGGCCGCGACCCGATGGCGATAGCTCCCAGTAAGTCGGCAGCCCTGCCACGATAGACGCCGCCCATATCAACAGCTTGCCGTTCTCATCGACGCAATCGTCCAGGTCGATGCCGACGACGCGATCATCCGGCCGAAACAGCACGCCCAACCCGGCATACCCGCCACGCTGGTAGGTGACAACGGCGTCCTCGAAGCGGCTCCACTCATACGGCCTGTTCACCCCGATGATGCCGCCGTTGATCGGCGAGACGGGGAACTTGCCCTTGCGGTCCCCGAGCTTCACGCTCCAGACGCACCACAGCAGCAGTTCTCGCAGGAGGCGTGGAATGTTCTCCAGGATGACTTGCAGAGGACCGCTATCTGGCATGGCGGCCTCCCCTACGTTGCATGGTCGCCAGCTTGAAATCAAGAGGGCTGACGACTTCTTCTGGCTGTCCGGCCGTCAGCAGATTCTTATTCATCATGTGATAAGAATCCTCTGGCTCGGTGCTTGAGATTTATGGAAAAGGTGTATCCCGAGAAACCAAGATTACAAATCGCGGGTACGCCGGGGGCGATTCTCTTTGGTGCCAAGAGGTCTGCCTACGGGGCGCGCAAGACCAATTAGCTTCCGCACCTCATTTACGCCCGTGGCAACCGTATCGGAGTCCCGCCCAAATATCACGGAAACTTCGGCGAGGGTCTCACCGCCCGCGATGTGAAGCGCTGCCCACGCAAAGTGCTCAGATTCTTTCTTGCGACTGACTTCGAGGTATCCCTGCCAATCCGCCAAGGTTGAAGCGCCGAAGCGCAGAAAGCTCTCAAGATCTCGATCAAGTTCCTCCTTGATCCTTGTCCGAGCAATTGCCACCGTCTCTTTCGTGGGATCGAAGTAGAATGGCCCAAAGCTCGTTTGGAGGAGGGACTTGAACCTCGACAAATCGGCCTTAATAGGCTCGTAGCCCCGCTCATCCATGGCTGCTAAGGTGTGGTCAGCCAAAATCACCAGAAAGTCGTATGAGGAACTCTCAGGTAACTCGCCAAGCTCCGCGATCAACGGATATGCGTCAGAGTCGCAAGTCAACCACGTCTCAAAGGCAGGCAAGTGGTTGCATCGAGCCCAGCCGTATTCCTCCGCAGTCAAATCTGGTCGGCCAGGAACACGATTGGCCCAGCGCCGTCGTTCGTTCAAAGCCCACTGGTACAGGGTGTGCTCTGCACAACTCCTAACCCAATCGATAGGCTGGCCCGAAGCGTCGGAGAGGTGGTACTTCTCAGCCCACTCGCAGAGAGGGGGAACTCGCTGGCCGTCTCGCAGACAATACTCTGGATAGATCTCATCTCGGAGATCAGCGATAACCGCGCCGACCTGATCTTCGATTGCCGCCAGAAAGTATTGGCGAGCAATGATTGTGGCAATCAGTGGTGGAGTGATCTGTCCGTGTCCCAGTAGATGCTTGTTGCCGCCCGCCGAACTAGGCATAGATACTGTATAGCACCAAAACAGCCTCATCCGCCAGACTATACGGAACTGGCCCGTCGCTGGTTAGCACGCCGCGTCTATCGTACCCGGCTTTCCTGTTTCGCGACGGCCAAGCCATGCGC
>CAIWFH010000188.1 GCA_903911925.1 uncultured Acidobacteriaceae bacterium
CCAGTGCAGTGTCAGGTATGTCCCCGGTTCAATCTGTCAGGTATGTGCCCGGTTCGTACCTGAACGCGACCCTCCCCCCTCCCCCCTAGATTCTGGGGGGAAGTTCGCTGTTTTCAGCAAGATGCCTTGGGGTTCCCGCTCCAAGTACGTGATTCTACTTGAGTTCGCCGCAGAATCTTCACGGCAAAGGAGTTACGTGGTGTTTTTGGAGCCTCTTGCGAACATGAATAGGAGAATCGTCGCATGGGACGCAGTGCCTTCAGTCTGCATGAGCGAGAGAGCGAACGCATGAAACCATTGTGCACCTAAGGGGGGTAATTTTACGCAAAGTGGCGGGCGGAAAAACCGCGGGTTGAAGCCGTGTGGTTCATGACGCCGATTCGGCGGCCGGTCGCCGTAGTGTAGGGGGTGAACCCCCGACCTCGTCAGCGGCTTAAGTGCCGCTAAGACGCGAACGCATGTCGTAGCTGGATTGCCCGCTGTCGGGACTGAGGAAATTGATCGACCACCACAATGCCAGGCTATTTGCTCTCGATCGTTGTGGCTCGGTCATTGACGTAGGCGATCGTCCAGTGTTTTCCGGCCTGGTTGTAAGTTACCGTGCGGTCGCCTACGGTGCGGCTTTCAGAATGGACATCCTGGCCGATGGCCAGGCGGGTTTCTTCTTCGCTCATGCCGGGGATGGGCTGGTGGGCATCAATCGCGGCCCAGGTGGCGGCAGGCCAGTTGGTGTAGATGGTGTGCGGATCGTCGTAAAAGAAAAGCACGTCGCAGAAGTAGGCTTCTTCGCTGCCCTGCATCACGCCGATGGGCATGGCGTATTGGACCGTGCTGCCCGGCAGGTTGAAGACGGCCAAGGCCTGACGGCTGCCGTGGCTCATGCCGTCGTCAAGGGTTGGGGGAACGGCAGACTTGACGATTTTTTGAATCTGGAGGCGCTGGATGGGAGGAAGAACGCCCACGCGACGGGAAAAATCGATCCTGCCGGCATAGGGAAAGTAGGCGATGGTGTTGCCATTCTTGATCCAGACGCTCTTGCCCTCGAGTTGGAGGGTGTCTTCAAAATGGCGCGGGGAGAGGGTGCGCGGGACGGCCGCCTCTTTGACGCTGGTGGCCGGGCCCGCGGAGTCGCGGCCCAGGACGCCGGGGTCCTGGCGATGACGCCAGACGCTAAACAGATAAGAACCGCCAATGGCGAGAGTCACCAGGGTCGTGATGAGGGCTAGCTTCCAGGGTTTCACTGGGTCTCCATGGTGCGGGAGATTACCGCAGCCCCGCGAACTCCGAGCGGTGGCGGCTGTAGAAGAAGTAGATCAGGAGTCCCAACACCAGCCAGGCAAAGAAGGCCATCCATGTCATGACTTCGAGGCCCATCATGAGGACGATGCAGAAGATGATGCTGAGCACCGGGAAGACTGGGCCGAAGGGGGCGCGGAAGCTGCGATGGCGCTCCGGCTCGCGGTAGCGCAGGATGAGAACCGCGATGGAGACCAGGACAAAGGCGAACAGCGTTCCGATGTTGGAGAGGTTGGAGACGGTTCCAATGTCGAGCAGGCCGGCGGGAACGCCGACAACAACTCCGGCGACCCAGGTGGCTACAGCCGGGGTGCGGAACTTGGGATGGATGCGGCTGAAGACGGTGGGCAGCAGGCCGTCGCGAGACATGGCAAACCAGACGCGGGCCTGTCCAAGCTGGAAGACGAGGATGGACGAGATCATGCCCAGCATGGCGCCGATGAGTACGAAGAGCCGGACCCAGATGAGGCCGGAGCCGCCGGGCTGGAGCGAGAGGCGCTTGATGGCGTTGACGACCGGAGCTGCATCGCCCATGACTGTCTGCCAGGGCACGATGCCGCTGAGCACGATGGCCACGCCGCCGTATAGGAGCGTACAGGCCACAAGCGTCATGAGGATGCCGAAGGGCAGGTCGCGCTGCGGGTTCTTGCACTCCTCGGCGGCGGTGGAGACGGAGTCGAAGCCGATGTAAGTGAAGAAGATGATGGAGCCGCCGGTCAGCACGCCGGTCCAGCCGTTGGGCATGAAGGGGTGCCAGTAGTGGGGCTTGATGAAGCTGGCGGCGGCGCAGATGAAAACCAGGATAGCGGCGATTTTGACCAGTACGAGGATGTTGTTGGTGCGGGCCGACTCGCGAATGCCGCGGACCAGGATCACAGTGAGCAGCATGACCACGAGAAACGCGGGAATGTTGAAGCCGAAGTGCCAGCCGGAGCCGTAGAGGCTGTTGCCGGCCAGGTCCTGCAGGCCGGTGGGCAGGTAGGCCGGGGAGATCCACTGGGTAGGGAAGTGGACACCAAACCAGTCAAAGAGGTCGACCAGGTGGGCGGAGAGGCCAACGCTGACGCTCATGTTCGAGAAGGCGTATTCGAGGATCAGGTCCCAGCCGATGATCCAGGCGATGAGTTCGCCAAGGGTTGCGTAGGTATAGGTGTAGGCCGAGCCGGCAATAGGGATCATCGAAGCCAGTTCGGCGTAACAGAGTCCGGTGAAGACGCAGACGATGGCAACCAGGACAAGCGACAGCGCCAGAGCTGGTCCCGCGCCGGGGCGGCCGGCAAGCGCCGTGTGGTAGATGAGGTAGTGCAGCAGGGGCGTGTCGCGGACGTTGGGCACGTCAAACTTTTGCCCCGCCATGGCTGTGCCGATGACGGTGAAGATGCCCGACCCGATGACCGCGCCGATGCCCAGCCCGGTGAGCGACCAGGGGCCGAGAGATTTCTTGAGGGAGTGCCCCGGCTCTTCAGAGTCGCGGATCAACTTATCGATAGACTTGCGGGCAACAAGTTGTTTCAGCAGGGCAGTTCTCCCGATCCCCCCTGAAGGCGGGTGTTGAAAGTTAAGAACAATGCTCCGGTCTTGAGTATCTTGCCGGAGTTTTCAGGATGAGGATCTCCCCATGGAGATTCTCATCTTGAGGTTCGGGTCCGGTCAGGCAGGCCCAAGGGCATTCAACGGAGAAAGGCCATTTGCGGGGGATATTGGTACCCGGGTTACGGACCGCCGACCTCTCGCCGGCTGATCCGCAACCCTTATTACCTTTTGATGCTGCGACTTAACGCTTGGAGATGCCGCGCGCCAGTTTCTTGACCTTCTTCTTCTTCTCGCCGCGCGCCCCGGTTCGCGGGGCTTTGGGGGCGGCTGCCTTGCGGGCGGCCCGTTTGATCTTCTTGCGTTCCAGCTTGTCTTCAATCTTGGTGGTATCGGCCAACTTGTAACCTCTTTCGCTGCAATCTCTTCAGTATTCCCGGCAAACGGGTAGACGTGACCACTATGGTAGCAGGGTTTTTGTGACGAAGAAAGCGCCCGCCGCGGCTTGCGGCGAGGGTTTGAGGCCGCCGTCTCACAAATCTGTGAATCCGGCTCAAATCTTGCTCATCCGGCCTGCCACATTTGCATCGACTTATGGCCAATCAGATACGTACCGTACTGCCATGAACAACACATTCAAAAGTCTTTCTTTCTATTCCTTTTGGGTTCTGGCCGCGCTTCTGGTTTTGAGCCTTCCGGCGGCTGGAGAAGATGCCGCCATGTTCCGCGGCAACCTGGGCCACACCGGGGTATATACCGGCGGCGGCGTTCCCAAGTTGAACGGCGTCAAGTGGAAGTTCAAGACAGGCGGCCGCATAGTCTCGTCCCCGGCCGTGGCCAATGGAATGGTTTACGCGGGCAGCACGGACAAGAACCTGTACGCCGTTGACCTCGAGACCGGGGCGCAAAAGTGGAAGTTTTCGACCGAGAGCTCGGTGGTTTCGTCACCCGCGGTCAGCGGCAACCTGGTGTATTTCGGCAGCTATGACGGACGATTTTATGCCGTGGACGCCGGTACGGGAAAACTGCAGTGGAAGTTTGAGACGGAGGGCGAGAGGCGTTACGCCGGGAAGCATTTGCACGGTTTGCAGCCCAAGTCAGAAACGATGCCCGACCCCTGGGACTTCTTTCTCTCTTCGCCCTCGGTTTGGAATGGCGTGGTTTACTTCGGAAGCGGCGACGGGAACATTTATGCGCTGGATGCGGCCTCAGGCAGCCTGAAGTGGAAGTTCCGCACCGGGGACGTGGTCCACTCCTCGCCCGCGATTGCCGATGGGACGCTGTTTATCGGCAGTTGGGACGGGTACATGTACGCGCTGAATGCCGCGACCGGCGAGAAGAAGTGGAGCTTCAAGACCGGCGACGACCCGGAGTATCACAACCACGTTGGAATTCAGTCTTCCCCCGTGGTTGCGGATGGCACGGTCTATTTTGGGTGCCGCGACTCGAATGTGTACGCGCTGGATGCGGCAACCGGAAAGCAGCGGTGGGCCTACTCCACCAAGGGTTCGTGGGTGAACAACTCGCCGGTGGTGTACGACGGGAAGGTCTATTTTGGGTGGTCGCTGCCCGGAAAATGGGAAGTGCTGGATGCGAAGACCGGCGATCGCTTGTTCACCGTGGACGGCAAAGTGCCCATGTTTTCTTCGATGGCCGTCACCAAGGGCCTTCTGTATGCAGGAACATTTGACGGCAAGCTGACGGCGTTTGATTTGGCCAGCAGGAAACCCGTCTGGGAGTTTCAGACCGACGCCTCAAAGCAGAACCTGGGCGCCATCACCAACCAGGACGGCACATTCAACTTTGGCGTGCTCATTCCCGAGGGATTCTACGACGATATGGTGAGCGGCGTGGGCAAGATCCTCACCGTGGGCACGTTTCTCTCTTCTCCGGCGGTGGTGAACAACACAATCTACGTTGGCAGCACCGACGGGTACCTTTACGCGATCAATTGAAGCGGAGGACGCGTTTCCACATTCCATCCCTGCGGGCGGCCGGGCTCCAGACGGCCCGTGGGGATGCTTTGATGAGTTACCGGCAGATCTGATCTCCCGGGAGCGGCGATGACAGTTCGCAACCCATTTGCTCTCTTTCTTGAGTATCATTTGGGAAGAGACCAATTTTGCCAAATGAACAGCCGATTCAAGCTCGTGGAACGGCTGCTCCGCAACTGGGCGGGGCGCGGTGTGCTTGCCATTCTTTTCTGGTCGCTCATCGGGTGTATTTTTTCGTTGAGCATGTTTGCCGTCAGCGGCTGGCGCGGATCGTTGTTCCTTGCACTCGCCCAGTGGTGGTCGTGGGGTCTGATCGCTCCCCTCATCTTTGCCATTGACCGCCGCCTGCCCTTTACGGACAGGCAACTTGCCCGGCGGGTGGGAGCGCATTTGTTGGTCAGCCTTCCGGTAACTGCAACCTACTTCTACTTGTTCACGGCGGCTCGCGCTGCGCTGGGTCTTATTCCCTGGGGCAGTTTGCAGCCCTCAAAAGTATTGGTTCCGGGAACGCTGGGCTGGTATCTGTGGAGCCTCCTCATCTACTTTGTGATCGTCGGCGCCTTGCAGGCGTACCGGTATTACGAGCGCTTTCTGTCAAGCGAGTTGCGTTTGGAACGGCTGGAAAGGCGGTTCTCAGAGGCTCGGCTGAATGCCCTTCGCATGCAGCTGGATCCGCACTTCCTTTTCAACGCACTGAACACCATTTCTTCGCACGTGGAGCACGATCCAAAGCTGACCCGCACCATGATCGAGCACCTTGGCGACCTGCTGCGCATGTCGCTTGAGACCAAGGATCGGCAAGAAGTTCCCCTGGCCGAGGAGATGGCGTTCCTCGATCACTACCTTGCCATCCAGAAGATTCGGTTTGGAGACAAGTTAAATGTGGAGTTCGACGTGACGGCAGAAGTGAGATATGCCGCGGTGCCGTCTTTAATTATCCAGCCGCTGGTTGAGAATGCGATCCGGCATGGCATCTCGCGCCGCGCCTCTGGCGGAACGGTCACAGTGACTGCGCGGCGCGTGGAGGACCAACTCGAGATTCGCGTTGAAGACGACGGCGTGGGGCTGCCGTTCGGATGGACGCTGGAGGTTGCCGCAGGGCTGGGGTTGGCTGTTACCAGGGACCGCATTTCTGGCCTGCATCCGAACGGGGACAGCCTGTTTGAGGTGCGGAGACGCGAGGAAGGCGGGACGGAAGTGAAGATTCGCCTGCCGCTGCAAGTTGTGAAAGAGGAAAGCTATGCTCGCGCCATCGCATGAGCGAATTCGCGTTCTGGTGGCGGATGACGAGTCTCCGGCCCGGCGGCGGATTATTGACCTGTTGCGGCGGGAATCAAGAATCGACATCGTTCATGAAGCCGCGGACGGTGTGGAAGCGGTTGCGGCCATCCAGGAACACAAGCCGGAGCTGGTGTTTCTCGACGTGCAAATGCCTGAGTTGGACGGTCTTGGCGTCATCGACGCAGTGGGCTGCGAGCAAATGCCGCTGACCGTGTTTGTGACCGCCTACGACCAGCATGCGATCAGGGCGTTTGAGGCCAATGCGCTGGACTACCTGTTGAAGCCCTTCAGCGACGAGCGTTTTGAGGCCGCCATGGCCCGCGCCATTGCCAGGCTTGACGAGCTCAGCATGCAGGAGTTTGGGCAGCGGATGATGAAAATGGTCTCGGCCGTGCCGGCAGCCGACCGCCGGTGGGACCGCCTGGTGGTCAAGTCTGGCGGCGCCACTCGGTTCGTTCGAGTGGGGGATATTGACTGGATTGAAGCAGCCGGGGTGTATGTAACCTTGCACGTTGCCGGCAAGGAACTGCTGTACCGGGCCGCCCTCAACGATCTGGCGGAGAGGCTCGACCCGCGTAAATTCGTCCGCGTGCATCGCTCCGCTATCGTCAACATCGAGAGCATTCTCCACCTGGAGCCGATCTCGCATGGCGAATTTGACGTGGTCCTGAAGAAGGGATCGCGAACGCGGGTAAGCCGGACTTACCGCGCGCAGTTGGAAGAGCGGCTCGGCCAACCGCTTTAGTTTCAATTTGGATAGGTTCCAAATGGCTCACGATACTTAAAAGCCGTGCTCGCAAGCGTTTCAAGGGTACAATGGAGTCAGGCCTGAGATATTAATTCAGCATCCAAAGATTTAGAGAAGCCTGCTCGGCTCCAGCCTTTCCCGCCGCTACAGACGAGCCCTGTACCCCACGCAACAATTACCGCGTTGACCGGAGTCTCGTTATGCGTTCCAACCAGATCCACAAGGCACTCGCACAGGGCATGAACCGCTTTGAAGTCTGCCAGTTAGTCGCCAAGGGCGTCAAGGCAACACACAAGACGGGTTCGCGTTTTGAAGATTCAATCAATGATGTTCTGCAGTATCTGGGCACCCATGAAACACCCAAGGAAAGCCTTCATCCCGCCAGCCCCCAAGTCAGCGTGAAGAGCCTCAAGCCCGCCGCGTAGAAAAACAGTGGTTCGTAGTTAGTGATTTGAGGTCAGAGGCGGTCGGCGCGGTGGCCGCCAAATGCGTGGATAGTTCTGGTTCCGGCAAGAACTTCTCCGCTGTGCGGCACCCCACCGGGGATCAAATATTCTTCCCCAGCCTCCACCGGAATCCGCTTTCCGTCGATGATCAAGGTAAAGCAACCCTGGACAACCAGCATGTATTCGTCGTAAGCGTGAACATGCGCTGACGATGCTGCTGTTTTGCGGCAGGTCCAGAAGGCCATCTGGCTATCGTCCTTGCCGTTAAAGACATAACCCTCAACGCCTGGGGTCGCCTGATCGCTCGGGGCAATCCGATTTGCAGGGTGTTTCATGAATTCCGGGAAGTCGTCCATGGCGCGGAATTCCCTCAAACGTACAGGAGGGGCGGCTGGTTAGCCGTCCCTCTTGTTTGAATCCGAAATCGGTACTTCGGGGAATTAGAACCCTTAGACGACCTGGACGTTCTCAGCCTGCCAGCCCTTGGGACCCTTGGTTACGTTGAACTGGACGCGCTGGCCCTCTTGCAGTGAACGGAAGCCGTTCGACTGGATGGCGGTGTGATGAACGAAGACGTCTTCGCCGTTTTCGCGGCTAAGAAATCCAAAACCCTTGGCGTCATTAAACCACTTGACTGTGCCTTGCTCCATGATGTGTTACTCCTCTTTACTGATTTACCGCGAACGCAATGTGGAAGTGTTGCGAGTAGGCGGTAACCAGAACAGGCAAGGACTTCAGATCGAATTCTACGATTGAATAGAGTCTAGCACGGATTGACAAATAAACCTAGCAAGTACCCTTCTTTGACAACAGGTTGTCCGCAATCTGCCAGATAAGGACTCAGGTCATTCTGCTCCCGAACCGTCAAATCTGCGTCCTGGCGTTCCCCGCGTCGGGCTCGGGAGGTAAACTCAATCTCGCACGGAGGGGCAGTCTTTGAGCCACGAAAGCGACCGCGTCCTGGTGATCAACCCCGGATCGACCTCGACCAAGTTCGGCATTTACACCAGGCACGGCGCCGAGCTGGAGCAAACCATCCTGCATGGGGATGAGGAACTGGAGCGATTCAAAGGCCGGCCCATGGTGGCGCGCCTGGACTATCGCGCCGCTTTGATCGAGAAGGCCCTGGAAGCTGCCGGGTTCGCCGGTGGCGCTGGACAGTTTGCCGCCGTGGCCGGACGGGGCGGGATGCTGCCGTCCGTTCCCTGCGGAACCTACCTTGTAGATGACGCCATGGTGGACGAACTGCACGTGGCGCGGAAGGGGGAGCACGCCTCAAACCTGGGCGCGCTGCTGGCGCTGAAGTTTGCGCATGCCGGCGGCGTAAATGCGTACATCGTTGACCCGGTGACGGTGGACGAGTGGCAGCCGGTGGCTCGCGTTACCGGCTCACCGCTGGTTGGGCGCACCTCCATCGGCCACGCGCTCAACACCAAGGCGGTGGCCAAGCGGTTTGCGCAGGAGCAGGACCGGCCTTACGATGCGCTGCGGTTGATTGTGGCGCACATGGGGAGCGGCATCACCGTCTCCGCGCATGAGGGCGGAAGAACCATCGACAGCAACACCATTGAGGAAGGCCCCTTTGGCCCCGACCGAACGGGCGGGTTGCCGGTTCGCAAACTGATCAAGCTTTGCTTCAGCGGGATGTATAACGAAAAGCAGCTTGACCGGATGGTCTTTGGCGAGGGCGGCCTGTTTGCCTACCTGGGAACGCGCGATCTGCGCGAGGTGGAGCGCCGCATGGATTTGGGAGACGCCGAGGCTGCGCTGATCTTTGAAGCCATGGTCTACCAGATAGCCAAGGAGGCCGGGGCCATGGCGGTGGTGCTCAGCGGGCAGGTGGATGCACTGCTGCTGACCGGCGGAATGGCCCACTCCGAACGCGTGGTGAGCCGGCTACGCGAGCGGCTGGAGTGGATCGCACCCCTTCGCATCTATCCCGGCGAGAACGAATTGCAGGCGCTGGCTGAAGGTGTTTTTCGCGTGCTGGATGGCGTGGAGCGGGCCAAGCGCCTGCGCGAGGAAGAAGGCGTTCCGGCGGAGGCGATGGCCACCAGGGGACGGCTGGTGATTGGGCTGGAGTAAGGGGCGAACCTCCGCCGGGTTTCAGGCCGCGGAACTGTGGCCGGCGCATTGCATCACGCCGAGGTACTTGGCCCACGGGCCCACGGTCTCGCGATACTGATGGGCCATGACTCTAGTTAGCTGGTGCAGGTGCGTGAGGTCGTGTGCGGCCCAGGCGCCCAGCAACTGGGAGAGCGTGACCACTCCAAGCGAAGGGTGCCGGCCGCGCCGATTGAGATCCTGCTCCTCAAGATTTATCGCCCGCAGTTCGACCAGACTGGCCGAACGCAGGAGGGCAAATTCATCCAACAGTGCGCCCAGCGGCTTGCCGTCGCTCTGATTTCCTGAGCGATCAAGCGGATCGAAGGTACGCGCTTCGCCATGCTGGAGCACGATCTTTGCTCTTGGCATCCAGTCAACGCGCTCGCAGTGGATGAGATGAGCCACGATCTCGAAGGCGTTCCAGGTGCCCTCACCCTCGTTGCGCCGCGCCCAGAACTCAGGCAAACCGCGCAGAAGTGCATTGAAAGCCGCCGGAGTGCGTTCAAGAAGCGCGAGTGTGTTTTCTAGGTTCTGTTCCATTTGTCCCTCCGTTCGCCGCAAGCCGATTCAGCCAGGAAGTTGATTTTACCGGGCCGCTGCTCAATGCGTCAGGATGTAAGCAATATCCCGATTGGAAACATCCGGGGATTGCCCACGCAAACCCAGCCCTCAAGGCGATATCATGGGAGCGCTCTCTGAGACATCCGCAATTCCAGTTTGAAAATGGGGGAATCTTTTATGCAGCGTCGCACCTTGCTCCGCAATTCGGCATTGACTCTGGGTGGCGCAATACTGGCCAAATCGCTTCCTGTCAGGGCGCTCGATGCGCAAAAGCCAGACCCATCCGTCAAGCGGGTTCTGGCCATGTACAAGTGCCACTTCGACGCGGGGTTTATTGATACGCAGACCGCCGTGGTGCATCGCTATATGAACGAGTATTTTCCCCACGCGATTGAACTGACCGAGAAGTCGCGCCAGCCGGGCGCGAATCGCTACGTGTGGACCACGGGCGCGTGGCTGCTCTACGAATACCTGGAACAGGCGTCCGCTGCCGACCGCGCGCGCATGGAGCAGGCGATTGCGAAGGGCGACATCGCGTGGCATGCGCTGCCGTTTACGTGGCAGAGCGAGATGATGGATCCCTCCATGATTTCGGCTGCCGTCTGCATTTCGAAGTCTCTTGACCGGCGTTTTGGCCGGACCACCACAGGGGCCAAGATGACCGACGTTCCCGGACATACGCGGGGGCTTATCGCGCCCATCACTTCGCAGGGCGTCAAGCTGCTGCACGTTGGCGTCAACGGCGGATCGACCACGCCGGATGTGCCGGCGCTTTTTGTCTGGAAAGACACGCGCGGCAAATCGATCATGATGATGTACCACCACGACTACGGCGGCGTTACGCGCATTCCTGGGTCCGACTTGGCAATTTCGATTAACGTGCGCACGGACAACAGCGGCCCGCACCCGGCAGATGAAGTGGAAGACATCTACGAGGATCTGCACAAGCAATTTCCGAACGCTGAGATTGTTGCCACCAACCTGACTGAAATCGCCAATGCTGTTGAGCCTTACCGCACGAATTTCCCGGTGATTACACAAGAAATTGGCGACACATGGATTCACGGCTGCCCCAGCGACCCTCTGAAGGTGGCGCATTACCGCGAGATCGCCCGGCGGCGGCTTGCCTGGATTGCTCAGGGCAAAATCAAGAGCGGCGACGCGACGGATATCGCGCTGCTGCGCCATGTGCTGCTGGCTCCCGAACATACCTGGGGAACCGACACCAAGACATGGCTCGATTTTGACCACTACACTCCGCACGATCTGGCCCTCTGCATCTACGCCAGGAACTACACGACCGCCGAGTTCAGTTGGCAGGAGAAGCGCCAGGACCTGATCGACGGGCTGGCCACACTACCCAAGCCGCTGCATGTTGAAGTGCATGACGCGCTGCGCGCGCTCGATCCGGTTGAGCCGAAGCTGATGGGCGCACACGCGGCGGAGGGCGAAATCGATACAACGCACTTTGCGCTGGCGTTCGATTCGAAGACCGGAGCCATCCGCGGCCTGCGCAACAAAAAGACCGGCATAGAGTGGGCCTCACCCGATCACCCGCTGGCGCTGTTCACCTACCAGACCTATTCGCAGGCCGACTATCAGAAGCTGATTCACGACTACGGGACGATTCAGGCGGATTGGTTTCAGATGGATTTCGGGAAGCCGAACATCGAGAGATTCGGCGCGGAGAGCAGGGAATGGCATCCGAGGCTGGCCGGGCTTGAAGTCTCGCAGGATGCCGAGGGCCATCGCATCCTGGCGCGGCTTGAAATCACGGACGCGGAAGCAAGCAAGGCGGGTCGCGTCTCGTTCCCGCAGAAGCTATATTTGCAACTCACGTTGCCCGCATCTGAACCAGTGATTCACCTTGAGCTTTCGTGGTTTGACAAGCGGGCTACGCGCCTGCCGGAGGCATTGTGGCTCAGCTTCAATCCCAAGGTGGGCGATCCAAAAGGCTGGATGATGGACAAGTCCGGCGAGCAGGTTTCGCCGCTGGATGTTGTCACCGGCGGCAATCGATGCCTGCACGCCGTCAACACGGGGTTCAGCTACAAAGACGCGAGCAGCGCCTTCGCTGTCGAGTGCATTGATGCGCCGGTGATCCAGTTTGGGGAGAGAAACACGCTCCGGTTCACTCGCGCACAGCCGGACCTCTCCCTCGGCGTCCACTGCAATCTCTACAACAACTGCTGGGGGACGAACTACATCATGTGGTTTGGCGAGGATATGCGGTTCCGGTATACGCTTCGCGCCTGAGCGGCCCCAGTTGGAAGTCCAGGGGCCGATGCACCTTCGGGTGTGTCGGCCTTTAGATTTTTTCGAGGTTGGCGAACTTTTCCATCAGCTTTTTCATCCCGTGGCGAGAGAACATCACGGTGAGCTTGGCGTCTTCGCCTTCGCCCTCGCGCATGAGGACGGTGCCTTCGCCGTACTTCGAGTGGCGAACGCGCGCGCCTTTTTTCAGGCCGGCTGCGCCGCTTGACTCGGGAAGATCCATTGCCGGACGAGCCAAGGCGCCGAACTTGACGGCTCCGCCCTTGCCGCCGAAGAAGCGCGCAATGTTGTCAATCGACCCGGCCTCCGGGGCTTTGCTTCTTGGAGTTGAGTCGCGGCCCGATGCGGCAGCCCGCGGAATCTCCTGGCTTTCGTCTTCGTAGTTGTAGTGCTTGTCGGCGAATTCGCCGGAGTGCGCCGGGCGTCGGCCTGCGCCGAAGCTGGATCCATACGCCGGAGTCGCCCATGCGGGGCTGCGGCCGCCAAGATGCTCGATCAACTGGCTCGGCACCTCTTCAAGAAAACGCGAAGGAACGCTCTGCTCCGGTGCGTCGTTGCCGTAGCGGCGACGATAATGCGCGCGGGTCAGAATCAGCGAGTTCATGGCGCGGGTCATGCCGACGTAACAGAGGCGGCGCTCTTCCTCAAGTTCCTCGGGGTTGTTGAGCGTGCGCGAGTGCGGGAATAGGCCTTCTTCAAGGCCGGCAAGAAAGACCAGCGGAAACTCCAGGCCCTTGGCGGCATGCAAGGTCATCAGCGTAACGCGGGAGTCGGGGTCGAACTGGTCGGTGTCAGAGGCCAGTGCCGCGTGATCGAGAAATTCGGCCAGTGTTTCGCCGCGGGCTTCGGCGTCGTGGGCGGCGTTGGCCAATTCCTTCAGGTTTTCAATGCGGCTGAAGGCCTCCGGCGAGCCTTCCACTTCAAGAGCCTTGATGTAGCCGGTGCGGTCAATGATGAACTTGATCAGTTCGGGAAGCGTGGCGGCATCGCCCAGCGCGCGGAACGCCGGCTTCTCCTCTGCGGCCTCTTCCTGTTCGCTCTCCGATTCAGCGCCTGCTTTCGTTTTCGGCATGACGAGGAACGGCCGTCTGGGCGCTTCAGCAAAGGGCGAGAAGCTGCTGGCGTCGAGCAGTTGCATCTGGTCTTCATGCTCGCTGCCGAAGTCGAAGCTGGCAGCTGACTCGGCGCTGGCTGAGTCGGGCGATGCGGCGCCAAATCCGAAGCCGGTGTCGGCGTCGTCGGCTTCGGTCTCGGCTATGTCCGCAGAAAGCTTGCCGGCAAAGTCTGGGTCCATCATGGCCTGTGCGTCGAGAATGAGTTGGCGAAATCCCTCGATGGCCGTCAGCGCGCGGTTGGGGATGAGGCGGTTTTGGACGGCAGCGGCAGTCGCGTCCCAGGTGGACGAGCCGGTTTCAAGCGCCAGCCGCTCCAGTGTTTCCAGGGTCGTTTTGCCGATGCCGCGCGTCGGCGTATTGATGACCCGCTGCAAGGCCACGGAGTCGTGCGGGTTGCGGATCAAGCGCAGGTAGCAGAGCATGTCCTTGATTTCGGCGCGCTCGTAAAAACTGAAGCCGCCCACCATGGTGTAGCTGATGTTATAGCGGCGCAGCGCCTCCTCAACCAGGCGGGACTGGGAGTTGGTGCGATAGAGCACCGCACAATGGGCCTCGGCCGAGTTGGGGCTTGATTCGGCCTCGCGCAGAAACTTCTGAATCTTGTCGGCGATAAAAAGCGCTTCATTTTCGCCGTCGGGGGCCTCGTAGTAGCCCACCAGGCTTCCGCCCTGGCGATCGGTCCACAGCTTCTTGCCCTTGCGGCGAAGATTGTTGGCAACTACCGCTCCCGCGGCTTCGAGAATCACCTGTGTCGAACGGTAGTTCTGCTCCAGCCGCACGATTTTGGCGTTGGGAAAGTCCTTTTCAAACTCAAGGATGTTGCGGATGTCCGCGCCGCGCCAGGAGTAGATGCTCTGGTCCTCGTCGCCAACGGCGCACACATTTTTCGCTTCCCCGGCTAGCAGTTTCATCAGTTCGTACTGGGGGCGGTTGGTGTCCTGATACTCGTCAACCAGCAAATAGCGGTAGCGGCGCTGATAGCGCTCGCGCACTTCAGCGGAGACTTTGAGCAGGCGGACCGCCTCAAGCAGCAGATCGTCAAAATCGAGAGCGTTGTTCTTGCGCAGTTCGGCTTTATAGCCCTGGTAGATGTGGGCGATGCGTTCGCTGTTGGGGTCCTTGGAGCTGAGGTAATACTCCTGGGGATCGACCATGTGATTCTTGGCCCAACTGATCTTGCCCAGCACGGTGCGCGGCGTAAGTTGTTTGGTGTCAAGCCCCATGCGGCGCATGATCTGCTTGACGATTGCCTGCTGGTCGTTCTCGTCGAAAATCGCAAAAGAGCGCGTAAGGCCCTCGTTGCCAACCTTCAGCGCCTCGATGTCGCGCCTGAGCATGCGCACGCACATGGAGTGGAAGGTGGCGATCAGCGGCTTGGCAATCGACGAGTGGTCCATCAGCCGGTCAACGCGCTCGCCCATCTCCTTGGCGGCCTTGTTGGTAAAGGTGACGGCGAGGATGGAGTCCGGCGCGACCCCCTTCTCGCGGATAAGCCAGGCGATGCGACTTGTGATGACGCGGGTTTTGCCTGACCCGGCTCCGGCAAGGATAAGCAGGGGGCCTTCAGTGGCCTCGACGGCGGCGCGCTGTTCGGGATTCAAATTGGAGATTTGCGGCTGCACGGCGAGGTCCAGGCGGGAAGGGTCCTTGGACTAGTGTACCGTTCCCGGATACATCGCATCAGGCCGCGCGCTATCCTGAAGAGACAATGACACTTTCCAATCAACCCAAACGCCGCGTGGCCGTTTACTGCGGGTCGGCGGACGGAAGCGATCCAGCATATTTGGCCGAGGCGCGGGCGCTGGGCTCGGCCATCGCCAAGGCCGGGATGGGACTGGTTTACGGTGGGGCCACTGTGGGATTGATGGGCGCGGTAGCCGATGCGGCGCTGGCCGGCGGAGCAGAAGTGATCGGGGTGCTGCCCGCGGTGCTGTTTGACCGGGAGATTGGGCACGACGGGATTACCTCGCTGGAACGGGTGCTCACCATGCACGAACGCAAGGCCCGCATGGCGGAACTGGCCGATGCGTTTCTGGCGCTGCCCGGCGGATACGGAACGCTGGAAGAGATGCTGGAGGCGGTGACCTGGGCGCAGTTGGGGTTGCATGCCAAACCGTGCATCCTGATCAATACGGAGGGTTATTGGGACGGGCTGTTGGCGTTTCTCGATACGGCGGTGATGGCTGGGTTTCTGAAGGCGGAGAATAGGGGACTGCTGCGGGTGGCGGCCAGCGCGGCTGACGCGGTGGAGATGGCTAGGCTCAGGCCCTAGTTCGGTGTGCCGGAGGGTTCTTCGGCAATGAAGGTGCATTCGGGGCACTGACAGACGCGGCGCAGATACTCCCATGAGTAGATGCCGCCGTTGTGGCCGTCGAGCCAGTTGAACTGGATAGCGTAGCGGCCCACGGCCTGTGCGCTTTTAGGCTTGGCCAGCGGGGCATACATGGGCAGCAGCGTCGCGGACTTGGATTTAGGCTGTCCGGCTTTGCGGCCCTCGTTTTTGCGCTCTTCCACGCAGGTGGCGCAGGGGCAGGCGTCACGCAGCCAGGGGAAGCTCCAGGCGCTGCGATGGCCGTCGACCCAGTCGATCTCCATGCCCTTGCCTTCGGTGAGCAGCACGCGCACCTTTTCAGGCGTGACGGCGATGCGCGGCAGCGGGCGGTTCTCTTCGGCCTCGCGGTCGTTCTGTTCTTTGCTGGCGATGCGGATGCCTTCGTGGCTCATGGATACAGTTTACAGTTCTCTGCAGTTCACAGTTCACAGTTCACAGTTCTTAGTTCACAGTCGCGCCAGCCCCGTCCGCTGGGAATTACGAACTATGAACTGTTTTATGAACTGCCTTTCCAAAAGAACCACGCCGCCATGGTGAGGCCGATGACCACGACCAGGCCACGAAGTACCGGCTGGGGAACGCGGCGGGCGAGGCGGGCGGAGGTGTAGCCGCCAATGGCGCAAACCACCATGGCCAGCAGACAGTAGTGCCAAACCACCTGGCCGCGTACGGTGAAGATGATAAAGGCGATGCCGTTGGCCAGAGTGGTTGCGGCCACCTTGAGAGCGTTGATTTCATTCAAGTCCTGGAAGCCGAAGAGCGAAAGCAGCGTAATGAGCAGAAAACCGGCGCCGGCGCCAAAGTAGCCGATATACCCGCAGACCACGACTGTCGAAATGAAGAGCAGCCCTCGATTGGGCGGATGGGTGGCTCCGGCGATTGCCCCCTTGCGGCGCTCGAGCCAGCGAAGAACCGGGCCGCTGAGGGCGAAGATGCCGGCGGCTACAAGCAGCAGCCAGGGCACCAGGCGAAGAAATGTTCTTTGCGGCGTGTTGAGCAGGATCACCGCGCCTACCGCGCCACCCATCAGGCCAGCCAGGCTCAGGAGAAGCGCGAGGCGGGAATTCTTCCGGATGTCGTCGCGGTAGGCGGCAACCGAGGTGAGCTGGCCGGGCCACAGGGCAACGGTGTTGGTGGCGTTGGCCTGGACGGGCAGCATTTTCATGCTCAGCATGGCGGGAAAAAGCAGGAATGAACCGCCGCCGGCCACGGCGTTGAATATTCCTGCGAGGAAGGCGGCAACCGTGAGCCAGATCCAATGCCAGTCAAGAAACTGGAGAAAGGCGGAAGGGTGGAGCATGCACTCCCATTGTAGATTGCCTGTTCAATCGGCTCAGGGGCCGGCTGCCCTTCAGCTTCCTCGGACCCCACGTCAAATGCGCCCGGCGCAAGCCCAGCAACAACGCTTCGATGCCGGCGCCCGTCTGGTTGGGATGACGAAATGGCGCCCGGTTCAGTTCCGCCAGTCCAGCCGCTCCCCAACTGCCGGTAACGGAGCAGCCACGCAAAACCGGGTCTCCCGGCTGATCTCATAGCGTTCGCACTGAGCCTTCATCGACTCCTCTTCGCGCTCACAATCAAACACAAAGCGCAGCTTCTTCCATGCGCAGGTCAAGCCCCTCTCCCCCCGTCGTTGGATTATCTCGTTTATCATCATCGTCTTCCACCCGCGGCACGGTTGCGGGTCAATTCCCGCGATCCGCTAAACTGTCTTTAGGGGCTGTTTTTTTCGCGCGGAACTGCTCCCCGACGCGCCCCGGCTCGCTACCGCACATGGATCGGGATAAGTTCCGCTTTTTCAGGAACTTGGCTTCCAAGTTCTTCAAAACAACCAATTTACGCCAGAACCATGCTTTCAGTGCGCTGAAAACAGAGAACTTACCCCAAACACAGCAGGTGGGAGGGGGGGGCACTCTAGCCAATGGCCACCTGCGGCGGACCGTCTGTGAGGACCTAGTCCACTGGGACGAGTTATGACTATTGCTGGCGAAACTTGGCGCGCACCCATAGCGTGCCGAACAGGGGCAGCGCGATCAGCAGCACGATGACAAAGGCTGGAAAGCCTACCCACCGATAGCTTGCCGCATAACTCACCGCAGGATGCCCTGAGAGGTTCCAAGCCATCAGCGCGAAGATGGCCACGGTGGTGGACGCGAAAAATGCAAAGAACGCCGAGGCAAACGCCAGCAGCAGGCTGGTAAAAAACCCGAAGCCCTTGAGCGGAAAGCCCAGGATCGTCCCGCCTTCGGGGAGCGGTGTTTGTGCGGAATCAGTCATTCCCATGGCCTCCATCGTCTAGAATACAGACTCAATGGCCAGCAGCACACAAATCGAACTTTGGCCCGCGGAGAAGGTTGTCGCGGCGGTCGCCGTGAATAACGCCTCCAACGGAATCCGCTTTGCCGCATGGGGTGAAACCCGCATCTCCGAGCCGGACCTGGAGCGGCTGGTAGGCGCAGTGCCGGCCACGCTCTCCGCAGCGCTTGCTGCCCACGCTTACTACTTTGTTCCGCTGGCTATTGCAGACACCGGCGAGACCATGATCGCCCCCAATTACACCGTTGACCTGGGCGACCGCGCCATTTGCCACCGCAACGCCAATATTGGCCCTGTTGAGGCGGTGTTCCTCTCCACGCGGCTGGTAGAAGACCGTTTCGGCCTGGCCTTCGAGTTCTTCATCAACATAGCCCACAACTTCGTTGAGGCCGCCGGGGTCCCCGAGAGCTTTTCAGCCCTGGCCTGGTCCCAGGCCGAGGCCCAGGTGCGCGGCGAAACCAGCCAGGACGCCTGGGAGACCCGCCGCCGCGCTCAGGATACCCACGCTTCGCAAAAAGGCATCGACGAGCGCTCGCGCTCGACCTACTTCGAGTCCGCATTTTCAGATTCGCTGGCAGTCTACATGCTCTCCCTGGCCGTTGATTTCGACTACCACGACCTGCGCGAGCGCGAGTACCCGCTGCTGGCCGCCCCCGCCCTTGCCGAGCGGCTGCGCCACGTCTCCAGTCTCTTCCCAGCCAATCAGGGCTACGAGTTCCAGATCCTCTATCGTCGCAAGGGCTGAAGCCTGCCGGCCGCGAACCGCAACTGGCCATCTCGCGGGTTATGCCTCTCAATCGGCTAAATGAGCCAGGCCCGGTTGCCCGACCGGGTGAAAAGCACTAACATGGCTCAACACAGCAATGAATTCTTCCAGACCAAAAGGGTTCCTCCTCGCAATGAGAGGTTAGAGAATGACGCGTCCGCCGGGATCGAAAGCACAATTGCCGGAGGGACCGCTCCGGATGGCCCAAAATGCATTTCTTGACGCCATTCTTGCCGGCCGGCGTGAAGCCGCATTAAGCGCCGTACAGGAGGCCCTTCAAAATGGCGCCAGCCTGGTGGATATTTATTGCGACGTCGTCGCAGAGTCACTGCGCATCGTGGGCACTCTCTGGGAGCGGGAAGAAATATGTGTCGCGGAGGAGCACCTGGCCACTGCGACTACCAAGTATGTCGTCGACGTCATCTATCCCCGTCAGGCAATAGCGCCGCCATTCCGTGGAAACATGGTGATCACAGGCGTCCTGGGTGAAGAACACCAGTTGGGCGCGAACCTGGTTGCAGACGCCATGGAGGCAAATGGGTGGGTGATCCGCTTTCTAGGGACAAACCTGCCCCACGGGACGATCGTGAGCATCCTTGAATCGAATGCAATCGACGTGCTTTGCATTTCAACCACAGTTCCGACCAACCTGCCTGCCACCGGAGAGTTGATTCAGCGCATCCGGGCCAGGCCGGGAAGCCGCAGTCCCAGAATCGTGCTGGGCGGGGCTGCGCATCGGCAGGTGCCGCGTTTTGCCAAAGAGATTGAGTCGGTAGAAGTCATCCTCGATCTCAGGCAGGCGTTGGCGAAGCTCTGCCCGCAGACCAGCGAATTCAGCAAAAATTGATGAGATAGCGAATTGCTGCGAGACTCTACCTGGCGACGAAGATCAGGAAGTAGTCCTGTCCGTCGCTCTTGGTAAAGTCGTATTTGCCCACGCGCTTGAATCCGGCGCGCGCCATTTCGCGCTCCACAACGCCGGGCATGATTCCGTGATTGGCGCCATCGCCGTTGCGATCAATAATGCCGATCCTGGCTCCCGGCCTCAGCGAGAGCTTCAGCTTCTCAATCAGCGGGACCGGATGTGCGAACTCGTGATAGGTCTTGAGAATCAGGACCGCATCCACAGAGTTTGGCGGCAGGCTCGTATCATCAAACTGTCCGAGGACGGGCCGCACATTTTCGAGCTTCTCTTTCTTTGCCCGCTCGGTAATGTAGTCGATGGCCTTGGGGTTGATATCTTCCGCATACACCGCACCCGCGGGACCGACCCGGGCGGCGGCCCTCACGGTAAACCACCCCGAACCGGCGCCGATGTCGGCAACTGCTTTCCCCGGTCCGATCCCAAGCAAATCCATTACCCGGTCGATTTGCAGTTTTTTATCCCGATCGGGGTATTCGAAGATGGAGAGATCTCCAGCGTAGGGTGTGCTTGTGGGTCGCTCAGACTGCGCAGGCGGGTGAGCGGCAGTGGCTGCCTGCGCAAGGGCCTTCAAGGGGGCCGCTGCCGCAGCGAGGCAAAGCAGGAGCGCGAGTGCGATGGACGATCTTTGCCGGGTCGTTGTCATCCGTGCTCCTGTCTATTGGACGGAGCTACAGGCTCTCCGCATTGTAAGCGACGCGTCCTTCGTTAATGGTCCAGCGAACCTTGCCTTGCATGGCGAAGCCGTCGAAGGGGGTGTTCCGGGACTTCGACTTGCCTTCGGTTGCGCAGTAAGTCCACTCGGCATTGGGATCGAAGACGACCACGTCGGCAAAGCTGCCCACGGCCAGGGTACCGCGGCCTTTCAGGCCCAGCAGCGCGGCGGGCTGCGCGCTCAACAGGCTCAGGACTCGGCCCAGCGGCAACTTCCACTCGCGATGCAGCCAGTGCAGGCAGAGACCGAGCGCGGTTTCGAGGCCGATGATGCCGTTGGGCGCGTACTCGAACTCGACTTCCTTTTCATGCACGGCGTGGGGCGCGTGGTCGGTGGCGATGGCATCAACGATGCCGTCAAGAATGGCTTCGATCATGGCGTCACGGTCGGCTGCTGAGCGCAGCGGCGGACACATTTTGGCGTTGCTCTTATACAGGCCAACGTGCTCGTCGGTGAGCAGGAAGTGATGCGGAGCCACTTCGCAGGTGACGCGGAGGCCGCTGCGGCGAGCCTGGCGAACGGCGGCCATGGCCGCGGCCGTTGAGGTATGCGCCACATGCAGATGGGGACGGGCGTCGCGGAGCTCAGTCACCAGACGAATGTCGCGCTCGACAATGCCCGACTCGGCCTCTGCCGGCCAGCCGCGCAGGCCCAGCTTGAACGACGTGGAACCGAGGTTCATGCTGGCGGCGCCGCCGGCGAAGTGCGTCAGCCGCGTATCTTCAGCGTGCTGGATGACGCTGAGGCCCACCCGCGCCGCGGCGGCCAGCACTTCGCGCATGACGCTGTCTTTCAAGATGGGCAGCCCGTCGTCGGAGACGGCAACGGCGCCGGCAGACTTGAGCGCAGCGTAGTCGTTGATGGTTTCGCCCTTTGACCCGCGGGTGGCGGCGGCGATGGGAAACACGCGCACCATTGCGGCCCGCTCGGGCGCTTGCATCCAGCGGGTGATTTCCGGCGAGTCGTTGACCGGCGAAGTGTTGGGCATGGCGGCGACCGCGGTGAAGCCTCCGGCGGCGGCGGCGGCCGTGCCCGTGGCGATGGTCTCCTTGTGCGCCTGGCCGGGTTCGCGCAGGTGAACGTGCATGTCAACGAGGCCGGGGGCCACGACGAGACCGGTCGCGTCAAGAACTTCGGCGCCGTTGGCGGATTTGAGCTTGCCGGGGGCTGCGATCTCGGCCACGCGGCCGTCTTTGAGCAGAACGTCCCGCAATCCGTCGACGCCGGCTGCCGGATCGATCAATTGCCCGCCGCGAATTACCAGTGCCGTCATGCGCGGCCTCCTTGCAGTGCTGCCGTCAGCGCGCGCTCAACCACCGCCATGCGGATGGCAACTCCGTTATGCACCTGCTCGAGGATTGCGGATTGCGGCCCGTCGGCGACCCCCGCAGTGAGTTCGAGGCCCCGGATGATGGGACCGGGGTGCAGCACCAACCCCCGGGGCGCGTGCGCGGCCAGGCGCTGACCCGTGAGTTGATAGTTGGCCTTGTACTCGTTCAGGTCGAGTTGCATTCCGGCCAACCGCTCAGCCTGGATGCGGAGCATCATGACAACTTGCGATTGGCGCAGGGCGGCTTCGAAGTCGCGTTCGATGGCGACGCCGGGCGCGGAAACGGCGGCCAGGTCGGGCAGCAGCTCTTTGGGGCCGCAGAGAAGCACCTTCGCACCCAGCCGGGGAAGCAGAAGCATGTTGGAGCGGGCAACACGGCTGTGCAGAATGTCGCCGACGATCATGACTGTGACGCCAGCCAGCGTCTCCGCATCGACGCTCTCGATCCCCGGCCGCAGATGGGCCAGCATGGTGCGCAGGTCGAGCAGTGCCTGGGTGGGGTGCTCGTGCATGCCGTCGCCGGCGTTGAGCACGGGCAGACGCGTCTCCTGTTCCAGCAGCCAGGGCGCGCCGGAGGCGTTGTGGCGCAGGATAATGGCCTCGGCTCCCAGCGCCCGCAGCGTCAGCCCGGTGTCTTTCAGCGTCTCGCCCTTTTCAATGCTTGAGGAGAGGCTGGAGACCAGAGTTGTATCGGCGCCCAGGCTCTTGGCAGCCAGCTCAAAGCTGGTGCGGGTGCGGGTGGAGGACTCATAAAACAGCAATGCCACGCGGCGCTTGGCCAGCAGGCGGTCGCGGACCAGCGGGTCCATGCTTTCGAGTTCGGTGGCGCGGCGAAGCAGGGCGCTCAGCGCATCCAGACTAAGGTCCATGACCGAGAGCAACGATCCGGGGTTATACGGAAACAGGGATGCAGGCACGGGTGGTGTGCAGAGCGTGCGGCGGGGGGTGGGTGAGGCTGGGTTCATGCGATTCAGCTTCCAGCTCCCAGCCTTTAGCCAACTGCTGGAAGCTGCCTTTCTAACCTAGTCCACCCGCTCGACGAGTTGGACCTGCTCGTCGTTGTCAACCTCGCGGAACTTGACTTCGATGATTTCGCGGCTGCTGGTGGGCACACGGCGTCCGATGTAGGTGGCCTCGATGGGCAACTCGCGATGGCCGCGGTCAATGAGCACGGCAAGCTGTACGCGGCGCGGGCGGCCGTGGTCAAACAACGCATCGAGCGCGGCGCGAACGGTGCGGCCTGTGTAGAGCACGTCGTCGCAGAGCACCACGTCGCGGCCTTCGATGTCGATGCCGATGGCTCCTGGCGTGACGACAGGGCGCACGTCCACCGTGGCCAGGTCATCGCGGTAGAACTGGATATCCAGAACCCCGGTGGCCACCGGCCTTTTCTCGATGGTGGAGATCAGCTTGCTGAGCCGCTCTGCCAGCGGAACGCCGCGGCGCTTGATGCCTACCAGCACCAGGTCTTCGCTGCCGTTGCTTTTTTCAACAATCTCGTGGGCCAGGCGCACCAGGGTGCGCTCGACTTCCGAGGCTGACATCAGCCTGCCTTTCAAGCGCAGGGAGGGATTGCTTTTGGTTTCGCTCATGGTTGCTCTCTTGCTGCCAAGTCTCTCGCAGGATGATACGAGGGCTTGCCGGTTTGGGCAAGTTGTGGAGAAGTGGTCGTGAATCTCGGGCGCAGTCTCCAGGATTCGGGAGGCCAGTGTTTCAAAGCCGGGCAGTCCGTGACAAACGCGGGGGTTAGATTTCAGAACGGCGTGTGCGGGCCATCCAGCGAGCCCCCAGAGCCCCGCCGCCGATAGAGAACAACAGTAAAAACGCCGAGCTAAAGGCGTAAGCCATGGTGTATATGCCGGCATGGCCTTCAGGAGAAGCAATCCAGGATTGAATGCGAGCCAGCCCTGGCTGAACCTGCGCGACCTCTGCCGGACTTTTCGCCGCGACCGATTCTTGCGTTTTCAGTTGCCATGCGTCGGAGAAGGTTTTGTACACGGCGTCAATCTGCGGAGCCTGATGGAGGACAAACCGCTCTACAAATAATGCACTGCCGCTGACGCCAAATGCCAGCCACGCAACCATGAGCCCGGTGACCAGCCCGATGCGCGCCCCGGCGCCGATCGTGATCCACGCCGCGCGCTGTTTGCGTACATAGAGAGTGACCGCCCAGGCCGCGCCCGCTGCCGCCCAAATCACTCCAAAAGGGCTCAATGGCGACACCCCGCTAGACAGCAGACCGGCCGGAATGGCGAGCAACAGGGCAGCGCGCAAGGCCGGCTTCCAGGCCACGGTGCCTGCGTCGTGGACTACCTCGTCGGGTTCATCGGGCGAAGATGGAGCCGCCGCGCCCTCCGCCTCGTAGACAAGCTGCGGCAGACCGCAATGCGGGCAGTAACAGTTTTCAGCCAGGACCGGTTGGTGGCAGCGGGTGCAGGAAATCTCCATACATCTATGAGCCTATAGCATTCCGCCGGGCACTGGGCAGGCGAGGAAATTCAGTGGCCTGAATGCTTGCGCCGTGTGACCTTCCGCCCGGGAAGCCGGAGTGCCTGGTGAAGAAACGCGTAGCCCCTCTGCTGGCAATTGCGGCACCGCACCGGCAACTGAAGAATCAGAATACGTGCAAGGTCCGCAATCCGGAAACGCGAGGTGCGCAGATCTTGAGACAGGCAATTGGGGCACATCATCTGCATTTCGACCTCTAGGGCTGGGCATCAGGCTGACAGAAACTCTGCTTGTAGAGATTACGGATGGGGCCCAGCCTAAACTAAAGCCAGCCGCGCTGGATGTTCAAAATTGCTCAAAAACCGCTGCGGAGGATCGTGGAAAACAACTCAGGAGTGACGAGCGGGCTCTGCTAATCTTGCGGCGACGATAGCATCGGCCGCCTGAACGACCTGATCGAGCGTCATTTCGGTGGAGTCCAGCACCACCGCGTCGTCGGCGGCCTTCAGCGGAGATTCGGCCCGGTTGCGGTCGCGCGCGTCGCGGGCGCGCAGGTCGCGAATGACCTCTTCAGGCTGCTGAGTGGACTTGGGGCCTAACTGGTCAAAGCGGCGCAGGCCTCGGACTTCAGGCGCTGCATCCAGGAAGATTTTCACATCCGCATGGGGAAAGACGACCGTGCCGATGTCGCGGCCTTCCATAACCACGCCGCCCTGGGAAGCGAGTTGCTGTTGCAGGCGTACCATCCAGGCACGAACGGGGGGAAAGACGCTGACCCTGGACGCCGCCTCGGTTACGGTTTGATTGCGTAACATGCCGGTCACGTCTTCGCCGTCAAGCAGGACGCGATTATTTTCATCGCCGGGTTCCAGGCGAATGGTGGTTTCGTCGGCCAGCAGTTTCAGGGCGTTGCCATCGTCCAATGGCAGCTCTGCGCGCAGCGCCTTCAGGGCGAAGGCGCGGTACATGGCGCCCGTTTCAAGGTTCATGAGGCCAAAGTGCTCCGCAATGTGGCGGGCAACTGTGCTTTTTCCCGCGCCGGCAGGACCGTCGATGGCGACGATAATCTTCCTGCCGGGCTGGATCAGGTGCGAGGGTTTTTCTTCCGCAATCATCCGTGCTTCTTCGTTCCCTGCTTGGGCCGGGCGGTGAAGCCAACCCGGCGGCTGCTGCCGGTTTTTGCGCCGGCCGCCAGCGTGGGTTTACGGCTGCTGCGAACAGGGCGGGCATCGGGCCTGGCGTCCTTGCGCGGGGCGCTGCCGTTGCGCGAGGCTGAGCTGACCTTTCCTGCGGGCTTGGCCGAGCTGGCGTGGCCGTTGCGATTGCTCCAGGCTGCTGCGGGCTTTGCGGTCCTTGAGCCGTTCGAGGGACTGGCCGGACGAGCCGGACGAGCGCTGGAACCGGCAGCTGGACGGGGCCCATTGGCTGGCCCATGAGCGGCTGTATGCTTGCCGTTACTGCTCCCGTTTCCATTCTTGGGCGCGCCGGCACTCCAACGGGCGCCAGAAGCGGGCCGGGAATCCGAAGCGGAATGGCGAACCGGGCGGCTGCCTGAAGACGGTTGCGTCGGCTTGCGGTCGCGGGAGTGAGGCGTAGGCCGGCTGAAGTGAGGCCGGGCCGCCGCGGGCTTGCCGGCAATGGAAGGCTTGCGGGCTGGCGTGCTGCGCGGCACGTGGGACTCGGCGGGCTTGTGGGCCGCTGCCTCAAGCGGAATTTTCACTTGATCGTCAATCGATGCGGGCGCCGTGGCAACCGGCGGCTTCTGCGCCACCGGCTCATGGAATTCTTCCTCATGCTCAAAGGAGCGCATGAAGTAGGCCGAGGCGGGCATGGACGAACTGGAATAGGCGGTTGGCGGCACGGCGAACTCCGGCAACGTACCAGCAACGTAGAAATGCGGTGCGTGGCCCAGAGAAATGGTGTGAACCTGGCGCGTGGCAACCAAACCGCGAAGGACTTCGCGGACCTTGCTGCGGGCAGTGAGAGGAGCCAGGAAAAGCTCAACCTCTTCCATGCTGGCGGCGATGACCGCCTGCAGATAGATGGAGGCCAGGACGGAGATAGCGGTGACCTGCGAGGTGGATGCGCCTTCAGCGATGGCCTTCTGATAGCGCGTACGCAGCAACTGCCACTTGGCGGCCTTGCCGGGAGCCGAGACAACGGGGATGATGCGCAGTTGCTGCCAAAGCTCTGTAATGGCGCGGAGCACAGCGGCCTCGGTGACTTCCCTGCCCAGGGCGTGCTTCAACTCGGCAATGGTAGCGTCGCCCATCTCCAACTGCTTGTAGGCCTGTACGGCCAGTTGCGAAACCTGGCGGGAGCCCGTGAGTTGGGGGCTGCGGCGCCAGTCGCGATCGCCGCGGAGAGCATAAACATAAGGCAGGACCCAGGCGGCTACCACGAAGTCGGGCTGCTCGCCCACCTGGCCGAGCAGATTCAGCCGCACGGCTACGCTGTCGGTTTCAAGGCGTACCAGCAACTCTTCTGTCAGGGCAACGTGCTTGGGGTCGGGGGTCGCGTTGCGCTGACCTGCAACAGCCTCAACGAACGATGGCGCGATGGAAAGGGAGTATTGCCGACGGGGCACGAAGAGGCAAAAGCCGGTCTCTTCAATCCACGTCCGCGAGTCCTCAAGGGTGATTGTCCCGTGTCCGTTCTGGCGCATCCTTTCGGCGCGCGATGCTTCCAATTGCTCTGCTGTCAAAGAAAAACCTCACTTCCAGGCTGGCGTTACCGCTAAACCATTGATGTTGCGTCCTGATTGGCCTGTCCTAAGGTCTCAGCGCCATCTAAAGCGCATCGACTCAAGTGTTACGGCTTTGGGATGCATTGTCCCTGGTTTGGCTAGTCTTGCCGGGTGACCCTCTCCCCTGAGAGGAGGGTTGCCACCTTCCAGACGTTCTAAATCCGGTGGAAGGCCCGCTGGATCTCCTTCCAAGAATACAGCAAAGCGATTGGACGTCCATGCGGGCAACTGGTTGGATGGCTTGTTTTTGCCAGTTCCAACAGTAACCATTCCATTCGTGCCGGGTCAAGAGGCGTATTGACCTTGATGGCGGAATGGCAGGCAATTGAGGCGGCTATTCGTGTCCTGAGCGCGGTAAGGTCTTCATTCTGCTTGGGTTCGTGCGAGTCCTCGGCGCTGGACTGTTCGATTACCTCGGCCAGCATACGTTCCAGGGCTGCGCCCTCAAGGCCAACCGGAGCGGCCTTGACCGCAAGTGTTTGAGGGCCAAAGGGTTCTACTTCAAAGCCGTTGCGCTCAAGCTCCTCGGCAATGCGGGCAAAGACGACCATCTGCGCAGGTTTCAGGTCAACAAGCAGGGGCATTAGTAACCTTTGGCGCTGCACCTGCTCCACCTGGCGATCACGAAGAATTTTTTCAAAAAGTATTCGTTCGTGTGCCACATGCTGGTCGATAATCCATAATCCGTCGTCGCCGGTGGCCAAGATGAAGGATTCGCGCAACTGCCCGAGCGGGTGCAGCGACCCAAGCTCATTGAGGTTGGCGGCGGACTGCTCGGCCTCCACCAGGGCTGTGGCCATGGCGGCCTCCCGCGCCGGGTCAGCGGCGTAAGCTGTTGCAGCGCCATTGCTTGGAGAGCATCCATCTGCAGACGGCATGCCGGCAGGCTCAAAAAGGGCCGCTGCAGCATCGCCCCAGGCTTGCCGGTCCATCCATCCGCCCCGGCTCATCGAGACGGGATCAAAGGGAAGGCGGACGGGAATGGGCGCCGGAATCTGGGAAGCCAACCGGAAGCTTTCGGACTCGGAAGCCGCGTTTTGCGGTTCAAAGGGATCGGAGTCTGGCGGCAGCAATTCCGGCGAGCCGGGGATCGGTGAAATGGAGGGTGGCATCAGCGAGGGGCTCGCAGCGGGCGCCGAGTCAAGCGCCGCCAAAAAACCGGCAGAGGGGCGCGCCTTGATGAGTGCAGTGCGCAGGCTGTCGCGGACAAAGTCGTGAACAAGACTCTGCTGGCGGAAGCGGACCTCGGTCTTGGCTGGGTGGACGTTGACGTCCACTTCTTCCGGGGGCATTTCAAGAAAGAGCAGCACCACCGGAAAGCTGGTGGGCGGAATCACGTTGCGATAGGCCTCGGTGATGGCGTGCATCAGGAGGCGGTCGCGGATAAGGCGCTTGTTGACAAAGATATAGATCGAGTTGCGGTTGAGCTTTTGCAACTCGGGCTTGGAGTAGAAGCCAGTGAGGCGCAGGGCGCCCGGAGCGCGTTTGGGCTCGTCCGGATTCTGCTTCCACGGAGGTGGCTCGGGCAGGCCGCCATGTGCCAGCGGGGCTTCGGCAGCCACAGGCAGCAGCGCGGCCAGAGTGTCTTTGCCGAATATCTGGTAAATCCTCTCCGCGGTGCGTGCAACCGGCGGCGCGGAGAGAATGGTGTGGGTGGCCGAGGTCAGTTCAAAGTGCTTCTCGGGATGGGCCAGGGCGTAGTGGGTAACGAGCGCCGTGACATGGGCCAGTTCGGTCGATTCCGCGCGCAGGAATTTGCGGCGAGCGGGGGTATTGAAGAAAAGATCGGCCACGGCGAGAGTGGTGCCGCGGGGGAGGCCCGCGTCTTCGACGTGGAGGATTTTTCCGCCGGCAATTTCAAGCCGGGTCCCGGCTGCGTCGCCATCCGAAGACGATCCCGTGGCGGTTTCAAGCGTGACGCGGGCAACGGAAGCGATGGAGGGAAGAGCTTCACCTCTAAATCCGAGGGTGGCGATGGAGAGCAGGTCGTCGGCGGTGCGCAGCTTGGAGGTGGCGTGGCGCTCAAAGGCCAGCAGGGAGTCGTCGCGGTTCATGCCGTGGCCGTCGTCCGAGATGCGGATCAGCTTGCGCCCGCCCGCCTCGACCTCGACGCGAATGCGGTTGGCGCCGGCATCCAATGCGTTCTCAAGCAGTTCCTTCACTACCGATGCCGGCCGGTCCACCACCTCGCCGGCGGCAATCTGGTTCGCTACCTGGTCAGAAAGTACTCGGATCCGCCCCATAGGAACTTAGGGTAACGCAGAAGAGCAGGGGTGAGGGATCAGAGATCGGCGCGGGATGCGAATGTCGCCGGCTGGGACTCGCGATGAAATTGAACCGGACCATGTCCGGATTCGTACATCTGTTTGTCGAAACCGCACAACCCGCGCCTGGGCAGGCTCACCGTTGGGGTGCATCGAGCTTTAATTCAACAATTTAAGTTCTGACTGGTTTGGCGGTCGGCTTGCTTTACCAGGTGGAAGACTCATTTTGCGCATGGAGGCTCCATGGGAACCTTGTTTCAGGATCTTCGCTTTGCCTTTCGCCAGCTCAGAAAGTCGCCAAGCTTTGCCATTACCGCGGTGCTGACCCTTGCTCTTGGAATTGGCGCCAACACGGCGATCTTCAGCGTGGTGAATTCGATCCTGATCAAGCCGCTGCCGGTCGAGAACGCTCAACAGCTCATGTCGCTGGTTCCGCGCGAGAACAACGGGCCATTGCAGGCGAATCTCTCCTGGAACGAGATGAAAGAGATCCGCCGCCAGGGTGGGCACTCGTTCAGCCAGGTGATTGCCAGCACCATTGGTCTTGACGGCCTGGCGGTGCAAGGCCAGCAGCCGCAGCGGATCATGACCACCTATGTGACCGGCAATTACTTCAGTGCGCTGGGGCTCAGCCCCGCCGCCGGGCGGCTCTTTCTGCCCAGCGAGGGCGAAGTCATCGGCCAGGACCCGGTGATCGTGCTCAGCTACGACTACTGGAAGAAATCGTTCAATAGCGACACATCGGTGGTGGGACGGCCGGTCACAGTGAATGGCCACCCCTTTACCATCGTCGGCGTGGCCCCCAGGGGTTTCCACGGGGTGCAGAGCTTCATCATTCCGGCGGCCTACCTGCCCTTGTCTGAGATTCCAATTGACGGAACCACTGCAGATGCCCTGAACACCTGGCAATACCGCGGCTTGGCCGTGCTCGGCCGCCTGCAACCCGGGGTGACGGCGAAGCAGGCCAACCTGGAGTTGAACCTGATTGTGCAGAGCATCATGCGCCAGCATCCGGATGTTGAGAAGAAATTGAGCATCGAGGCCCATCCGGAGACAAGCCTGCGCCTCAACGCTGGCGACCCCAACACGATGTACGTCGTCGCCGGGCTTTTTCTGTCCCTGGCCGTGATGGTGCTGCTGCTGGCCTGCGTCAACGTAGCCAACCTGGTGCTGGTGCGGGCCACGGTACGCGAACGCGAAATGGCCATCCGCACGGCGCTGGGAGCGCGGCGCGCTCGGCTTATCGGCCAAATGGTCACCGAGAGCGTGACGCTGGCGCTGATGGGCGGCGCAATGGGCGTGCTTCTGGGCATGTGGGCCAGCTACACGCTGGGCCACATCGACCTGCACGCGGATTTGCCGCTGGCGCTCACTTTTGAGTTCGACTGGCGCATCTTTCTCTATTCCCTGACCATTGCCTTGCTGGCCGGAGTGGTTGTAGGCATTGTGCCGGCGCTGCGGATTGCCAAGGGCAACGTGAACACCGTTTTGCATGAAGGCGGTCGCGGCGTGACCGGCGGACGCCACTGGCTGCGCGATAGCCTGGTTGCGATGCAAATCGCCGCCTCGCTGGTGCTGCTGGTGATCGCCGGCTTTTTTGTTCGCAGTCTCTCTGCCGTGCAAACCATGGATTTCGGATTCAAGCCGGACCACGTGGTCAACTTTGTGGTTGACGCCAACGAGATTGGCATGACCGACGCGCAATCGCGCGAACTGGCCGGTAACATCACGGCCCGTCTGCACCAGATTGCCGGGGTGGACGCCGTAACCCATGCGAATTCTCTGCCGCTGGGCTACTTTGGCAACGGCGACCGGCTGACCATCGATGGAGTTCCGCCTCCGGCGAATGCCACTGACCTGGACGCCGGCTTCAATGTCGTGGCTCCTGAGTATTTCAACGTGATGGGCATCGATATACTCCGCGGCCGCGCCCTCGGCGAAGAGGACAACGAACACGGGAGAGATGTGACGGTCATCAGCGAGAGCACAGCGCGCAAGTTCTGGCCCAACCAGGACGCACTGGGCCGCACATTCCGCATAGGCGCCGAGCCGGCCCGCAAACTGGAAGTGGTGGGCATCGCCCGCGATGCGGAGTTCCAACTCTTCGGCGGCGGAAAGACGCGGCCGTATTTCTACCTTCCGTACGCGCAGCACTTGAAGGGAAACACGTTGATGGTGTTCCAGGTGCGGTCGGAGCGCGATCCACTGGCGCTTATTCCAACTGTCGAGAAGACGATCCAGGCGCTCGCGCCGCAACTGCCCATTTTCCAGGTGCAGACCATGCGGCAGGGAATGTACACGGTGAACGGTTTGCTGCTGTTTCAAATTGGCGCTTCGCTCGCCGCCGTTATGGGTGGCCTCGGGTTAACTCTGGCAGTGATTGGGCTTTATGGCGTTGTGTCGTACACGGTGGGTTGCCGGGTGCATGAGATCGGATTGCGCATGGCGCTGGGAGCCAGCCGCGGCTCGGTTTTCAGGATGATCTACCGTCAGTCGATGGTAATCATCGGCGCGGGCCTCGGGATTGGAATGGCGCTCGCGTTTCTGGCCGCGCAGGCGGCGGGGAGCTTCGTGGTGGTCAGCGTGAAAGACCCGTCAACCTATGCACTGGTGGGGACGGTGCTGGCGCTGGCCGCACTGGCTTCGTGCTATCTGCCGGCGCGCCGCGCCATGGCGGTGGAACCCATGGCTGCGCTGCGGGAAGACTGAGACGATTTAGTACGGCGCAGAAATCCAGTTCTTTCGGCTCCCATAGCGAACCAGTTTAGGCGGTTTGAAGCCCATCACACTGCTCGCTCTTCCGCCTATCAAGGCGTTCTAATCAATCGCCCCTGGACTCGTGCAGTGTCAGATATGTCCCCGGTTCAAAATGTCAGGTATGTGACCGGTTCGTACCCAGGCCCAATACCCCCCCTCCCCGCAGGTCTTTCTGGCAAATTACTCATTCTCAATGAGATCGAGGTGGTGATCCGGTCCAAGTTAGTTGTTTTGTTGCACTTGTGGCGCAAAACCCTGATAGGAAAGGTTTTGCGGCGCTTTGTCTTCCAGTCCTTGCTGTCCGCAAACACTCTTCTGGCTTGACTGCCAGCGAAGGACACCCTGAATTCAATCATGCATCAATTGTTGAATTAATCTGCAGCGAAGGCAGGGGTATTCCCTAGCCTAAAATCCACGAACGGACCGCTGGAAGGGGGCAGATTCCGGTAACTAATTATTCATCAAGGAGATACGTTGAATTTAAATTATGAGTGTAAGTCGCGCATATTTTATGAACTTGTTATGCTATATTATCATCAGAAAAGATGAGCGGCAGGGACTCAGGTTCCAGCCCCATCCTTAATCAATCCGTCTGGAGGTAGAAAGTCATGGCAATTACTCGTTGGGACCCGTTTCGTGAAGTTGTGGCTTTGCAGAATCGCATGAACTCGCTGTTTCGCGATCTGAACGAAGGCGACGATCCGGTGACGACTGCGGCCTTTGCGCCGGCGGCCGATATCTATGAAGACGCAACTAAAGTGGTGATCAAGCTCGAGGTTCCGGGCATGGAAGAGAAGGACCTGGACGTGCGGGTTGAGAACCACACGTTGACCGTCAAGGGTGAACGCAAGTTCGAGGCCGAGGAGAAGGAGCAGAACTTCCATCGCATCGAGCGACGGTATGGCAGCTTTTACCGGGCCTTCACGCTGCCCTCAACCGTGGATACAGGCAACGTGGCGGCCAGCTACAATGCTGGCGTGCTGAAGCTGGAGTTGACCAAGAAGCCCGAAGCCCAGCCCAAGCAGATCAAGATCAACGTGGGCGGCAAGAAGGCTGAAGAGCCGGAGCTGGTCGGAACGCGGTAAGACAGTGGTTAGTGATTAGTGGATAGTGGTTAGTTGTCTGCGGCCGGGGGAAACATTGCTTTCCCCCGGCCGTGCTTCGAGGGATACTGATGCTGACCAGTGCGGGTTCTAATTTCGCTGATGACGCTCGAAAGGAAAGATGACGAACGATCCAAATCTACTCTCTTACGTTGGGCTGGCTGGTGCATCTTTAGTTGGTGCGGTCATCGGAGCGTATGCCAAGCGAAAGGGTGAAAATCTCGCGACGCACGAAGACCTAGACAAACTGGTCGCACAGATGGCCGCTGTCACGGAAACGGCAGAAAACATCAAAGCTGCGATCTCGGATGATTTGTGGGACCGGCAAAAGCAGTGGGAGATGAGGCGCGATGCAGTGTTCGAGGCGGTTCGCACGTTAGGCCAACTCGATAACGCACTTCTGGAACTTCATGTTGCCTATTCCGTTTCTACATCCAGAGACGATTTTGTGGCACAAAACCGGCTTGAAAAGGGAGATAGTTTCAACACGATTGGGTCGAATCTGGACGGCGCAAGATTCCTTGCGGATGCAATTGTCGGCCGACCACTGGGCAAAGCGTTGAGTGATTGCGTTTTCGGCATGCGCATGGTGGCGAAAGACATCATGCATGGGGATGCGGGGCGATACACAGCCACTCAAAGGGAGCGTGCGATTCAGATACTGGCCGTCTATGCGGCTGTTCGCAGGGAACTAAAGCTTGAGAACGCAGGATAATCTGCCCTGAAAGAATGAACCAGTGACTTCTAATGAACTGGAGAAAACATGGCTATTCGTTGGGACAAACTTACCGTCAAGTCGGCCAAAGCTTTTGAGCAGGCGCAGCGCTTGGCCGCCGAGCAGGGCAACCCGGAGTTGCAGCCGGTTCACTTGCTGCTGGCGCTGGTGGAGGATCGCGAGGGAGTGATTCCCGCGGTGCTTGAGAAGATCGGCGTTCCGATGGAGCGGCTGGAGCACGCACTGCACGCTATCGTGGAGAAACTGCCGCGCGTGGCGGGTCAGGCCGCGGAGCCGGGCCTGGGTCAGGCACTGAACAAGGTGCTGGACCAGGCATTTGTTGAAGCCCAGAACTTCAAGGACGAGTACGTCTCTACTGAACATTTGCTGCTGGGCGTGGCCCATGTGAAGGGCGATGCGGCGCGCGATGCGCTGCTGGCCGTGGGCGCGACGCACGAAGCTATCTTGAAGGCGTTGACGGCGGTGCGGGGGTCGCAGCGGGTTACGGACCAGAATCCCGAAGGCAAATTCCAGGCGCTGGAAAAGTATGCCAAGGATCTGACCGAACTGGCGCGGCGCGGCAAGCTGGACCCGGTGATCGGGCGCGACGAGGAGATTCGCCGCGTGATTCAGGTGCTAAGCCGGCGGACCAAGAACAACCCGGTGCTGATTGGCGAGCCGGGCGTGGGCAAGACGGCGATTGTTGAGGGGCTTGCACAGCGCATCTTCAAGGGCGACGTGACCGAGAGCTTGCGCAACAAGCGCGTCATCTCGCTCGACCTGGGCTCGATGCTTGCCGGAGCGAAATATCGCGGCGAGTTCGAAGACCGGCTCAAGGCGGTGTTGAAGGAAATTGAAGAGTCGAATGGCGAGATTATTCTCTTCATCGACGAGTTGCACACGCTGGTTGGAGCGGGCGCGGCCGAGGGCGCCATCGACGCCAGCAACATGCTGAAGCCGGCGCTGGCGCGCGGAGAATTGCGGGCGATTGGCGCAACCACGCTGAACGAGTACCGCAAATACATTGAGAAAGACAAGGCGCTGGAGAGGCGTTTTCAGATTGTCTACGTGGGCGAGCCGAATGTTGAGGACACGATCGCTATTCTGCGTGGATTGAAAGAGCGCTACGAGACCCACCACAACGTGCGCATCAAGGACGCGGCCATTGTGGCTGCCGCGATGCTGTCGCACCGGTACATCAGCGACCGTTTTTTGCCGGACAAGGCGATTGACCTGGTGGACGAGGCGGCGGCTTCTTTGGCAGTGCAGAAGGGTTCGCTGCCCACTGAGATTGACCAACTGGAGCGCGAGAAAACGTCGCTCGAAATTGAGCTGAGCGCGCTGAAGCGCGAGACCGACACCAACAGCGTGGAGCGCCGCCAGAAAGTGGAGCGCGATGTGGCGCAGTTGACTGAGAAGATCACGGCCCTGCGTTCGCGGTGGACCAGGGAACGCGACGCGAGCACCCGCATTACCGATGTGAAGAAGAAGATCGAGGCGCTGCGCTTCGAGGCCGAAGAGCAGACGCGCAAGGGAATGCTCGACCGAGCAGCGCAGATCCAATATGGCGAGTTGCCGAAGCTCGAAGCAGAGTTGAGCAAGCTGAGCACGGAGCAGGATGGGAACCAGGGCGTGGCGCGCATGCTGAAAGACGAGGTGGACGAGGAAGACATCGCCGGCATCGTGAGCAAGTGGACGGGGATTCCGGTCACTCGCATGCTGGAAGGCGAAGTGAAGAAGCTCGTCTCGATGGAGGAGCGTCTCAAGGAGCGGGTGATTGGGCAGGACGTGGCTCTGACCGTGGTGGCGAATGCGATACGGCGGTCGAGGGCGGGGCTGAGCGACCCGCGAAGGCCGATCGGGTCTTTCATTTTCCTCGGGCCGACGGGCGTAGGCAAAACCGAGACCGCACGGGCGCTGGCTGAATTCCTGTTTGATGACGAGCAGGCACTGGTCCGCATCGACATGAGCGAGTACATGGAAAAGCACGCCTTGGCAAGGCTGATTGGCGCGCCGCCGGGGTACGTTGGCTACGACGAGGGCGGGCAGTTGACTGAAGCCGTGCATCGCCGGCCGTATGCGGTGATTCTGTTCGACGAAATCGAGAAGGCGCATCCGGATGTATTCAACATCCTGTTGCAGGTGATGGACGACGGGCGGCTGACCGATGCCAAGGGCCGCACGGTGGACTTCAAAAACACGGTGCTGATCATGACTTCGAACCTGGGCGCGAACCTGCTGGTGGGCGACACGCTCAAGACGGAGCACGACTACGAGATGGCGAGCGTGAGCGTAATGAAGGTGCTGCGCGAGCACTTCAGGCCGGAGTTTTTGAATCGCGTGGACGACACGGTGATCTTCCGTCCGCTGGGCGCAGCGCAGATGGCGAAGATTCTGGAACTCAGGCTGGACGAGGTGCGCAAGCTGCTGGAAGGCCGGAAGATTTCAATTGAATTGACGGAACCGGCGCGGCAACTGATTCTGGCGGCCGGCTCGGATGCGGCGTATGGGGCGCGTCCGCTGAAACGGGCGCTGCAGCGCATGGTGCAGGACCCGCTGGCCATCAAGATACTGAACGGCGAAGTGCTGCACGGGGCGCATGTGCGCATCGATGTGGATCGCAAGTCGAACCAGCTGCAGTTTGAGCCGATGGGCCGGGAAGCGATGGCGTAAAGGCAGCGAGCCAGCAAGTCAGCGAAAAGGCCCCCTTCGGGGCCTTTTCTGTTGGCGGAGTTTGCGGGGCTGGAAGTGTTTGCGAAGTGTTGTGAATCGAGATCTGTGGTTTCCCACCCTTGAATCAGAAATCGATTCAAGGATGGGGCACCCGGCCTTGGTGGCGCGGCGCTGGAGTTTTCGGGGGGCCATGGGAAATGCGTCGCGAGACTGGGCGAAGCTCGCCCAGGGTTTGTCTGGATTGAAGAGCCTGTGGGAAGGAGGTCTGGTAGTGTCGGCACAAAGCGCGGGTCCCAGATAGAGAGACAGCACAGGCCGAAGGGCCTCAGAATCATGCATCGGTGACTGGAGTCACTTCAGAACCCGCTCCCGGAAAATACCATAAGGTAAGACCGCGAATCAGCGAGTGATTCGGTGGAGAGGGAGATTTGATGAATCTGGGATTTATTGAGAGCAAGACTTACGACGAGATAGAGATTGGCGATACCGCCGGCACAGAGCACGTACTGACCACCGATGACGCGATGGCTTTCGCCTCGATCTCGGGATTCGACTCGATGCTGAATTTCGATGAGATCGTTGAGCGCGCGGGGGGTGTGCCGCCAACCGGCCCCAACATGTGGTGCGCCTCGCTCGTCTCCGGGCTCTTCAGCATGAATACGCCGGGCCCCGGATGCACCCTGACCAACATCTCTCTTTCGTTCTATAACCGCATTCACGTCGGAGACCGCATCCTGGTGAACGTGGTGGTTACGTCAAAAGACGACGCCACGAAGACGGTCAATTTCGATTGCGAAGCCAAGAACGGATCGGGCACGCGCATTTTCTCCGGGACCGCCCAACTGCTTGCGCCGGAAGTGAAGCTGCGCTGGTCCACACTGCCGGTTCCCAAGCTAATTGTGAACGAGCCTTATCGCCACTACCGCGGCATGATTGCGCGCGCCAACTTGAAGCCTGCCGTGAAGACGGCGATTGCGTGGCCCTGCGACGAAGTTTCTCTCGGCGGCGCCATCCAGGCGTTCAAGGACAAACTGATCGTTCCGGTGCTGGTTGGCTCTGAGACTCTGATCCGCAAAGTCGCTGCAACCCTGGAACTCGACCTGACCGGCATTCAGATTGTGGATGTCCCGCACAGCAAAACGGCGGCCGTTAAGGCAGTGGAACTGGCCCGCAATGGCGAAGTGCAGATGCTGATGAAGGGCTCGCTGCACACCGACGAACTGATGGGCGCCGTGGTTTCGCGCGAGGGCGGCATGAGGACGGGCCGGCGCATCAGCCACGTGTTTGCTCTGGACGTGCCTTCGTACCATAAAACGTTGTATGTCACCGATGCGGCCATCAACATCCAGCCGGACCTGGAGACCAAGATCAGCATTCTGCAAAACGCTATCGACATGATGAACACGTTGGAGGTTGTCAATCCCAAGGTGGCAATTCTGTCGGCGGTGGAGCAGATCAATCCTGCCATTCCTTCCACGCTGGACGCAGCGGCGCTGTGCAAGATGGTGGATCGCGGGCAGATTACCGGCGCCATTGTCGACGGTCCGCTGGCATTTGACAACGCGATTTCAAGCGACGCCGCGCGGATCAAGAAGATCAAGTCGCCGGTAGCAGGAGATCCGGACCTGCTGATGGTTCCGAATCTCGAAGCCGGCAACATCCTCTTCAAACAACTGCAATACCTGGCCGGAGCACTGGCCGCGGGTGTTGTGGTGGGAGCCAAGGTTCCGGTGGTTTTGACCAGCCGGGCCGATGGTGAACTGGCCCGCATGGCAAGCTGCGCGCTCGGCGTACTGCTGGCCAAGCCGGCGCCTGTGGTGGCATAGTAGCAGCGAGTTAACTAGGTAGCGAAAAGGCTCCGCGATGCGGGGCCTTTTCTGTTGGCGGTTCAGCTTGTTGAGCGGCGACTACTGGCGTAGCTCGACGAGTGTTGCTCCCTGCCCGCCTTCGTTTTGCGGGGCTTCGGCGAGGGTGGCTACGTGGGGGTGGCCTTTGAGGAATTCGCGGACGCCGCGGCGGAGGATGCCGGCGCCGTGGCCGTGGATGATGCGGACGCGCGGCAGGCCGGCAAGGAAGGCGCGGTCCAGGTATTTTTCCAACTCTTCGGTGGCTTCATCCACGGTGCGGCCGATGAGGTTGATCTCCATGCGCATCTCGTCGGTGTTGGCGCTGGTTACCGTGACGTGGACGTTCTTCTGCTTGCGGGCGGCGGCGAGGGGATCGTGCTTCTCATTGGCCGGTGCGGCGTCCGGGCCGGAAGCTGCAAGGCAGTCGTCGCGTTTGACGCGCATTTTGAGCGTGCCGAGGGCGACTTCGAAAAGGTCCTTCTCTACCTCGCGCACCACGGTAGCGATCTTGTTCATGGACTTGATGCGGACCTGGTCGCCGGCGGCGATGTGGCGCAGGACGTGCGGCTGCGCGTTGACGTCGCCCTGGTCTGCGCCGGTGCGGTGGGCCACGACGGTCTGGTTGAAGCTCTCCTGAAACTCGCGGCGAAGGCGCAGGATGCGGCGTTCGGCTTCCTTCGACAACTTCTGCTGCGCGGCGCGGTCTTCGATGGCGCGCACGGTTTCGCGCATCTGGAATTCAAAATCCTTGAGAAGCGAGGCGAGCTTGGTTTCCAGATCGCGCGTGCGGTTGCGCAATTCCACATCGCCTTCGCGGGCCAGCTTGGCGCGTTCCTGGTTGAGCGCGTACTGCTGCTCGCGCGCGGCCTTTCGTTCGGCCTCAAGCTGGGTGACTTCGCTGTGCAGCTTGTCGAGGAAGCGGGAGATGTCTACCTGTTGCGAACCTAATCTCTGTCGTGCTGCCGCGATAATACTGGCGTTGAGGCCGAGGCGCTCGGCGGTTTGTATGCCGGCCGACGCGCCGGGGACGCCGAGACGCAGTTGGTAGTTGGGCGCGAGGGTTACCTCATCCACGCCGGCGGCGGCGTTGAGCACGCCTTCAGTATTGGCCGCGTAAACCTTGAGCGAGGTGTGGTGCGTGGAGATGAGTGACCACGCTCCAACGGTGAGAAAGTGGCTGGCGATGGCCACGGCGAGAGCCGAGCCTTCTTCAGGATCGGTGGAGGAGCCTAGCTCGTCGAGGAGAACCAGGGAGCAATCGCCGGCCAGGTGCGCGAGGCGGTCGAGGTTGGTGATGTGGGCGGAGAAGGTGCTGAGCGCGGCCTCAATGGATTGCGCGTCGCCGATGTCGGCGAGGAAGGCAGTGAAGACTGGAAAGCTGGCTGCCGTGGCGGGGATGGGCAGGCCGGCCTGGGCCATCATCGCCAGCAGAGCCGTGGTTTTCAACGTAACCGTCTTGCCGCCGGTGTTGGGGCCGCTGATGATGAGCTGGCGCTCTTTCGCAGTGAGCTCGATGGTCAGCGGGACAATGCGGCCGCCAGTGGCGCGCAGGCGCTTTTCAAGCAGCGGATGGCGGGCAGACTCAAGGCGCAGCAAGTCGGGCGCGATGGCGGGGGCAATGCAATCGTAGTCGCGGGCAAAGCGTGCGCGGGCCTGCAGACTGTCAACCAGGGCGAGGACGCGCGCGCCTTCAACGAGCCCGAGCGCATAGCCGCCCACCTGGCGGGTGAGGGCGACAAAGATGCGGTGAATCTCGGCTTGCTCTTCTTCGATGAGGCGAACGAGTTCGTTATTCTGCTCGATGGTTTCCAGAGGCTCCACGTAGACAGTTTGGCCTGAAGAGCTGGCGCCGTGGACCACGCCGGAGATGCGGCGCTTGAGCTCTGCGCGGACGGGGATAACAAAGCGGTCGCCGCGGATCGTGATGAGGTCTTCCTGGGTTGCGCCGTCGCTTGAGAGCCTGCGCAGAGCAGCGCGGAGGCTTTCTTCGATGACCCGCTGCTGGCGCTCCTGCTCGCGACGAACGCGGCGCAATTCTGGAGACGCATCGTCGGCCAGTGAGCCATCGGGCTGGATTGTGCGTTCGATGGATTCGGCGAGCGGCCGGAGGCTGGTGGTCAGAGCCGACGAGAGCGAGGAAAGGCCGGGGAGCCTGCCGGCGATGCGGGCCGGCGGCTCGCGGAGCAGCGATTGCCAACTGGCTACATCGTTGGCGAGACGGGCGATGGCCTGGAACTCGGCGGCTTCAAGCGCCGCGCCAGGGATTTGCGCCTTGGCGGCGAGTTGCGTGGGGTCGATGAGTCCGCCGACGGGGATGGAGATTTGCTCTTCCAAAATCAGCCGCAACTCGCCGGTGAGGTCATGCTGACGGCGGACCCACGTTTCATCTGTGGACGGGGTGAGATCGAGGATGGCGTTGCGGCCGACCGGGGATGCGGCAAAACCGGCGACGAGGGCCAGTAGCGGCTCCCACTCGAGAGCGGCGTAGTCGGCGTGTTCAACGGGAGACGGGATGGGATCGAGCAGGGGCATAGGTTTTCTTCGCTGTGACTATCTTAGCGGGGTTGGTGGAGTTCTCGATTGACGGTTGGTTGATAGCGGTGCTTTCCTATGTCTCAAAATCGAGACATGGGGCACCCGGCATCTTGCGAGAACGGGGCAGGCGTTCCGTGTTGTCTAGGCGCTGACTGCGCGCTTGAGCGCGGCGCGGGCCAGCAGCCGCGTGGAGTCGAGCGTGGGCAGCGGGGAGTATGCGTCGTTCATGATGAGCGGGATTTCGGTGCAGCCCAGCACCACCGCATCGCAGCCTTCTGCTTTCATGCGCGCGAAGACTTGCTGGAAGGCCGCGATCGCTTGGGGCTTGAAGACGCCGCAGACCAGTTCGTCGAAGATGATGCGGTTGATTTCTTCACGCTCTGCCAGGCTGGGCCGCAGATACTCGAGGCCACGCGCGGCGAGCTTCTCCGGGTAAACTTCGCTCTCGACCAGGTAGCGGGTTCCCGTGATGCCGATGCGACGAAAGCCGCGGCTGGCGGCCTCAGCGGCGACAACTTCAGCGATGTGCAGCCAGGGCAGCGGCGAGCGCGGCACGACAAGCGGAAGCGCCTGGTGGAGAGTATTGTCGGGGCAGATCAGGAAATCGGCGCCGGTCTTTGCCACCTTCTCCGCGGAGGAGAGCATCGTGTCGGCCACTGCTTGCCAGTCGTTGCGATAGATATAGTCCATGTACTTGCCCAGGGCGTAGGCGTGCATGGTGATATCGGGGTGGTTGTGGGTGCCGAGAGACTGCGCGCCTTCAAGACAGATGGTGCGGTAACAGAGCGATGCGCCCTCAGCGGAACAGGCGACGATACCGATGTGGCCGGGCATGGGTTGATTTTACAGAAAACTCAACGGTGGGCATTTGTGCTATCCCAGGTCTCAGAAGCGAGACCTGGGGCACCCAGCTTTTTGCGGCAGAGGAAGATCAAACCGGGCCGCTGCGCTCAGGATGGCAGATCTTGGGCGAGGTTGAGTTCTCCCTCCCAGCGGGAGACGACGGCGGCGGCCATGCCGTTACCAATCACATTCATCGCTGTGCGGCCCATGTCCATGAGCGTGTCAACGCCGAGCAGCATGAGCACGGCGGTGGCGGGAATCTGGAATGACGGAGCCACAGCCATCAGGGTGACCAGGGTGGCGCGGGGAACGCCGGCGATGCCCTTGCTGGTGAGCATGAGAGTGGCAAGAAGGTAGATTTGCTGGCCGAGAGAGAGGTGGAGGCCCGCAGCCTGGGCGGCGAAGAGCGCGGCCATGGAAAGGTAAAGGCTTGAGCCGGTGAGGTTGAAGCTGTAGCCGGTGGGAATAACAAAGGCGACAATCCAGCGGGGAACCCCGAACTCTTCCATGCGCTCCATGGCCAAGGGCAGCGCTGCCTCAGAGGACGCAGTGGCAAAGCCGATGGCAGTGGGCTCGGCGATGGCGGCGGCAAAACGGCGCACCGGAATGCGCGCGAAAAACAGGATGGGCGCGAGCACCAGCAACGCAAAGACCACCAGCGCTGCGTAACAGGTGGCGGCCAGTTTGGCGAGCGGCAGCAGGGTGGCAACGCCCATGCTGCCCACGGTGTAAGCCAGCGCCGCGCCTGCGGCCACCGGAGCCATGACCATGATGATCCTGGTCAGGCGGAACATGGTTTCAGTGAGGGACTGAAGCACGGTAACCAGCGGAGCGCGGCGGGGCTCAGGCAGGGTGGCCAGGGCAGTGCCGAAGAGCAACGCGAAGATGGCAACCTGGAGAATCTGGTTTTGCGCAACGGCTAGGGCGATGTTCTCAGGGAAGATGTTCATCAGAATCTGCTGCCAGTTCTGCGCATGCGCGGCAGGCGTAGCGGCGTCAATGCTGACAGGCAGGGTGACGCCAACTCCGGCATGGGTGAGATTGATGGCGACCGCGCCCAGGATGATTCCCAGCGTAGTGGCTACTTCAAAGAAGAGGATGGACTTGAGGGCCACGCGGCCCACGCCTTTCAACTCGCTGTGGCCGGCAATGCCGGTGACGATGCCGCCAAAGATGAGCGGAGCGACGATCATGCGAATGAGGCGGAGGAAGATATCGCCCAAAAAGTGGCCTTGAACCGCCAGTTGTGGCGCGTCCACGCCGAGTTCTGCGCCGGCCAACATGGCAAAGAAAGTCCAGACAAGCAGGGAGCGGCGACGAAAGGCGAAGGGAAGAAAGAGAGCGAAGCCTGCCCAACGGAGGGCGACGGTCCAATGAGCCAGAACGGGAAGGAGGGTCGCGATCAAGCCGGCGGCAAAGAGCAACAGCGCGGCGGCGGTGAGTACGCGAACCAATGGCCTCGCTGGTTTAGGGGTCATGGATTCGCCTTGAGGGTTCAAGGTCACCATTATCTTACGGATGCCGCCCTTTGCGCTTCTGGGCGGCGCACAGCGCCCGAAATTCTAACTGCTCGCGGTGGCTGAGGCGGGGGCTGCTGCGGCGGGACACGCGGCGCAGTCGCCGGCGCAAGCGGCCTTGGTTTCAGCCGGTGCAGACTCGGCTGCGGGCGCGGAGCTTTTGGCCGCGTAGTCGTTGACATACCAGCCCTTGCCCTTGAAGCTCAGGCCGGGGGCGGTCAGCGGGCGCTCCAACACGCCCTGGCAGAGGGGACACTGGGACTCGGGTGTTGCCGAGAAGTTCTGGCGCTTTTCAAAGCGGTGGCCGCATTGCGTGCATCGATAGGCATATAGAGGCAAAGTGTATAACCCTCCCGGGCGAAACTACCCACTATCACCATTGTACGCGGAACCTGGAAATTATACGCAAACCGCGCAGGCTTCTTGTCATTGGGGCAGTGGCGCTGGCGGCGTTCGCTATTCTGTACTTGCTTATGCCTGAGACCCGCAACGCACACCTGGAAACCGCATGACTGGTACAGCGCGGATCATTGCCACGCTGGCCGTCTTCGCGGCAATGCTGGTGTTGATGGTGCTGCGCCCGCGCCGCTGGAGCGAGGCCTGGTGGACCATGCTGGCGGCTGCGGCCATGCTGGTTCTGGGCCTAGTGACTCCGCACGAGGCGCTCGGGGCGGTCCTGGCGGGAAAGAACACACTTCTCTTCCTTGTCTCGCTGCTGGCTTTGTCTCTTCTGATCGGCAAAAGCGGCTTTTTCGATTGGGCTGCGATTCGATGCGCGCTGGTGGCGAAGGGAGACGCGCACTCGCTTTACCGGAACGCGTTTGTGGCAGGCGCGGCGATCACGGCCATCCTGTCATTGGATACAACGGCCGTGATGCTGACGCCGGTGATGCTGGCCCTGGTAAAAAGGCTCAGAGTTCCTGGTGCTCCGTACGTGCTGTTGTGCGCGTTTGTGGCCAACGTGGGTTCGCTGCTGCTGCCCATCAGCAACCTGACCAACCTGCTCTTCGCGGACGCTTTCCGCCAGACCTTTGCTGCGTTCGCGGCAAGAATGCTTGTGCCTCAACTGGTGGCGCTCGTCACGACATACGCGGTTTTGCGCTGGCACTTTCGCCGCGAGTTGCCTGCCAGCTTCGACAGCAAATCGCTTCCGTTGCCGGCCAGCGTGGTTCCCAATCGTCCCTACTTTCTGATTTGCGTATCAGCTCTTGCGGCCGTGCTTGTCTGTTACTTTCTTGCGCCGCTGGTCGGCCTTGAGCCGTACGTTTTCGCTTTCGCGGCCAGTGCCGTGCTGGCGGTCGCCGGCATGGCGAGTGGACGCGTGCAGATTCGCTTTGTGCAGGAAATCGCATGGGACTTATTCCCGTTTGTGATCGGTCTCTTCATTGCCGTGCAGGGACTTGAGAACCTGGGCATCGTGGATGTTTCGGCTGGGTGGCTCGCGGAGATGAGGCCGGGATCGGCTGGGAAGCTTCTTGCAGCAGCGGGGGCGACGGCGTTCGCCTCGAATATCACGAACAACCTTCCCGCTGCGCTGATCGCGCGGAGCGTGCTTTTGCGCTCTCATGCACACATGGGCACGGTGCTTGCGGCACTCATCGGCGCCAACGTGGGCCCGATGATCACACCCTTCGGTTCACTGGCAACGATGCTGGTGCTCGCGTTTGCCCGGCGCGATGGGGAAGAGGTGGGCGCCGGGCAGTTGGTGATGCTTGGGCTGTGGGCCGTTCCGGTCATCCTGGTGCTGACCACGCTTGCCCTGGCCCTGACCTTCGTCGTGGTCCGTTGACGACTGCGGTGCGATTGCCGTTCAGTCGCGGGCCGAGGCAGCGCCGGCAAGCAGGCTCGCTTTCACGTCGCGCATGGGCGGTTGGCCAAAGAGCCGGCTGTACTCGCGATTGAACTGGCTTGCGCTTTCATAGCCGACTTCAAAGGCTGCGCTGGCGGCGTCAATGCCCTCAGTCAGCATCCGCACGCGTGCCGTATGCAGGCGCAGCCGCTTCTGGTACTGCAACGGGCTCATCGAGGTGAGCGAGCGGAATTGATGGTGGAACGTGGAAACGCCCATCTGCGCCACGCCCGCGAGTTCTTCAACGCGCAATGGCCGGGTGTAATTTGTCTTGAGCCAGGCAACGGCTTTTGCGGTCCGGTTGCTCTGCTCGCCCAGCGTGGCGATGGCGCGCAGGTGGCGGCCCAGCGGCGAGCGCAGCACGCGATAGATGATCTCCCTCTGCATCAGGCCGCCGAGAAAGGGAATGTCTGCGGGCTTGTCGAGAAGGTCGAGCAAGCGGCAGCAGGCGCCGAGCAACTCCACTGTGGTTTTGCCCACCGCCATGCCGCGGGTGCCCGAGGCGACCCCGGGAACCAGGAACTCGTCCTGCGAGAGAATTTCGCGCACCACGGGCATTTCAAGTTTGATGAAGAGCCCGAGGAACGGCTCGGTCTTGGATGCCCCAGTGATCTGGCCCAGCACCGGCATGTCGACCGAGGTAAGAAGGAAGTTGGAGCCATTGCATATATGTGTCGTGCCGCCGGCATTGATTCGCTTTTCTCCCTGGGCAAAGACAACCAGTTCCGGCTGGTAGGCGGCGGAGTAGCACTCTGAGGGCGCGCTGTGCCGCGAAAGTCCCAAACCGGGCACTGCTGTGGCAATCGGCCCTTCAACTTGGATGTGGGATGCGATCTTGCCTGCCAGTTCGGCCCGCAACCGGGCGAGTTCCGCCGGCGTTTCTCCGCTTTTGACCTTCCGTTCCGCTGTCTGCACTTCGCATGGCTCCTTCAAACTCAATCTACCGCCGAACTCGCTCGTCCTGCACAAAAAAGCATATTTCGACAGGAATAGGCAAGCAATAGGAAGGATCGGGATACCGCCCTGAATCCCTTCCTCAATAGCATCGGAATTGCGGAAATGCTTTTCTGGCCGGCGTCGCCGGGCCCGATGACGAAGCCCGCCGGAGAAGAAAGTGCAAAACACGATTAGCTACGCCCGCAAGCCATTCGTTATCGTCCTATTCCTTACGCTGGTGTGCCTGTGGGCTCATGCTCAAAGCGTTGCGGAGACAGGGCTGCCGGATGCTCCGAGAGCCTCTGAGCGTTCCATCGAAGACCTGAACTATCTCGGCGGCGACGTGTCGATGCCGCCAATAGTCGATAGCATCGTGGATGTTAATTCCCGCTTTCGCCGGGCGCTATTCAGCAAGGGGGTGGCCCTCCGGGTCATCTCCATGTCGCAGTATGTGCAAAACACTCTTGCTGCACCCGTCCCCGCCGATCAGCAGGCCTACGTCGGCCAGAGCCCTTTCGGGAATGTCATGGTTCAGCCCATACTGAGCGCCGACCTGCGTCAATTGCACCTGCATCACGCCCAGTTCTACACAGGCAGCGTTTGGAACTGGGTCAGTTGGAACCCCGCCGGGCCCAAGGCGTTCCAGTTGTGGGATCTCTACCTCTACAAGGAGTTCGGGAAGGACCGCGTGGAGTTGAAAGGCGGCTACACCACAAATGGCCTCGACTTCATCGGCCTTTTTGTCGGCGGCAACACCAGCACCGGCCCGCAGGGCGTCTATGCTGTTCTGCCCTACGAGGTCGGCATGTCCTACTTTCCGATGACCACGCCCGGCGCCGATATCCGCATCAACGGTCCGAAGTTCACTTATCTGAAATCCGGCTTCCAACGCAGCATCGACCCCGACGGTGGACCCACTGAAGTGCAGCGCAATCACACCGGCTTCCGCCCTGTGCCACACGGAGACAAGCTTCTTGTAATTGAAGAGGCCGGCTACCAGCGGCCTGCGGCCACCGCGCCCATGTTGTGGTTTCGCACCGGGTATATGCACAACAGTACGCCTTACCTAAGCTTCGCCGATGGCAAAAGGGAGGCAGGCAACCACGCAGCTTTCGCGCTTATTGACTATCAACTCCGTCAACCCTCTCCAACCCGACCGGCTCACGGGCTCTATGTCGGCGGCACCTTCATCCAGGCGGCACCGCGCTTCAACGCATACGACCTCTACTACGAGGCCCGCATCTACCAGAAGGCTCCCTTCCGCTCGCGCCCGAATGACATGATCTCTGTGGTTTCCACCTATGGCGGCCATAGCCACTACCTCACCGATACGCTTGTGGCTCAGAGCAAGACCGTATGGCGCAACGGCGCCTCTCTAACCGGCAGTTACTCGCTCCCCGTCCACAACGGACAATTCGCTACGTTAGGCCTCAGTTATATTCGCGGCCAGGCCATCACCCCGCGCGTAAGTGATGCGCTCACCTTCAACGCTACCTACCTGCTGTTCTTCTAGTTCCGTGCTGGAGGCATCGCACCGTTGAGTACCAATTCCAATTTCGAGAGCGCGAGGAGATTGACATTTTGCAGGCACGTCGACAGGTACGATAATCAACATCAACAGGAATCTTGAGGTCACTTTATGTACAAGGCAAAAGCTTACTCCGTAGCCAGCGCAACATCGCCGTTTGCATCCACCACGATCGCGCGGCGCGATCTCACCGACGACGACGTTCAAATCGAGATCCTCTTCTGCGGCATCTGCCACTCCGATCTGCACACCGCGCGCAACGAGTGGGCCGCCATCATGCCCACGGCTTACCCATGCGTTCCGGGCCACGAGATTGCAGGCCGGGTGACGAGCGTTGGCCCGGGCGTGAAAAAGTTCAAGGCCGGCGACATTGTGGGCGTGGGCTGCCTGGTGGGCGCCGACCTGACCTGCCCCAACTGCCGCGATAATTACGAGCAGTTTTGCCCCAACGGCGTGTTTACCTATAACTCGCCAGACAGCCATCTGGGCGGAGTTACATATGGCGGATACTCAGACAGCATTGTCGTGCACCAGCATTTTGTGCTCCGCATCCCAACCAACCTGGATCTCGCGGGTGCGGCTCCGCTGCTTTGCGCGGGCATTACGACCTACTCGCCGATGCGCCACTGGGGCGTGGGCAAGGGCAAGAAGGTAGGCGTTGTGGGCCTGGGCGGATTGGGCCACATGGGCGTGAAGTTTGCCCATGCGCTGGGCGCGCACACTGTGGTGTTCACCACCTCCGCCAGCAAGAAGGAAGACGCACTGCGCCTGGGCGCCGATGAGGTGGTGCTCTCGCGCAACGCTGACGAGATGGCCAAACACGCGGGCAGTTTCGATTTTATTCTGGACGCTGTGGCGGCCGAGCACGACATCAATGCCTTCATCCACATGCTTCGCCGGGACGGAAATATCACGATGGTGGGCGCGCCAGACAAGCCGCTGGCCGTGAATGTCTTCGGTCTCTTGTTTGGCCGCAAGAGTTTTTCCGGCTCGCTGATTGGCGGCATTGCGGAAACCCAGGAGATGCTGGACTTTTGCGGCAAGCACAACATCACCTCCGATGTGGAAGTGATCCCAATCCAGAAGCTCAACGAAGCCTACCAGCGGATGCTCCGCTCCGATGTGAAATACCGCTTCTCCATCGACATGGCTTCGCTCAAGGCTGAGTAAGGCCGGATTCGATAAAAGATGTGGGACGGCTCGACTCGCGACCGTCCCAAACATCCGAAGGGAGAGCGAAATGCAAAAGCGCAAGTTAGGAAACAGCAATCTGGAAGTGTCGGCGCTGGGACTCGGTTGCATGGGAATGAGCTGGTCTTATGGGCCTGCCAAAGACAAACAGGAAATGATTTCCCTGATTCATGCAGCCGTTGAACAGGGCGTAACATTCTTCGATACCGCCGAGGTGTACGGGCCGCTGGTGAACGAGGAACTGGTCGGCGAGGCGCTCGCGCCGTTTCGCGGGAAGGTGGTCATCGCGACCAAGTTCGGATGGGAAGCAAATCCTGGCGACAGCGACAGGTGGAGCGCACTGAACAGCCGGCCGGAGCACATCAAGAAAGTTGCGGAAGAATCGCTGAAACGGCTGCGCGTTGATTCTATCGATCTTTACTATCAGCATCGCGTCGACCTCAACGTACCCATTGAGGATGTTGCCGGCGCTGTGAAGGATCTGATCGAGCAGGGCAAGGTAAAGCATTTCGGCATGTCTGAAGCGAGTGCGAAAACCGTACGGCGGGCCCATGCTGTTCAGCCCGTCACCGCGCTGCAAAGTGAGTACTCGTTGTTCTGGCGGGAGCCTGAGGAGACGGTGATGCCGACGCTGGAGGAACTTGGGATTGGCTTCGTTCCGTTCAGCCCGTTGGGCAAAGGCTTCCTGACCGGGAAGATCGATGCGGATACCAAGTTCGACAGTACAGATTTCCGCAGCACGGTTCCTCGCTTCAGCCAAGAGAATCGCAAGGCCAACCAGGCACTGGTTGATCTTGTGATTGCGTTCGCAGCGCAGAAGCACGTGACACCCGCGCAGATCGCGCTCGCCTGGCTGCTTGCCAAGAAGCCATGGATCGTTCCCATCCCAGGCACAACCAGGCTGGCTCGGCTTGAAGAAAATCTCGGAGCGGAGAAAGTTGAACTGACGCCTGAAGATGTGAGCGCCCTCGAAGAAGCTTCCTCCAGGATCAAGTTGGAAGGGGCTCGCTATTCAAATTTCCATGAAACGCTCGTAGGGCGTTGAGCGGAATTCCGCGGGAGGAGCACGAAAATGAAAGCTCTGTATTGTGGCGTGCTCGGTGCTTTAGTGGCAATCGCAGGCGTGATGCAGGCTCAGTCTCCGCCGGGAATCGCGAAAGGCTCATCGGTGCGTGGCGCCTGGTTCACATCGAGTCGCCCGGAGCGGATGGCAAACCAAGCTCTGGCCCTCAGCCGAAAGGCATGCTGCTCTACACGCGCGACGGGCATGTTTCAGTGCAGCTGATGTACCCGGAATCGGCCAGCGCGCTCTCAAATGACTACGTGCAGAATGGGTACGAAGCATCGTTTGGAAGCTATAACATCGACGAGGCGAAGCACATACTCACTCATCACATTGAGGCATCGAATACGCGCAGCCTTCTGGTTGGCAAGGACCTTCCGAGAGTTTACAGGTTCACCTCGGATGGGCACTTGATTATCAAATCGGCGCGGCCCGATGAACGCTGGTTCGTTGAGTGGGAGCACTACTGAGAAGTCGTACCGGCCGATTGGCGGCGTCGCACCCTGAAGGAGAAACAATGCAAAAGCGCAAATTAGGAAAGAGCAATCTCGAAGTATCGGCACTGGGACTTGGCTGCATGGGAATGACGTTCAGCTACGCTCCGTTTCCTGAGAAGAAGGATTCGATCGCTTTGCTTCGCGCGGCGGTCGAGCGTGGAGTTACGTTCTTTGATACTGCTGAGGTTTATGGCCCGTTCAATAATGAAGAGCTTGTGGGCGAGGCGCTCGAGCCCTTCCGCGGGAAGGTCGTCATCGCCACCAAGTTCGGATTTGATATCAATCCCGACGGAACTCACGGTGGAAAAGGCCTGGACAGCAGCCCTGCCCGCATTCGTCAGGTCGCAGACGCCTCACTGAAGCGCCTCCGCGTTGACGCGATTGATCTTTTTTATCAGCACCGCGTCGATCTCAACGTGCCCATCGAGGAGGTCGCCGGCGCTGTGAAGGATCTGATTGCGGAAGGTAAGGTGAAGCACTTCGGCATGTCGGAAGCCGGCGCCAAGACCATCCGCCGCGCCCACGCAGTCCAACCTGTTACCGCCCTGCAGAGCGAATACTCCCTCTGGTATCGCACCCCGGAGGAGGAAATCATCCCGACACTTGAGGAACTCGGCATTGGCTTTGTGCCGTTCAGCCCGCTGGGAAAGGGCTTCCTAACGGGAAAGATGGACGAGAACACCACCTTTGAGAAGAGCGACATTCGCAACATCATTCCCCGCTTTACGCCGGAGGCCCGCATGGCAAACCAGACGCTGGTTGATTTGCTTGGGAAGATCGGAGCGGAGAAGAATGCAACACCGGCTCAGATAGCATTGGCGTGGCTGCTGGCGCAGAAGCCGTGGATTGTGCCGATTCCGGGGACAACGAAACTGCATCGGCTGGAAGAGAATATCGGGGCAGCCGCTATCGAGCTTTCTGCTGGGGACCTGCATGAGATCGAAGGCGCGCTCACGAAGATCAAGGTGGAAGGCGCACGTTATCCCGAGGCCCTGGAAAAGACGACGGGGCGGTAAGTGCCCGCGTGTCAAAGCGGCCTGAAGACGGAACCGGCGGGTACTGAGAAATGATCGGGGCCCGGCGGAGGAAACTGACATGAATTGCAGTTACGAAAGGAAACCGATGAGCAAGCGCGTCTTGATACTCTCCTCGAGCCCCCGGAAGAAGGGCAACTCAAATGCACTTTGCGACCGCTTTATGGAGGGCGCAATCGAAGCCAGGCATGAGGTTGAGAAAGTGGTGCTCGCGGAGAAAGACATCAACTACTGCACCGGATGTTATGCCTGCAAGAAGAACGGGCGGTGCGCGCAGAAGGACGACATGGCGCCGATTCTTGAGAGCATACAAGCGGCCGATGTGATCGTGATGGCAACGCCGGTCTATTTCTACTCGATGTCCGCGCAGATGAAGACCTTAATTGACCGCACCGTGGCTCAATACACGAAGATCGCGAACAAGGATTTCTATTTCGTGGTGACCGCCGCCGACACTTACGAGCCGGCGCTGGAGCGGACCATCGAGGGCTTCCGCGGATTTACTTCGTGCCTGCCGGGGGCTAAGGAAAAGGGCATCGTTTACGGGACAGGCGCGTGGGGGATTGGCGATATTCAAGGAAGCCCGGCGATGAAGCAGGCGTATGAGATGGGCAAGGCGCTGTAGAGGGTTCGGGAACGGATTGCCAGGTCGAGAGATGAATCGAAGAGATATGATGGTTGAACCGTGGACCTTCAGGTGGCTCAATGACAGCTCTCACAGAATGGCAAAACTTCTATGTAATTGTCGGCTCCTCAGCGGGCGCTCTGATCGGATTGCAGTTTGTTGTGATTGCCTTGATTGCCAGTCTGCCCCGCAAGGTCGATTTGGCCCATGCCGGAGCGGCATTTTCAACTCCAACCATTGTCTACTTTGCATCCGTACTCTTTTTGGCTGCTCTCATGTGCGCTCCCTGGCACAGTTTCATGCCGGTGATTGCTTTTTGGGGAGCGGCGGGCCTAGCCGGAATCCTTTACTGCGCAATCATCACGCGGACCATGCAGCGCCAAACTGCGTACAGGCCTGAGTTTGAAGACTGGCTCTTTCACTCCGTGTTGCCGATTGCGGCTTTCATCGCACTGGCCGCATCGGCGGCAAGCGGACTCGCGCAGCCGGGCGCATCGTTGTTTTGCGTTGCCGGATCCACGCTCTTGCTTCTTCTGGTCGGAATCCATAACGCCTGGGACAATGTCACCTATCACGTCTTCATCAAAAAGCAGCCATAGGACGAGAAGTTTCATCCGTCGAAGGAGATATCCAAAATGGAGATCAAGCGAGTCGGTTCACAGCCTTCGGGCAAGGGGCCGGCAGATTACTTCACCGGCACGGTGCGCGTAGACATGCTGTTTGACTCGCCCGATCCGGCACGCGTTGTGGGCGCACATGTGACATTCGAACCCGGAGCCCGCACCGCATGGCATACCCACCCGCTTGGCCAGACGCTGGTTGTCACTTCCGGTTGCGGACGGGCGCAGCGCCTGGGCGGCCCGATTGAGGAGATCCGGCCCGGCGACGTCATCTGGTTTGCACCGGGCGAGAAGCACTGGCACGGTGCGGCGCAGACGACGGCAATGACGCACATTGCGATTCAGGAAAAGCTGAACGGGAAGACAGTTGACTGGATGGAGCAGGTGAGCGACGAGCAGTATGGAACATAGGTCTGTGGGCTTCCTCGGCGGACGCCGGATTGGAGGGGTACCCCGGTGACCATGCCACGTCCCATTCTCTGCTTTTTCCGGACGGTTACGGTTCCGGCCGGACAGCCGATCTGCGACGACTCCTTTTATACATCCTGAATGACCTGTCTTCTGCTTTCGTAGATAGAGGAATGGATGCGAATCCGGCGGACTCTTGCCGCGCGTATCTATCGAAACTAACGATGAAAAAATCTTTGCTATCTCACCTCAAGTCTTTGTCACTCGTCGCTATTCTTGTCTGCGGCCTGCAATCCCGCGCTTCCGCGGAGCCGATACCCGTTCGCTATCCGGAGGGAACGCTCCACGGTTTTCTCGAATTGCGCTCGGAAGATGGCCGTCTGCTGGCTGTTGGAGACCTGGTGCAAAACGTCAGTGGTGATCGGGTAACCGCGAGATTGATCTTCCATTTCAAAGATGGCTCCGTTGACGATGAGACGACGGTTTTCACGCAGCACCGCAGCTTCCGCCTGATCACCGACCACCACATTCAGAAAGGGCCGTTCTTCCCCCAGCCGCTCGATCTCGCCATCGACACGCGCAGCCGCGAAGTTACGGTGCGCACCACGGGGAAGGATGGCAAAGATGAAGTCAAGACGGAGCATCTTGACATGCCGCCGGATCTGGTAAACGGGATGGTGAGCCTGATTATCAAAAACCTGCGGCCCGATGCTGGAGATACAAGAGTCTCCATGCTGGTGACTACGCCGAAGCCGCGGATGGTCAAGCTGGCCATCTCTCCCCGCGGCGAAGAGCCCTTCACGCTGGTCGATTCTTCGCGAAAGCCGCTGCATTTTGAGATCAAGATTGAGCTTGGCGGAGTTGCGGGCATGGTTGCGCCCATCATTGGGAAGCAGCCGCCCAACATCCAGATTTGGATCCTTGGCGGGCAGGCTCCGCTCTTCATCCGGGAGGAAGGCCAGATCTACCAGGACAGCCCCATCCTCACCATTCAGCTGTTCAGTCCGGTTTGGCCGAATTCGCCTCATGCCGGAAATTAGGGCGGCCGCATTTACCAGAAAGTACAAGTAACAAGATGCGGCGGGCCTGCGTGGTTGTCCAGAATCTGCGTACGCAGTACGGCTTCCATATTCAGCCGCTGCCAATCGCGCGGCGCGTGCGCGGTCAACTCCGCTGTGCGCGCGGGGTCAAGCAGAAACTGCGCGGCTGCGTTGGTGCCGTTGGCGCCCAGCCCTGCCACCACCAGCACCGGCCGCCCGGTGGTCTGGTCGAAGATACGGGCCACAAGGGCGAAGTCCTCGGTGGCGTGGTCGAAAGACTGTGCCATGTTTACGTTCCATCCGCCCTGCTCCGGATGCTGCCGGTCTTCGATGGAATAAATATAGGTACCGCCGCGCCGCACAAAGTGAAAGCGCAGCGGCTCGGTCACCCGCATGGTCCACACGTTATCGAGGCCGCCCACCAGCACGCTGGCCCCGCGCTGCAAGTCCGGATAACTGGCCTGCGAAGAGAGTTCGAGCGCAAAGGGCTTGTTGTGCTGCGCAAGAAAACCCACGAGTCCGGCCTGCGCCAGCGTGTCGCGATAGTTGACCATCTCGCCCATGCGCAACAGTTGAATGAGCCCGGCGGCTTGCGCCTGGTTGCGGTCGGCCGAAGCGCTGACAGTGGAGGATAGATCCGCGATCACCAGTTGCACTTGCCCCGGCTCGCTGAGAATTGGCGCCCATAACTGGCGGTTTGCGCCGTGCGCCGACTGGTTGGCGTTCCAGGCAATCAGCGCAGAAGCAACGACAACAGCCAACACCGCCGCCGATGCCCCCCAACGGAGAGAAAGAGCAAAAGAACGACGCACTGGATAGGCGGCATCTCCGTCAGTTGAATCTGAGCTGCCATCGATCAAGTGGACGACTACGGATTCCCTGGCAGGTGATTGACTGGCGGGAAGGCCAGGAGAGCCCCCCTCAGGGGCTGAAGCCCGATTTATAGAGATAGCATTTTCGGCACGACTAAAATCATGCCCTATTACAAGACCCTGCGGATCCCCGGCGCGAAGGAGTTCGTGCCCTGCGACAGGGCCTGGGCTCTCCACAACAGCTGGCGCCTGCCGAAAGACCGGCACATAACTGCCCGGCCGCAGATCGATCTGCAACTCCCCGGCGTGTTCCGGCTGGTGATAGTACTGGGCGATCCGCTTGCGAACTTCGCTGGCTGTGAGCCGTACCACCGTATCCTGGTTGGTGTCGTAATCCGGCGCGCGATGGAAAACGGTTACGCCAAGCGTGCGTTCCTTCAGCAGCGCCTCGTTCCCATCCAGTGCCTGCTCCACCAGGAACCGCAGCAGGGCGGGGTAGCGTTTGCTGTTTGAGAAAAGCGGACTCTCCAGCATCCGCTCCAACTGCCTGCGGACCGCCTTCTGGTCGCCTTCCGTTGCAGGAATCCAGCCATCGATGTGTGCTTCAGTTTCGATCATGCGATTCAACGCCTTGAAAACTGGTTGGCCGCTCACGCAGCCGCAATCCCCTGCTCCGTTCAACGTAGCATACGTCCCTCACGCCACGCCAAGTTATAGGCGCAACGGCAACAATCTAAAGCTCCTCCACGATGCCTCTGGGGTGGTTCGCACTTTCACACGGTAGCAACCTTGCGCCGCTCGGCCTCCGCTCCTAACATGATGCCCGAGTGATTCGTGTGCCTTGGCGCGTCGCGAAAGTCCTTTTGAAGAGCCCCGCCTGCGCGAGCCGCCTAACCACGATGAACCATTAGAGAGGTGGAATCCTGTGATGATGTCTTCAACTTGCCGGAGCCGCGCCCTGGGCGCGATTGCCCTGGCGGCAGCTTTTGTATTAGCCCCAAGTGCGGTTGCCCAGTTCCCGGGCATGCCGCAACCCAAGCACTATGCCTGGTCCGATGCCACCCTTGCGCCCGATGTGCGCGCCGACCTGGTGCTGAAAGAGCTTACGCTCGACGAGAAAATCTCGCTGCTCCATGGGCAGGGCATGCCCTTCTTCGTCTCAGGGCCAAGCGAGTCCAATGGCGGCGCGGGCTACTCGATTGCGATTCCGCGGTTGGGAATTCCCGCTGTTCAAATGGCCGATTCGGCCTACGGCGTAACCCGCGGCGATGCCTCCGGACGCTACTCGACGGCGCTGCCCAACGACCTGGCCGCTGCCTCTTCGTGGGATCCGCAGGCCGCTTACGAGTATGGCGCCCTGATTGGCCGCGAACTGCGCCAACAAGGCTACAGCATGTCGCTCGGCGGCGGCGTCAACCTGACCCGCGAGCCGCGCAATGGCCGCACCTTCGAGTACCAGGGCGAAGACCCGCTGCTGGCCGGAACGCTCGACGGCAACTTCACCAAGGGCGTGCAGTCCGAACACATCATCGGCGACATCAAGCACTACGCCATCAACGACCAGGAAAGCGGCCGCAACGCCGTCAACGCCAATATCGACAAGCGCTCCATGCGCGAGAGCGACCTGCGCGCCTTCCAGATCGCGCTCGACATCTCCGACGCCGGCGGCGTCATGTGCTCGTACAACCGCGTCAATGGTGACTTTGCCTGCGAGAACAGCTACCTGCTCACCGACGTTCTTAAGAAGGCCTTCCACTTCAAGGGCTTTGTTCTCTCCGACTGGGGCGGCACGCACTCCGCTGTCAAGGCCTCGCATGCCGGCCTCGACCAGGAACAGCCCGACAAGTACTTCTTCGGCGACGCGCTGAAGAAGGCCGTCGAGAGCGGCGAAGTTTCCCAGGCCGAGATCGACGAGCACGTCCATCGCATCATCCGCACCATCTTTGCCACCGGCCTGTTTGACAATCCGGTCGTCAAGCAGACTCCGGACGTGGAACATGGCTACGCCGTGGCCGAGAAGATTGCCGAGAAGAGCATCGTCCTGCTGAAGAACGAGCACAACGTGCTGCCTCTTGAGCCGAGCGTGCGCACCGTGGTTCTGATTGGCGGCCATGCCGACGTGGGCGTTATCTCGGGTGGCGGTTCGGCGCAGGTTGACGCGCCCGGCGGCTCGGCGGTTCCTCCGCCACCGGCCAGGAATATCATGGAGTCGTTCATGCGCCCGGAGTGGATGCCGAGTTCACCTCTGCGCGCGCTGGTGGCCAAGCTGCCCACAGTCAAGGTTACCTATGTCTCAGGCGACGATGTGGCGGCCGCTGTTGCTGCTGCCAAGGCCGCCGACGTGGCCATCGTCTTTGGCTACCAGTGGGAATCAGAAGGTCTCGACTTGCCCTCGCTGAGCCTGGCACCCGAGCAGAACAAGCTGATTGAAGCAGTGGCTGCCGCCAACGCGAAGACAGTTGTCGTCCTCGAAACCGGAAGCCCCGCCACCATGCCCTGGATCGATAAGGTCGCCGGCGTGGTTGAAATTTGGTACCCGGGCATCCGCGGAGCAGAAGCTCTGTCGAGCATCCTCACCGGCAAGGTCAACCCGACGGGCAAGCTCGCCGTGACCTTCCCGAAGAGCGACGCCGACCTGCCCCATCCCGCCATCGTCCAGCCGCCGAAGGAGTCCACCATGGACTTCAGCGACATTGGCGGTGACATCTCCGAATTCATGGCCAAGTCGGCAAAGGGCTTGCCGCCCTTCCAGACAACCTACGACGAGAAGCTCAAGGTCGGCTACAAGTGGTACGACGCGGAAAAGAGGCCCGTCCTGTTCCCCTTCGGCTTTGGCCTCTCCTACACCACATACGCCTACTCCGGACTGACCGTGAAAAGCGGCGATGCACTGGCCGTCTCTTTCACCGTGAAGAACACAGGCAAGCGCGCGGGAACCGAAATTGCCCAAGTCTACGCTTCGCTTCCCGATTCAGCCGGCGAGCCGCCCAAGCGCCTAATCGGCTGGGCTCGCGTAGAGTTGGCTCCCGGCGAGTCGAAGCAAGTATCCATTCCCGTAGCCCAGGACCGCCTGACCATCTTCGACGAAGGCACAGACGGCTGGAAGCTGGTCCCCGGCAGCTACAACGTGATGGCCGGCGGTTCCTCGCAGGACCTGCCGCTGCACCAGGCAGTCACGCTGCCGTAAGCGCGAACCTGGTAACGCAAAGCGGCCGCACCTATCCTGAGGGTGCGGCCGCTTTGCGCTCCGGTCAAATCAGTCCCCGCTCGGAGCATCTCCAAAGCGGTTCATCAACACCTCATCACAGTTCACTGATCACTACTTGCTGATTGTCACAAACTTCCGCCCTGCATAGAGCCGGTACCCGCCTGCCGGGTTCGGCGCAATGGCCAGCGGCACCGGCCGCTTGAGAGCAGGATCGCTGCCTGTGGCCGCGGTCAGCACATCGTGACCGCCAACGTCCGTCACGATAAACTTGCCACCGACGAACCCTATGCCATAAACGCCTGCCGGCAAGGGCTTGCCCACCACCTTGATGGGAACTTCCGTGATGAAATACGCCTGGTACTTCGCGGCAACGTCACTTGAGTAGCCGCTGGTATCTACCATGTAGGTCAGCAGGAAGTATCCATCGGCAAACTTCACGCCACCCGAGTTACGGACCTGCGTGGTTGCCGTCTGCCCGCGGTAAAACACACTGGCCGGAACCAGCTTTTCCATATCCGCCGGCTTCAACACGGTGTCGGCTGCTGCCTGTGCCTTCATCATTCCCGGAGCCGCCAGTATCGTCACAGCCAGCATCCCGGCCGCCGCCATCTTGCCCATCGCTTTCAAACCCATCGTAAAACCTCCGTTTTTCTCTACTGCGTCAGGAGTATATCGCATCCTGTGCGGGAATTCCTCGGCCTGTTCCCTCAGATGGCTGCGCGGTGCGACAATCAACGCGTCGGAGCCGTTCTGTTTTTTGAGGGCGGATCCCGCCTAAAGGAGCAATCGAGCCATGAAGCATCTGCTTGTTTGTACAAGCCTGCTTGTTGCCGCCACCACCTTATTGGCGCAGCAGGGCCCGCCCAAAAGTCCGTCCACCACTGAAACGGCGAAGATCGGCAGCACGGCCATCACCGTCACGTATAGCTCGCCGCGGGTGAACGGCCGCGCCGGCCACATCTACACCAAAGGCGGCCTCATCAGCCGCGACCCCCATTACCCGGTGTGGCGCGCAGGAGCCAACGCCGCCACCAAGCTGCACACCGACGGGGGCATCACTTTGGGTTCACTCAAGGTGCCCGCCGGCGACTACACCCTGTTCGTCGATATTTCCGATCCCGACAACTGGACGCTCATTGTCAACAAGCAGACCGGCCAGTGGGGCCTGAGTTACGACGCCGCTCAGGACCTGGGCAAGGTTAAGATGACCATGACCAAGCCTTCCCCTCCGGTTGAAAACCTGAAATACACCATTACCAGCCTCGGCACGGACCGCGGCGAACTCAAGCTGAGTTGGGAAAACCACGCAGGCGCCGTGCCCATCACCGCGCATTGAAAAATCGCGGTCCTCAGCCCGAATCAAGAAGGCCATTTTTTGCGATGGCCTTCCTGCACGGGCACTTAACTTTTTAATGTCAAGCTGAACGACGAAAGAGAAAGAACACCATGAAGCAAGTTCTGGTTTGTGCAAGTCTGATTGTTGCTGTCGCCACCCTGTTCGCCCAGCAAGCTCCGTCCACCCCGCCCAAGAGCCCGGCCGCCACTGAGTCGGCCAAGATCGTCGGCAAGGCCATCACCATCGTTTACAGTTCGCCGCGCGTCAACGGCCGCGCCGGAGCCATCTTCACCAAGGATGGCGTGATCAGCAAGAACCCAAATTATCCCGTGTGGCGTGCCGGAGCCAATGCCGCCACCAAGCTCCACACCGACGCCAACCTGACTATCGGCAAGGTCAAAGTGCCCAAGGGCGACTACAGCCTTTTCGTCGACATCGCCGATCCCGACAACTGGGTGCTGATCGTCAACAAGCAAACCGGCATGTCACCTTTTGCTTACGACAGCAGCCAAAACCTGGGCCGCGTTCCCATGACCATGACCAAGCCGAAGGCGCCCATCGAGAACCTGAAGTACACCATCAAGAGCCTCGGCAGCGGCAAAGCCAAACTCAGCCTTGAGTGGGAGAACCACATCGCATCGGTTTCCGTCAGCGTCCGCTAGGTTGCAGACTGGCTGACTCTCAGACCGCATCGTCCGGATTCGCCCATGCATCCACGTGCCAGGATTTGGCCAGCGACTTTCTGCAAGCGCTGGCCAGATTCAACGAGAGCTGCTGCAGTCCTTGCCGTTGGTCTTCGGCTGTGACGGGCGCACTCTGCGGCGCAGCTTCGTCCCCCGGGGCCGCAGGCCTGGCCTCGAAATCCTGAAGCGCGCGGCGATAGTTCTGCATGGCAATGGCGACTTCCTCGTTCTGCACCAGGGCCAGTTCGCCCGAGTAGAGTTGCAGAAAAGTCCCGATCGCCTGCTCGACCGATTTCTCATCGTCCGATGTGGCAATCATCGATGCGGCTCGCGTGACCACCGTGTAGAGTTCGAGCTGCCTCTCCAGAAACGGCTTGGTGGCTTCAATAATGCGCGCGCGGTTTGAGCACTCCGCATCGGCCGCGGAGGCCGCGAGCTCGTTGCGCGATTTCTCGCGCCATGTGTAGACAGTCCACAGGAAGGTGCCGATGGCCCCCAGGGTGCCAAGCGCCTTGTAAAGGTTGTCGAACGAGGACTGGTCGACCGCGAAAGTGATCATGATGGCTCGATGGTACTGGCAGACGGGCGGTTCCGTCATTGGGGAAGAGCAGAAATGCGGGGGTGGGCCTGAATGCCCCAACGGTTTGGGGTCGTGGTCTCCCAACCGCCGTTAGAAAGAAGCGAAGGATCGGACCGGGCCTCTTTGAGTTTTTGGAATAGCATGTATAAAGACATTAGGACGAGGGTACAGTGGCGGATTTCGATACATCGATTCGAACCATTCGGGGCATACAGCAGTCGTTTCTAATCCCGGCTCTCGCTCCGGATAGAGTTCCCCTTGAGCCCAAGGGCGTGGTGTATACGAAACGCTGGGTTGTTGAGATGCTTCTTGATCTTGCGGGCTACACCTCCGGCGCCGACCTTGTCGAAGCCTTAGCTGTTGAGCCCGCAGCGGGCGAAGGGGCATTCCTGGGCCCGATGATTGAACGGCTGATAGATTCCTGCCGGCGCCACGGCTGGTCAGTCTCGGATTGTCACAAGTCACTTATCGCCTACGAATTGAATGATGTGAGCGCTGGCCGGGCACGCGCGCTGGCGGTGGAGGTATTGACGGCCCGAGGGGTGAACCGTTCAACCGCGGATAGTCTCGCTCAAAGCTGGGTTCGCACTGGCGATTTCCTTTTGGGCTCGATGGGCATCGAGGCGGACTTTGTGATTGGTAATCCTCCCTATATTCGTCTTGAAGAGATTCCGGAGGAAATTGCCCTTCTCTATCGCAGAACGTTTTCAACCATGTGCGGGCGAGCAGACCTGTATGTGGCATTCTTTGAGGCGGCGCTACGGCTGCTTAAGAAGAACGGAACTTGTGCGTTTATTTGCGCTGACAGATGGATGCGTAACCAGTACGGCGCCGAACTGCGGGAGTTGATCACATCGGAATTCGATGTGAAGGTTGTTATTGAGATGCACAAAGCCGATGCTTTCCACGACGAAGTGGACGCATACCCTGCCGTTACCGTGATCCGGCGAAGGAAGCAAGGGCCGGCCGTCGTGGCAAGTGCGGGTCCGGAGGTAGCAGGCATTTCTCCTCGGATTCTCACGGCGACACTCTTGGATACAACGAACGGAAAGAAGGCCGCAACTCTGCCTGGGCTGCGCGCTGCTCTTGTGGAACGCTGGTTTAAGGGCGACGACCCGTGGCCTTGCACTACGCCTGACCAGCTTAGGCTTCTGCGGCGGCTGGAAGAGGAGTTCTTGCCGCTCGATGCGAGTGCTAAAGTGGGAATTGGTGTGGCAACAGGGAATGATCGCGTATTCATCACGAAGGATGTTAACTTGGTTGAATCGTCGCGCCTGCTCAGGCTTGCGATGGCGAAGGACATCACGGACGGCATCATAAAATGGTCTGGGCATTATCTTGTAGACCCCTGGAATCGGGAAGGCCTAGTCAAACTTGAAGAGTATCCGCGTCTGCGTGGATATTTAGAGGGGAACGGGGCCGCCTTGAAAAGGCGTCATACCGCGATTAAAAGCACTCATGCCTGGTACAAGACCATTGATCGCGTGAACCACTCTCTGACTCAGCGGCCCAAACTATATATAGCGGACATCAAGAACATCCTCGATCCAGTGCTCGACACTGGCGAGACCTATCCACACCACAATCTATATTTCATTCAATCGGATGAGTGGGATCTGGAGGTACTGGGCGGAATTCTAATATCGGCAGTCGGCCAATTCTTTATCGAATCATATGGTGTCCGCATGCGCGGGGGATATCTACGCTTTCAGGCGCAGTATTTGCGGCGAATCCGTCTCCCGGATTTCAAGAAGCTATCGAAAATACACGCAGAGCAGTTGTCGAAAGCGTTCAGAGGCCGCGACAGACAACTTGCGACACGGACAGCTCTCACGATTTATGGGATCGACGAGCAAGAAATGGAGTTGGCCATTGGACATTGAGAAACGGCTGCACGAAGCAGTCCAGAGCTACTGGGATGCCCGGAACAAGAACAAAGAAAAGCAGATTCAGTCCGGCAAAATAGACGCAGGTACACGCGGGGAAGTGACCGGCGGAACGCAAATGGGTGCTCTCGAGGTATTGGTTGCGGACATCCTTTGCGATGCGGGTTTGAAGAGACTCGACATTCGCACCCGCACAGCACTGGAACTGCCGGGGTATTTCAGGGCCACTAAGAAGTGGGACCTTATCGTTGTATCCGAAGAGCAGTTGGTGCTGGCGATGGAGTTCAAATCCCAGGCGGGCAAATCGATCGGCAATAACGTCAATAATAGGTCGGAGGAGGCTGTTGGAAGTGCAAAGGATATTTGGACTGCTTTCCGCGAAGGACGCTTCGGAAACTCCCCAACCCCATTCCTTGGCTATTTCTTCCTGCTTGAAGATCGCGCCAAGGTAAAGACCCCAGTTGGGAACAAGGAACCATACTTTCTCGTCGATCCGGAATTTAGAGGTGCGGCAAAGAAAACCAAAGATGGTACGGACAAGTTCCAAGGTATTTCGTATAGCAAGCGATATGAGTTGCTTTGTCGGCGCTTGGTGCTTGAACGCCTCTATACTTCCGCATGTTTCATCATGGCGACGAATGACAAGCACACTGAAATCAATCAGCCCGCCGATGACCTCAGCTTTCGAAGGTTTGCGGCGACCCTCACGGGGCACGCTGTGACATTTCTGGGCAGCAAAAAGTAACCGTTATCCTTCGTTGAGATGTCCCGAGAGGCCAAGAACGCGGACCTTGCGGTCTGCGTTCTTTATTGGAACAAATTGTTGTTGGTTGTTGCGGCAGTCAGGGCTGAAGCCCTGACCGACTAGTCGTGCCCTGTTGCAAAGCGCGGGCGGGGACGCCCGCGCTACAGCCGGTCGGGAGAGCGGCGCTACAACTTGCCTCTATGCCTTGGCCAGCACTCCGCCGGTTAGGCGTTCGGTTAGTAGTTCGTGGGCGTGGGACAGGAACTCATCCAATGGGAGCTTGCCGGAGTCTACGTCCGCTAAGAGAGCCTTTTGCGCGGCGTACTCCTTGTTGACGATGCCCGCCTTGGACTGCAGCATGCGCCATGCCTTTCTGCGCTCTACGCAGAACATGACTAACTGGCGGCTGATGGAGTAGTAAGTGGTCTTGCCGTCTTCGCCGGCGACGGTGATGTAGACGCCGAAGTCGGGGAGAAACGCGCGGTGGTCGGGAGTTACATAGCGGCGGTAGACCACGTCCTGTTGAGTTATGCGGACCAGCATGTTATCCAGCGGAATGAGCTTCGCCGCCGCCTCGGGCTTGATCTTCTTCAGGTGATTGCGGAAGCGGGCTTCCGTAGTGCACCAGTGGGCCACGGTGTAGCGGGAGGTTGCGCCGGTCACCTTGTCTTTGGTCTCGTACCAATCCAAATCAATCGAGGGATTGCCCTTGACGTCGAGCGCTTCCTGGTAGGTTTCGCCGAGGCGGGGGTTAAACACAAACTCTGGAACGCCGCGGCTGTCGCGCACGCGCTGGGCCTGCTGGAGAGCCATGTCGTCGGGGACGCCGTGCTCGGGCTGGCATGTGGTGTAGGCCTGGATGAAGAGGGTGCCACGGTATTCCAAACCATCCAGGATCGCGCGGTAGAGCTTGGGGGCGTTGGCCATCGACACTTGCGCGACGAAGGGCGAACCGTGCCCGGCGAGGAAGGTTTCAGCCACTGTCTTCTTCTCAGTGTTCTTGCCCTGAGTGGCGGAGCCGTAGGTGTTCATGTCGCCGCCGCCGAGCATGGGGGTGGAGTCAGAGTTCTGCCCGCCGGTGTTGGAATACACCTGCGTGTCGAGCATGAGGACCTTGACGTTGGGGCGGTTTTGCAGGATGACCTTCGACATGTTCTGGTAGCCGATGTCGCCCATGCCGCCGTCGCCGCCCACGCACCAGACCTTGGGCAGCTCGACGACTTCCTGGTCAGTCATCACCGCGTCAGTAAAGTGGGTGAGATTGTAGTACTCCTGCTCGTTGATCACATTGGTTTCGCGGGTAAGCAGCGCGTCGGCCAACCGCTCGGGGATGACAGAGCGGCGGGCGTGGTCGACGATGAAACTCTCGCCCATGAGCCAGCCGACTGTGACACCGTCCTGGAAGAGCGAGTTCATCCACGGATAAGGATGCGGGTTATTCGGAGCCGTCGAACCGTAGACTGTGTTGCACCCTGTGTGCGCGGCCATGGCCATTACGCTCATCCCGTTAGCCAGGCGGCCGTCAACAGCTTGCAGGCTCTTGTGGTTGAAAGCCTCAGTGAGCAGAACAGCAGCAATGCCTTCGACCAGTTCTGCATCGTTGATGGGGCCGTGTTGTTTTTCGTAGGCGGCAATGCGGTCGCGGGTATCGGCGTCGTCTTCTCCACCGAGGCCGAGGACGAGATGCGCGATGGCCTGGCGCAGCAGGTCGTATTCCTTTTGGCTGCGGGCCTTGAGGACAGCCAGCTTGGCCACGCCGGTCTTCTCAAGCTCTCCGGCCTTGGCGACGAAACGGTCACTCTTGGCGTAGTAAACCGGGCGCATGTAAGCCTCGGTTACAGCGGCGATGGAGCGGAGAACTGACTTTTCACCGCAGCCTGCGCAAGCGCCGTCGCCGGCTACGAGCGCGTCGTAGTTGGTGCGGACCATCAACATGTTGCGCAGCGTCGCGGTCTTGGAGTCGGCGGGGTTGGCCGAGTTGTAAAGGCCGAGATATTTCTGCGATGTGTCAGGCAGCAGGTCGAGGAAAGCTGTGCCGCTCTCGTGCTCGGCGTTGACTTCTTCGGTTTCCGCAACCATGCGCAGGGCGTTGTGGTCGCCGCAGGCGGTGACGCACGCGGCGCATCCTTTGCAGAGGTCCGACACAAATATGGAGAAGATGCCGCCCGAGCCTGGGCTCTTGCGTTCCGGCGACGAGAAGATGGCGTTCACCTTCTGGTAGGCCATGGGGACCTTGGCGATGATGTCAAAGAACTGCTGCTTTGCCTTTGCAGAGAAACCGTCGATAGTGTCGGTGACTTCGCGAAGGATGGTGGGCAACGGCGTGCCGCTCTTGATTTCCGTCAGCATGCGCGCGCGGGCCTGCTTTTCGATTTCAGGCAATGCGCCGAGCAGCTTGACGCGATCGCCGGCGTCGGCCACGTAGTACTTGATGGCCGTGGAGAGCAGCGTGGTCAGGTCCTGCGAAGTGTTGGGCAGGGCCGTATCAGGGCAGACCGAGATGCACTCCATGCACTGGGTGCAGTTCTCGGGGGTGAACAGCGGGGTCTCGCGGCGGGCTACGTATTTTGAGGCCGTGTCGCCGGTGGCGGCGGCGATGACGCCCATGGCCGAGAGCGGCGAAGCGGGCTGATTGTAGCCGTAGGTGGAGCGGAACTCCGCATCGAAGTTGGCGACGCTAGCAACCGGCGTGCGCGCGGTCTGCCCAGCGGGCATCTCATGCGAACGGCAACCGGTGCTGCAGCCGCCGGCAGTGGCGAGTTCAAGAATGGGCATCAGCGCCTGGCCGCGCAGGGTGGAGCGGTCGGCCGCAGTGAGCGCGCCAATCTTGATCTCCTTGACCTGGGAGAAGCCCTGCATCATGACTTCCATGTTGGACTCAACGACGGCGTCGCCCAGCTTGCCGAATTTCTTGACGTACTGCTTGCGGACCACATCGCGATACTGCTCCTGCGTGATGCCGAAATCTTTCAGCAGATTTGAGACAGCGAAAAAGCCGCCCAGGAAGGCGTTGCCCTGCATGCGAAGTTGCAGATCGCCGCGATCGGTAGCCTTCTTGGCGATGGCGAAGCCGGGTAGCGTAAAAACTCGAATATTCTTGTCGATGATCTGCTTGCGCGCCCAGAGAGGCAGGCGCTCCCATGCCTGTTCGCCTTCTTCGTCGGACTCCCACAACAGCGCGCCGCCCTCGGCCATGCCGTCAAGCGGGTTGGAGTGGGTAAAGGCCTTGGGGTCGCAGCAGAGAACGACGGTCACGTGGCGCAGATCGCAGTTGACGCGGATGCGGTCAGGAGCGGCAACCATAAAATACGAGGTCGGCGCGCCCTTCTTCTCTGAGCCGTACTTGGGGTTGGCCGAGACGTGGATGATTTCTTTCGGGTTGCCGTACTCATCTTTGAGGCCATCGCGCTCGTAGAGCAAATCGTTCAGGTCGCCGATAATGGCGCCGAGATTTTTGCCGGTGGTGATGGCGCCCCATCCACCGATGGAGTGGAAGCGGACGGCTACCGCGCCCTCGGGCAGCAGGGACGGAGTTTCGTCGCCGACGACTGCGTAAGGGTGGTCGATGCCGAGAACGAAAAAGCTGACGCCGTCGGCGGCCGTTTTGCCGTCTTTGCGGGCGCGGTTGGCGGTGGCGTATTCATAGGCGCCGATCACATGCTCGGGGCGGAAGTCGCGCGAGCCGAGGCCATAAGTGCCGCCGTAGATGTGCGGCACATCAGCCATGGTGAGAGCGGGAAGGCCCTCGGCGGCGGGGCGGTTCTCAGTGGTGATTGCTTTGGAGAGCGCGGTGCGGATGTCGCGGCCCAGCGGATTGTCCCCGGCCATTGCTTCGTCGGTGCGCTCGAGGATGATGACGTTCTTTTTGCCCTTGAGAGCGGCGACGATGGCAGCCTCAGGGAACGGGCGAATCACGTTGACGTGAATGGAGCCAACTTTAACGCCGCGGGTCGTGCGCAGGTAATCGACGGCGGCCTCAATGTTTTCTGCTGCCGAGCCAAGAGAGACGAATACGGTGTCGGCGTCGTCGCACTTGTACCGCGAGAGCAGGCCGTAGTTGCGGCCGGTGAGCGCGGCAAAGTCCTTGTAGGCGGCTTCGAGGAATTCAAGAATCGGCTCGGAGAAGTTGTTGCGGCGGGCCACGATGCCGTTCATGTAGTGTTCCTGGTTCTGCACGGGGCCGAGCAGGATGGGGTTGGCCAGGTCCATCATCTTGGGGACACGGCGGCGGGTGGGGCCAAAGAGCGTGCGCTGCGCCTCGGTGGGGCAGTCGATGATGTCTTCCGGCGCGCCCAGGTACTCGCGGATCAGCTCAGATTCGTGCTTGTAGAAGGTCCGCTCAAGGTGGCTGGTCAGGAAGCCGTCCATGATGTTCATGCCGGGGGTCAGCGAAAGCTCGGTGACGCGGCGGAGAATCAGGGCCTGGTCGGCGGCCTGCTGCGCGTCTTTGCCAAAGAGCATGATCCAGCCGGTGTCGAGCGCTCCATATATATCGTCGTGGCCGCAATGGACGTTGAGGGCATGCTTGGTGAGTGCGCGCGCTCCCACTTCAAGCACCATGGTGCTGGCCTTGCCGGGCGCGTGGTAATACTGCTCCACGCCGTACACAACGCCCTGGCCGGAGGTGAAGTTGACCACGCGCTTGCCGCAAACGGAGTGGGCAATAGCGCCGCCCTGGGCCGCATGCTCGCCTTCCGTTTCAATCGCGATGGTATTGTGGCCGAAGACGTTCATGTGGCCCTCGGCATAGGCCTGCTGGAAGAGTTCGCCGCCCTCGGTGGAGGGCGTGATGGGGTAAAAGACGCCGGCGTCGGCGATGCGGGTCTCGGTGTGGTACGAGACAAGCTGATTTCCATTAGCGGTAACACGGATGCCAGGATAACGAGCAGAAACCGTCATAAATCCCTCTCTTCAAGCCCAGTTTTTCAAATTCAAGCGGTTGCAGCGCAGGGTGATTGCTGATGCGGGGTTGCGCATCACGGGAAAACCGCGTTTTGCGTTGCGGCCTTTGTTTTGAGCGACCTGCATCGCAAGCGGCGGCGGAACAAAGGCCCTGTCAAGTGTAAAGGCCGAGGCGGAGAAGAGGGAACCCAAGGGGAGAGTTGTCCTCAAAAAACGGCCTAGTGCTAGTATGCGCCTCTGTGGAGTTGGACGCATTTGGCGGGCGCTCGTGCGTCCCACTGAGTGGGATGGGGTTTCGGCTAGATATATCGGAAAGGTGGTGAATGCATGCTTTCGCTCTGCCGTTCTCTTCCTCCTCCATGGGGTTTGCAATCCGCGCGTTCGTCGACCCCGAAAATGTGCCGCAACACCGGCGACAAGCAGAAGGACCGATGCATCTATAGCGGGAATGATACGGAAACTCAAGTCCGGACAATATCGCCTGTATTCGAGAAAGAAAGACGCCTCAACCGGTAAGCGCCGCAACCTGGGTACGTTCACAACGATGGAGCAAGCCAAGCAGCACGAGACCGGCGCGGCCGCCGCTTCCCTGATCACGTCTTTGGTCGGCTTGTCTTCGCGCAAGCCTTTGAATGCCGCTTGCCGCACCAGGTTATCGCGGGTCCAGTTTGAGAACGAAACCTGCGCGACCAGTTCGGGGCGGACCCAGCGCACATTAGGCAATGATCCACGGGGAGGATCGGTGAAAGGCGGCTTTTTCTGGATCAGCTTTTCGAGGCGCGGGCGCAGGAGCTTTTGCGTGGCCTGGGAAAAGCCAGTGCCGGTGCGGCCGGCATAGCGAAGCTCTCCTCCGTGGTAGTAGCCCAGCAAGAGTGCGCCGATGCCTTGACCGCTTTTGGCCACCGGCGTGAAGCCGCCGATTACGAGTTCCTGCTCTTGATGGCATTTGGCTTTGCGCCACGTGCTTCCGCGGCCGGAGGTGTATTTTGCGGAAGCGAGCTTCGAGACAATGCCCTCGGCGCCCAGACGGCACACAGCGGCAAATGTCTCTTTTCCGTGAGCCTCAAGATGCTCGCTGAAATGGAGAACGGAGTCGCCGTTTCGCTGGAGCAGGTCGGCAAGCAGTGCCTTGCGATCGAGAAAGGGAAGGCCGCGCAGATTGTGTCCGTCGAGATGCAGAAGATCGAATGCGATGTAGGTAAGCGGCTTCTTTTTGCCCTCTTGAAATGTGGCCTGGAGTTCGGCAAAATCCGCAACTCCTTTGTCATTGAGCACCACCACCTCGCCATCGAGAATCGCTGTGGTCAGCGGCAAGCGCGCGGCGGACGCGGCGATCTGCGGCATGCGGCTCGACCAATCGAAATGGTTGCGGGTAAGCAGCGTTGCCTTGCTTTCACGGCTTGTCTTGCCCGTATGAATATGGATTTGGATTCTGTATCCGTCGAACTTGAGCTCGTGAACCCAATCGTCGCCCTCAGGCGGCTGGCTTGCTGTTTGGGCAAGCTGTGGCGCAATGAAGGCAGGAGGCTTCTCCCGCGGTGCCCGTTCAAGAATGGCCTTGAGTTTGGCGGGCGGGGCGGGGCGACGATTGACTTCTGTTTCCGCGGCGGATTGCTCCCCCGCAGAACCGTTGACCTTGTTCGCTGATTTTGCAATCTCGTCCAACGTGCGCTTGGTGACGGCACTGACCGCTGCCGTTTCCGTGATGGGCTTACTACTGCTGGGACGCTCAAATCGATCGTGTTCCTTGATCAGGAGCCAGTTTGATTTGCGATCGCCGGGTCGGCTCTTCATGCGCACCAGAGCCCAATCGCCTTTCAGCCGCGTTCCATGCAGCGCGAATTTGAGATGACCTTCCTCGAGGCCGCGGTCAACATCGTCATGCGGCTCCCAGGTGCCGCGATCCCACACCATCACCGTACCGCCTCCATATTGACCCTTCGGAATGGTGCCTTCGAAGTCCTTGTATTCCATTGGGTGCTCCTCAACCTGCACAGCGAGGCGCTTGTCTCCGGGATAGTAGCTCGGTCCCCTGGTGACGGCCCACGATTTCAACACGCCTCCCCACCCGAGCCGGAAATCATAATGCCGGCGGGTCGCGGCGTGTTTCTGGACGACAAAGGGAAGCTCGGACGATGTCGGGGTTTTCGGCTTGCGCGCGCCTCGCGGCTCCTCGGTGACTTCGAAGTCTCGCTTGGCGCGATACGGAGCGAGCGGGCGGGCGGCGGCGCGGGGCTTCTTGATTTGCTTCGTTGGCATAACTCAGGCGACCCTGTGAATCCGCCCGGACGGCCTGACTACGGCTGGCCCTTTCCTGGGCGGGGGCTTCGACTTTTTCGGCGAATCTGCCTGCGGGCGAGACGACTTCTTCGTTGCATCCACGCTGCGGCGCAGGGCATCCATCAGGTTGACCACCTTGGCGCGGTGCGGCTTTTCTTCTTCCACTGGCAGCGGTTCGTTTTCTCGCTTGGCTTCAATCAGATTGCGCAATGCGGCTTCGTAATCGTCCTTGTATTTGGACAGGTTGAGCGGCGCCGAATATTGCCGGATGAGCTCAACGGCCATCTCCAACTGCCTTTTATCCACCTGGACCGACCAGATCTCGGGCAGGTAGCCGAGCGCTTTGCGCAGTTCCTCCCCATAGCGCAAGGTATAGGCTACGAGTTCACAGGCGTTCTTTTCCAGCGCGGGCGCAATGGCGATCAGGTGTTCGCGGCCGCCGAAGGCAAGCTCGCCAATTCCAGCTTTGCCGGTTTTCAGCATGGCTTCACGGACGACGGCAAAGGCTTCGCCAGAATCGTCAGGATCGGGAACGACATAGTACGGCTTCTCATACATGGCCAGCGGAATGTCATGGATGCTGACGAACTGAGCAAGATCGAGGGTTTTGCGAGATTCAATCCGGAGGTTGGCAATCTCATCTGGCTCGACAACCAGGTATTTCCCTTTGTTGTATTCAAAGCCCTTCACAATCTCCGACTTGTCGATGGGGCGGTCGTCGTCAATCACATTCAAATGGTGAACCCGCGCACCGGTCTCGCGATCAATTTGGTGGAAGGTGATTTCGCTCGAGGAGTTTGTTGCCGGAAAGAGTTGAATCCCGAAGGAAACAAGCGAGAGCTTCAGTTGACCGGACCAATAAGGGCGAGGCATCGTTTCCTCCATCGGCGGCAACGCGCACACAGATGCGTGGCACCGGCGTAGAGCTTGGATGCAAGCCCCGCCGCGAATGTTTTCCGCAGCTTGATCGACCGGTTTCGCGATGGACCTTGACGCCATTGGCCAGGCCGGATTGCACCAGGAAGGGGTTCTGTAGTTTTGGCAAGGGGCGGTGGAGCATCGCCTATCCTTGCGACTGAGAAGAGCCGCAAGGATGGGAGGTCCAGCATCAATCTGCTGCTTATTGCACGCTTAACGTGACGGTTGCTGAATGCGAGAGCGTGCCTGAACTCAGTGTTCCGGTCATGGTGTAGGAGTGCGGAGACGGAGGGGCGCCTCCGCAACTGCTCAGGCTGGCGACGGCGACCAATCCGGCAACGAGCAATAACAGAACAGAGAGCGCGCGGCTGAGCAGTTTGCCCGTACGCCGGAGCCTGCCTGCAAACGGGAGCAGCAGCAGCGCCAGGGAGAGCGGGGCGAGTTGCGAGCCGATGCCGCGCACAGAATGATTGGCTGCGCTGGTTTGCGGCAACCGAATGCTCAACTGCATCGCGCCATTCAAGGGAGTGTTGGCCGCGAGCGTCCATTGGCCGGCAGTGGACGGGGATGCGACGCATTCCGAGGGCGTGAGTGTCGTCGTAGCCCTCGTGGGCAGGCCGGTGATGACCAACGCGACCGCGGCCGGGAAGCTAGTGCCGCTGCTGGGCGTGACTAGCAACGAATAAGTTGCGATGCTTCCCGGGGCGACCGTGCCCGATGAACTGCCGGAGGAGGCAGCGCTGAAGGTGAAGTCGACTACAGTCTGGGTGAATGTGCCGCTGGTGGCAACTGCGAAGTTGGCATCGCCTCCATACGCCGCGGTGATGGAATGCGCACCGGTTGCCAAGGTGGACGTAGTGAACGTGGCAACGCCGCCGGATACGGTTCCCATTCGAAGCGTGGTGGAGCCGTCGAGGAAGGTGACTGTCCCGGTGGGCGTGCCAGCTCCGGACGAAAGCGTCGCGGTTAGTGTGATGGGATTCGACAGCATGACGGGGCTGGTGCTGGAGGTCAAGCTGACAAGAGCAATTGGAGTGGTGGCGAGACTGCTGAGCGAAATGCTCTGGGTGCCGCGGCTATTCAGGTTGAAGTCAGTGAACACCAGCATTGCGGTGATAGGCCCAATCGAGACCGGCTCAAAGCTTACCGGCAGCAGGCAGGTGGCGCCTGCGGCAAGAGAGCCCGCAGGGCTCTCTGCGCTGACGAGAGGGCAAGCCGATGCTCCGGTGATCAAGATGGTAAAGTCTGCCTCGATGCTGGGGTTGTTTCCGCTGGATGGGACTGGAAAGGTGAGAGCGGCATTGCCTATGTTCTGGAGTGTCACGGTTTGAGGGCTATCGATGCTGGAAGAGCCAACGGCCGCGGAAGCAAAGGTCAGGCTGGGTGCGGCGTCGCGCACAATCTCTCCATAAGGCCTTTGGGCCGCTACAAAGAGATTGCCGGTTCCACTGATTGCCATCCAATACGGATGGGTGTACGGAGGAATGGCAAGAGTGGTCTGTACGCCGCCGGGTGTCACTTCGTAGATTGCCGCAGCTCCTGGATCGGCCACATAGACATCTCCCGCCGGGTCTACAGCAACGCCAGTCGGATATATGTATGCGCTGCCCACGTTGGTTTGCGTGGCATTCGGTGCAATCTCGTATACCGCCAAACTCCCCAGGTCGGACACGTAGACGTTCCCCGCCGCGTCCAAAGCCAGGCCGTAGGGTTGGATGAACCCGCTGCCCACCGTTGGTGGTGTGCTGGCGTTCGCCGCATTCAAGTTCGCGGCCGCGATCTCGTAGACAGCCGGAGCGCCTTGGTCGGCCACGTAGAGGTTTCCTGTAGCATCCACAGCCACGGCCCCAATGGAATTGAATTTGAATCCCGAGGCCAGGCTCACGACGCCGGCGGGTGAAACCACCTTAACCTGTTGAGCGTTCTGATCGGACACATAGATATTGCCCGCACCCTCCACGGCGACGCCGTTCGGGTTTTCGATGCCACTGGTCAGCGATGTCTGCGTGCTATCGGGTGTGACCTTGTACACCGCATTGGGATATCCCGGGTCAGCTTGCGTGGCGACATATTGGTTGCCCGCCGCGTCTACCGCGACGCCTCCGATTCGATCGTAGTCACCGGATTTCACAAACTGGGCAGGACTAAAGGCCACCTGGGTCCGGCGCCGATGCCATGGACGTAGGTGGTTATGAGAATATTTCCAGAACCATCCAGCAATTCCACGGCGCCTGAGTGGGCTCCTGTGTAGAGGGGCGTAAAGTTCACATCGACCGTGCAGGAGTCACCGATGTTGTAGGCCCAAGCGGTTCCATTGGTGGTGCAGGTGCCGGTTCCGGCGTCGGTAAAGTCAAGACCGGTGGCGCCCTGGGTGAGCACGGCAGGCGCTTGAATGACGCCGCCAGCGCCAAAGCTGAAAGTGAGCGAAAGGGACTTTGTCTGGGCGACGGCCACTGCGCCGAAATTCGGCGGCGTTAGAACGATCTCCTGCACCGAGCCGCCCAGAGAATTGGTCAAGTAGACGTTGCCGCTGCGGTCTACCACAACGCCTTGGGGGTTGCCGGCGTTGCTGACCAAGGTGTTAATCGTTGGGTTTGCCGGGATGACCCCACCCACCGCCAGGAGTTCATATACGGCGTTGTTGCCCGGATCGGCGACGTAGGCGTTGCCGCTGCCGTCTACCGCAATCCCGGTAGGCTGACCATCGTGGGAGGTCAAAGCGTTGACTGTCGGGATGGCCGGAATCGCGCCATCCACCGCTAAAATCTCATCGACCGCACCGTTGTAAGTATCTGCAACGAAGACATTCTCGCTGCCATCTACCGCAATGCCGTAGGGGCTGAGAAAGAAGTGGTTGCTGGCCAACCTTACAGTCGTAGGGCTGGCCGGAATAACGCCATTCACCGCCAGAATCTCCATGACTGGCCTGCTGCCGGGCTGGGCGACGTAAACGTTGCCCCTGGCGTCTACCGCAACACAAAAAGGGGAGGTGAAGCCGGCCAGAGACGTGATCGTCGGGTTGGCCGGGATAACGCCACCAACTGCCAGAATCTCCTTCGCTACATTGTTGAACGTATCGGCGACATATACGTTGCCGCTGGCGTCTACCGCAATGCCATAGGGATAGTTGAAGCCGCTACCCAGCGTGTTGACCGTTGGATTGGCAGGGATGACGCCACCAACCTCGAGAATCTCATACACCGCGCTGTTGCCCTTGTCGACGAAAAAGATGTGCCGTTGCCGTCTATCGCGATGCCCGCGGGGAAAAGGTATCCGCCGCTCAGCGTGTTGAGAACACCGCTGAAGGACGCGGTTTGAGCCTGGGCGATGCCGGCGCCAAAGATGCCGGCCGCGAGCAGGCACACTGCTGATGCATTTGCCAGGGAACGTCGCACAATGCCGCGCTGAGCCTTGCCGGTGAGGTGATGAGTGAAAGCATTCAAACCTGGGTGGCCCTTTGCAGAAGGAGGAGCGGCATGACGGACATTGAACGCAGAGTGCGCGTGATCGAGCAGAGAACGTGTAGCCATGGGTGGACTCTCCTGAAGGTCAGCCGAGCTGACACATCCAAGTGCATGATGGCGCCGAACAGCGGTGCTCCGGTCCATACGGGTTGTGCGTCGAGGAAGGTGTACGGAGAGGCAGAGCCCGGGACGGCTATCAAGGCACGCGGGAAACTGCCTTCAGGAAAGGGATTGACCTCTCAATACCAGGTGAAGCGAGAAACGGAACTCCAACCCAATCCTTGGCGGCGGGGAAGAACTTCGTTCTTTATTTCTCATGCCGGGGATATGCATGAGTGAACCATGCTGGCGGCAATGCGCCGTCGCAAAAAGAAGCAGATTTACCTGGCCACAGGGGAGACGTATTCTCGATGCCGAGCAAGTTAACTCGGGCTCAAACTATTTATTCCTTGATAGGCAGTCGATTGTCTGGTCATTATTGCCCATCTGCAGGGCTCACCCTGTTTTGCTTCGGTAAAACTTCATTCAGGCGCTTGTTTTTGCCCGGTTTCGCTTCGCGGCCGGCGGCCGTTTCAGAACGCACATCCGTTTGGAGAATGACCCTGGTGTTTCGGGGAAAGCTGACATCGGCGCCGCGCTTGATCCAGCGGTCATAAATGGACAAGGATGCGCCGTAGAAACCAAAGCCTGCTGAAAGCTCCAGGCTATTCACGGCAATTCCGGCGACGAAGCCTGGCAAACCGAGGCTGTTGGAAGCTGCACCGTTCTTGACGAACTCATTCGTGTCGTCGGGGTCGGGAGAAAGCGGAGCAGCGGCTAACCCCAGCAGGAGAAACGGAACAACGATTTTGTCTTGCGGTGTGGGCTTAACCTCGCCTTCTGAATCAACGTCCAGCTTTTGCCACGTTGCCGAGTCACCCCCAGCCAGGTTGAGCGTGATCGGTCGCCAGGCGCCGGAGGGAAACTCGATCTGGTGAAACGCGAAATGCAGCGTCCCCGAGCGGCCAAACCTGCGGCTGGGTAGTGCCTCGCTTATGGTTCCGGTCAAGATGGCGCCTTGCGGCACGGCGAGTGTGTGGTCGTCATTGAAGATGGGCACGGCAACTTCTGCGTGAACCGATTGCCCGGGCTTGGCGGTGGCCGAAGAAATCGCATCGATGAGCGTAGCCTCCAGCGTCCATAAAGCCGTGCTTTCCTTCAATGAATCGTCACACAAACCTTCAGCTGCATCTGCCTGCAGCATTGCAGACTCGGGCACCGTGAACGGCTTCGCTGTCTCTACAGCCCACGTGGTGCCACGATCGATTCGCTGTGGATGCCACGGCAACTGGTGGTAAGCAAGTTGCAGCAGTCGGTCGCCTCTTCCCCGCGCGGTGAAGAAAACAACCCCGTCTCCTACGAGGTGGATGGCCGAATCGAACTCGCGACGGATAAAGCTCTGCTGCTTGCGGGGCGGCGAGCGCGTGAAACGGGCGATGGTTGCGCCATCCGTAACCGCGTCTGTTTCGATGGGGAGCGCGCCGCCGGTGAGAGTGATCTGGGTGAAGCGAACCACGGGAGTTCGGAACGGCGTGAAGTCCAGGTTGAATCGTGAGCGCATGCGCTTTTCGCGGTCGGGGCGAAGAGCGATGATGGTACCGGTGAGGATCGTTTGCTTCGGGATGATGAGAGCTTCGCCCAGGTACACCGGGTAGATGAGCTCCGCGCGAACAGGCTGGCCAACCCGCAATGGAACGTGGTCAAGCAACTGAAGCGTGAGAACGGAATGCGCGGGCATCCGGGCATCCCGCGCCTGACTCGACCATGCGCTCGGAGAGAGAATCGGGAGCAGCAGAACCAATAACCGAATCGTCATTTGTCTCATCGCACAACAAGCCTCAAGCGCAGGTTGCTTCGCAGTTGTCTTAGATCATCAATGGAATCGACAAGAAACTCGAATCGGATGGGATGGCAGGCATCAGTTTTCGTGCATGCCGAAAACTCCATTGTATGACAGGTTTCCTACGTCCGCATGCCCGGAGGCGCTTATTAACTAAACATTGAATGGCTGTTCTTCGGCCGCCGAATGCTTGCAGATTGCGCCGGTTCGAAACGCGCAATGCAGCTTCGGCCAAAGCGAAGAATAGAATCTCTGCTGAGGGCAAATTGTGTTGAAGTTTACGAAAGTTAGCTTGCTGCTTGCGACTGGTTTTGTGTCGAGCTTTTTCATTTTTGCGCAGTCGGTTTTGGCGCAAACGCAGGACATGGGCTTGGGTCATGTGGTGGCCCCGACGACTGCATCGAAGCTGGCTGGCGAGGCATCCGATGCAGGGGCGGAATCGGCTGATTACAAAGCTGCGCAGCGAAGGCTCGCACAAGGATGGAATACGTGGGACGTACACAGCGTTACCACCCACGTCCTGCTGCCCCAAGGGCTGGCGATTCATGTCGGGATGAAACACAATACGACGCTGTATGGGGATGCGTTTCTGGCGGATGCTCTGATTGGGCGGCTGGATAAAGGCGCTGAAGTGGTGACCCCGGGGCCGCATGCTTGGGATGGGAGTTATACGGATCTTAGTGGCGAATGGAAAGGACATAAGTGGCGGGTGGAGAGCGCGCATGACGGCGACGACCTTGTGCTTCTGGTGACGCCGCTGGCGGGGTCAACTGCTTCCCTACCGCCGACTGTCGTGTTCTCGGTGGGATTCCTCTGGAACCGTCCGGGCTCCACAATGAAAGGTGAGGATCACATCGAAGTTGCAATCGGGCGTGCCGAACCGGCCGCGTGGGTGCCGGTCTACTGCACCTGCAATGTCGCGGGAGCCTTTCCTAGCCACACCCTGATAGAAGTTCCAATATCCGAGCCGTACCTCGCGGCCAATCTCGTCGGCCAAGTCGGCGTGAGTACCGGAAAGCGGCGTTCGCTCGATGAGATTCGGGCGGCGATCGAACGACAGCGGAAAGAGTATGAGCAGTCGATCAGGGTCACAGGCAAGAACGCTCCCATCATCGACGCGATTGAGACCACGCTGGGCTGGGACACGATCTACGATCCGTCGAAAGAGCGGGTTATCTCGCCGGTGAGCCGGGTGTGGAGCGTGGGCTGGGGCGGATACGTTCTCTTCGACTGGGATACGTTTTTTGCTGCTACACTGGCCGGGATTGGCGCCCGAGACCTAGCCTATTCCAATACCATCGAGATTCTGCGCGAAGAGACGCCGGCCGGCTTTGTGCCCAACTACGCTCGGCCCGGCGGGTGGAAGAGTTTTGACCGGAGCGAGCCGCCGGTGGGCGCCATTACGGTGCTGGGGCTCTATCGGAAATTCCATGACCGGTGGTTTCTTGAGGAGACTTTCGTGCCGCTGGTGAAGTGGAATCGTTGGTGGGCCGAGCATCGCGATATTCAAGGGTACTTGGCGTGGGGCAGCGATGGAGAGAACCGCCCGGAGAACCTGGACGACGATGCGCGGGGGACGCGGGCGGGGGCGATTCTGGAGTCGGGGCTGGATAACAGCCCGATGTATGACGCGACGACTTATAACCCCGAGTCGCACCTGCTGGAGTTTGCCGACGTGGGGCTGATGAGCCTGTACACTGCCGATTGCGATGCGCTGGCGGAGATTGCCGATGCACTGGCGAAGCCTGCGGAGGCAATGGAACTGCGCGAGCGTGGAGCGCGTTACCGGGCGAAGCTGGCTACGCTGTGGGATGACAAGGCGGGCATCTTTTTGAACCGCGATCTGCACACAGGTGAAAACAGCCTGCGGCTGTCGCCGACGAATTTCTATCCGCTGCTGGCGAAAGCGGCCACGCCGGAGCAGGCGAAGACAATGACCGAGCGGCACCTCAAGAACGAGAAGGAGTTCTGGGGCGAATGGGTGATTCCTTCCATTGCGCGAAACGACCCGGCGTTCGGCGACCAGAACTACTGGCGGGGCAGAATCTGGGGGCCGATGAACTACCTGGTTTACCTAGGGTTGAGTAACTATGATAACTCCGAAGTGCGGCGGGAGTTTGCCGCCAAGTCTTATAACTTGTTTCTCAAAGAGTGGCGTGAGCACGGGCATGTGCATGAAAACTACAACGCTGTGACCGGAACCGGGGACGACGTAACCAGCAGCGACCGCTTTTATCACTGGGGCGCGCTGCTGGGGTATGTGGAATATATGGAGCAGGGCGCGGCCGGGGACGCCCCGAAAACTGCGCGTTGAAGGGACTCCTTCTGCTGCGGTAACCGAATTGTAACCCCACCGTCACACTGCGGAAACACCCGGAGGCTAGGTTCATGTCGCGACCACTCGCGAACGAAATCTTCCCCCGGAGGTTTTGATCCCCATGGCTACCGATCGCCGCACGTTCCTTCAACTTTTAACTTCAAGCGCATTCGCCGCTGCTTTTCCGGCTAGTGTAGTGCGTCACACAGATAGGCGGTTATTCAAGGCCGCCTGAGCTCGGGTGACTTTTTCCAGGATGTCGTTTGCCTTGGCGGTCCAGATGAACGGCTTCGGGTTAGCGTTGTGCTTGTCGATGTAATCACCGATGC
>CAIWFH010000189.1 GCA_903911925.1 uncultured Acidobacteriaceae bacterium
TCCTCGATTGGCGTACCGATGTCGAGCCAGTCCACGGTCCGCCTCTGGCGCATCGAATCGCGGCGGCAGACGCTGTAAGAGATATGCGGCTTGCAGGGTTCGAACAGCTTGCATCCGCCGAAGTTGGACGGTACTCCTGGGTCGTTCAAGGGGAGAAAGTGCAATGACGGAGCGAAAGGGCGTAACCCGACTGGGCAATTCGCGGAACAATCGCGGCGCGCGAGTCAAAGATGAGGTTTACCGCCAGATGTTCAGGCTGGAGGAAAGCCGTCCGGGATCAGAAATGGGTCTTGCACTGGCCTTGTTGTACGCCTGGATGGACTCCGACTCGAAACCGGAAAACAGCGAGGACCGAGACTGGCTGAAGAAGATATCCCTGATCTGCCTTGAGATGATCGAGACATCTCTCAAAACTGGTGAAACTGGGTGTCATTTTGTTCAGTGACTTCTATTCCAAATGCTTTGTGAGGTGAACATGCGAATCTCACTGAGGACCGGCTTTCGTTTACGCGTGCGGGATATACTGGAACTGCTTTCGATGACCCTATGCGATGCGACCTGAACTGATCCGAGCTACAGATCTCCTGCGCCTCAACACCCCCGAAGCTGTTGAAGAGGCGATTGGGTTACTCCAGAACACGGTCTATTCCTTCAGTATGAAGGTCTGCGGGCATCCAGAGGATGCCGAAGACACCATGCAGGAGGTGCTTTTGCGTTCCCTTGAGCACTTGGCCAAGATCCAGGACCCGCAGGAACTGGCTCTCTGGCTTTACACCGTTACTCGAAACCGCTGTTGGCGCATGCGCCGCAAGAGTTCCCATGCTCCAGCTAACATACTCTCGCTCGACGAGTTGATGCCGAGCGATGAAGAGTTGGGGCTGTTGCTCCAGGATGCCGGGAAGGGGCCCGAGGGCAACCTGCTCCGCGCCGAGCAGCACTATCTGCTGCACCAAGCGATCCTGCGGATCCCGGCGCCTATGCGTATTGTTCTCGTACTCCACGACATGGAAGAGTTGACCACCGAGCAGGTAGCACAGGTTCTTGATCTGCAGCAGGGCACAGTGCGGATTCGTCTTCATCGAGCGCGTTTGAGCGTCCGTAAAGAGATGAATCAGATACTCAGTGGCACTTCCGAGTCTTCGGATAAAGCCCAACCCTTCGCGAAAAGGTCCAAGGGGGGGCGGTCAAAGGGCGTGCAACGCCCCACTGAATGCCACGATCTGTTTGCCAACCTCTCCGAATATCTGGATGGCAGGATGGAACCTCTCACATGCGACCAGATGCGGGTGCATATCGAGTCATGCCCGGCATGCGTGGCGTTTCTTCGCGATCTGCGTACTGCCATCGATCGCTGCCGCACCCTGGAAACCCCCTGTGACCCGGCTGTTGCGTCTCGATTGCGCGCCATCCTTACGCGGGAATATCTGCGCATGCTGGTAATGGCATAAGCGAAAAAAAGATCCTTCATTCTGTAACGAATAGCTTCTGCCGTGTCTTTCTTATAGTGAAAGAGGAGAACCGTGATGGAAGTGAAAGTCTCGCAGTTGGACAATGTGAAGTTCAGCATCCAGTCTCGTTCGCATACTATCCTTTGCGATCAGCCCCAGGACAATGGCGGAGAAGATGCCGGAATGACGCCTCCTGAGTTTCTGCTAGCGTCTTTGGGTTCCTGTGCGGCATTTTATGCAGTTCAGTACCTCAAGACCCGCAATCTCGCCCAGGCCGGCGTCGAGGTTTCCGTTACCGCCGAGAAGCTTAAGCAGCCTGCCAGGCTTGGCAACTTCCTTGTTCATGTTGTGTGTCCTGTTTCTCTCACAGTAGAGCAGAATGAAGGACTCATGCGCTCTGTGCGTCATTGTCTGGTTCACAATACGCTATTGACGCCCCCTGAGATCAAAATCGAGCTGGCAGTCGCAGAAACTGTAGCGGCCCAAAGATGACTTCTCACAACTACTCTGGCCGGGCGTCAAACGGTGCTTGCGCCGGTTGCCACAACCCGATGTTCTAATCATCGAATGGCAAGTCTCGAAAACTTCCGTGTCGTAGTCTTCCGGGCGGTTGCGGAACAGCTGAGCTTCCGCAAGGCCGCGGAAGAGCTGTACCTGACGCAACCCGCTGTGAGCCTTCAGATCAAGGCGCTTGAAGAGGATCTTGGTGTCCAACTTTTCGATCGCACGGGAGCGCGCATCATGCTTACGGCGGCTGGAAGAGTTCTTCTAGAGTACTCTGAGCAGGTGAATGCACTTCTCGCCAAGGCTGAGCACGACATAGCGGCCTTGAGCGGAGAGCACGCTGGGCAACTCGCGCTGGGTGCATCCACAACCATTGCCCAATATGTTCTGCCTCGCCTTTTGAGCGAATTCTGCCGAGAACATCCACGCGTTCACCCTACTCTGATCAGCGGGAACACGGAACA
>CAIWFH010000190.1 GCA_903911925.1 uncultured Acidobacteriaceae bacterium
CAGGCAGACCTTGAGGATGCGAAGCGATCAATCGCATCATTGGGAGGGGTGTGGGAATGTTAACCAAACGGATCACTGATTATCGTTACGATCTCGACTATGAATGGTCTGCTGAAGTGTTTTGTGAAATCGTCAAGTCGTTATGGCACCAGATGCAGGCTGAACAGCATGTGCCAGCGAATTGTCGCCTTCACTTGCCCACCACGGCTGAGGAAATGCAGGACTTGATCCTCGCACTGCAGGAGCTTGATGAGCGAATCAATTGTGGCATACCCGAACGAATGCGCCTGCCAACGTTTGTTTTCTTACGAATGCGAGACGGCACATACATTCTGGGCATCCCCTGCGTGTTCCAAACCATGCTGGCTGCCTGGACGGGATTAGGGCAGCGACCTGAACCTGGTCGGTTCTCAAGATACGGCTGGTCCCAGCGCAGTAATGATGTTGTGTGGTTCTTAAAGCACTACGAGCAGAACTACGAACTACTATGTAATCGGGTCCAAGTCGAATGCTACCCTCGTATGCTCATGGTTGCCTTGTCCCAAATCTACTGGCCGCTTGGGTTTAAGCTTGGGATTTGAGGATCTGTTTAGGGCGCTAGCGTTATTGGCTAGGGAATATCGGTAGTTGTTTCCACTGAAATATCCTCTCCCCAGCGAGATACACCATCACAGTAAAACGTGAATGTATAGCCTTCTCCAGCGCCAAAAATGATGTGTCTCTGACTGAACCCATTCTTTTCCATCCTGAGAGAATGTACAATTTACGGTCATGTCACCAGGTCCTCCTGGGTTTTTAATGGTCACAACATAGTATGCGGCGTACCAACCATAGTCGTAATACAACTTGCCTTCACCGACAATTTGATCCGTTGGCGGCCGCTTTAAATATCTGATTACTCCAAGCGCGCTAACAATCAGTACCCCTAAGAGAATCCACCCCATTACCTTGCGCAACTTCTTGCGTCGCACCGCTCCCGCTCGCTTACGTTGTTCTTCCTCCTCTTTCTTAAATCGTTCCAGCGCATCCTTCCATTCGCCAATCGGTGCCGTTCCTTCGGGGGCCTCCATGGCACGGATCATAACCAGCGTTTCCTTAATCATCGGAAGATCGCGACGGAGGCCCTCAAGTTCCTCTCTGAGATTCGGCTCTGCTTCAAGGATCGCGTCCAACTCCCGCTGTTCATCGGGAGAACAGCGGCCGGCTGCGCTCTTGGTTGCGAGCTCAAGGAACCGTGGGTTTTGTTCAGAGTCCATGATGTGTTATCCCAAAAATACAATCATCCATATACTTAATCGCAATAGATCCTTCACTTCTGACAGTAATTTCGGATTCGTTAACAGCGCTGCCCGCATCGCATCAATACCGCGCTTTCGCATCACGGGGATTGAACTCGCTGCTAAACCGAGCATAGTAGCTATTTCTTTGTCGCTTTTTTCCTCAAGAAAACAGGCAAACAGCACTTCTTTTATTTTGTCTGGAATGGATTTGGCAAGCTGTGAAATAATTTGTGCCATCTCGTTGAGATCCTCCATTTGCTCCATTGTCAATGGCACTTTGAGGTCGCCCTCAATAAAATTGATTAAACTGTCTGAGCTCGGGGGGACAATTGATCCGTCAGGTCTCTTTTGCGCAAGGTGATATCGTAACAAGCTGCACGCAACCCGACCGGTAATAACTATGAGCAGCGGCCTCAGTTGAGAAGTTGACTTGAGGTGGTTTCGATATTTGTACAAATGTTGGAAAGCGATGCTTGCGACATCTTCCGCCATCATTTGTAACGAATCGCAAAGCGTGTTACGGGCAACATCCAAAGCACACGGCATGAGAGCCTTGAAAACCTGTTCCCACGCCGCGCTGTCGCCCCACTTGCCTCGTTTCAGGACGCGTAAATCGGGAAGTTCCACTAGCTGAAATATTCCGCCTCCTTCAGGACTATGTCAAGTGCTGAAGTCACATCAATCATGTCGATGTAATGGAATCCTGGCGCTTTGCGATTTCATAAGTGAGGCCAGAAATTGGTCGCTGCGGTACTTCGAATCACACCACAGCCTGGTGCA
>CAIWFH010000191.1 GCA_903911925.1 uncultured Acidobacteriaceae bacterium
CATCGTGTCGAGCAAGGCCTGAATCCGGCCTGCGTTTCGGTCTGCCCGACCCACTGCATGCACTTCGGCGACCTCGACGATCCGCAATCTGAAGTGAGCGTGCTGCTCAGTTCGCGTCCGCATCATGTTCTGCTGCCCGATGCGGGCACCAAACCATGCATCTTCTATCTCACGTGAGTGACATGATCGCATTGACCGCACTGACCGAACTGACCGTCTCGCGCCACAATCCGCTGGTTGATCCGCACCTGCATATCTGGGAGTGGCAGATCCCGGTGTATCTCTTCTTTGGTGGCATGGTTGCCGGGCTAATGATTATTGCGGGTGTGCGCCTGATCGCGCTCCGCCCGCAACAACGCGAGGCATTGGTCTGCTGTACGATAGGGCCGCTCATCGGACTGTTTTTCCTGAGTCTGGGCATGTTCACGCTGTTCCTTGACCTCTCGCACAAGCTCTATGTGTGGCGGCTTTACACCACGTTTCAAATCACCTCGCCAATGTCCTGGGGTTCGTGGATTCTTTTGTTGGTCTATCCAGCACTTGTGGCCAATGCCCTCGCGCACCTGCCAGAAGCGATTCCGGCGCTGGCAAAGCGATTTCCCATCTTGGTGACGGTGAGTGACTTTATCCTCGCTCGTGTGCAGTGGGTGGTTGGCATCGGCGTTGCCAACGTGATGGTGGGGATTGCACTAGGTATCTATACCGGAATCCTCCTTGGCGCGTTGGGTGCCCGTCCGTTATGGAACAGTGCGGTGCTCGGTCCGCTTTTTCTCTTTTCCGGACTCTCGACGGCTACAGCGTTGTTGCATGGCATCCTCGTAATCACCACGCCCGACGAAGAACGCCCTGCCTTTGCAGATTTCCTGCTCTCGGCCTTGGCCCAGCTTACGCAGGCGCGCCCGCTCGACAAGAATGTCGGACCCGTACTGGCGCGTGCGGACAACAGCTTTCTAACCATCGAACTGGCGTTGCTCGGCCTGTTCCTGCTCGGTCACATGACTTCTACCGGCATCCATCAGCAGGCGGCCAGCCTGCTCCTGACAGGATCGTACGGGGCAGTCTTCTGGGTCTTCGTTATCGGACTGGGCATTGTTCTGCCCCTCGTGCTCCAGTCGCTGGAACTGCAAAACCGCATTCGACACACCATTGCACCAGTGATCCTCGTGGTGTTTGGGGGAATCGCACTGCGATTCATCCTTGTCTATGCCGGTCAGGAAAGTCACTGGTTTCAAGCTCTGAATTGAGTTGAATTGAATTGAAGAGATGAGTCGCCTATGAACTCTGTTGAACATTCTGCAAAGCCTTACTGGAATCCGTACCTGTCCGGGTTCGGTCTCGGCCTGGTCCTGCTGGCATCGTTTGTCATCATGGGCCGCGGCCTAGGCGCATCCGGCGCCTTTACAACGGCTGTTGCCACCGCTGTGCATCAAGTGGCGCCAACTCACGCAGAGAACAACGCCTTCTATGCCGAGTACCTGGGCGACGGCTCGCGCAGCCCGCTCAAGGACTGGCTGGTCTTCGAGGTCCTGGGCGTATTCGTCGGAGGATTCCTTTCCGGCGTGCTAGCCAACCGACTGAAACTCACTGTCGAGAAGGGCCCACGCATTGGCAAGCCCTGGCGACTGATATTCGCCTTTATAGGTGGTGCACTGATGGGAATCGGCGCCAAGATTGCCTTGGGCTGTACCAGCGGCCAGGCGCTTACCGGCGGCTCACTGCTCAATGTCGGCAGTTGGGCATTCATGATGTGCGTCTTTGGTGGCGCTTACGCTGTGGCGTACTTCTTCAGAAAGCAATGGATCTGATATGAGCGCTCCTTTTTATAAGTTTGGACTCTTCGGCGACGAGGCCAGCTTCATCATCGCTTTCGTCATTGGCATCGGCTTTGGCTTTTTCCTCGAGCGCGCCGGATTCGGCAGCGGGCGCAAGCTCGCGGCGCAGTTTTATTTCAGGGACCTGAGCGTTCTGAAAGTGATGTTCACCGCGATCATTACGGCGATGACCGGGGTTTACCTGCTGTCGCGCCTGGGGATGATGGATTTGTCTCTGGTCTATCTGGTGCCCACGTTTTTGGTGCCGCAGATTGTCGGCGGCCTCCTGCTAGGCGTGGGTTTCGTCATCGGAGGTTATTGTCCGGGCACTTCATGCGTTTCCGCCGTGACGGGACGCATCGACGGCATGGTTTATCTGGTCGGTATGATTGCGGGACTGCTGGGCTTCGCGGAAGTTTATCCCTATGTGCAGAACTACGCACACATGACGCCGATGGGACAGATCACCCTGGCAAAACTTTTCAACCTTCCCTACGGGCTACTGGTATTCGCTGTTGTGCTAATGGCCTTGGGCGCATTCATGGCGGCAGAGTGGGCGGAAAAGAAGGTTGGAGGCAAGGAGCCTGACCCCAAGGGTTCGTTCATCGCCCGGCCGTGGCGGCTAACGCCAGTTAGGATTCTTGCCATGGGCCTGGCAGCCGCTGGATTCGTTGCTCTTGTGGCTGGCGACCCCTACCGGGGCAGCCATGCGACCATCGACACCAAGGATTTGGCCATCCGCGCTGGCAGCGGAGCCGATTCTATCCAGGTGGGACAACTTGCGGATTGGATCATCCAAGGCCGCAACGATTTCAAGCTTGTTGACCTGCGTAGCGGAACCGACTTCGCCGCGTACCATATTCCAACAGCCGAGAATGTTCCCCTTGCTTCGCTGACACCAGATTTTGCAGCGCACAACGAAAAAATCATCCTTTGCTCGGAGGACGGAACCCAAGCTGCGAAGGCATGGTTTCTTCTGGAGGCACAGGGTTTCAAATCCGTCTATCTGCTCGACGGCGGATTGCGTTCATGGCAGGACATGATTCTGTTCCCGAAAAAGTCAGATAAGACCGACGAAGCCGTATTCGACAGGCAAATGCAGGTGGCGAAGTTCTTTGGTGGAACGCCCCAGGCGGAGGGTACAAGCGCTCCGGCAAGCGTTGCCGTAGCTTTGCCACAAGTAGCGCCTCCTGCGCAGCCGGCGGTTTCTGAACCGGCCGCTGCAAAGGTGCAGCCTAAAAAGAAGAAGGAAGGTTGCTGAAGTCCGCCGGCAATGGTCGATGACGGCGAGAAGCAACACTCTTGAGATGAAGAGGGGAAGAGTCCGGCCAACATGAATGCAATCAAGATCCGGCATCTGTTTATCTCTCCGGGCCATAACTTCTTCGGTCATCATGGAGAAGAGGCCGGGGTGAATCCCACTCTCGAAGTGGACGAGATCGAATGTGTCTCCGGGCGCGGGGTCCGTGGCGATCGCTTCTTCGACTATAGGGAAGACTACAAAGGGCAGATCACCTTTCTCGCCATCGAAGTATTCCAGGAGATATGCCAAGTGCTCAGCGCGGGGACACCATCCCCTGGCGTCACGCGGCGCAATGTAATCACAGAAGGGATGGACTTAAATCTTCTGGTAGGCAAACGGTTCACGCTGCAGGGAGTGGAGTTTGAGGGAGTCTGCGAGTGCAAGCCATGCTACTGGATGGACCAAGCCATCGCGCCTGGAGGCGAAGCTGCGTTGCTCGGGCGGGGCGGGCTGCGCGCGAAGATATTGACATGCGGGAAGCTCCGGGTGGACTCCTAAACTGATTCAGCCATGCAGAAGAGCGGTTGCAGTGTTCAGATCCTCAACCGTGTTCACATTCAGAAACCAACAGTCCAGAGGCAATAATCGGGGCTCGGATATGTATCCATCCTGAAGCGCCGTCTCTATGGTCAGAACGGCTACCGACTCGCTGAGCGCGTTTGCGGCTTCCTGAAAAGCTGCAAAGCAGCCGCCCTGGGCGCGGGCAAGCTCACGTTGCAACGCGGGCAGGCAGCGTCTGTGGACAACTGCCGGAAATGTCTGGGCAAATCCGCCAACGGAAGCCAGCGTGACCGGCGCCCCGGTTTTCACTGCGTGATGAAGAAGGAGAGTGACAAGTGAAGGCGGAAGCAAAGGCATGTCAATGGGGATAAATACAGCAATACGGGAGGACAGCTCAGCAAGTGCAGAAGTGACGCCGGTGAGAGGGCCGCGGTCCGGCTCGATGTCGGCCACGACGGGTGCGAAGGCGTCAAGAGAACTGCGTCCACCGACAATCGACACTGACAATCCTGCGTGATGGAGGATACGCAGAGCATGAACGACCAGCGGTTCGCCGCAAAGCTCTACCAGGGCCTTATCTGCGCCCATGCGGCTGGAGCGGCCGCCCGCAAGTACAAAGCCTACCGCATCTTGTTCGGAGATATCGAGCGCGTTCTTCATAAGTCAGCTGTCTCTCCCAGACCCGAGCAATCCGCAAGGACCGTGTTCCATCCGTGTCAATTTCCATTGCAATGTCGCCCGGAATCTCCTGGGCTGGCGTCAACTATCAGCGAGAAGTGCTCTTGTTTACCGTTTTGGGTTTGCGAGCCGAAGAGTGCAAGCCATAGCCGAATTGCCTTACCGAACTGGAACGATCATCGAAATTGAAAAAGGGTGATTCCAATTGCAGTTGTCGCCAGTAGTCGCGTTTATTTGTGCAAGTGCTTCTCCCTGCCGATCAACAGCATCATTGTCAGGTTGATGCAGAAGAATCGCCACAACTGCCATGGCAGAAACGTTCGCATGAAAAGCGTGAAGCGCGTAGGTTGCGTCGCGTAAACGTTGGTGTTGATCTCTCCCACGGTGACACTTTCCTTTCCATCTAATTAACTCGCCGGCCGCACCATGCTTACTCCGGAATCAACCGCCAGCCCGGGAGCAGCTTCGCCTTGTAAAGAAACATGTAGTGCAGGATCACTTTGATCCAATGTCCGGCCAGCCCGATCTCACCGGTTGTGAACTTGAGATCGCGGCCGTACTTGGGATAGCGCTCGTAGTCGGGCACGATGGGAAAGACCGTCATGGAGGCGGCTGTGCCTTTGAACAGACTTGAGCCCGAGGAGGCGACGCAGGCAGCGCCAAGTTCCGCCATGGAGGCGGTGTGAAGTGGGTTTTCCTTTCCCGTTAGCTTGTCCGCAATGCTGCGGGCAACCACTCTGCCTATGGTTGCGGAAGGCATTCCTGTCCGCGGTGCTGCCGCAAAGATTGGAGTGCCCTTGGAACTGGTATGTGGACGCGAGATAGCGTGGGGTGGGGCAAAGGCGATTCCAGCAGCGAAGATATTGGGATAGGCCGGGCACTGGTAAGTCCGGGGCCAGTCTGCCGCCTTCCATTGCTCGTAGGGCTTTTGCGTGTAGTCGGCATCTACCTTCATGAACCCGTTGGGCGCGAACAACTTCGAGGTGATTTCCTCGCCTGCGTGGTCGAACGCTTGTAGACCCACCCCGGCAAAAGGTGGCAGAAGCATGGCCATGTCGAACGTCAACTCGTGCTCTTCGCCTGCCAGTGTTTCGTAAAACAGTCGTCCATGCTCGATTTTGCGCACATGCGCACGGGTAATCGACCAGATATCGCGTTCGGCCAGAACCGACTCAGTGAAGATATTCGTAGGGGTGATATACCCGTTTCGACGGATGAAAGCGCCATCCATACCGAAGTCGCCAAGCTCGTACTCATTGGTGAGAAAAATGACTTCGGCTTTGTCCCGCACCCCATGCTGCCGCAACTCGAACTCCAGGTTGACCACATACTCGAAAGCAGCACCTTCACAGGTACACATGCCGTGACCGGTTCCGACAACGAAGCGGCAGCGTTGACCCACCTTCATCAGTTCGACCAGCGCTAGGAAATCCTTGGCAGCTTCGTTGGCGTGATCGGGCGTGCAGACCGAGACTGTGTGCTTACCCGGCCCGAGTCCTTCCGTAGCGTCAAAATTCAGCCTGGGGCCTGTTGCATTTACCAGATAGTCGTAGTTGATAGGGCTGCGCTCCGCAGGCTGTCCAGAAACCCGCTTTTCCACCACGATATGAGGATCGGGAATATCTACGCTTCCTTCCGGGTGAATTTCGACCGCTCGAGTCTGCTCAAAGCGGATCCCAGCCCGGCTATAGACGGGCGCTAAAGGAAATGTAACTTGCTTCTCTGTCATCAGCCCCAGTCCGAGCCAAATATTGGACGGAACCCAGTTGTAATCCGATTGAGGAGAAACGACAACCACTTCGTGCGTCTTGTCCAGCCAAGTCCGCAGGTACGAGGCCGCCGTATGACCGGCAATCCCCGCTCCCAAAACGACTACTCTCGACATATTCCCGTTCTTTCCCGCGGCTCGCGCTGCGCAGGGCCCAGTTCGATATAGACCGGACGATAGCGGCAGTTGCGCGTCCACCCAAAGGAATCACTGGCATGTAGTCTCGGAGAGTTTTGCAGACCTGTCAAGGGCAACCCGGACATTTGTGACAGAAGTCGTCTGCATGTTCCATCGGCAAGAGAACGGACAGCCCCTGCAAACGTGAGAATGCACGAGTTGGTGGCAAAACTCCGGCGGCGGTTTTAGGTGGAACTTTGAATGCTGTCGCAGACGGAGAAGCCAGGCCGTCTCAATTCGCCGCTTGTCTTCGCCGGTTAACCACGCACCGCAAGGTACGTGCTCTGTGAGATGCTCAACTTATATGGCGTACCGTAACCTCAAAAGGGAATGTACTGCCTATGATTGGCAGTGAGGGCCGATCGTAGCCAAAGACCGGTGCATTTGCCGAATTTGAGATGGCGTTTTAGGTGGCATATGACTCTTGAACTTGACTGTATACCCTGCTTTGTCCGCAATGTGCTGGCAGCGGCCAGGTTCGCAACTCCCGACAAATTAGTGCATGAGCGGATCGTGGAAGAGGCGCTGCTTATGGCCGCTGCACGAAGCCCGAATCTGTCGGCACCTGCGATGAGTCAGTATATTCACCGGAGGCTGCGCGAACTGACGGGGGTTGCCGATGTTTATCTAAACGCAAAGCGGCGCTTCAATGCCCTGGCCCTGGAACTTCTCCCCGAGTTGCAAGCAAGATTATCAGAGGCAGAAGACCCTTTTGCATATGCGGTCAGGTTGGCAATTGCCGGCAACGTGATCGATCTGGGAGTATACGAAAGCTTACAAGAAGTGGACATCAGGCGCTCGCTCCAAGAGGTTCTTACCGAGCCCTTTTGCGGGGAAATTAGCTCTTTCGGCGCGACTCTCTCGACCGCCGGAAGAATCCTTTATCTTGCCGACAATACTGGAGAGATTGTCTTCGACAGGCTGCTTATCGAGCAATTGCCTGCTGGGCGCGTCATTGTTGCGGTACGCGGTGGGCCGATACTCAATGATGCCACGATGGCCGATGCGCAAGCTGTTGGTATGGATGAGATTGCGGAAGTGATTGACAACGGTTCCGATGCGCCTGGAACCGTGCTGTGCGACTGTAGCCGGGCATTTCAGGATAGCTTCAAACGTGCGGACGTAATCATTGCCAAAGGTCAGGGCAATTTCGAGACTTTGCGGGAAGTTTCCGCGAACATTTTCTTTCTCTTGAAGATCAAATGTTCCGTGGTTGCCAATCAGACCGGTCTCGCAATGGGCACGCAGGCTCTCATACACCATAATGCTGCGCCTGTAGGGTCATGCCAGATGCTATCCGAATCTCGATTTTGAGAAGACTTCCGGGCTTTCAACCAGTAATGGGCTTCGCGAACGGAATGACTCCGCATATTGGACGTTGACCAAGCTTCCCACATAGCGGTCTTCCGTGCCGTAGTTGTCCAGAAGCGTAGCTTGATCCCCGCTGAAGACAGACTCGTAGGAGCGAAGTGCGGCTACCTTTTTTTCGTAGACGCTGCTCACGTCAACGGCAAAATCGAATCGGTCCCATGCCGGTTCCATTCTGCAATGACCGAAGAAAAGCCGCTCAATTTCATGCGGGTCGGTGGCCTTCAAATATTCACCACCCGGAACCTCGTCCCACTTGGGCAACCTTGCGTAGAAGATGCCATTCACCACAATGTCCGTAACTGCCTTGTGGTCGGGATGCACACCAAAGCCCAATGTTGTGAACACGATCTTTGGCTTGTGCGTTCTCACAAGCCACGCCACCTGCAATCGCGCCTCGATTGAATCAACAATCAATCGATCCTGGAGGGACAGCGTGATGCGGTCAACGCCTAAAATCTCTGCGGCTTTTAGTGCTTGTTGGTGTCGCGCGCCGCGTTCCGCGTGGCGTGCCGGCTCCCCGTCGCACAAGTCCACATAGAGCACGGAATGTCCGCTTCGAACCAATTTGACGCTGGTTCCGCCCATGACAGCTTCAAGGTCGTCCGGATGCGCCCCAAAAGCAATAACATCAAAACCTCCGGAACGCTTTTCCTGCCAGGGTTGAAGTGAGATGCTCATGGAGTTCCTCTCGAATTGCTGAGATCGAATCAAGCCCGATCAGAGGACCAGTGCTACGTTCATGCGCGTGGGGCTATGATATCCAAGGCCCGCCCGAGCCGTTCGTTTACCTGGCTCGCCAATCCAGCCATCTCCGGGTGATCGGTGACCGAAAGCATCCGTGCCGCATCGACGGCCCCAACCAACACCTGGGAATCGTGTTCGTAGACAATGACATTGCATGGCAAGAGAAGTCCCAGGTTCACATCTTGCTCAAGGGCCTGCCGTGCCAGAGGTGGGTTGCAAGCGCCAAGGATAACGTATCGCGGGAATTCAACACCTAGTTTCTCCTTCAGCTTGGCACGAATGTCTATCAAGCAGAGCACGCCAAACCCTTCCGTCTTGAGGGCTTCCTCGACTTTGGCGACGGCTTCATCAAAGGACAGCTTCGTGGCCCGCACATCTCCGTAGGTGCACGCAGAGGGTGTCTTCATCCCTTTCCTCACCTTTCTCTGAACGGTCTCCAGACTGGACGACTCAGTCGGATTTTGTTTTGGAACTGATTCTCCGCCTCCGCAACGTTGCATTTTCCGGACACCGCGGCTGACAGGCCGAGTCGTGGGAGAACCTATCGCATCGGCATCATGTAGCCTACTACGAATGACGGCAGTCTCACCGTATCACTCTAGCCATTAGCTGCCTACAGGAAGAACAAGGACCGTAGAATCCGCATGCCGCATCACCTTTTCCGTGGTGTTTCCAATTACCGTAAGGTCCAGAAATCGCCGGTGCTTGGCCGTAAGTACAATTACATCTGCGTCGTGTTCTCGAGCGGCGAGAAGGATCTGTTCTGCCGCGCTTCCTTGGCGGACTACTTCAATCACCATGCAGTGACTTCTAACGCTCGCGGGAACCAAATCGCAGAGTTGCTTCCCATTGACATCCAGGGATAGGCCCCCTTCCTCCGCGTGCATCACAATGAGATTGCCGCCACTCGTCGCAGCGAGTGCAGCTGAAATCAAAATGCTTTGCGTTGCGTGTTCATCAAAAGTCACGGGACACAGAATACTCGCAATCTTTTGAGGCGCGGGTTTTCCTCCTCGCGCTCGCACGACCAGGGTAGGGAGAACGGCTTGTTGCACGACGCTTTCGGCTACAGAGCCAAGTCTCAATCGGGCATAGCCGCTCCGTCCGTGACTACCCATTACGATCAGATCTGGTCTTTGCTGCTTTGCAAACTCGAGAATCCTCTCCACCGGATGCCCTTCCAGAACGGTGATCTCATAGGAGGTCTGTGCAGGGATGTTTTCATCAACTAATCTCTTCAAATCCTCCCTGATTGCGCTCCGGACCCGCTCACCGGCGGCGGCCAGTTCTTCAGCCTGTGATGGAAGAAAGTAACGCGGATACTCCGCCGATTCCGCATGCAAGATTTGGAGTCTTGCGTCATAGGCGCGAGCGAGCATACCGGCCCAGCTGAGGACTATGGGCGACGCGGAACTCAAATCAACTGCACAAAGGATCGTTTTGGGTGGGAATTGCGACATCGGGATTCACCTCTTCCGAGGTGACTATCTGCATTGTTGATGCCAAACTGGCAGTATCTTCAAGTATTTGATTTTAGGCGGCATGGAAATGGTCGGAGAGATGGTTGTGTCGAAATTGTCGGGCATGCGCCGACAGAGAGTCGAAGTCTTCGACACCTTTGCGCGGTAGCCAACGCCGAATACGCCTGCAAGACCAATCGCCCTGACTGAATGCCTTGCGACCCTTCCTCTAGGGCAGTCTTCGTGGGTCGATACCCAGCTTCTTCATTCGTGATATCAGGGTCGTTCGTTTCAGGCCCATGCGAGTGGCAGCTCCGTCCGCTCCGCCGACCCGTCCTTTGGTCTCTCTCAGGATGCGCACTATCCTGTCCCGCTCATCGAACCTGTGGATTTCCGCGGTTGCGGCTCCCATACCCCTGGCGGCCAATTCCGGCACTGAAATCTCTAGCGTCTCTGTACGCGAGAGGACGACTGCCCGCTCGACAAGATTCTGCAACTCGCGAACGTTGCCCGGCCAATGCCATTGCGCAAGCTTGCGCAATGACGTTGTGGGGATGGTTTTGATCCTCTTTTGCATGCGACGGGCATACTTCTCGGTAAAATAACGCACCAGCAACGGTATGTCTTCGGGGCGCTCACGCAAGGGTGGAATACGGATGGGAATCACATTCAAGCGGTAGTAGAGGTCCCTCCGGAACAGATTCTCATCAACCATCTTTTCCAGGTCGCGATTCGTCGCGGCAACAAGTCGAACATCCACTTTCTTCGTCCGCGCGCTGCCCAGGCGTTCGAATTCCTGTTCCTGTAAGGCGCGCAAGAGTTTGGGCTGGACTTCCAAGGGTATGTCGCCAACTTCGTCCAGAAACAGCGTACCTTGATCGGCCAGTTCAAGCCGCCCGATCTTTTGCGTGATTGCGCCAGTGAAAGCGCCCCGCTCGTGGCCGAATAGTTCGCTCTCCAGTAACCCCGTGGGAATTGCCGCGCAGTTGAGTCTGATCAGTGTCCGATCTTTGCGCCGGCTCCGATCATGGATAGCGCGGGCGATCAGTTCTTTTCCAGTGCCGGTCTCGCCCAGCAGCAGAACTGTTGAATCGCTTGCAGCCACGGTCTCGACCATCTGCAGCACCTGTCGGAGCACAGAACTCTGCCCAATAATTCCTTCAAAGTCGGCCTCGCTGCGAATCTCTTCTTCAAGGTAAAGCTTTTCCTGCGCGAGGCGGTCTTTTAGCTCTGCAATTTCGCGGTAGGCCGAGGCATTCTCGATAGCGATCGCAACCTGTCCCGCCGCTCGCATCAGGAACTCGATATCCTCTGAACTGGATGGGTTCTCGATCCGCCAGCCAAGACCCAAAACGCCAAGTATCCGGTTGTGGCTTATCAAGGGCAGACAGCAGCCAGACGCAAGGCCCTCCGCAACAGCAAGGAGATGCTCCGGCTCATTCATATCAGCAGCCCTGGTTGATACCACTGGCTTGCCGGTTCTGAAGGCCTTGCCGACACCGGAACCCTCCACCAGCTGCAGCAGGTCCTCCCTTGCGAATCCCTTGCCCTCCGGGAAGTCCATGGTCACGGAGCGCAATTGGCGCTGCTCCGCATCCGGCAGCCACACTGAAACGAGGTCGCTGTGCATGCATTGCCGAATGCTCTCTGAGATCGCCAGAAGAAGATCGCGAGGCTTCAGATTCGAGACCAGCGCGTTGGTGAGATCCAGCAGCAGCTTGAGACGCTCACCTTCACGCTGCAAATCGCCTCTTGAAGGCGTAATTCCCTGGGGTGCGTCACCGGGCCGTAGAGCTGGTCTCATCTGCAAGTACCCTCTGAAACAAGTGTCACACAGCTCGCCAACTGTCGGGATTGGTGTCGAAGCCTCCGACACCTGGTGCTCATGGCGGCCTGCCCTATGTCTCATATCCTACTATCTTTCAGATACTTAAAGCCCGATCCATGCGCCCGAAACTTCCTGGCGTTCTAATTGCTCTACTTCAAACTAGGCACACAAACTGAGTTGCCTGGACCGTCTCACAGAACCGGGTGAAGCGGCAGGTCTTAGCCCAATGACCGCAGTTCAATACCAGAATGAAGAGCAACGAAAACAAGACGAGCCTTGCAGCCAGGACTGAGAGTCGGGAGAGAGCGAAATTGGACCGCCCGGTGCGAGGACCGCTTGATTCAGCTAGGAGCACCTCCGTGACGATGAGTATCCGGAAATCAGTCTTTGCCCTCATAGTTTGCCTCTCTGTCGCCAATACAGCCATAGCGCAAGATATTGCCTCGCTTGAGCTGCAACCAGGAAGTGCAGGCAGCACGGCAATTGCCGCGCCTGAGGCGCAACCAGCAAGTGTGAGCGGCACTGTAGTCGATGTAAACGACGACATCGTTCCCGGCGCAACGGTTGTTCTTGAGGGCGCAGTCCCTGAAGATCGCCGCACCGCTGTAGCGAACGACAACGCCTTCTATCAATTCAACGAACTCAAGCCGGGAAGCATGTATCACGTCACAATCAGCGCCAATGGATTCGTAAACTGGAGATCTTCGGCCATTATTCCCAATCCAGGCCAGTTCATCTTCATGACGGGCAGTAAGCTCGGGATTGCTGGGGGAACGACTTCGGTGACCGTTTACTCCTCCCCCGAGCAAATCGCCGTCGAGCAGGTCAAACTGGAGGAGCAACAGCGCGTTTTCGGCATCATTCCCAATTTCTACGTCGTCTACAATCCCAATCCGGCACCGCTCACAACGAAGCTGAAGTTCTCGCTGGCTCTCAAAGCATCCACCGATCCTGTTACCTTCATGGGGATCGCGATACTTGCCGCCAGCAATCAGGCTTCAAGCCGCCTCGATTACGTTCAGGGAGCAAAGGGATACGGTCAACGTCTGGGCGCTGGCTATGCCGACGCTTTTACCGACATCATGCTCGGCGGCGCCATCCTGCCATCTCTTCTGCACCAGGACCCGCGGTACTACTACCGCGGCACGGGCACAAAAAGGTCTCGCGCCCTTCATGCACTCTCCAGCCCGTTCGTCTGCAAGGGAGACAACGGACGGTGGCAGCCGAACTATTCGAGCGTAGGAGGCGACCTGGCCTCGGGGGCCATCTCGAATCTCTACTATCCGGAGACAAATCGCGGCTCGGAACTGCTGTTCAAGAACGCCCTTATAACCAGCAGCGGCCGCATGGTCAACAGCCTGATTCAGGAGTTTATTCTACGCAGGTTTACGCCTAACGCCGCAAATCAAAACTAGGGCTATGAGGCATCTAGAGTTGAGCATTGCAGATAAGATTGACGGCGAGGAGAGCGAACAGTGAGTTGCCTAAGCACACATCGGATAGCGAAAAGCCGAACAGATCAGTATGCGACGAGCGAAGACTTCCGCCAGTTATTCACGGAAGACTCTCGTGGTTTGTACTTGCTCTCCTTCTTGCTAACGGCCAATCATGAGATGGCGGAGCGATGCTTCGTAGCCAGTCTCGATGAGTGCCTCAACGGGAATTCCGTCTTCCGTGAGTGGGCGCATTCCTGGGCCCGGCGCATGATTGTCCGCAATGCACTTCGGATGATCACACTGCAGCCTGGCCTCACTAGACCGGTGACCGTTATATCCGAATCGGAAGGCGACGGCAAACTCCCGGGGACCGCATTACAAGATTCCTCGGTTGCGAGGGTTCTTGCGCTTGAGAGCTTCGAGCGCTTCGTGTATGTTTTGGTCGTTCTCGAAAAGTATGCCGATCAGAATTGCGCTGTTCTCTTAGGCGCCTCGAAGCAGACGGTCCGAGAGGCAAAAACTTCTGCTCTAAGGCATGTCGCGAACTTCGACCGTGGAGAGACCGCCCCGACGAATGATCTGCCATGCGTGGGAGTGGGTCAAGAGACGGCCATGACTTCGGCGGCCTGAATTCGAGCAAGGCAGGGCAGGAGGCAAACTGATGGCATTACCTGAAAACATCTTACCGATGTATGGATATCTGATCCTCCTTGCGTGGGTTTTGGTCGAGCAACTGGGTATTCCGCTGCCTGCCACGCCGGTTCTTCTGACTGCTGGAGCCCTCTCCGCCGAGCACGAACTCAACTTTGCGTTTGCTCTGTTGGCTGGGTTGGCCGGATCTCTCATAGCGGACAGCGCCTGGTTCTTCATTGGCCGTAAGTACGGCCAGCATGTCCTGCGCTTTCTATGCAAGCTTTCTTTCGAGCCCGCGATCTGTGTCCGCCGCACGCGGGACACATTTGGCCGCCACCGAGCCTTCACGCTCCTGGTTGCCAAGTTCGTGCCGGGGTTGGGAACGCTGGCTTCGCCGATAGCCGGCCAAAACGGCATGGGATTCGGTGCCTTTCTCTTTTTCGACGGCATTGGTTCCGCGCTATGGCTTGCGGGGCTTCTGGCTGCCGGTCGTTTCTTAGGCGACTTGTTGAGGCGCGATCCACGTCTGCTGGATTGGGCAGGAAGATTCTCTGGAACTTTGCTGGTCTTGGGGATTCTGGGGTTCCTGGTTTGGCGCGTCGTCCGCCGCCACGCGATCCTCAAGCAACTGTTTGCCGGGCGCCTCGAGCCTGAGGAATTGAAGCGGCAACTCGATGCCGGTGAGCAGGTATTCATCGTGGACCTGCGTCATCCGCTGGAACTGTTGCCGGACCCCTTTACGCTTCCCGGCGCGGTTCACTTTTCCCCCGAAGCCTTGTCCGCTCGCAGCCACGAGATTCCGCGCGACCGCGACATTGTGCTCTATTGCACATGTCCCAGCGAGGCTACCTCTGCGAGAACCGCCATGACCCTACACAAGCTTGGCATCGAGCGTGTGCGCCCTCTGCGCGGCGGCTATGACGAGTGGAAGCGGCTTGGATTTCCGCTGGATGCGTTCAAGCCGGCTTCATACTCGCATGCTATCAAACCATGAAGTTTGGCCATGAAGGCCGGGTGGCCAACTCAGGCATTTTTCATGAAATGTCATCTGTAGCGGAAAACGAATGGGGCGCTTGTCTTCTGCGAAACAGTCATTAGCTGAAACTTCGTAGCTGACGTGTGCCCATCGCTAAGGTCAATCATCTCGGGAGAAGGTGAGCTGAGCTGGGTGGCTTCGGCGGGTGATCAACCGATAGAGCGTCAGCTCTTATGACAGATAAGAATAATTGTGCAACCCGTAAAGGCGCATATGCGATCTAAGAGTATGAAGTACCCTTCTTTGATCGCGTGCCCTATAATCACTTGGAGCGCGTTTGTCTAGACCACACCCAGGTTGCGTTGACTGTGCACGGTTGGATCAAAACTCGGCTTTATGGTCGCTTCGGGACGCTAGCGCTCCTGGGATTGGCGTTCTGCGTCTTTGCATGGGGTCTGCAATACAAGCTTTCCCTGTACGATCCGCCTCAGGCTGCTTCTCATCAGATTCCGAAAGCCAAGCTTCTCTCTAAAGACCAACAATCCAAAACACCTGAAGGTTTACAGGCTGGCCGGCATGATTCTCCCGTAAAACGGCTGATCTTGGCACCTGCCACCGTGTTCTTCATTTGGCAGGTCCTCGTTGTTTTGAACCCGCCGGCATCAGGCCAATGGGAACAGCAAGCTAATTCTTCGCAGCAAATACATTGTGCTATTTTGAACACGATCTTCGTTCGCCCCCCGCCCTTCCTCGCCTAGCCTTTCCCCTGTCGTAACGAAATGACACCGTCGGCGTTGGCCTGATGGCCGCCCGTCGCGTGGCATGTTCCCTTCTGGAGAACCTGCCCTGCCATTTTGACCAAGCCATCACAAAACAACTATGAGGTGAATTCGAGATATGCGAAAGCGAATCTCCCTGGTTCTTGCCGCGGGACTGACGCTCTTTGTTCCTGCCGGCATAGTTGCCTGCAAATCAAAGGATCGAGACTCAGGGGCGAATGCCGCAGAGATCCCGTCCGCAACAGTAGTCGCGGTCACACGCGGGAACATAGCGCACACCTTGAATCTTGCTGGGCAGTTCCAGCCTTATCAGGTTGTAGATGTTCATGCGAAGGTGTCGGGCTATATCAAGCACATTTATGTCGATATCGGCGATAAG
>CAIWFH010000192.1 GCA_903911925.1 uncultured Acidobacteriaceae bacterium
CCCGGATTGAGCCAGCTTCACGGCGGACGGCAGGCCAAGTTTCTGGTGATTGGCGACCGGGATTACCGGAGCGCGAGCGGCGTGAAGAAGGCGAAAAAGGAATTAGAGAAGAAAGCCCGGGGCGAAGGTTTCAAGCTAGACCTGCGTTGCGCCATCTGGAGCCGGAACGAAATTGAGAATTATCTATTGGACGCCAGTGCTATTGAAAAAGCGGCGGTGCAGAAGGCGAAGGACGCAGGCCAGACGGAGGCCATCAAGACTGCCGTGCAGGAGGCCATACAGAAATCCCTCGCGGCACAGCGATCTGAGGTGCAGCAACGAATCGCCCACAAACTTCAGCAGGAAGACCCGGAATGCCGCAATGACTATTTGAAAGCGACGATCCACTCGGAAGAAATCGTGAACGCGGAATGGGCGGACGGGATGGCGCTTTGCGACGCCAAGAAGCTGTTGAGTCAGATTCGCGCCGAGCTTCAGAGCCGCAAACTCAAGACGGCGCTTTCCGAGGCGGACATTGTGGCGGCAATGGATGACGTGCCGGACGATGTGGTTACGGTGCTTAAGGCAATCAAGGGACTGACAAAGGCCGCGGCGGGCAATCGCAAACCGAAGCAGGTGACGGCAGTCGCGATCGTTGCGCTAGAAACCACAGAGGGGAGATGATGAACCGCGGAATCCACGGAACACACGGGTATTGATTAGAAACAAGAGACAATCACTAGAAAGGCAAAACGATGAACCTAAATGCCAGCATTATTGACCAACAGGTCCGCGCGCTCGCGGGCAAGCTGAAAGACCAGTTTGCAGATCGACTCAACATCAAGAACGACGAACCCAAGCTCCGATCGGCATCCTTCGTGCTCCTGTGTGTGAAAACGGTCCTCGATCTGACCGAAGATGAGGCCATGGATTGCATGACGGAAGGCGGTTCGGATTTCGGGGTGGACGCCGTTGAGGTTTCTGACGTTGCGGATGGCGAGTTCACGGTGACGCTGTTCCAAGGCAAGTATAAGCAAGACCTAGAGGGGGACGCGAACTTTCCTGAAAACGGAATAAGCAAGGCGATTCAGGCGGTCCGGTTGTTGTTTGATCCGGCGTCGGTGGTCACCGTGAATGCGCAACTGCTGGCGCGATTGGAGGAGATACGGTCTTTGATTCGGGATGGGAACATTCCCCGGGTCAGATTCGTGATGTGCAACAACGGGCTGACGTGGACGGCCCAGGCGCAGCAATTGATTGAGCGCGAGAGGTTTCCGGATCGGGTGTGCTTGGAGCACGTGAACCATGAGATCATTCTCAACCTGCTCCAGACCAGCCAACCCGTTCGCGACGTGTTACGATTCAGCGGTAAGGCAATCGTCGAGGACTTCAACTTCATTCGCGTGGTGGTGGGCAAAGTCCCGGTAACGGAGATTGCGGAACTGCTGCGTCGGCATGGCGACCGGCTGTTGGAGCGAAACATCCGCCGCTACCTGGGACTGTATGGCAACCGGGTGAACGAGGGAATCCGGCAGACGCTGTTGGCGCCGGCGCAGCGGCCCAGCTTTTACTTCTACAACAACGGATTGACGCTGACGTGCCGGAAATTCGACTACAATGCCCTGCAAGGTGAAAACTACCAGGTGAAGGTAGAAGGGCTGCAAATCATCAATGGGGGCCAGACCTGCAAGACGGTGGAAGCCGCCCTCCGGGAATTGAGCGGTGAC
>CAIWFH010000193.1 GCA_903911925.1 uncultured Acidobacteriaceae bacterium
CAATCCCGAGTCGCAATGTTCGAAGTGGATTGTGATCGATGCAGACAACGCCGACGCTCGCCGCGATCTTCTCCACCTCCAACAGGCTTTCCGTGAAGATGGCATCGAGGCCCTGATAGAACAGTCCCGCCGGGGTGGCCATCTCTGGATATTCCTGGCGGAACCGTTGCCCGCGAAACTCTGCCGGCTCTATGTTCTGAATGTTGCGCGCCGCCTCGGCATCGCGATTAAACAAAACAAGGAAGACGGGATCGAGGTGTTCCCGCGCCAGGACGAACTCCAACCAGGCGAATTCGGGAACGCAATCCGCGGACCTCTCGGGATCCATCGCACCAGCATGGAACGCTACTGGTTTGAGGACGCCGAGCCAACCATAGAAGCGCAGCTTCAGTTGCTTTGCCAAGTCAGACGGGTCACTCGGGAGGAACTCGCAACCCTCACCGCCGGAATGTCACCCATCCCGGCCCCAGTCCCCGCGATTCCCTGGGTCCCACCGCTTGCCGTTGAAGGCAAGAACCATGGCTTCCATATCCTCAGCTACATACGCATCCACCGGCGCAGCGGCAAGAACTACGTAGCCCAATGTCCATCGTGTGCCCAACGCGGCGAGGACCGGAATGAAACTCATCTCTCGATCTCCGTTGCCGAGCCCCGCATGTACCACTGCTGGGCCGGCTGCACCAAAGAGATGATCCGCTGCGCCCTCGGATCCCCCATTCCTTCCAGCGTGCGGTTTGCCCAAACCGCGTGACTAGCGCGTGGTTTCAGGACAACTCACGACTACCCTCTACGACCTCCTGGTCGCCGCGCGGACGCGCACCACGCCGCTGATGGTTGCCTTCATGCGGGAGCGATGATCCTCACCCAACACCAACAACATGCCGGCATCTGCGCGTCCTGCGACGCCAGCAGATGCTGTGCTCTCGACGAGGCAATCATGACAATCGGCACGAAGAGCGTTCTGTTCGGCGCTCATCAGTTTCTCCTCCATCCCATCATGATCGCGGTCGCGTGGCTAAGGCTGTTTGGGCCCCCACTCGATCCGCGGCTGTGGTTTGCTTTCTTTCTTCACGACATCGGCTACATCGGCTGCACGGACATGGACGGAGCCAGCGGTGAGCGCCATCCAGAGCGCGGAGCACGCGTGATGCGCGTTCTGTTCGGGGACAAATGGGGCGAATTCACCCTGCTACATTCCCGCAGCTACGCAAGGGCCTGTGGCCGGCCCGTATCGCAACTCTGTCTTGCCGACAAGCTTGCTACCGCAATTACTCCAGCATGGTTGTATCTCCCCTTGGCTTGTCTGACCGGGGAGATCGGCGAGTACATGCGCAACACTTCCACGCAGCACGACGATCATTTTTGCAGCACGATTGGCGCCAGAACAGGCGACGTGGGTGTGTGGTTTGAGGAGTTGCGTGACTTCAACCACCTGTGGATCGAACGGAGCAGGAATGCAGCCGTCAGCCCCGCTGCGCGCGGTCTGAATCAGGAGAGTCCGTCGGCCGATAGGCTCTCCGCTCCCGCGTGTGGCGTGGTGAACTTCCAACCATCGTTTTCAGAGGCCTGTGGCACTCGGAGGTGCATGTGAAGCTTTCCCCTGTGAGCCCCTCTTTCCTTATCGAGGTCCCGGACAGGGCCACGGCCCAGCCCCTCAAATAGCGTCTACTGGAGAATTTTCCCATGGCCGAATGGAATGGCACAGCCAGAACCAACTATTTTCAGGTCACCGACGAAGCGAAGTTTCGTGAATGGGCGGAAGCCCGCGCACTGCACGTCTTTGCCAAGGACGCTGGCGGCACGACCCTCTTTGGCGTCTACTCGGAAACAGACGACGGAGGATGGCCCACAAACTCCTGGCCCGACGGCGAGGATGCGCCCCTTGAGGTTGATGTAGTGGCTGAACTGGCCGCGCATCTTGCCGAGGGGCAGATAGCCGTCCTGATGGAGAGCGGCCACGAGAAGTGTAGCTACATCGACGGCAACGCAGTCGCGGTAGACCACGCCGGCAATCGCGTTGCAATTGAACTCAGAGACATCTACGACCTGGCAGCGAAGACTTTCGGCGTCCCGGTCGAACAGATCACGGAATGCACGTACTAGGAAGCGGCAGTACTTCCGAGCACTTCCGAGCAAGGCGCGCAAGATCGCCGCCTGCAACGAGTTGGATAGCATCGTGGCCCATCGCCGCGATGCCTCCGGGGGCGGCCCAGTATGGCATGCTGGGCCGCC
>CAIWFH010000194.1 GCA_903911925.1 uncultured Acidobacteriaceae bacterium
GGAGCACAACAAGGATGTCGTGATACTGCTTGACAGCATCACGCGCCTGGCACGGGCCTATAATACCGTCGTGCCCCCCAGCGGCAAGGTCCTCTCGGGAGGCGTTGATTCAAACGCCCTGCATAAGCCAAAGCGGTTTTTCGGCGCAGCCCGCAACATCGAGGATGGCGGCAGCCTCACGATTATCGCAACGGCCCTCATCGATACGGGCAGCCGCATGGACGAAGTTATTTTTGAAGAGTTCAAGGGCACGGGCAACATGGAAATCATCCTGGACCGGAAACTCGTGGACAAGCGCGTCTTCCCGGCCATCGACATCCAGCGCTCCGGCACCCGCAAGGAAGAGTTGCTCATCCCCAAGGACGACCTCTCCCGCACCTGGATTCTGCGCAAGGTCCTCAACCCGTTGTCGCCCGTCGAAGCCATGGAAGTGCTCATCAGCCGCCTGGAGAAGTCCCGCAACAACGCCGAGTTCCTGGCGAATATGAATCAGTTGTAGACACCGGCGGACGGCATCCCTTCCCGGAAATGCCGTCCGCTGGTAAGATGGTTAAGTCGTGGGGCTGTAGCTCAGCTGGGAGAGCGCCTCGTTCGCAACGAGGAGGCCAGCGGTTCGATCCCGCTCAGCTCCACCAAAATATCTGCACTTGCGGCATCCCTGCCGTGTCCCAGTCGGCATTTGTGTCGTAACCCTTCGTTGTGCCGCCTGGATTGCCCTTAATCTCCGTTTTCATTGCGAACGCGGCCCCGAGGTGATGGGGGCTGCATTTCGGCGGCTACTTCCCCATCAAGCCAGAATGCGATGAAATACCTGCCGGAGTTAAAATAGAGGCATCATGTCCTGCCAGATCGATGCACTTGGCCGGTTCCATTCATGTTGCAAACGTGCTTTTGCGCCCTGCTGGCCGCTCGCTCTCGCCGGAATTTTCGTGTTGACATTGCTGCCAGGCTCACCCTGCGGGGCGCAGGTTTTGCGCCCGGAGCCGAGCAAGCAAGCGGATGTGCGACCACCGTTCGTCCAAAAAAAGAAGGTGATTGAAGGGCATTTTGAGTCGGCGCGCCCCACTCCTCGCCCGCAATTCGACGGAGTTGTGCCGGGTGCCCGGCTGCTTGAACAGCACAGGATGCACTCCGCCAAGGTGCAAGGCCGGGCCAAAGCGAGCCTCGCCGTTCACCCGCGAGGCCAGACGCCCAATGCATCCTTCGCGCCCGGCATTCTGCTTCGGCCATCGTTACCGGCCGGCGCACTGCCAACCTCGGTTGTCACCGGCGACTTCAATCGGGACGGCCACATGGATTTTATTGTGGCGAATGGCCTGACGAACGACCTTTGGATTTACCTGGGAAACGGCGATGGAACCTTTCAGCTTCCGCGCATTGTTCCGCTCAGCAGGGGGCTGGCGCCGGTTGGCATTGCCACAGGAGATCTTCGCGGCGACGGAAAACTGGACATTGTGGTGGCGGAGGCGGACACGTCGTCCATCGGAATTTTGCTTGGCAATGGCGACGGCACATTCGGCTATGAGCAGGAATACTCGCTGCCGGAACCGCCCGAATCCGTGGTGATCGATGACTTCAATCACGACGGCAAGGCGGATATTGCGGCCGTAATGGTGACTACCGTCGCTGCCAGCCCAAACGCAATTCCCTATATCGCTCTCCTTACGGGGGACGGTTCGGGAGGTTTTGGCGCCCCGACCATCACAAACACCAGGACCTTCGCCATCACCGCATGGAATATCACCTCCGGGGATGTGAACAACGACGGTTTGTCCGATCTGCTGATCACTGGGCCAGGATTTGAGAACTCTCAGGTCTTTCTTAGCAATGGTGACGGGACGTTCAAGGCAGGCGCGATTGTAGTCGCGAACAACCCAGACACCGATTACCCCATGGTCCTGGACGGGAGGCTTGGCGATCTTAATGGCGACGGATGCCTGGATGCAGCGGTCGCAGACATCAACACCATGGTTTGGGTTGCATTCGGCGACTGTGCTGGGCATTTCACCGCTCCGCAGCCCGTTTACATGGGCGGCAGCAACGCTTCGGTTCGAATTGCCGATGTCAATCGGGATGGGCATCCGGACATTATTGCCGCGTCGTTTCCGGGCATTTCTCCCTATTATGGCTTTGAAGCAGGCGATACGCTGAATGTGGCGCTCGGCGATGGCAAGGGAAACTTCGGGCCGGCACGAACCTACGTCGGCGACGGCCAGGCTTACTCGATTGGAGTAGCAGATTTCACCGGCGACGGAAGGCCGGATTTCGTTACCGCGAACAACGACACGGATACCGTGACCGCATACCTGAACGATGGAAGCGGCGACTTTGGTTTCCCGCAGGGAATCTATGCAGGTGTTCCCGGCCAGGGAACCATCGATGCGCCCATATCGTCGGTATCTTTTCCCGACCTCAATAACGATGGAAAAACAGATGTCTTCTTTCTCGACTTAGGAATGACCGGCGAGTACTTTGCCAGCGGATTTCTCAACGACGGGACAGGGCGGTTTAACGGGCCTTTCTCGACCGACATGGGAATTGGGATCGTCGATCACTGGATTGGCGACTGCCGGCTCGGCAACTTCAGAAAGACCGGTCTAATGGACATGGTCGCCATTGGATTGAATACCGAATACTCCGAGGGAGCAGGGTTTATTCTCTTCCTGCCTGGCAATGGCAACGGGACTTTCGGCAAGGGGAAGCCAGTCGCGACCGTCGGCGCCGATGGAATTCTGACCACTGGAGACTTCAACAACGACGGTAAACTGGATTTCGTTGCCGTGGGAGGAAGCCCCACTGCCAAAGTGACAGCCTTTCTCGGCAACGCCGATGGCACATTTCACTCCGCTGCTCCTGTCACGCTCCCCGATGGAATGGGAGATATTGCGCGAGTGTACTCCGGCGACTTCAATCACGACGGCAAGCTGGACATCCTGGTCTTTACTACCGCCAACGGCTATTGGACTACCGCTTCCGCTGTATGGGAGTTCGACGGCAATGGCGATGGCACCTTTCAATCAGCGAAGAAGTTGTTTTCAGATTTTCAGCCCATTGCCCTGGCCGACGTGAATGGCGACGGAAGGCCGGATATTGCCCGTTATGACACGATGTGGCCCGATGGAGAAACTGAAACCCTTGGGCCTGCTACTTTCACCAACTATCTTGGCCTGGCTGACGGGAGCTTCAAGGAAAGTAGTTCATACGCGCCTTATGCCGGAGTGCCGATCTCTGTGATGCCCTACGAGCAATTTGGCGACCCTCTCGCCTCGTCCCTGGTCGGCGACTTCAGCGGGAACGGGAAGCCTGACGAAGTGGCCTTTCAGCGGCCAGGCGAGGGGCCCGGCGAATCGTACGCCCAGTTCTTGATGGGAAACGGCGACGGAACCTTTACTCCAACTTACAATATCGTGCCTTTCGCAGAATACGGTTATCCGCTTTATGCGCACAGTCTGGACAGCAGTGGGATTGACGACATGGTGGAACTGGACAATGGAACCTCCGCGTTTCATGTCTTCAAGGGTGGGCCCGCTCCAGCGCTGCAAATTGCTCTGGAGGATTCAACCGTCACCGGGAATTCGAGCTGCGGCTGGGTGTTTCTCAATCTTCCATCCAGTTCGTCTGCAACGATCGCACTTTCATCCACTGTCTCCGGCGTTGCGTTGCCCTCATCGGTAACCGTTCCCGCCAATGCGCTCGCCGAACGCTTCTGCTATACGTTGGCCGGCGATTACGACTGGCGCCAGGTCTTCGACATCAACGCTCAGTTCAATGGCACTACGGCCACCGCGTATGCCTCTGACAGCTATGTCCTGGGCTTTGACGAAACCGTCTCCCAGTCGACGGTCCCGCCGATTTACGTAGGCCAGACGACTGCCCCGATCACCGTTTCGCTGACCTCATCGCAGGGCTACACATCCAGTGTGAAACTTTACTGCGAAGGGATGAACCCGGGCGATAGCTGCCAATTCGGCTCCACCTCGCTGGACGTTTCGCCCGCGGCGGTAGCCAGCACAACGGTCGCATTTGCGATTGGGCCAACTTCAGCGGAGTACGGCAGCACCTCCAACTTCACCATTGTGGCCGACGACGGCAACGTGATCCAACGCCAGACCGTGGCAGTTTCCGTTGCCTCGTTGAATATGTGGTCCTTTGCCAGCACCAGCTTCAATACCGCTTCTCCGGGAACCGTCACAACGACATTCGTCGTGGTCGGAATCCCGCCTTATGCACTAAGTTGTTCCGGTTTGCCCCCTGGGGCAACCTGCACCTTTAGCGGCACATTCTCCGCCTATCCAAACCACAGCGGCATGAATCTGACCGTTGCGATTCCGGCGGGCCTTGCTGCCGGTGGCTATCCAATTCAGGTGGTGGCAACGAGCGGCCCCCAAACAGCTTCAATGCAGTTGAACCTGCAGGTGCTCCCTCCCGCTCCTACCCCGGTTATCTCGCCTGCAGGCGGGGTCTACTCAACACCCCAGAAGGTCACCATTCAGGACTCCGGCGCCAATGCCATGATCTTTTACACAACCGACGGGACAAAGCCTTCGATGTCCTCGACTTCCTACGGCAACTACCCCATCACGGTATCGGCGACCGAGACTGTCCAGGCCATCGCCATCGCCAGCAACTGCGTGCCGAGCGCCGTGGCATCGGCAGCATTCGTCTTCGAACTGCCGCAGAACATCAATTTCCCGCAGCCAACTTCGCCCATCCCTTACGGGGCAGGGCCTGTGACACTCTCGGCTACCGGTGGCCCGTCAGGAAAGCCGGTTGTATTCAGCGTTCTTTCCGGGCCGGGCTCAATCAGCGGTAACATCCTGACGTTCAGCGGCGCGGGAACCGTGTTAGTGGCGGCCAATCAGCTTGGCAACAATACCTATGCGCCCGCAACCCAAGTCACGCAGAACATTGTCGAGAGCAAGGGCGGAGCAAAGCTATCTCTCGCCAATCTGGCGCAGGTCTACACGGGCTCCCCCATTTCAATCACGGCCACTACAATTCCGGCTGGCCTGCCGGTAGGCATTACGTACAATGGCTCACCGGCTCCGCCGACGGCAGCGAAAAGCTATCCCGTGATCGCAACTATCGAAGACCCGAATCTGGCCGGCGTAGCAACCGGAACACTCACGATCAGCAAGGCAGCACAGAACATCACCTTCCTGCCGCTGCCATCCTCAGTCATCTACGGCAGCAGTTCGTTCGCCTTGTCGGCGACTTCCAGTTCCGGTCTTCCCGTGACGCTCAGTGTTACAGGACCGGCGAAGTTCAGCGGCGCCACTTTGACGATTACGGGCGCAGGCACCGTCACCATCACCGCCAGCCAGGTTGGCAACGGAAACTACTCCGCGGCCGCTGCTGTATCGAGGATCGTCTCCGTGAACAAGGCGCCGTTAACGGTGACCGCTACGAGCGTATCGGCGCCGTATGGGCAGACGCTTCCCAAGCTAACGTATGCAACAGCGGGATATGTAAACGGCGAAAGCTCCTCGGTGTTAAAGGGCGCTCCAACCGAGACAACAACCGCCAGGCAATGGTCAGCGGTGGGGAGCTATCCGATCACGATTACGCAAGGCTCGCTGACTGCAGCGAATTACAGCTTTACATTCGTGAACGGCACAGTCACGATGACATCGCTGGGCACAACAGCGACGCCTGTTATCCGTTTGGCTGCCGGAACGTACACCTCGGCGCAAACAGCCACCATCGCAGATCCAACGAATGGTGCATCGATCTACTACACAACAAACGGAACAACGCCCTCTGCTTCATCGACGAAATACACTTCCGCTGGAATCAGGGTAACGGCAACGGAAACGATCAACGCGATTGCGGTGGCGCCGGGATACACGCAGAGCGCCGTCGCCACGGCGGCTTATGTAATCGCCACTGCGCCCAAGGTTACCACCGCGGCGGCCTCGAATGTGAATACACCGAGCGCCACGCTGAACGGCATCGTCACCGCAAACAATGCCGCTGCGCAGTACTGGTTTACTTACGGAACCAGCAGGACCGCGCTGACCAGCATAACCGCGAAGACCGGCGGACTGACCGGCTCGACTGCGACTCCGGTCAGCGCCACAATTGCCGGGCTGAAGACGAAGACCACCTATTACTTCGAGGTTGTGGCCTCAAATGCGGTGGGGACGACGTCGGGGACGGTGTTGAACTTCACAACGAATTGAGTATTGGGGTGGGTCTAAAGGGGAGTTTGGAATCTGCCCTTTGCCCAACATGGCCTCTCCTGCTCCAAGACAGAAGAGAGCGGGGAATGCTTTGATCGGCTCCTGGAGTTGAAAGCGTCAAGCGTGTCAGCACTCGCAAACCGCGGCAGGCCGCTTGCTGGACGGCATCAGAACGTAGACGATAACGGCAGTTCAAGTTTTACCCTTTGCGGAGGAGCATGGCTCGCTCCTCCGCCAAGGGTTGAATTACGCGCGGCTTATTTTGCCGTAATGGTAACAGTGACTCCGACCGAGGTTGCCGCCGCGTAGTTGGTATCCCCCGCGTACTTTGCAGTGACGGTGTGGATTCCGGTTGTCAGTTTGGTGGTTGAATACGCGGCTGACCCACTGGTCAATTTCCCCGTGCCGAGCGTCGTTGTTCCGTCCATGAAGGTCACCGTACCGGTGGGCGCGGTGCTTCCCGGTCCGGTTACGGCGGCCGTGAAGGTGACCGACGAGCCGTTGGGAGCGGTGGTGGAAGACGGGGTCACGATGTCCGTGGGCGTGGCCTTGTTGACAGTGATGGTCTTCGATACCGCGGTTGCCGCCGCGTAGTTGCTGTTTCCGGTCTGGCTGGCGCTTACGGTCACCGAACCAGCTCCGGTAATCGTAAGCGTGCTGCCATTCACAGTCGCCGGTCCCGTCGTGGTGAAGGTCACCGTGAGACCGGAATTTGCCGTGGCAGCAAGGGCGATTGGAGCCGCGCCGTAGGTTACCGGCGTGGCAGGCGCAGTGAACGTAATGGTCTGAGCGGCTTTGCCGATTGTCACCGCGAGTGCGGGCGATGTGGCTGCTGCGTAATTAGCGTCTCCCGAATAGGCGGCCTTGAGGCTGTCTGCGCCTACGGGGAGCGCGGTAGTGGCGAGCGTGGCAACGCCGCTGCTGTTGAGCGTGCCCGTTCCAAGTGATGTGTTGCCGTTCAGGAAGTTGATTGTGCCGGTGGGCTTGGCTCCAGCGCCGGTCAAAGTCGCCGTCAGGGTTACTGAAGCTCCATAACTTGCCGAGCTTGCCGATGAGGTCAGTTTTGCGGTTGCTGTTCCGGGGCTCACAGTCTCAATTGCGGGGGCAGAGACACCGGGTAGATAGCGACTGTCGCCCGGGTAACTTGCCGTAATGGAGTCTGAGCCAACGGGGAGCGTGGCAATGGCCAGCGTGGCCACGCCGCTAGCGTTCAGCACACCCGTGCCGACCGCTGAGTTGCCGTTGAGGAAGGTGACCGTTCCTGCAGGCTTGGTTGCGCCACCGGTGAGCGTGGCGGTGAAGGTGACCGTGGCGCCATAAGCAGCGCCGCCAGCAGACGTCTTCAATGCGATGCTGGGAGCGGCCGCGGTAACGGATATTGTTTGGGACACCGGCGTAGCCGCTGCATAGTTGCCGTTTCCTGTCTGGCTGGCGGTAACTACCACGCTTCCCGCTCCAGTGATGGTTAGAGTACTGCCGGTCACGGTGGCTGGTCCGGTAGCGCCGAATGTCACGGCAAGACCGGAAGTGGAGGTTGCCGCCAGGGCGATGGGGCTGACCCCGTACGTTACCGACTGCGCCAGCGGTGTGAAGGTAATGGTTTGGCTGGATTTGTTTATCGTAACGCTGACTGCGGCCGAGGTTGCGGTAGCGTAGTTTGTGTCGCCACCGTAACTTGCCTTCAGGCTGTCGGCGCCAATGGGCAGAGTGGTGAGGACCAGCATCGCAACTCCGTTCGAATTCAGTGTGCCCGTTCCGATCGAAGTTGAACCGTTTTGGAAGGTGACGGTGCCCGTGGGCGCGCTGCCGGCACCGGTTAAGGTGGCGGTCAGCGTGACCGATGCGCCGTAGGACCCCGTGAGTTCAGAAGACAAGAGGGCCGCAGTCGGCGTGGCCTTGTTTACCTTGATGGTTTGTGAAACGGCAGCGGCAGCGGAGTAGTTTCCGTTCCCAGCCTGATTCGCTGCGACCACAACCGAGCCGGCGCCCGTGATGGTGATCGTGTTGCCGTTGAGTGATCCGGGGCCTGTGACGCTAAAGGCAACTGGCAGTCCGGAATCCGAAGTCGCCGAGAGGTTGATCGGGCTCATTCCATAGGTGAACGTGGCCGGAAGCGGCGAGAAGGTGATTTTCTGCGTTGCCTTGGTCACGGAGACAGACACCGCGGCCGAAACCGCGGTGGTGTAGTTGGTGTCGCCCAGGTAGCTTGCCGTGATGGAGTGCGATCCCACCGCCAGGCTGGTGGTGGCGCATGTTGCCACGCCGCTCGCATTCAACGTGCCGGTTCCCAGTTGCGTGGCGCCGTCAAGGAATGCGACGGAGCCGGCCGGCGAGACTCCGGTGCCGGTCAGGGTTGCCGTCAAGGTAACTGAAGCGCCGTAAGCGACAGATACCGAAGACGCCTTGAGGCTCGCTGAAGGCTTGGCCCGGTTGACAACCAGGTTGACGCTTGCCGATCCGGCTGTATAGTCGGTGGCATCGGTTGGAGCGAGAGTTGCCGACAATGCTTGCGTGCCGACAGTCAGCACCGCGCCGGCGGCTGGAGTATAGGTGAACTTTCCGGCAACTGCGGAAGTGGCATTCAACTGGGTTGAGCTCAGCGCGGTCCCATAGGTAATGGCCGCGGGTGTTGCCCAGGAGACGGCGGGGGTTGCTTTAGCAATGGTCAGCGTTCCGGCAGCGAACGTAAACGTATAGTTGGCTGCGGCAAGTGTGCCTTGCGCGGCAGTGATGGGATATCTTCCAACCGCCGAGGTTAATGTGGCGGTGGTAGACAGGGCAGGTGAGCCGGTTACAGCGCTTTGTGCGTCCCCGTTCACAAAGCCGGCAATACCGGCGGTAAAGGTGGGATTCGCTGCGCCATAGGCGCGGCTGGCGTCAGTTGCGGTGACTGTCAGGACGGCTGGCGTAACTTGAATTGTGACTGTGGCGGAGTTCGCCGTGTAGTTGCCGGTATCGTTTGGCGTGAAATTGACCGAGAGGGTGGGTGTGCCAACCGCCAGTACGGTGCCTGCAATGGGGGAGTAAACCAGAGTTCCCTGCACCGAGGCATTTGCGTTCAGTTGATTGGATCCAAGCGGCGTGCCATATTTGATCGCCGCGGGTTTGGCCCAGGTAATGACCGGCGCGGCCTTGTTCACCGTCAGGCTGACGGCGGAAGAAGTGACGGCGCCAAAATGCGTGTCGCCGGGATAGCTTGCAGTGATGGTGTGCGGTCCTGCCGCCAGTGCTGCGGTGGCCAGGGCAGCCACGCCGCTGGAGTTCAGCGGCGTGGCGCCGAGTACGGTGGCGCCATCAAGGAAGGTCACGGTGCCGGTTGGAACGTTTCCGCTGCCAGAGGCCGTCAGGGTGAACGTCACCGATGTTCCATAGGTGATGGGGTTTGCCGATGCCGTGAGACCTACGGTGGCTGGCGGGTTGCCTGAAACTGCAATGCCGACCGCGTTGGAGGAGGTTGCAAAGTAATTTGAGTCGCCCTCATAGGCAGCCGTAATGCTGTTGTTGCCGATGGGAAGCGAGCTAACAGTCAATGTGGCTACTCCACTGCTCAACGGACCCGTGCCCAGAGTCACTGAACCGTTAAAGAAGGTGACCGTTCCGGTGGGCACAACGCCGGGTCCAGTCAACGTCGCGGTCAGCGTAATAGAGGAGCCGACTGTCACGGAACTGGCTGACGATCCAAGGGTCGCCGCAGATGCAGCCTTGTTGACCTGAAGCGGGACGCTGGACGTCGCGGTGGCGTACTTGGTTTTGTTTGCGGGCGTGAAGGTTGTGCCCAGGGTCTGCGTTCCGGCAGGAAGAACGGTTCCGGCCTGCGGATTGTAGGCAAAGTCTCCGGGTACGGTGGTTGTGGCATCGAGCTGAACAGCGCTGAGCGCGGTTCCATACGTGATTGGATCCGGCACAGGCCAGGTGATAACCGGGACAACTGGGGCCTGGGGAGGCGCCACCATCCTGACTGTGAAGTTGTTCAGGTCGGCAAAGTAGAGGTTGCCCGCCGCGTCGAAAACCATGCCGTGCGGCGAACAAATGCCGGCGACACCGGGTGCGCCGCCGTCGCCGCTATAGGAGCAATACCCGTTTCCTATCTGGCGGGTGATGATGCCGGTGGTGGGAGATACCACACGGATGCCGCCAAAGACATCGCCGATATAGAGATTGCCGGAACCATCGAGCGCAACCCCCCGAGGCATAATTTCCGCAGCGGTCGCAACGCCCCCGTCGCCGCTTTCTCCCCCGATGCCGTTGCCCGCCAACGTGTTAATGATGCCGGAGGTTGCAGAAATCATGCGAACCCTGGCGCCCCCCTCGATGTAGAGATTGCCGGCACTGTCGAAAGCCAACTGGGCGGGACTTGCGAGTCCGGCATTGATAGCCAGGCCGCCGTCGCCTGAATAGCCCCTGGTATGGACTCCGGCCACATTGGTGATGGTGCCTGCAGTCCCGGTTATCCTTCGAACCACGCGGTTGGCGGTATCTGCAATATAGAGATTGCCGGCCTTGTCGAACACCAGGCCTTGAGGGTCGTTGAGCTCCGCGGCAGCCGCGGGGCCGCCATTACCGGAGTAGCCGGCATTGCCGTCACCGGAAATGGTGGTGATGATTCCTGTATCCCAAGCCACTTTCCGGATTACGTTGTTTGAAGAATCCGCAATATAGAGGTTGCCAAGCGCATCCATTGCCGAAGCCATGGGAGCGTTCAATTGGGCCTTGGTTGCCAGATCGCCGTCGCCGGTGTAGCCGGCAGTTCCATTGCCCGCAACGACGGCAATATTTCCGGTTTGCGCATCCACCTTCCACACCACGCTGTCACCGTAGTCGGTGATGTAGAGGTTGCCATTGGCATCGCGGATCAGCCCGTAAGGCAATCCGAGTTTTGCGCTGGTTGCCGGCCCGCCGGCTCCCTGGAAGCCATTTACGCCGCTTCCGGCTATCGTGCTGATTACCGTGGCGGGCGGTGTCGTGAAGGTGTAGGCAGCGGTAACTGCCGCGCTTTGCAGGTAGCCGCTGGCGATCGCGATGGCCTTTACTGTGACCGTGCCGGTTATGTTCATGGGGCCGATGTAGATGTGCGAAGCAGAGGTGGGCGTTGTTCCATCCAGGGTGACGTAGATGGATGCCCCCGGCGTCGTGTCAGAGATGGTGACAGTTTGCGGCGTGGCGTAGTTTCCTGTCCCGATGCTGAACGCAGGCGCGGCCGCGGGCACCACAGGAGGCAGGCCGGATACGAAGACCTTGCGAATGACGTAGTCCGAAGTGTCTGCAATATAGAGATTGCCGGCGCTATCGAGAGTTACGCCTGCGGGGTTGCATAATTGCGCACTTGTGGCGGGTCCCCCGTCTCCACCCCAACAGGAAGAGCCGTTGCCGGCCACGGTGGTGATGATCTGCGTTTTGGCAGAGACCTCCCGGATCGCGTTGTTGAACGTGTCGGTGATATAGAGATTGCCTGCTCCATCGAGAGCCACTGACTCGGGATTGTAAAGCTGCGCGCTGGTAGCCGGGCCGCCGTCGCCAATGTAGCTGGGGATGCCGGAAAAGGCTCCAAACCCGTTGCCCGCCACGGTAGTAATGACGTTTGTCCCCGCCGTGACCATGCGGATGACATTGTTCCAGTCATCGGCGATGTAGACGTTGCCGGCCTTGTCAACCGCCACGCCAGTGGGCCCCTGGAGAGCCGCATCGGTAGCTGGACCGCCGTCTCCGGTGTAGTCAAAATTGTAGTTGCCGGCGATGACGACCATGCTTCCCGAGTTCGCAAGCACCTCTTGAACAACGCCGTCATAGGTGTCTGCGATGAACACGTTGCCGGCGCCGTCCGTCGCCACTCCGTAGGGATTGGCCAGATACCCAAGTGTCCCGTGGCCGGCAAAAGTGGATATGTATTTCGAATTCGCGTCGACTTTGCGAATCACGGAGTTGTTTGTATCCGCAATATAGAGATTGCCTGCGGGATCAAATGCCAACGCCGTGGGATAGTTGATTTGCGCAGTGGCTGCGGGCCCGCCGTCACCGCTGTAGCCGGCAAGTTCGGTGCCAACCACCGTCGTGATTGTGCCGGTTGACTTGTCCACTCTGCGAACGCGATTGTTGAGCGTGTCGGCAATGTACAGATTGCCGGAGCTATCAAGCGCGGTTCCCATGCTGTAATTCAATCTGGCAGCAACGGCCGGGCCGCCGTCGCCGTCAGGCCCGGGAAGGTTGATACCCGCAATGGTATAGATCATCGAAGTGGGCGACGAACTCATGGTGTATTGCGCGCTGAGGGCCAGGCTCGGGGAGTATCCGGCGGCAACGGCAAAGGCCACCAGCGTCTCGGATGTGGTAACCGAGATGGGGCCGGTGTATCTTGCGGAATTTGTGGTTGGAGTGGAGCCGTTGGTTGTGTAGTAGATGATGGAGCCGGGCGTGGCGTCCGTGATGGTGACGCCTTGCGCCTCGGCGTACACTCCCGCCGGCGGCGTGAAGACCGGCATCGCCGCTTCAGGCAAGGTCACATTGAAGGATGCCGTGGCGACTGCGCTGGCTCCATAACCGGTACCGATAGCAATGGCCTTGATTGTTTCAGTTGCAGAAACAGTGATAGGCCCGATGTACCTGGTGGAGTAGGTGGTGGGCGTGCTTCCGTCGGTTGTGTATCGAATGACGGCTCCAGCGACCGCATCGGTGATGGTGACCGTTTGAACCGCGGCGAAGGCGCCCCCGGCAGGCGAGAAGGCCGGCGCCGGTGAAGGTGCGTAGAGGGATGCGGGAGCGGAGACGCTGGCGCTGTATTCGCTGTCTCCCGGATAGCTGGCCACGGCCAAGTGCGGTCCAGCGCCGGAGACCGAGATGCCGGTGACAGAAGCGGCGGCCGACTGCGCCGCGGTCAACAGGACAGTCGCGTCGGTGGAACCTTGGCATGCCACGAAAAGATCGGCGACGCCATCCCCGTTGAAGTCGCCAACTGCTGCAGATTCGGGATTGGAGCCTGCCTTCACCGGGCTGTTCGCAGGTTGTATAAAGGAACCGTCTCCGCTGCCCAGCAGGATGTTGACCGAATTGTCGCCTTCGTTCACAATGCCCAGGTCCGGAATCCCGTCTCCATTAAGGTCTGCTACGGCAATGGACATGGGATAGGAGCCCGCAGTTGATGTCATAGACTGGGCAAATGTTCCATCCCCGAGACCCAACAGGATGGTGTAGGTACCGCCCCATCCATCCGCCGTAGCCAGGTCAAGAATGCCGTCCCCGTTGAAATCCGCAACCGTGAGGGACATCGGGCCCCAGCCTGTAGATGGGCTGGCAGCCGGATTGAACGTGCCATTGCCGTTGCCCAGGAGAATGGTCAACGTGGAGTCGCTTTCGTTTGCCACGGCCAGGTCAGGCACGCCGTCCCCGTTGAAGTCCCCAACGACCGCGGAACTGGGCCAATACCCGGTTGCGACGGGGCTTCCGGAGGCTGGAACAAAAAAGCCGTTCCCCCGTCCTAGAAGGATGGTCACGGTGCTGTCCTGCTCGTTCACAACTGCCAGGTCCGGAATGCCGTCTCCGTTGAAGTCTCCCACCACAACGGATTTGGGATTGTTGCCCACAGTGACCGGGCTGCCGGCCGCTTCGGTGAAGGAGCCATCGCCGTTACCCAGCAGGATCGTCACCGAGCCGGCAGCTGAACACGAGTTTGAACTGCCGCACTGATTGGCAACAACCAAATCAGGGATGCCGTCTCCGTTGAAATCTCCCACGGCAACGGAGGAGGAATCGATTCCGGCTGCCGGACTCGATTTGGCGGCCGTAAACGTGCCGTCTCCGTTGCCCAGGAGAATGACGATTTTGTCCGTCGGGTAGCCATATACCGGTATGGCGAGATCTGGGATACCATCTCCGTTGAAGTCTCCCACCGCGATGGCGGCATAGGAGGAACCTGAAGGCGTCTGTGAACTGATCCAGTTCAGCCCCCCGCTGCTCGGTTGCAGGTCCCCGCTCCCGAGCACAGCATTCCCATAGGTCGAGTCAAGGAAAGAAACCGTCCCTGTGGGTGCGGCAAGGCCCTGTGCGCCAACTGTCGCTGTCAAAGTGTAGTTGCCCACGTCGCCGGTCTCGGTAATCGATGTTATAGCCTGGTTCGCGCCGGTTACAGTGAGCGCAGCCGCCGCGGAGGTGCCGGATGCATAGGCCTTGGTGCCGGCGAAGACTGCTTTGAGGCTATGGCTCCCAACCCCCGGCCTCAATTTCAGCCACGCCGTTCCGCTGTGGGTCAACTGGGCGCTTCCCAGCAAATGAATGTCGGTGCAGAAGGCCGCCGTCGCATCGCAGAAATTGACCAGGCCGGTGGTCAATGGGGTGGTGCCGGACTTCACCGTTGCTGTGAGCGTGACTACGCTGCCTGCGGAGACGGTGGATACGGCTGCCCCGCCGGAGGTCATTGTCAAGGTTGTCGCCGCTCCCGGCGGAGTGTTTCTCTTGGTGACAGTGACTTGGACTGATGTGCCCATGGCGCCTGTTAGAGTGAACCAACTGGCGGCGTCGGGGGTGTAGGTAGCAGTTAGCACATACTGCCCGACGGCGAGCGCACCGGCGGGAATGCCAAAGGTTGCGCTGCCGCCCGAGAGCGGTATTGCCTCGGAAGTGTAGCCGCCGCCGGTCAGGACCACCGCTCCGGTCGCTAGGAAACTTGAGTTCCCCGAATGAACGTCAACAGTCACCGTCGACACTTGGATCGTTGTGATGCTGGTTGACGACGGGGTTACGACAACCGTGGGTGTGTGGACTGCCGCCGCTTTCACCTCCAGCGTCACTGACGCCGTTGCCCCTGTGTATGCGGCGGCGTTCGCCGGGGTGAAGGTGACTGAGAGTTTTTGTGACCCGATGCCGGGCACGGTTCCGGCAGCCGGAGAATAGACGAACGTTCCCGGGACCGATGCAACCGCGTCTAACTGTGCCGCGCTGAGCGGCATGCCAAAGGGGATGGCCGCGGGAGTGGCCCAGGTGAGTGTGGGCGCGGCCTGGCTTACCACCTGGCTCACCGCATTCGACGTGCTCCCGGTGAAGTTTGCATCGCCGGCGTAGACCGCTGTGATTGCGGAACCGCCCAGCGCCAAAGCGCTGGTGGCGAAGATGGCTGAGCCATGGTAAATGGGTTCGACACCCAGTGTGGCGGTGCCGCTCTTGAACGTCACAGACCCGGTCGCGACGCCTCCATATTGTCCGCTGACCGTGGCCGTGAAGGCCACGAATTGCGCAAAGCCTGCGGGATTGAGCGATGAGACAAGACTCGTGTTTGAACTGGCCTTGGCAACCGCCTGGCTGACTACCGCAGAGGTGCTTCCAGACAGGTTTGTATCGCCAGCGTATACCGCGGTTACTGAGTTTGTGCCTCCAGGCAGATCGGTGGTCGTAAAGCTTGCTGAGCCGCCGGCCAATGGCTTGGTTCCCAGCGCCGCTTTGCCGTTCATGAACCAGACGGATTCTCCGTCCGGGGGCGCGCTGCTGCCCGCGGACACCCTGGAGGTCAGAGTCACCGGTTCTCCATACACTGAGGAAGCCGGCGCGGAAGTCAGCTTGGTGGTAGTCGTACCCTGCCCGAGAGTCAGCAAATAGCCGTGGAAAATTGAGTTCTCGTCTGCGTACGTTCCAACAATGGAGCCCGCGGCAGTGATGCCCAGGGCGCCTGTTCCCTGCAGGGCGCCAGTGCCGGCGCCGGGTGCGTCAAAGGTCGTAAAGGAGCCGTTCGCAGCGCGCAGAAAGCCGCGTGAAACGTCGTCTCCATCGGAGTACATTCCCGTCACATCGCCTGCTGCATCCACGCCAAAGGCGATCGTGCCGGCCACGATTCCCTGGGTATTGTCGAAAATGCCGCCGGTGGGAGTGGAATCCATGGTCATGCGGCGGGCAGGGCCGACCTTGCCCAGAATGGTTCTGACCCGGCTTAGAAATTTGTTGGGCTTGGCGAGCCGAAGACCGATGGAACTGCGCGAACCGCTCACTGAGCTTGATTGACCGGCAGCTTTCCCCAGGCGCATTCCTGAGCCTTTTTTAGCGCTGGCCGCCGCTCTGGCTCCGGGTGCGTCGAAGGCCGCGATGGAACCCGCGGCGGAGCGCATGAAGCCATGAATCATGTTGTTGGCGTCAATAAAGGAGCCGGCAAGGTCGCCTGAAGCGTCGAATTGGTCCGGGTAAGTTCCCTGTAGCGTGCCGGCGCCCGCGCCGGGAGCATCGAAACTCGTCACGGTCCCGTTGGTAGAGCGCACATACCCGTGAACCACATCGTTTGCGTCTGCGTACATTCCCGCAACGTTGCCGGAAGCATCTATCGCGTAGGCGGCGGTTCCCTGCTCTTTGCCCGAGCCTGCTCCGGGTGCGTCGATGGCGGCAATTGTGCCGGCGGCAGAACGCACAAAGCCGTGAGCCTGGCTGTTCTGGTCCAGGTAAAGGCCCACAATCTGACCGGTCGCGCCGATGCCCAGGACGTAGGTGCCCTGATTGTTGGCCGTGCCTGCTCCCGTCGCGTCGAAGGTGGTGACGGTTCCGGTTGCGGATCGCACAAACCCATGGAGCACGATTTTCGAGTCCATGTAGACTCCGGCTACATCGCCGGCCGCGTCGATACAGATAGGATAAGTGCCCTCGCCATTGCCCGAGCCGGCGCCGGGAGCGCTGAACTCCACGATTGTCCCCGTGGCGGCCATGCGCACAAAGCCATGCGCCGCCTTGTTGCCGTCCTGGTACATTCCAGCCACATTCCCAAACGAGTCAATACCTACAGGAATGCTGCCGGTGCCGGCCGCACCCGGTGCATCGAACGCGGAAATCACGCCCGCGGCCGTTCGCGTGAACGCATGTTCGGCGTTGTTCGTGTCAATATAAATGCCCGCCACGTCCCCTGACTGGTTGACGAAGAGGGCAACGGTTCCCTGAAGCGTACTGCCGCCTGCGTCCGGAACGTCGATGGACGTGAATCCGGAGGCCGCACCATTGCCGGGTGTCGCTGGCCTTTCGATTCTTTGACCGGAGTCAGAGGAAGTTTGGAGAGGCTGGCTGGCTGGCTGGGCAAGTAATGACGCTGCAGCAATGAGCCCAGAGACGCACAGGACTCGCAGATGTGATACTCGAATATCAAGAAACACGATTCCCCCTCTAGCTAACTCAGCGAGGTGGGGAACTGCTCCGTGAGCTTTAGGCCAATCCAAACACTATAAACCAATTCCTGAACATTGAATTGAATACATTCATAAATGATTCTCGCGGCAATTACCGTAGTTCCATAATCGCTCTATGCAGAAACAGCTTCCCTAAAAGCGGCAATCTTCTTGAGAGAATCCCACCTTGCGAGATGCCGCGAGGCAAGCGAATGGTGGTACTGCTTTAGCCCTCAAGTAAGCAATGAAGACAAGCCAGGCGAAGATTCGAAGAAAATGACGGAGTTACCGGTTCGCAGCCATGGAGTTGCACAGAAAGGCGTTCAAGAACGTAATTCGGAGTAACCTGCACGCTACGCCAACTATATGATCCTGGCTCCAACTGCAAGCGTCTCAACTGCAAGCCTGACCTTTTCCCTTATCCCTGCTGGATTCATCAGCCATCACCCGGGTAATTGCACTAAAGTACACCGGCAATGCAGCTCTTAATGGACTTACGATCTAAGTCACGGGAACGAATGCCAGTTCCTAATCCGAAATGAATAACTACGGCGGCAGCTTGACGTCCGGCTCTGGTTGCACCATTACCTGCGGCTTCAAACCAATGGCAGTCGGTTCACGAACGGCAACGATCAGCGTCGGGGATAACGCAGCGGATTCGCCTCAGGCCAGAGGTCTCCCCGGCACTGATGATCGTAATGCCCTGGCCCATTCCGCTCAAACTGCACGCCACATTTCCCGCATTACTCACCGAGGGAAACATCAGTTCGATCCCGCTTAGCTCCACCAGGTTCCTTCCCATCGCAATCATCGCTTGGCCTGATGCCGTTGCGGTGTCGCGTCTGCCTCAAACAGCCTCTGTATACTTGATTTGTTCCGGGCTACTTGCGCACAAATCATCAACACCCTGGACCGCGCCATCGCCGGCCCGGTTGATCCCGACAGCCAATTCGGGAACGCACGGCCCGCCGCGAGGTGAACGTTTGCCCGAGATTCAAATCCAGCCGCCTGTCGCAACTTCGGCACAAGCGCCGCTGTGCGTCGATCTGGATGGCACTCTCGTCAAGTCGGATACGCTGATTGACTCCCTGCTGGTGCTTTTGCGAACCCGGCCGGAACGGGCGTTTGCCCTTCCCTTGCGCGTTTTGCGCGGCAAGGCCGCGTTCAAGGCGTACGTCTCCGAGACGGTCTCGCTGGATGTGGCGCACCTGCCCTACAACAAACCACTGCTCAAGTTCTTGCACCAGGAGCGCGTGCAGGGCCGCCAAATCTACCTGGCCACGGGCGCGGACTTGCGAATTGCCCGCCGCGTTGCAGACCACCTGGGCATCTTTGCCGGCGTGCTGGGCTCAGACGGCGCTACCAATCTCACCGGAAAGAAAAAACTCGACCGCCTCCGCGCCCAACTTGGCGCCGGCGGCTTTGATTACGTGGGCAACGACACGCCCGATCTGCCGCTGCTTGCTGAAGCCAACCAGGCCTTGATAGCCAACCCCACTGCGGGCTTGAGCATGGGCCTCAAATCGCGCCGCATCAAGCCGGCGCATGTTTTTCTTGAGCGCAGCCATCCACTCACCTCCCTGCTCAAGGCCCTGCGTCCGCACCAATGGGCCAAGAACCTGCTCATCTTTTTGCCGTTGCTCTTGTCGCACGACATTACAGCCCGCGGCCTGGCCATGGCTCTGCTTGCCTTTTGCAGTTTCTCGCTCGCGGCTTCCGCCGCATACATCGTCAACGATCTTCTGGACATCGAGGCTGATCGCCGCCATCCCCGCAAGCGTCTTCGTCCCTTTGCATCGGGAGATCTTTCGGCGTTCACCGGACTTTGCATCGTTGTCGCATGCCAGGGGCTGGCGCTCTCGGGGGCGCGGTTTCTGCCGGCGGCATTTTTGGGGTGGCTGCTCTTCTATCTGGCAACCACGCTGGCTTATTCCTCGTACCTCAAACGCCTCGCGCTGGTCGATGTGCTTGTGCTCTCGGGGATGTACACCTTGCGCCTGTTGGCGGGCGGCGCGGCAACCCACACGCCCATCTCCCACTGGCTGGCGGGCCTGGCCATCTTCCTGTTCCTGTCGCTGGCCTTCGTCAAGCGCTTCGCCGAACTGGAAAACCTGCGCGCCAGCGGAGCGCCGCCCAAAAACGGCCGCGGCTACGTGGTGGCCGATATCCAGCAGCTGCGCAGCTTCGGCACCGCCAGCGCCTATGCGGCGGTGCTGGTTTTTGCCCTCTATATCAGCGGCCAGGACGTAATAAAGCTCTACCGGAACCCAGGACGGCTCTGGCTGATTACGCCCCTTATGATTCTATGGCTCAGCCGGGTATGGCTGCTGGCCTCGCGAGGGGAACTCGACGAGGACCCGGTCATCTTTGCCATCACCGACAAGATGAGTCTTCTGATCGGCGCGGGAGTGGCGTTGGTCGCCTGGCTGGCACTTTGATGTCTGTCAAGCCTTCCCTGCATCCCTTCATTATGCTATCATTGATATCATAATGAAGAAAGGAGACTCCGCTCATGCCTGCTGTAACGATTCGCAACCTTCCAGAAAGAACTCATCGCGCGCTCAAGGTGCGCGCTGCGCATAATGGAAGAAGCACCGAGGCCGAGATCCGCCGGATTTTGGAAGATGCCGTGTCTCCTGATGCGGCAACGGGACTCGGTTCGCAATTAGCTGCGCTCGGGCGTCGCTTTGGCGGCATTGAACTCAATATCGCCCGCGATTCAAGACCGGCTGAGCCACCCGATTTCTTATGATCGTTCTTGACACGAATGTGATCTCGGAGCCGGTGAAGATACTGGCTCATTCGGTCGTGGTTGCGTGGCTGGACTCCCAGCCAAAAGAAACGCTGTATCTATGCGCGCCTGTCCTCATGGAAATCTCACTCGGTATCACGCTTCTTCCTGACGGTAGACGAAAAAAAGGCATGACGACGGCTGTGCAGACATTGCTCACCGACTACTTCGCTGATCGATTTCTCGTCTTTGGACGCAAAGCAGCCGTAGCTTATGCCTCGCTTGCGAGCCGCGCGACGGCGAAGGGCTATTCCATCTCGGTGGCAGACTGTCAGATTGCCGCCATTGCGGCTGTGCACGGCTTCACCGTTGCCACGCGCGATACCGCACCGTTCCTCGCTGTTGGCGTACCTGTCATCAACCCGTGGGAGAGTTGAGGAGACTTGGTGGGCCAAGCATCTCGTTCACGTTAAAAGGTCAAATTGGGCATAGGCGCGCTCGGAGCGAACAAGGCGCCGAGCGCAGACTTCCTTAGTTGAACAAGTCCTTCATCTTCTCCATCAGTGACGGAGACGCGGGCTTGTTGTCCACGGCCATGGTTTCTGCCAGCTTGGCCACCAGTTCGCGCTGGCCGCGGCTGAGTTTCCTGGGCACCTGCACCAGCACCTGCACAATCAAGTCGCCGCGCCCGTTCTCGTTCAGCAGCGGAATTCCTTTGCCGCGAACCCGCAATTGCTTGCCGTTCTGGGTGCCCTCGGGGACCTTGATGGTCACATCGCCGTCAATGGCCGGAATCGAAATCTCCGCGCCCAGGGCGGCCTGCGGAAAGCTGATCGGGATCACGCAGTGCAGGTCCTGGCCGTCGCGCTCAAAAAAGTCATGCGGCTCAATCGCCAGCACCACGTACAGGTCGCCCCGCGGACCGCCGGACCGGCCCGCGTCGCCCTCGCCTGCATAGCGGATGCGAGTCCCATTCTCCACGCCGGGCGGCACTTTGACGTTCAACTTCAGTTCCTTGGGTACCCTCGATTCGCCGCGGCAAGCTGTGCATGGATCGCCGATGGTCGAGCCCGTGCCGCCGCATGCGCCGCAAGTGCGGGCCACGGAAAAGAAGCCCTGCTGGTAGCGCACCTGGCCACGGCCCTGGCATTGCGCGCACGCGGTGGGTCCCCGGCCTGAGGCGCTGCCGCGGCCGTTGCACACGGTGCACGTCTCGAGACGGCGAATCTTCACCTCGGTCTCGCTGCCGAACATGGCGGCGTCAAACTCCACCGTGAGATCGAAGCGCAGATCGTCGCCGCGCTGCTGCCTTGAGCCGCGCTGCGAGCCGTTGCCGCCCATGTTGAACATCTCGCCGAATAGATCGCCGAAGATGTCGCCGATATCCACGCCGCCGGCAAAGGGACCGCCGTTAATGCCGCCCCCGCCGCTGATGCCGGCGTGGCCGTAGCGATCGTAGGCGGCGCGCTTGTCCGCGTCGCTCAGCACCTGGTAAGCCTCGCTGGCCTGCTTGAACTTCTCTTCGGCCGCGTGGTTGCCAGGGTTGCGGTCAGGATGGAACTTCAGCGCCTGCTTGCGGTAGGCACTCTTCAGCTCCGCCTCGCTCACGTCCCGCGTAACGCCGAGGACCTCGTAATAGTCAGCTTTACTCACTTGTGAACCCATTTATACCAGAACTCATTCGCCAATTTGCTTGGGGTTTGACGCAATGCGCACCATAGCCGGGCGCAGCAGCCGCTCGCGCAGCTTGTAGCCGCGCCGGATCTCCTCGGCCACGTGCTGGTCGGGAAGGTCAAGCCGCTCCACAGAGCCCATGGCCTCATGAACCCGGGGATCGAAAACCTCGCCCACCGCGGGAATCGCCGTCACCTGCAACTGGCGGAGGATGTCCTCCATCTGCTTCACGATCAGTTCCACGCCCGAGCGCAATTGCTCGGCGGTGGCAGACGCGTTCAGGGCCAGTTCAAAGTTGTCCAGCACCGGCAAAAACTGCTCTACAACAATACCGGCTGCGTAGTCGCGAAACTCGATCCGTTCCCGCTCGCTCCGCTTGCGCGCATTTTCAAACTCGGCCTGCAGGCGCGCAAGGCGCTCCACAAGCTGGTCGCGCTCGGTCTTCATCTGCTCAAATTCCTGGCGGCTCACGGGCGCGCCCTGCCCTTCGGCGGCGGCTTCGTCCGTCGGCTGGGCGGGCACAAGCTCCGGCGCCGCAACGGCTGTCAACTCTTCATCCTTTTCCGGCATCTTTTTACGGTTTCTCCAGATTCTCAATACTTCCCTATTTCATGATAGTTTCCGCGGCACGTGGCAACCGCCGCCCTTCGCGCATGCTCCTCCAAAAATCGAGGGACCACTCTAATCCGGTGGAACTTCAAGGATGCGCTCGGAAAGCCCGGCAATATAGCGCACCGCCTGAATCATCTCCTGGTATTGAATGCGGGTGGGCGCAATTACCGCCACCGTGCCCAGGTTCGTTCCGCCCAGCCGCGCGGGAGCGCCAATCAGCACCAGGTCCTGCATCACTTGCGAAGCCTCATCCAGACCCGCCAGGTTCGGGCCCACCACCACGCGTACCTCCTGCTGGCGGCCGTCCACGTACGCTGTCAGCAGCTCAATCAGCCGCTGCTTGGCCTCCAGCGCCAGCAGCATCTGCCGCAGCCGCTCCCGGTCAAGCTCGGAACTGATCAGGTTGGCCATTCCTTCCACGTAAAGCGCAGGCCCGGCTTCTCCGCCCGCCAGGGCGCCTTTGCGGCAAAGCTCCTCAATCGACGCCAGCATCTGGTGGTAAGCTTCGCGCTCCGCCTCTACGCGCCGGGTTATCTCCGCCCGGATGCGATCGATTGCCCAACCGCGAAAATTCTCGTTGAGATAACGCGCGGCTGTTTCCAACTCCAGGTGATTCAATTCGCGATCCAGCGCAAGCACCCGGTCCTGCACTGTTCCGGCCTGCGTCACCACCACAGCCAGCACCCTTCCCTGCGAGAGCCGCGAAAAATGAATGTGTTCCAGCACCTGGCCTTCCGTTGCGCTGGCCCGCGCAACGCCCAGACCGCTGGAGATAAGCGCCAGTACGTGGGACGTCCGCTCAAGGTACTCATTGCTGCTTGAAACACCGCTGAAGCTCTCTTCAATCTGGCCGCGCCGCTGCTCGCTCAAGGTTGAGCCGCCCTGTGGCATTGCACCCGCCACGGACGGCTGGCCCGGCGCAGCCACGCGGCCCAGGTAGGAACCCGGCTGCGTAATCTGCTCGACGTAATATCGGAAAGCCGCCGCGGTGGGCACTCTGCCCGCCGAGGTATGCGGCTGCTCCAGCAAGCCCGCATCGCCCAGTGTCGCCATCACGTTGCGCAGCGTGGCAGAACTCAACCCTTCCTTGTTGGCAAAATGGCGTGCAAGAGCCTGGGAAGCCACCGGCTCCCCGGTCGCTATGTACAACTCGATAATGGCCGTAAGCACCAGCCGCTCTCGCGGACTGACGCGCGCATCTGCCATCTGCATCGCCCTCTTCATGAGCCGCCTGCCGTGTGCCGCCGGCGCCCCGATAACCCTTGCTAAGTGCTTGCTTAACTATCGCTTACGTCGATAAAATTGCAAACTTCTCCTCTTTAATTCTAGGGATTTGATAGCGCTGCTGTCAACATGGTTGGATGAAGCGCGCGCAGTGGCGGCACGGCCCTCGCCGAACCCGTCGCGGGAAGCGTCCAATCCGGTGAGGGCGTTTAGCTTAAGCCGCAACAAGGCATAATAAGGGAACCGGAACCAAGCAAGGAGCCTTGATTGATGACGAGACGCCACACTGCCATTCCCATATGCGCGCTGGCGCTGGGAGCCGCCATCCTGGGCTGCTGGCCGACTCCAGCTCTCGCCCAGGCCGATGCCACATCTGCCGCGAGCGGCGGCGACGCGCAATGGCTGAGTGACCTCACCGCGTGGCGCACGCATCGGGAGAACCAGTTGGCCGCCCCCGACGGTTGGCTGACCCTGGTGGGCTTGGAGTGGCTCAAGCCCGGCATCAACTCCTTCGGCGCAGCCCCGGACAGCAAGCTCCAGTTGCCCGCCCCGGCCCCAGCTCACATGGGGCTGCTCACCGTCAGCGGCAATGTGGTCCAATTGCTTGCCCCCCAGGAAGGCTTTCCGCCCGAACTCAATATCGACGGCAAACCGGCGCGTGAAGGCGAACTGACGGTAGACAATCGGAAGCCTTCGACCCTGACGTGGCACGGATTGACCATGGTGGTGCTCAATCGCGGCGGCAGCTTCGCGCTGCGCATCAAGGACGCGGATTCGCCCACGCGGACAAATTTCATGGGCCTCAACTGGTACGCGCCCGACCCGCGCCTCCGCATCGCGGCGCAATGGGTTCCCTACACGCCGCCCCACGTCGAGCAGATTCCCACCATCATCGGCACCACGCTCGATATGCCCGCGCCCGGCCTCGCCCGCTTCACGCTCAATGGCAAAACCCTGAGCCTGGAGCCGGTCCTCGAAGACCCCACGGGCAAAACGCTCTTCTTCATCCTCCGCGACGAAACCAGCAAAAGCACAACCTACCAAGCGGCGCGGTTCCTCCACACCGGCATCCCCGACAATGGGCTCGACCATCCCGGCACACTCATCCTCGATTTCAACCGTCTTGAAAACCCTCCCTGCGCCTACACCCCCTATGCCACCTGCCCCCTGCCGCCAGACCAGAACCGCTTGCCGGTCCCGCTTGAAGCCGGCGAGAAGCGCTACGCCCACTAGGCATTTCTGACGCGAACAAAAAGCCGGGTGCCGGGTGCCCCACTTTTCGATTTTGAGAAGTGGGATGCTACGAACCCTGGTTTGCCGCGTGGCCATTTGGTCCTCCGCTCGAAGCTGGTAGATTTCTAACAAGGGCGCATTCCCACCATCCCCAAGCCGTTTCCTCGCGCCCGGGATGCAGTCCGCAAGGAAGAGAGCCATGTTCCACAACACTGAAGACATCCACATCCAATGGACCAAGGTCGTTCTTCCCCCCGTGTTTCTTGAAGAAGAGCGGCCGGTGAGCGAAGCCGCCTCGGCCACCATCTTTAACGCGCGCAGCGAGATCACCTCCATCCTCAACGGCCAGGACGACCGACTGCTGGTGCTCGTCGGCCCCTGCTCCATCCACGACACCAAGGCCGCCCGCGAGTACGCCGCCCTGCTCAAGCCGGCCATTGACCAGTTCTCGGCAGACCTGCGCATCGTGATGCGCGTCTATTTTGAGAAGCCCCGCACCACCGTCGGATGGAAAGGCCTTATCAATGATCCATTTCTTGACCAGTCCTACAAGATCAACGATGGCCTGCGCCTGGCGCGCCACCTGCTCCTCGATCTGGCAGAGATGGGCGTGCCCACCGGCACCGAATTCCTTGACATGATTTCGCCACAGTACATTGCCGGCCTGGTCAGTTGGGGAGCCATCGGCGCGCGCACCACTGAGAGCCAGGTCCACCGCCAGCTTGTCTCTGGCGTCAGCTGCCCGGTTGGCTTCAAGAACGGCACCTCCGGCGACGTGCAGCTGGCTGTTGACGCGGTGCTCTCCGCCGCCCACTCGCACACTTTTCTAGGCCACACCAAGCACGGCCAATCCGCCATCTTTGTAACCACCGGCAATCCCGACTGCCACATCATCCTGCGCGGCGGCCGAAAAACGGTCAACTACACCGCTGCCTCCGTGGCCGACGCCGCCGCGAAAATGGAGAAAGCCGGGACTGCCCCGCGCATCATGATCGACTGCAGCCACGCCAACTCGAACAAGGAATACAAGCGACAGGCCATCGTCTGCCATGACGTAGCCGGGCAGATTGCCGCCGGCGACCGGCGCATTATCGGCGTAATGATCGAAAGCAACCTGGTGGCCGGCGCGCAGCAGCTCGTCCCCGGCAAGCCGCTGGTCTACGGCCAAAGCATCACCGACGGCTGCATCGACTGGGCTGAAACCCGCACTCTGCTTAAAGAACTCGCATCCGCCGTCGAAGCCCGCCGCGCGCGCACATAGCAGTTGGCTCGGCCATCCCGCAACCGACGGGTGCCCCATCCTTGTGACGTTTTCGCTTTTGTCACTTCGGGGTCCCCAACGACAGGTCTTCGTCGTTGGGGTGATCAAGGATGGGAAGCCACAAACCCAAACTGAGAAGCGGTTATTTCTTTACCCAAACATGGGTAATTTCTCCAAATACCAGTTTGCGAAAATCGCTTGGTTCTTTGTAAGCTTCGCTAATGTAGTCCTTCGCTTCCTGCGAGAAAAAATCACTGGGATTGGGGGTAGTGATTTCCGTCAACTCACATTCGATAATTAGTCTGGCTTTTTTAAAAGACATATCTCCTGAGGGTGTCTGCACACTGGTCAATTCAACCTCCTTCATCTTCTCGCTATCTCTACCCGATTCATTTCCCAGGAAGAGCGCTTGTCCCCTACATTCATTGGGGAAGTAGGACAGGGTATAGGTTTGCTCCTCTTGAATCATTTCGAGCGTATAACGGTCTGCTTTGAGAAGAGACCAAGTGGTTGGCTTCTTGAAAAGAAGCCCAAAACCACCCCCACTGCCTATCATGGAGTTATAGTGATCTTTCTTGCCGGCAGTGATAACCGCAAAACCCAACGTAAATACGTTGTCGGATATCTCTTCCGGAGAAATTTGCTCAAATAATCGGTCGAATTTCATCTCTTTGAAACTTGATTCGCTCATCTGAGCATCCTTGTGAGTGGTGTGGGGTTAAGAAACAGGCCGACAGGTACGGCACAGGCAATGACGATAGCGTAGATCGAGGCAAATTCATCAAGGGTCCTGGCCGCTATCGTTAGGTGTCAAACGAGGCTGTGGTTCGTCAGGGATCGGTGGCGATCAACCGCGCGGGTTGAATTCATTTCGATTTAGTAAGTCTGACTCCTAAGTCGAATGCTCTTTGCAAATCCTCAGCCGATATCTTTTCGGCTCGATTGGATTTTTCTTCTTTGTCTGGCATCAAATAAACGTACTTCGAATAATCGTCAAATAGAACGGTATTTGTTAAAGTTAGTAGTTCGCAACTACCTAATGTGCGGCCCATCATTCCTGCAAAGCTAGTTAAAGTATCCTTGAACCCTCTTTCGGCATAGATTTCATCGTTGACATTCATTGTTGCAATCAAAGCTAATTTGAAGTTTTTCGGTCTGGGGCCTATAGACATGCCACTGTAATCAAGATATTGAAAAAGCAATCTATCAGTAAATGAACGCATTTGCCCTGATAGATTGCCAAAATAGATAGGCGAGCCGAGCACAAGAACATCTGACTCCTCGATGCGTTCCAGTAGAGGTTTAAGGTCGTCGTTTAACATACAATGTCCGTAAGATTTACGACCTTTGAGTTTGCAAGAACAACAACCGATACAGTCCCGATAATTTAGGTCGAAGAGATCTATAAATTCAGTGTCGGCACCCACTGATTTTGCTCCTTCAATGACTTGGTATAACATTTTTGCGGTATTGCCACGTTTCCTTGCACTACCACACACAGCAATGAGTTTTATAAAGTCTCCTTCTTCTTTTTAGAGCCAACTGGAACCGGCTGTCCGATCTGCATCGGCGATCGACCTGGCGTGCGACAATCCGTCGGCGGCTCGGTATTGAACGATATAGACACCATATACCGCTCAGTCGGTTTTTACAATACTAAAAATACCGCGCGGTCGGTTTGTGTTATGTTGTTGTACATGAGGGTGCGAAAACCAAGGAAGCCGCAAGAGCGAGCAGCCGTGACGCGAGACCTGCTCATGAGCGCCGCAGAGCAGGTCTTTGCGCGAGTCGGCTATGAAAAGGCGCAGGTGGAAGAGATTGCAGATGCAGCGGGCTTCAGCAAAGGGGCTTTATACGCTCACTTCAAGAGCAAAGAAGAGCTATTCCTGGCGTTGTTTGAGGCGAAAACAGCCCGTTCCCTGGCGAAACTTCGCCACGCCCTGGACAGCGCCCCAACGCGCGAAGAAAAAATCGAGGCCTTCCGGACCTTCTATATTGACTTGTCGAAGGAGAAGGATTGGGCGCTGATCATCCTTGAGGTCAAGCTCTTTGTTCGGCGCCATCCAGACGTACAAGCGAGATTTCGTCGGATTGATGAGCACGCTGGAGACAACATCGAGGGCACACTGACCCGACTTTTCGGCAACTCTGCTCGTGCAGCGGGAGAAGCCCTCGGCGGGATTGTCTCTGCGTTGGTGCTCGAATCCGATTTGGAGCCTGACGCCCTTCCTGAGCGAAAAGTGAGAGCTTTGCTTGGCACCATCTTTGATTCCTTGTTGGGATTAGGCGATCAACCCACTCAAACCAGGAAGCCCCGTGCGCAGAGAGTGCTGAGAACATACTGATCCTGCCACGCCCAATCCCTAACAGCCAGGCCCTCGATCGAACATTCCTCAGATTCCCCTTTCGTGCCGCTCATCGACCAAATAGAATGGTCCCCTCAAGCAATCTTCAATAAAGAACGAGGGTTTCCTATGAGTGACCTGGTCACCACAGTCGAGCAACAGCAACAACGCAACATCGCCGTCGATGCGTATCGTGGTTTCGTCATGCTGCTGATGATGGGAGAGGTTCTGCGCTTCTCTGACGTAGCCCGCTCGTTTCCAACAAGTCACATCTGGCAATTCCTGTCGTTCAACCAGTCCCACGTGGAGTGGGCCGGCATGAGCCTGCACGACAACATCCAGCCCGGCTTCACTTTCCTGGTCGGCGTCGCGCTGCCATACTCGCTGAGAAGCCGCCAGAAGAAAGGCGAGAGCTTCAAGCACATGCTGCTGCATACCATCTGGCGCAGTTTCCTGCTGGTGGCGCTGGGCATCTTCCTTCGCTCCATGGCCAGCCCCATGACCAACTACACGTTTGAAGATACCCTCACCCAAATCGGTCTCGGTTACACCTTCGCATTCCTGCTGACCTTTGCGAAGCCCAGGTGGCAGTGGATTTCGTGCGGAGCGCTTCTCTTCTTCTACTGGCTGGCATGGGCAATCTATCCGGCGCCCGGTCCAGGCTTCAACTACGCCGCCGTTGGCGTGCCCGCCGACTGGAATCACCTCTACACCGGCTTCCTGTCGCACTGGAACAAGAACAGCAATCTCGGCCAGGCATTCGACGTCTGGTTCCTCAATGTGTTGCCGCGACCAGGCCGCTTCCTCTTCAACGGCGGAGGCTATCTGACGCTGAGCTTCATACCAACACTGGCCACCATGCTGCTCGGCCTTGCCGCCGGCCGCTGGTTTCAGGAGTCTGAACCAAAGATCCCGATGCGCAAGTTCATGCTGGCCGCCGCCGTCTTGCTGGCTGCCGGTCTGCTGCTTCATTTCACGGGGATTTGCCCCATCGTCAAGCGCATCTGGACCCCCGCATGGACCCTCTTCAGCGGCGGCATGTGCTTCGTCTTCCTGGCTTTGTTCTCGTGGATCATCGATATCAGAAAGCACCGCGCCATCGCGTTTCCACTGGTCGTGGTCGGCATCAACTCCATTGCCGCTTACCTCATTGCGCATCTCTTCGAAGAATTCATTCAGAGCAGCTTCAAAATCCACCTTGGAATGGGTGCCTTGAACATCTTCGGCGCGGCGGTAGAGCCCACCGTCCTTGGCGCGCTGACGTTATTGACTTACTGGCTGATTCTCTATTGGATGTTCAAGAAGAGGCTGTTCATCCGCATTTGACCGGGGATCAGCTATGGCGGATCAGGGTTCGTGCTATCACAGGTCTCAGAATCGAGACCTGGGGCACCCAGCTTCTGTACGGAACAGACATCCCTAAGACCCGCGCCACTCGCAGAGGGCTGATTCAAGTGGTGATCAGCCCGGATAGAGGACTCCCGTGAATAGCGACCTAAATATGTAAACTGCAAACGCTATCGTCCAGGTCAGACAAAGAACCGCATCGATACGTGCTCGATGATCGGCCTTTGCAATTCTTGCGAAATAGAAAGTCGCGGGAAAAGAATCATTGAGGAGACAATCAGCCAAGCGAAATCTGGGCGAAAAAAGCCAAGCACGGTGTATGAGCCCAAAAGGCTGTCGATTGTGCCAGCCTTTTGCGCGGTGCCCTCGAATCGGGGAGAGAATGAGAGAACAAAACGAGTAAAGTTTATTACGATTGCGATTCGGAGCAGCCAAGTCAGCGCCGCACTGACGGGTCCGCGAAAACGCCTTGTGGCGTCCGTTCTTGAATCGTTCATGTGTAACACTCCGACAGGATTGCCGATCAGGTCGAGACTTTAAGTGTTGGCGGGCAGTCCAAGCATTCGGATACGTCCGAACCCACTAAATTTGGGTTTCCCAGGTTTCGATTTTGGACCTGGGAAACTGCGGAATTCGCAGTCGCAAAGCACGGATTCGTTCGACCAGGTCTACTTCCCAACGGTTACAACTCCCGGGAACCACTTCACCGCGTTGTCGTGATAGACCTTCGTTAACACCGAACCCGGCAGCGACAGCCCCTGGTACTTCTTTCCCAGGTACTCCACTGTGTCGCTGGTTGCCAGGAACCGCCAATCGCGCGCGTAAGCCTCCTCCCACTCCTTTGCTTTATCCTGCGCATTCTCGTTGGGAGCGAACTCGTTGTCCGTCGCATAGATCAGCTTGTCCTGATATTTCGTCATAAACGCAATGGCGTCGGCATGCGGCAGCATCATCACGTAGGGCATGCGTGCGGCCATATCCACTGCGAAGTTCGGATACTTGTCCAAGTGCTGGGCAAGTTGGTGAAAATCCGCCTCCATGCTGCCCAGATGCGCTCCCACCACGCGCAGGTCCGGATTCATCTCCACCACGTGATCGCGTGCCGCGAGGATCTGTTCCTTCGACGCCGGATGCGGTTTGTCGTGCATGTACCACACCGGATTGTGCGTGTAGTACCAGTAATCAGGTGACGCCGGGTCAAGCGGCGCCCACGACGAACTTGGGTCAGCGACGTGCGCGACCAGAGTCTTGTTGTGCGCGGCGATGTCTTTATAGATCGGTGCAAACGCAGGGTTGTCCGGCAGTATGTAATTTCCCTTGGCGTCCTTGATCTCCATGCCGATGTTCTTCCAGATTTTTACCGCGATCGCGCCCTGGCTGAAGTCCTTGTCCAGTTGCTTATTCGCCGCGGCGGCAAACCCGGGCTCGTTCCATTTGTAGGGGTCGAACGAGGTGCAAAACACCGCGCTGCCATCGCTGCCTTTCACAAACTTCCATCCAGCCTCGGCCTCTTGCGACAGATGGTTGTACTTCTGACTCTGGTCGTCGACAACCAGGATGTCGATCATCTTGACATTCAGCTTCTTGAGCATAGCAAAAAAGGCAGGATCGCTCTGGAAGGCGTGAGCGTGCGAGTCAATGGCCTCGAGCGCCACAAACTGCTGCAACTCCTGACTCGAGAACGGGCCGCTCACCGCCGCGGCCGCACCGGGTTGCGGCACAACCTGCTCATGCTTGCATCCCGCAACTATCCCCAACAGCACAGCCGTGGAGACAACAACTGCTCTCATTGCTTTCATCGATAGCTCCAATCACCTGCAACTCGCTGCGGAGCAGTATAGCGCCTGCATGCCGCCGCTTGAAATGAGCAATCTCTCTAAGCCCTGCAAAACCGATATGATGTGGGTGGCGCGCCACGAGGGCGCCAAATAAACGTCATGCCCTTGAACATCCTTATCTCGGCAGGCGAAGCCAGCGGCGAGCACTATGGCGCCCTGCTGGTTTCCGCGCTCCGTCAGCAGCTTGCAGAGGCCGGCCGCGAAGCCGCGTTCTTCGGCATGGGCGGACAGCGCATGGCCGACGCCGGACTCGATGTCGTGGTGCGCTCTGAAGACATGGCGGTCATGGGGCTCACCGAGATCGTCCGTCACTTGCCGCGCATCTATCGCGAGTTTCGCAAGCTGAAGAAAGCCGGCCGCGACCGCCGCCCCGATGTAGCCGTGCTCATCGACTTCCCTGAGATTCACTTCCGCCTCGCCAAAGAGCTGCACCGTCTCGGCATCCCGGTCATCTTCTTCGTCAGCCCGCAGCTATGGGCGTGGAAGAAACACCGCATCAAATTGGTCCGCAAGTACGTCACCAAAATGCTCGTGATCTTCCCCTTCGAAGAACCTTTCTACCGCGATCAGGGCGTGCTGGCGGAGTTTGTCGGCCACCCGCTGGCTGAGTTGCCCCCGCCCGCCATCGGCCGGGAAGATTTCGCAAAACAGGCCGCAGAGATCCATCAAGGCCAGTGGAATTACGTCCCTCCAGGAGACCGTCCCCCAGAAGGAAGAGGCTGGGCCAGTGACAAGATTTGCTATGAACTGGATGCCAAGAAGGAGTGGATTGCGCTGCTTCCCGGCAGCCGTTATGCCGAGATTTTCAACAATTTCCACACCATGGTCAAAGCCGCAGCCGAGCTCGGCAACGAGTACGAGTACATCGTTCCCCTGGCTCCAACACTGACCGAACTGCAGATACGCGCGATTCAATATAACCTGGGGGACTACTACCTACCGGACCATCCACCACGCATTACATTTGTCCGCGACGCCCGGGCCGCCCTCTTCCACGCCCGGGTCTCCGTAGTCGCCAGCGGCACGGCCACGGTCGAAGCGGCGCTCATCGGCAATCCCTTCGTCGTGGTCTACCGCGTTTCGCCCATCACCTATGCCATTGCCAGACGACTGGTCTCCGTGCCCCACGTGGCCATGGTCAACTTGATTGCCGGCAAGCGCCTGGTCACTGAACTCATTCAGAATGACTTCACCGCATCAAATATTGTGCGGGAGGTTCAACGCTTGCTACCCGACGGGGGCCCGCGCCAGTCCATGATGCAGGAGCTTCAACGGATTCACGGGCTGCTGAACACCCTGTCGGCGGTTCCCGGCAAGCCGGGCGGGGCCATTCACCGGGTCGCGGCCGTCGCACTGCAACTGATTGGCGTCGATTCCCCGGCGCAGCATGAGCAGCCAGTGCAGCTCCAAGAGCATCGAAAGCTGGGCTGAGGTTTCATGGGTGCCCAGACAGAAGGATTTCATGATCGCAATGCGTGGAAAGATGAGCGTGTTACTGCTGCCAGGCTTGTTGGCCTGCGCTCTTGTTTTGGTGGCTCCTCTATGCGCCCAACGGGCTGACCGGCCCACGCTGGTCATCGCCGGATACGCCATCGACGCGGAAATCGATACCACCTCGCACCATCTGAATGCCAAGGCCGTGGTCACCTTCACCGCGCCTGAAAACGCAGAAGTCGTCAGCTTTGGCTTCCACCCCGCACTCCGGGTCGACAAGATCACCGACGAGGCCGGCAAGGTGCTCACCGGCGACCGTTCAGCAGATGGCACTATCCGCGTTACGCCTGTCGCTCCCTTTGTAAAGGGCCAGCCCGTCCACTGGACTTTCGCCTACGAGGGCACCATCACCGGCAACGAAGACGGACCCGTCGAAGGCCTCAAGCTGGCCGCAATCCAGGAACCCATCACCTACCTGCTCTATGCCTCGCGCTGGTTCCCCATGACCGGTTTCATGACCAACCGGTTCACGGCTGAGTTGCACATTCGCGTTCCCCAGGGAATGAAAGTCTTTGCCAGCGGCAGCGTGGGAACCCCAAAGCCTGTCAAGCTGGCCAGCGGCAAGCCGGGAGACCAATTCGACTTTAACTGGACCAAGCCTGGATTCCCGGGAACCGTCATCGCTGGCCGCTACGTTGAACCGGCAACCGCCGGCCCCGGCAACGTGAAGGTCTACCTCACCGTCGCCCACCAGTCTGCCGCGAATGAACTGGCCCAGACCGCCGCCAGGGAATTCGACTTCTTCACCGATAGCTTTGGCGGCCTTGAGACCAACCACGTCAACGTTGTCGAGTTGCCCGACGACACGCTCCCCGCCGCATGGGCTCCGGAACTTGCCGCGATCCTAGGCTCGCGCACAGGCGACAAGAGCGGCATCCGCCTGCTGGCCAACACCATGGCGCATCAGTGGTGGGGGGCCCAGGTAAGCCCGCGCACCCTCAACGACGCCTGGATCACCAACGGCATGGCCCGCTACGGCGAGCTAATGTTTATCGAGCAGGAAACCGGCAAGGGCGCCATGCGCGCCGCCTTGCAGGACGTAGCCGCCGGGGCTCTGGCTTACGACACCATTCCCCTGTCCAGCGTCAGCCGCCTCAATCCCTTCTCTCCCGAGTTCCAGTCCATGACGCTGGAGAAAGGCGCCATGATCTTCCACATGCTGCGCTGGGAGATTGGCGACAAGGCGTTCCTTGAAACCATGAAAGGCGCGCTCAGCCAGTACGCCGGCAATTCCATGCGCACCCAGGACTTTGTGAAGGTGGCCGAAGCGCAGAGCCAGCAGCAGTTGACCCCTTTCTTTGCGCAGTGGGTCGATGGCACCGGCGCGCCGGCCTTTACCAACAAGTACGCCGTCTATCGGCTCGGCAACAACAAAGGTTTCCGCACCATCGGCGAGATCCAGCAGGATCTCGACCTCTTCCGCATGCCGGTTGAATTGCGCGTTGACACCGACGGCAAGACCGAGATCCAGAAGGTGGACGTAGTGGGCACCAACTCGCAGTTCGTGGTTGACACCTTCGGCCGGCCGCGGCGCATTGCCGTGGACCCGGAGAACTGGGTGCTTAAGTCCACCCCCGATTTGCAGGTGCGTATCGCCATCCTCAAGGGGCAGCAGTTAGTGGCCCAGGGCGACCAAGTCGGCGCGCTGGCCGAGTATCAAAAAGCTCTCGACGCCAATGCGCAGAGTTCGCTGGCCAGCTACCGCATCGGCGAAGTGCTGTTTTCGCAGCGCAACTACCAGGCCAGCGTCAACGCCTATCGCGACGCCCTGCGCGGCGACGGCGAGCCGCGCTGGACCGAGGTCTGGAGCCACATCCAGCTGGGAAAGATCTTCGACCTGACTGGCCAGCGGGACCGCGCCGTCAACGAGTACCGCCTTGCCGTGCAGACCAACGACAACACCCAGGGCGCGGTCAACGAAGCTCGGATGTTACTGCAAAAACCCTTTAAACAGCAGGAAAGCGACTAGGCAGCATCCCGACGTTCGCAGAACGCTCCGTGCCCCATCCTTTCGCGTTTTTCCTGGCGAAAGGGTGGGAAACCACAGCAGCCAATTGACCCTATATGTGAGGTCCAGCGGTTTACATTGCGAGCTTGCTTTGGACAATTAAATCCTTCCCAAATTGAGACTCCTCCTCATTCGCCACAACCCCGGATTCGTCTCGACAGTTCGTCCTTGTTCCCCAGTTCTGCGCGCGTCAGCATCGAAGCATGGCTATCTTCAGCACCTTATGCCGGCTGCTGTTGTTCATCGGTCTCAGCTTCGCATTGGCGACAGCCCTGGCGGCCCCACTGGGCCCCACGGTGAGTCTGCCAGTGCCACCTGCAACTCCCCGTATCAGCGGTAATGTCGACGACTCCAGACGAGTACCGCTCCACGGCATCCGGCATTCGCCGGCAGATGCTGCATCCGACCAGGGCGCCGTCGAAGACTCTCTCCCGGCCGGCCGCATGCTGTTGCTGCTCTCCCGTTCTTCCCAGCAAGAGTCTGCGCTCCATGACTATATTCAGGCCGCGCATACGCCTGGAAATCCCTCATTCCACAAGTGGCTGCGCCCGGAGGAGTTTGGCCGCCTCTACGGCCCCGCGGATTCCGACCTGGCCGCGATTACTGCATGGCTGCAAGCGCACGGGTTGACCGTCGACAAGGTCCACGCCGGGCGCGGAGCCATCGAGTTTTCCGGCACAGCGAGTCAGTTCCACAAAACATTCCAGACAGAGATTCACCGCTACCAAACCAACGGCGAAGCGCACCTGGCCGCCGCCACGGAGCCCTCCGTGCCTGCCGCCTTGGCGCCTGTCATCGCCGGCCTGGCTTCCTTCGGCAGCTTCCATCCCCGGTCGCACTTGAAGGTGATGGGCAGCGCCGCCTTCAATCCCAGGACTCACGCTGTCGCTCCCCAGTGGACCTATCCGGCAATTGGCGGGGTCAGTTACGCATTGGCGCCCGGCGACTTTGCGGCCCAATACGATATTCAGCCCGTCTACGCATCCGGCGTAACTGGGGCGGGCCAGTCGATTGCCATCGTCAGCGCCTCAAACGTTGACCTCAGCCTGGTGCAGGCGTACCAGTCGCTCTTTGGGCTTTCCGCAAACCTTCCCGCAGTCATTGTGGACGGCACTGACCCCGGCCAGACCAGCAACGCCGTCGAGGCCTATCTTGACATCGAACTCGCCGCTTCCGTGGCTCCCGGCGCAAAAGTGCTTCTGTACACTTCAGGCGGTACTGCATTGACTGATGGCCTGACGCTGGCCGCAGTACGCGCGGTTGAGGACGATCAGGCCGGCGTCATCAGCGTCAGCTATGGCGAGTGCGAAGCAGAACTGGGCCAAAGCGGCAACGCCTTCTGGAGCGCGCTTTGGGAGCAGGCAGCCGCGCAGGGGCAAACCGTGTTTGTCTCCGCGGGAGATGGCGGCTCGGCCGGCTGCGACGACTTCGACGCCCAGGCGGAAGCCTACGCCGGATTGCAGGTCAACGGCATCGCCTCAACGCCTTACAACGTGGCAGTAGGCGGAACAGATTTCTTCTACAGCCAATACGCGGGCGGCTCCCTGGCCATCGCTTCGCAGTTGAGCGGTTATTGGTCTGCGTCCACAGCCACCCCTTCGGTCTCGCTCAAGCACTCCGTTCCCGAGCAGGCCTGGAACGACTACTTCGGCTTCAACCTGGTTGACGGCGGCAATCCTGACAACCTGGGCAGCGAGACCATAGTGGCCGGCGGCGGCGCCAGCAGCGCGGCCCTCTATCCGGCCGCAGGCGCAACGGGTTACCCCAAACCAACATGGCAGCAGGCAACCGGAGTCCCAGGTGACCGAGTTCGCGACCTTCCCGACCTTTCCCTGTTTGCCGCCAATGGCTACAACTCGAGCTTTTATCCCATCTGCGCCAATCCCGGCGATTGCGCCAATTCGACTTCAGGCAGCGCAGTGATCATCACCGCCGTCGGCGGCACCAGCGCCGCGGCCCCGGCGATGGCCGCCATTCAGGCACTCGTGAACCAGAGCGCCGGCAGTTGGTCCGGTCAGGCGAACTTCCTCTACTACCCTCTGGCCGCCAAGCAGCCGGGCGTTTTTCGCGATGTGCAAACCGGCAGCAACCAAGTGCTCTGCTACCAGGGAACAGCCAACTGCGTGACCGGCGCGGCCGGAACTGCCGCCAGCGGATTCACGGTCGAAAGCGGCTATTTTGCGGGCGCCGGCTACGATCTGGCCACCGGCCTGGGCTCGGTGGATGTCGCCAATCTCATCAAGTATTGGAAATCGGTGACGTTCAAGCCCTCCACCACCACCTTCAGCGTGAGCCCGGCCACCCTGGTTCACGGAAAAGCTGCCACCATTATCTGCACTGTTTCTCCTGCCTCCGGCAGCGGAACCCCAACCGGCTCCATGGCCCTCACCGGAGCTGACGCTCTCCCCGCCTCAACCGGTATCGGCGACTTTTCTTTGACCGCCGGCAGCGTCTACGCCACGGTAAACAATCTGTCCGGAGGGACCTACCTGCTTACCGCCGCTTACAGCGGAGACGCCAACTATGCTCCCAGCAAGTCAGCTCCGGTAACCGTCACCGTGACCCCGGAGACTGACACGTTGTCTGCCACCGGATGGGCCTGGAATCCCTACGACTTGTACCTCTACCCGCTCTCGACCGGTATCACGCTCCCTTATGGGGCGCAGATCTTTTTGGATGCCCAGACCTTGAGCACCAACGCCATCCTGCCGAACCAACCCACTCCGGCAACCGGAACCGTGACTTTTACCGACAAGCTCGGCAGCGTCTCCACCGCTTCAGTGCAGCCGCTGAATGCAGCCGGGATGGCCGAGTGGTCAACCGGGGTCTTTGCTCCTGGCAGCCACACCGTCAGCGAAGCCTACTCCGGCGACCCCAGCTACTCGGCCTCTACCCTGAGCGGAGCGGCCACATTCACAGTCATTCCCGGCAGCACCAGCCTCTCGGTTATGCCGCTGGTTAAGACAGTTGCCGGCGGCGGCAGCGTAGCCGTTGACGTGCAGCTCGGCACCGGCTATCTGCCTCTCTATGGAAAGCTGCCTACCGGCAGCGTGACGGTAACCCTCGGCGGCAAATCAACCACTACCGCCTTGCAGGCATTTGGCCCTGCAGGAAACGCAAGTCTCGAAGCGGTGGTCACCTTCAACAACGTGGCCGCCGGCATTTTGCCTGTCACCGCCTCCTACCCGGGCGACGCCAACTGGCAGGCAAGCACGGCCAACGGCGGCACGGTGATTGCCCTTTCAGGCAAGCTAACGCCCACCGTAGCCCTGGCAGCGACGCCGTCCGCCCCAACCCTGGCTCAGACCGTCACGCTGACCGCCACCGTCACCGGCCCTTCCGGCAAGCCCTCCCCCACCGGCACAATCATCTTCCTCAGCGATGACCAGACCCTCAACTACGCCGCCAGCCTGTCCGCAGGCAAGGCCTCGGTCGCCGTGCCCGCATCTTCCGCTGCCAACGGCGTCAACATCTTCTCAGCCCTCTACCAGGGAGATGCCAACTACACCCCAGGCGCCTCGAACGCCGTCAACATCACGGTTTCCAGGGGAGATTTTTCGCTCTCCACGCTTGCACCCCAGGTCGCCATTATCCCCGGCAAGTCCGGCACGGCAACCCTCGCTCTCGCGCCCATCAACGGATTCAGCGGTACAGTGACGCTCACAGAAAGCGCTCCGAGTGGAATAACCGCAACGCCGTCATCCGCCTCGCCCGTGGTCAGCGCCGGCACTAGCGACGTAATTACCCTCACCGTCTCACCCAACGTCGCTCCCGGAGCCTACCCAGTCCTCATTACCGCTACCGGCGGCGGACACGTGCACACTGCCCAGGTTCTGGTCGTAGTCCAGGCAGCCGCGCCGCCGGTCTTCTCGCCTGCCTCTGGAACGTACACCGTTGGGCAACAGGTAGCCATTACCGACACAACGCCCGGAGCCGTCATTTACTACACCTCCAACGGATCCGCCCCAACCTCCGCCTCAACCCAGTACACCACCGCCATCCCGGTCCCCACGACGGCTACGCTCAAAGCCATTGCCGTGGTCGGCAGCGGACTCCCAAGCAACGTAGCTTCAGCCACTTACACCATTACACCGCCTGCGGCCATCCCCTCCATCGCCCCTGCGCCGGGAACCTACGCTTCCGCCCAATCGATCACCATCACCGACACGACACCCGGCGCGATCATCTACTACACCACCAACGGGTCCGCGCCAACTGCAGCATCCACCAAGTACACGGGCGCCATTTCAGTCACTGCAAGTGAGACCATCCAGGCGGCCGCCACGGCTCCCGGCTACTCGCTCTCTGCAGTGGCAACGGCAGCTTACGCAATCCAAAAAGTCACGGCCAGCCCCAAAATCTCGCCGGCTGCGGGAACTTACACAGCAGCGCAAACTGTGACCATCACCGACGGCACTGCGGGTGCCGTCATCTACTACACCACCAACGGATCCACGCCAACCACGAATTCCGCCAAATACACCGCGGCCCTCAAGGTTTCAACCAGCCAGACCATTTCCGCCTTTGCCATCGCCGCCGGCTATGCGCCGTCGCCGATAGCCTCCGCGACTTACACGCTTCCAGCCAAAGCAGTAAGACCAGGTGCGAACCCAGGGCTTACTCCAATCGGGCTGCAGTGAAACCCTGAACCAAAAACAACGGCCAGCCCGAGGGCTGGCCGCTGCTTGTTCCATTGATAAGAATGACTTACTTCTTATGATGAAGGTCGCCCATAGAAATAACTTCCAGTTCAACCGGAGCGACTCCGGGCTTGGTCATTGAGAGTTTCATGGCCGCAGCATACGAAACGTCGATAACACGGTTTGCGTAGAGATAGCCGCGGTCGGTAATGCGCACGTCCACCGTCCGCAGGTTCCTCATGTTCTTGACTCGCACAATGGTGCCGAACGGCAGGGTGGGATGGCATGCCGTCATCTCATTCATGTTGTACCGCGCGCCACTGGCCGTCTTGCGGCCGTTGAAGACGCCACCGTACCATGAGGCGAATCCGTGAAGCATATCGGTAGTCTTCTTTGGCGCAAGCGAAGCCGGAGTAACGCTCGCAAGCGGAGCCACAGGGGGCGCGGTTGCCGCCGGCCGGGGTAGGAGTGCATTCGCCTGCACGGTCCGCGCGAAAAGCATCACTGCCAGCGCGGCCAATGCAACGGATGAAACTCCCGCCGCCAGCAAAATTCGCAGCGGAGTCTTCGGGCTTATGTTGCTCGAATATCGTCGTTTTTCCATCTACCTATTTTACTAAATCGGCACTAATTAAGTTGATCATTAGCAAGAAATGCACGAGTTATTCTGTTCAAAAGATGGCACTTCCATGACGAGTCTCGATAAGTCGCTCATCTTATAAGACTTACGTTTTGCACCAGAAACAGTGCAAAAATAAATTCTTCCCCATTGAAATATTTTCGGGCCTTCGGGTCCGGTAAATTCACATTGCGAGACGAATAAACAGCGAATCTGAACCTCGATCCAACCGGCCCTATCCCCGCGAGCGACCTCCATTTCTCCACTCAAACTGCATTTGCAGATTAATTCCCACTTCCTGCTAGCGTGAAATTGACTGCCCCCGAGGGCAAGTGCTGAAAGGAAATCTCCATGCAACTAAGCGCGGCAGGACTCGATTTGCTCAAAAGGTCTGAGGGTTTTCGCAGCCGCATCTACTTGGATGTGGCCGGCTTTCCCACCGTTGGCTATGGCCACCGGTTGCTGCATCCGGAGTCGTTCCCCAACGGCGTCACCGAAGAGCAAGCCGCGGAAATTCTTATCAGCGACGTGCGCGACGCAGAGCAGGCTGTTGAGCGGCTCGTCAAAGTCCCGCTTACGCAAGGCCAGTTCGATGCGCTGGTAGATTTCTGTTTCAACCTCGGCCAGGGGAAGCTGGCCGGGGCTACCCTGTTGCACGAACTGAACGCGGGACAGTACGAAGCTGCCGCCCGGCAGTTGCTGCGCTGGGACCACGCAGGTTCACAGGAGTGCCCGGCCCTCAAAGCCCGCCGCGAAGCCGAGTTCGAGTTCTTTGCCGGCTGCCCGGCGCAGGCTGAAAAAGCCGCTTAAACCGGTTCCAGAATTGTTGTACCCCGAAACCGGAACTGCCAGTGCCATTTTCCCTCAAGAAAATGGCATCTTTCACCGCTCTCAAAAGGGCGCATGAATTCTGGAACCGCTCTAAATCTCCCGGCGCAAAGGTTCGCCAATCTCCTCCACCTCAAGTCCTTCCTCCGGCTTCAGGTAGCTTTTGCGGCGAAACCAGTCGTCCATGGCGGTGTGCAGCCGTTCAATCGGTACCCGCCATCCTGCCTCAAGCAGCCCGTCGCCGGCCGGCAGCAGGTTGTCGAAGACCGCGTCGTTGGTAAAGTTGCGCATGGCAAAGTTGTCGATCCAGTGGATGGGGCACGGGTGGTATTCGCCTGCGGAATCGATTCGCCGGATGGAGAGCCTGCGCACGTACATTCATTCAATGTAATGGACTGAAGCCCAACTGGCGCCGATCCGCGACTATTACTTTTGTTCTGGTACAGCTTTCGCGTCCTTCACTTGTTGGGTCTCCACGCGGAAGCGTTTGTAATCGTAATCGCGTTCGGCAAAGTGTTCGCGGTAGCTTCTTACCATCAGCAGCCGGGCTTGGACGTTTCCCTCGCCGCCGGTAGGAAGCCAGATTTCGCCGTTCACCAGGGCCTGGTCAAAGTGGAAACTGGACCCCTTCTCGATTGAGGCAAGAATCCCCCCGGCCAGCTTGAAATTGTCGTTGAAGGTCACTTCCATGTGCGCCACCTGGCGGTCGGCCTCGTCTACCCACATGGTGCCTTGCAGCTTTTTTGAGATATCCTCGGCCAGCCCGTGGGTTTTGGCGTCTTTGCGTCCTACAAAATCGAAGACAATCGCCGGCCGGCCGCGGTAGTTCTCGCGCCTCGAATTCCGCACTTCCATGATTTCCAGCACCCGGCTCACGCTGATGCCCTGCCCTTCGAGCGGCTGGTCGGGTGGAATCCTCTCTGCCTTTTCCACCAATTTGGTGACTCGCTCGGTCTCCTTCTGTTGGTCGTGGTCGCTCAGCGCCTTGCCGTCCTTTTTCACCAGCCGCTCGATCACGTGGCCGTTGACGAAGAAAGCCTCAAGTTCCTGCGTCTCGGTCTTCTTCACCTGGCCCGCGGCGTCCATGTCCTGGACGGTCCGCATGGAACTGTAGGTATAAGTCTCCCGCAACTTCTCAAGCTGCTTCTGGTGCTCGGTCACCTCGTGAATCAGTTGCCGGATCTCCGGAATGGGAGCGGCAGCCCCCTGCCCGGCCGGCGCCAACGGGCACAACAGCAGAGGCAGCGCAAAAGCAGCCAGCCAAAAGAATCTGAAGTCACGCATACGTGCAAGTTCCTCTAAAAGCACTGAGCCTGAATGAAGGTTATCCCAACTGATTGTTTGACCTTTCGAGCATAGAAAGGTCTTTTCACCTTGGCAACCTTGATGCCGGTCTTCATTTCAATTGACCATGCTATAACCCAAGCCCGATACTCGCATTGAACCTGAATGACAGAACAAGCTTAACCCCGCCCCCTACAAGGAGAACCGATCAATGCTTGGATTGCTTTTTCAATGGCTGCTTTACGCCATAGCCCTGATGGTTGTTTCCAGAATCGTGTCCGGATTTAACGTGGCTGGACTCGGGCCCGCATTGATAGCTTCTTTAGTCATCGGCCTGCTGAACGCTACGCTCGGCTTCTTCCTCAAGGTCGTCACCTTCCCGCTCAGCATTCTCACGCTGGGGCTGTTCCTGCTGGTGATCAATGGGCTGATGATCCTGGTGGCATCGAGTGTAGTGCCAGGATTCAGAGTGGTCGGCTTCGTGCCGGCATTCTGGGGCGCGGTGGTGCTGGCGCTGCTGGGGATGATCATCCGGTCGCTCACCAAGAGCGCCTGATTTTCTGAATCGAAGATTGGCTACTTGGCAGCGGGTGCCGCTGGCAGAGCCGCAGCCTTGCCAGCCGCCGCTTTCTTGGCAGTTCCGGTCGGCTTTTGGCCTGGCTTTCTTTGAGCTTTCACCGCACCACTCGCGGCTTGTGTAACTACCACCGGCGCGGGCGCCACCGGCCCATTCAGCGTCTGCGGCGTGCGCATGGCCCCGGCGCTTGAAAATCCAGACGCCGGCGAAGCAACGCGGATGGGCACCACTCTGCTGCCAGACTGCATGCCCGGCTGCACGCGCGAGTAAACGCCCCAACCGCCGCCCACCACCACAAACACTATCGCTGCGGCAGCGGCAGCGCGCATCCATCCGTGGTCCGGACGTAGCGCAACAGGCCAGGCCAAAATCCGCGCGGTCTGCGGAGTTGCAGCGAGCGAGGCTTGTATGCGATCTTCAAGCCCTTCGGGTGCGGGCACTGTGGCGATCAATCTCAAAGTAGCTTCTACGGTTCCGGGACCATATGCGGAGACGGAATCAGGGGTAAACGGATTCCTGGGGGAGGGATTCATCTGAGACTCCTCGAATGGTTGAGCAACTCGGCCATCCGGTTGCGCGCGCGAAAAAGCCTTGAACGGACGCTGGACTCGGTAACACCCAGCACTTCGGCAATTTCAACGCTGCTGAGCTCTTCAAAAGCTGAGAGCATCAGCACCTGGCGTTCCTTGGCGGGCAGTTGGTCAACGCAGGCCAGCACGCGAGAGTGGTGCTGCGCGGCGGCGGTAATTTCTTCGGCTGAAAGTCCTTTGGCGGGCAGTACGCGGGCCAGTTCGGCCACGTCGTCCGTCTCCGGCCTGGTTTTGGAGCGGCGCTTGCGGTCCAAAACAATGTTCCACACAATCCGGATGAGCCAGACGCGGTTATCTCGCACCTCGCCCAGCGTATCGCGGTGGCGCAGCACGCGCAGAAACGTCTCCTGCACGGCGTCTTCAGCATCAGCGGGATTGCGCAGAACGGAGAACGCAACCCGGTAAAGGGTTGCCGCGTACTGGCTCACCAGGGCTGCCAGCGCTTCTTCTTCTTCGGCGCGTTGGCGGACTTGGTCTTGCACAGAGCTCCGTGGAATCTCCATCCAACCTGCGAGTATGGCCTGGCTGGTGCTCATACATCACCAGACGCAGGCGGGAAGAAAAATGCTCAGAAACTGGCGCCCTGACTGTGAGAAAAGCGGCGCCAAAGAAAACTCGCGAAGCCGCCGGCTCCGCGAGTCGGTTCAACTCGTTTGAATCCTTACTGCTTGGCGCCGAGCCTTTGGGCCGCAATCGATCCGGCAGCCCCGTCCTTGTCGGCATCTTTTACCTTGGCCCACAGCGCGCGCGCCTGGTCCTGCTTGCCCTGCGCCGCATACAAATCTGCCAGGTCGAGCTGCGCCACGCCTGCCGACACCGTCTCAGACGGCTTGGCGGCCAAGGCGGCATAAATCTCAATGGCCTGGCTGTCGCGGCTGGTTTGATGATAGAGATTGGCAAGAGCAAGCTTGGCCAGGTTCGCGATATCCCGGTTCCAACTTGACCCGGCAGCCTTTAGCTCTGTTTCGGCGCTGGCGGTTTGCCCCAGTTCCTGGTAGGTGACCCCGGCAAAGTAGTGGGCCTTGCCGCCCTCGGGCAGCCAGCCAAAATCCTTCGCAACCGCAACAAACTTCTCGTTGGCGGCCTTCGAGCGCTCATTCGCGGTCGGGTAGACCCCGTTCTCAGGCGGCGCGCCGGGCTGTGCCAGTGGCGCGATATAGATGTCCATGGCTGCGCCCAGTGCCAGATCGGCTGCGGTAGTGCGAATATTCCAATAAGCCAGCCCGCCGCCAAACACGACCACAATCGCGACAGCAGTGATAACCCAACTTAAAACGCCTGAACGGTGCCCGCTCAGCCAGCTGAAACTGCTCACTGTGGCCTGGGCGAATTTGTCCCCCTTGAGGGCATGACGGGTTTGAGTATCCACGGGGTGTTTTTTCCTTCGTTCGGTAGACTTTGGAGGCGCGGCCGTACGGTTGGAGGCACTGCGACTGCAACCCTCCTAGTCTATCAGCGCGCAGAGAGCAGCGTCCACCGGGCTACCCTTTCGAACAAAACGACTGCGTTCCCAACCACCCCGGGTGCCCCGCCCTCGCCGCGTCTTTGTTTTTGCGGCTAGGGCGGGATAAGGCAACGCTCCACTTGCCCTTCCGCCCCCGGAACGATACGCTATCTGCATGTACGATGATTTCCACGTAACCGACCGCTGGAGCGGAGAAGACCTGCACTGCCGCTGGAAGGGCAATATTGTCGCTATTGCCACCCGCCATGCCGACGCCGTCGATGTTCGATACGACGTGAACGGCCGCCCCATGTGGATCGCCATGCCCCTGAATGCATGGGAAGCCCAGAAGACCCGTTCCGGCAAGGTCATCACCGACCAGCTCACCGCCCAGATCGCCGGCCGCTACCTCAAACAGATTGTTGAAGAGGGCTACGACTCCCGCCGCGAAATCTACACCATGACCGTCCCCGAGGTCCTTGAACATCTTGACGCCGTGGTAGCGGAAGCCAAAGAACTCGGCCAACTCCCCACCGTCCCCGTCACCGGGTAGAGCCAAGGCTCATCTTTTTGCAGTTTTCCGGCATCTCACCACAGAGGTGATCCGATGCCCAGCATCCTGCCTGCCGGAAAAGCGGCTCCCGAATTCAGGCTTAATGTCACTCCCGACCAGAAGCTCTCGTTAAGCGAACTGCGCGGAAAGCCGGTCATCCTGGCCTTTTACCCGGCCGACTGGAGCCCTGTCTGCGGAGACCAGATGGCGCTCTACAACGAGGTCCTGTCCGAATTCCAAAAGCACGGCGCGGAGCTGATCGGCATCTCTGTCGATGGCGTCTGGTGTCACGAGGCCTTCGCCAAAGACCGGCGTCTGCACTTTCCCCTGGCGGCTGACTTCGAGCCGAAAGGTGCGGTTGCCAAAGCGTACGGAGCGTATCGGCCGGGGGAGGGCGTCAGCGAGCGGGCGCTTTTTGTGATTGACCGGAACGGAACGATTGTCTGGAGCTACCTCTCGCCTGTCGCAATCAACCCCGGAGCCGACGGCATTTTGCAGGCTCTTGAAAACTTGGCCAAATAGGAGACGCTTATGAGCGCCCTTTCAATTCCCGTCAGCGCCGAAGATCACATCCAGGGAAACCCCACTGCGGAATGCACCCTGGTCGAGTATGGAGACTATCAGTGCCCGTTCTGTGGCCAAGCCTATCCCATCGTCAAGAAACTCCAGAAACGTCTCGGAAAACGCCTCTCCTTCGTCTTCCGGAACTTTCCGCTCACTCAACTGCATCCCTGGGCAGAGCCCGCCGCTGAGGTCGCGGAGTTTGCAGCAGCCAACGGCAAATTCTGGCAGATGCACGATTTGCTCTTCGAGAATCAGGCGCACTTCAGCAACGCGCTCTTCGTTGAGCTTTCAGAAGACCTCGACCTGCTTCCATCGCAATTGCAAACTGCCGTGAGCGAGGGAACCTATCGCCCCCGCGTGCGCGCCGATTTTTCCGGAGGCGTCCGCAGCGGCGTCAACGGAACTCCCACGTTTTTCATCAACGGTCATCGCCACGACGGCTCGTTCGATCTCGATTCACTCAGCGAAGCGATTGACCAGATCCTCAGCCAGCGCACCCACGCAAAACGCTGAGAACAAGATTCGTAAAGGGTAACGCCGACTTCCCGGTCGGCTGTCCTGAGGGCCTCCCGGCCCTCGGTTTTTGCGTCCGCTAGAGATGCGGGCAAGAATCCAGTGCCGTCCCCCCATCACGATTGACAGGCCGCCCGCTGGTTGATAGCTTTGCCGGTGCAAAGCATGCAGCAATCCATCGGTCTCATACCGAATCATCCAAGACCGTGCGCACCAGTTCGGAGCCGCTATCATGAAAAATTCCAGCAAGAACCCTGAAGGAATCTCAAGACGTTCCCTGCTTGCCTCCATGGGCATCGGCGGTCTTTCGTTCGCCATTGCCGCGCCCGCCGCACTCGCAGAGCCGGCTGCTGCGAACACGCCGGCCGAGCCCGCCGAATTCGGCTTCTCTCATTACGGCAAGTGGACAAAAGACGATGCCGGCCTGCCCTGCTTTGACGCCAACCTCGACCGCAAGCCCGCGCCCAACTCAATTTTCTGTCACCTCATGAGCAGCGGCACGGTGGGCGCGCTGGCCGACCAGTGGGGCAACATCAAGCTCATCTCCAGCGAGGACGGCCCGGTCTGCGTTACGCCCGCCGCGGCCGGCAGGACGCGCAGCGGCATGTACGCCATGCTTGAGACCGGCGGCCAACTCTACAGCTTCATCTACTCTGAACTGCACGGAAGCAAGCGAATCCGTTTCGGCGCCAGCTACGTGGAATATCACGGCGAACTCGTCGTTGGCAATCAGCGACTCGCCGTCGCGCAGGAAGTCTACTCGCCGCCAGACCGTGACCGTGCATTGCATGGCCAGTTCACTTTTCGCAACACGGGCAAGGAGCCGGTGAAAGGCACACTGCGCCTGCAGAGCGATATGTTCCTTCGGCCGGGAGGTTCATACAAGGAGTGGGTTTCCACGCTGAAACCAGATTGCGGCGCCGGGTTTGCAATCTTCCGCGGCGCAGGCCGCGTGCTCGGCGATCTTTACCTCATCGGCGAGACCGGTTGGGCAGGCAGCAGCCGTCTGCATTGCCTCACGCTCTCAAAGCAGATCAATCTCGCGCCCGGCGAAAGCACAACCGTTCCCATCATGATCGGCTATGGCACTCAGGCAGACGTGCATGAACGGCAAACAAAGCTCGTCCGCACCACGCCCGCCAGCGCGCACAAGGCATGGGCCGACAGGCTCTCGTCATTCAAGCTTAAGAATCTGGAACCGTGGATGATGGACGAGTGCAAATGGTCGCTCGGCCAACTACTCTCATTCGAGTTTTACGATCCCATCCTCGACGAGCACTATCTGCACCTGGGCGGCTACGACTACTTCCCCGACCCGGACGATCCGCCCAATCACTTGGCCTACACCGTTCGCGAGGCGCTTGAAAACGCGCTGGTGATTTCGCATTTCGAGCCGCGCCTTGCCAAGAGCACGCTGCGCTGGATCGCGCAGATGCAGGTGAAAAGCGGCGACATTCCCAAAAACTACAACTACACCGCAAACCGCACAGACATTCGGTACTACGAGACCGACTCCGACACAGAGATATGGTTCCTCATGGCGCTGGGCGAGTACATCGAAGTCACCGGCGATACGGCGATGCTCGACGACATGCTGCTCTGGTTCCCGGCGACGCTGGGCAAGACATCCATGTGGGACCACGCCAAGCGCGCCTTCCAGTGGATCACCGAAGGAATCGGCATCGGGCAGCACGGGCTCATTCACATTCTTGACGGCGACTGGAACGACTACCTGGCAAGCGTTGGCGCACTCGGCAAAGGCGAGAGCGTGATGAACAGCGGTATGGCAGCCCGGGCATTTGACTCGCTGGCCCGCATCGCCCGCGGCAAGGGCGACAATGAGTTCGCGGCGAAGTCAGAAAAGTGGCGAGACAATCTGCGCGCCGCGGTGAGCAAAGCCTTTGACAAGGAATGGTTCGCGGGCAGCTACACAGATGACGGCCTGCCGCTGAGCGGCCATAACGACCGGCTCTACCTGAACTCGCAATCGTGGGCAGCGCTTGGCGGCTGCGGTACAAAAGACGAGCGCCGCAAGGCTCTTGAATGCGCGTCGCGCGAGTGCGGCACACGCATTGGCATGATGCTGATGAGCAAGGCATACCCGAGCCCCGCGCCGCCCGATGTTTCCTGGTGCCCCATCCCTGCGGGCGAAGGCGAGAACGGCGGCATATGGCCGCAGACCATTCACTGGACCGTATGGGCCATGGCACAGGAGGGATTGCTCGACCTCGCGCTGACTGAGTGGACCAAAGGAACTTTGCAGAACCACTCCAAAGAATTCCCCGATGTTCCGTATGGCATTTTCAACGGGCCGGATTGCTGGTCATCGAAGCTAGCAGGCAGTCTTGAAGGCTGGTCGCAATTTGAGCTTTTCAACCGGCTAAGACCGTGCCCCATGTGCCCCATGATCTCCTGGCAAGCCTTCGCCATGCTGAAAATCGCGGAAGCGAAGAGGACGGCAGGGAAAGGTTAGCCGAAATCGACAATTGCGTATCTCATCACCTGGTTTGGGGGATCGCATTCCTGTTCAACGAATGCGATTCCGCGGTGTTGAGATCTGTTCACTAAGCACTAATCACTAACTCCTGCGCTACTCGTGCCTGAGCGCCTCCATCGGCTGCACGCCAGCCGCGCGCCGCGCCGGAAACCAACTGGCTGCAAGGGCCACTGCCACCAGAAGGATTGCCCCGCCCATTAAACTCACCGGATCGGCCGGCTGCAATCCGTACAGCATGCTCTTCACCAGCCGCGTCAACAAAAGCGCCACGCCAAGGCCCACCGCAATACCAGTCAGCGAAAGCCACGAAGCCTCCCGCAGCACCATGCCCAGCACTTGCCGCGGCATCGCTCCCAGCGCCAGCCGAATCCCGATTTCGTTTGTCCGACGTGCCACCGAGTACGCCATGGTCCCGTAAATGCCCACGCATGCCAGCGCCAGCGCAAGCACCCCAAATGCCGCCGTCAACGAAGCAAAAATCCGCTCCTGCTGCATCGCCGCGTCAATCTGTTCGCGCTGCGTGCGCAAATCAATCAGCGGCAAATCCGGATCGATCGCCTGCACCGCGCGCCGCAGCGCAGGCGCAACGCTCTTCGGCGTCAGCCGCGTGCGCACCTCGTACGTAGCGCCTTCCGACAAGTTCGGCCCCTGCGTAAACGGTTGGTAGAACATGGGCGGGGATTATCGCGCAAGCTCCAGTAGCGCGTGTCGGCGCAGATGCCCACCACCTCAATCCAGTCGCCGGGATTCCCTTCCCGGGGATTGTCGTGCGCATGAAAATGGCGGCCGATAGGATTCATGCCGGGGAACGCCTCCTGCGCGAGCCCCTGCGTAATTACGGCTACCTTCGGCGAAGTCTGCGTATCGTGCGCATTAAATCCGCGTCCTGCCACGATCGGAATGCCCATCGTCTCAAAGAACCCTTGGCCCACCACGTTGTTAAATGCAGACTGATCCTTGTTCTTCTCCTTCTGCTGGCCCTCCGGCAAAAAGTCGGAGTTCTCCATGCTGTTCGATATATACGCAACCTCTGAAAGCGTCACCGCCTCCACGCCCGGAATTCCGCGCAGCTTCTCTTCGATGCGCTGATGCAAGCCTATCTCTGTCGGGGTTGGATAGCGCGCCTCAGGCGGCTCAACGGCGAACAGCAGCAGGTGATCGGTGCGAAAGCCGGGATCGATATACGAAAGATTGATCAGCGTGCGCACAAACAGCACCGCCCCCACCACCAGCACGGTTGACAGCGCCACCTGGAATCCCACAATCGCCTTGCCGCCCAGCCCTTTTCTCCGCCGCGTCGTGGTTTGCGCTGTCTCTTTCAGGCTCGAACTCACCTCGGTCCGCGTAGCCGCAATTGCAGGAGCCATTCCGAACAGCAGTCCCGCGCCCAGCGTAACCACCGCGGTAAACGCGAAGATTCGCCAGTCGAAGCTCAGGCTCATGTGGTCCGTTTCCCACGGTTGCGAAAGCAGTCGTGGAAGCGCCTCCCGCCCCGCAAAGGCCAGCACGAATCCCGCCACGCCGCCAATGCCTGAAAGCAGCAGGCTCTCAGTCAGCACCTGTCGCAGCACGCGCCCGCGGCTCGCGCCCATGGCCATGCGAACGCTTATCTCGCGCTGCCGCGCAGTCGACCGCGCCAGCAGCAGGCTGGCAACATTCGCGCAGGCCAGCAGCAGCACCAACCCCACCACCGCCAGCAGCACATAGATTGGCTTGGCGAATTGCCCCTTGCTCATGAACAATCCTCGGCTGCCATCGCCAAGCTGCATGTGGGGCAGGGTTTGGTCCGCCTCGGGGTGCTGCGTGGCGCGCGCCGCAGCAGCCAACGACACGTCGAGCGCCGCCTGCGCCTGCGCATCCGTCACCCCCGGCTTCGTGCGGCCCATAATGTTCAGCCACCACAGCTTCGTGTCGTTCAGCAGCGACCCAGCCTTGCCTCTCGGCATCAGCACCGGCTGCACGCTGAATGGCAAAAAAACATCAGGCGCCGACTGCACGCTCTTGGCCCCGGTAAAACCGCGAGGCGTAACGCCCACAATCGTCACCGGCGTCATGTTCACTTTGATCGTCCTGCCCAATACTGCTGTCGAACTTCCAAACGTGCGCTGCCAGACTCCATCGCTGATCATCCCCACCGCAGGCGCGCCCTCCCGGTCGTCCGAGGGTTGAATTGCTCTGCCCAACTCCGGCTGTACGCCCAGTTGTGCAAAGTAATTGCCCGAGACCATCTCCCCCTGCAGCACCTGCGCGTTGCCATTGATCGTCGCGCTCATCCGCCCCACGCCCTTGAAGGCGAACAGGTCCTCGAGTGCGCGATTGTCGCGCCGCAACTGCTCAAACACCGGATAGGAGAACGAACTGCTGGTAACGCCGCCGTCTTGTTTGTCCCAGTTGCCCCAGAGGCGTTGGATGGCCACCTTCTTGTCGCCCATCCAATTGAACAGCCGCAGTTGTTCCGGGTGCGGTACCGCGAGCCGGTCGTAAAGCATCTGCTTGGCGATGGAGAAAATGGTGGTGTTGGCCCCAATGGCCAGCGCCAGCGACGCAGCGGCAATCACCGTAAACCCAGGACTTTTGCGCTGCAGCCGCCATGCATAGCGCAGGTCGGCCCAGAATTCGTCCCACCACCGCAGCCCTAGAGACGCGCGCATTCCTTCCTTGGTCACCGTCAACGCGCCCAGCGCGACCCGCGCCCGCCGCCCCGCTTCGTCCGGCGCCACTCCAGCGCGAACAAGATCATTCGTCAGTTGTTCAAGATGACAGGCCAGTTCCGCTTCCATCTCAGCTTCCAGACGGTTCCGCCCCACGACCGCCCGCACCCACGACCTCGGCCGCGCAACCACCCGCGCAAAAAATGAACTCAACCTCATAGCTCCCTGTTCCCTATTCCCTTAGTCCCTAGTCCCTTGGTCCCTGCCTCACTCATGGCGCAGCGCCTTCATCGGCTGCACACCCGCGGCTCGCCGCGCCGGCAGCCAACTGGACGCGAGAGCCACTGTCAGCAGCAATCCCACCCCCGCTGAAAGCGTCAGTGGATCGTATGGCTGAATGCCATACAGCATGGACTTCACCAGCCGCGTTAACAACAGCGCCACGGCTACTCCGGCTACGATTCCGGCCCCCGCCAGCCATGTCGTCTCAAGCAAAATCATTCCCCGCACCTGCGCCGGCTGCGCTCCCAGCGCCAACCGAATCCCTATCTCATTGGTCCGCTGCGCCACCGAATAAGCCATGATTCCGTAAATGCCCACCGCCGCCAGCGCCAGCGCAAGCAAGCCGAATCCCGATGTGAGAGTCACAAAAATTCGCTCCTGTTGCATGGCCGCATTAATCTGCTGATTCTGTGTCCGCACATTCACCAACGGCAGGTCCGGGTTGATTTGTTGAATCACCCGGCGCAGCACCGGAACAATTGCGGCGGGCTCCATGCGGGTACGGATCTCGTAGGTCAGGCTCTCCACTTGCTTCTGCTGCACATAAAGGAGAAAGAATTGTGGCGGCGGATCGTCGCGCAGATTTGCGTAGCGCGTGTCGCCGCACACTCCCACAATCTGAATCCAGTCCTCGGCCAGCTTTCCCCCGTGTCCGTCCGAGTCATGCCTGCTGGTCACGAACTTTTTGCCCACCGGATTCTGCCCTGGAAAACGGCTGCGCGCCAGGCTCTGATTGATGATTCCCACCTTCTGCGAACTGCGCGTATCCTGCTCCCCAAAGGCACGTCCCGCCACGATGGGAATCCCCAGCGTTTCAAAAAATCGATTGCCAACGGTGTTGTAGTCCTCGCCCTGCTTCTTGTTCCGGTCGTAGGCCACGCCTTCCGGCAAAAAATCCGTCACGTTGATTTCGTCGGAGATGTATGCCCCAAAGGCCGGCGCCTCTGACTCCACCCCAGGCACTGCCGCCAGTGCCCGCTCCAGTTGCTGATGCAATTCAATGTCTTTTCCCGGTGGATACTGCCCTTCCGGGGGATTTACCTCCGCCAGTAAGAGGTGATCGGTGCGGAATCCCACATCGATCGAGTTCAGGCCAGCAAACGTCCTGAGAAATAGCCCCGCGCCAATCACCAGCAGCGTAGACATCGCGATTTGAAAGCCTACCAGCGCCTTCCCGCTCATCCCCTTGCGCCGGCGCGTCGTGGTCTGCGCAGCTTCTTTGAGCCCGTGGCTTACTTCAGCCCTTGAAGCCGCAAACGCCGGGGCCAGCCCGAAAAGGAGCCCAGTCAGAATGCTCACCCCGGCCGTAAACGCGAAAACCCGCCAGTCAAAATGAACCTGAAACTCCGTTCGCTCCCATGCATTTTCTGTCATTTTCGGGATCGCATTTCGTCCCAGGTATCCCGCAAGCAATCCTCCCGCGCCGCCCAGCGCCGCCAACAGTAAGCTCTCCACCAGCATCTGGCGCAAAATGCGTGCGCGGCCTGCGCCCAGGGCCAGGCGTACACTCATCTCCTTTTGCCGTTGCGAACCCCGCGCCAACATCAAATTGGCAATGTTGGCACACGCCAGCAACAGCACAAAACCCACCAGCGTCATCAGCACTGCCATGGGTTTGGCGAACATCTGCTTTTGCACAAAGAGACCGCGGCTCCCATCGCGCAAATCCATGCGCGGCAAATCCTCGTTGGGCCGCACTGGCATGGTGCCGCGCACAGTTGCCCCCAACTGGCCATCCAGCTCGGATTGGGCCGTGGCATCGCTCACCCCGGGCCTGACGCGGCCCATCACGTTCACCCACCACTCTTTTGTGTCGTTCAGTAGCGAGGCAGAATCCGTGTGCGGGAAAACCAGCGGCTGCATGGCCATGGGGAGAAACACATCCGGCGACTGCTGCACGTTCTTGGCGCCCGTAAATCCCTTCGGATTGACGCCGACAATCGTCAGCGAAATGTCGTTCAACTTGATCGTCTGGCCTATGACGGATGTTGCCCGGCCAAACTCGCGCGTCCAGAGCCCGTCGCTGATGACTGCCACCGGACTCTGCCCGCCAGCCTGATCGTCGGAGGGTTGAATCGGCCTTCCTAACTGTGTCTGTACACCCAGTTCCGCATAGTAGTTCCCCGAGACCATTTCAGTTTGAACCCGCTGCGCTACTCCGCGAATGGTCGCATTCATCCCCGTCGTCTTGAAGGCGAATAGGTCCCCGAGTACGCGGTTCTGCGCGCGAAGTTGCTCAAATGCCGGATAAGAAAACACGGAACTGGTCACCCGTCCGCCCGGCAGCAGATCGTAGTCGCCCCAGATGTGATGAACCGCCACGTGATCTTCGGTTCCCGTCCACGCCAGCAGACGCAGATTCTCCGCATGGGGCACGGCCAACCGCTCATACAACAGTTGCTTGGCAACAGAGAAGATGGTCGTATTCGCGCCAATGGCCAACGCCAGCGAAGCTGCGGCAATCAGCGTAAATCCCGGACTCTTGCGCAGCAGCCGCCATGCATACCGCAGATCGGCCCAGAATTCGTCCCACCACCGCAGCCCTAGAGACGCGCGCATTTCTTCCTTGGTCGCCGTCAGCGCGCCCAGCGCAATCCGCGCCCGCCGCGCCGCTTCGTCCGGCGCCACACCAGCACGAACGAGGTCATCCGTCAGTTGTTCAAGATGGCAAGCCAGTTCGGCCTCCATCTCCGCCTCCAGACGATTCCGCCCCACAACCGCCCGCATCCAGGACCGCGGTCGCGCAACCACCCGAGCAAAAAATGAACTCACCCTCATAGCTCCTCTATTCCCGCAGTCCCTAAGTCCCTGGTTATTCGTCCTCAGTCCCGAGTCAGATCCCCTACTCCGCCGTGGCGCTCAAAATCACCCCAATCACCCCGGCCATGCGTTGCCACTTTTCGGTTTCCTCACCCAGACGCTCGCGCCCCAGCTCGGTCAGCTTGTAGTACTTTGCCCGCCGGTTGTTTTCGCTCTCGCCCCACTCGCTGGCAATCGCCCCCTGGTGCTCCAGCCGGTAGAGCGCCGGATAGAGCGACCCCTGCTGGATCACCAGTTCCTGACCGGAGATCTGTTGAATGCGCAACAACACGCCATACCCATGCAATGGACCCAGAGAAACCGCCTTCAAAATCAAAAGGTCCAGCGTGCCCTGCAGCAGATCCAGTTGTCCGTCTTGCTTCGCTTGCACCATCTGCCGCTCTCCTTGACGATCTAGGAAAGAGCCTAGCGCCGCTCTCCTAGATTGTCAAGGAGAAGCGCCGGCGCAGATTGAACAGCCATCCCCACTCCATCATTTGCACACTTGCGTGATGAAGCTCACGAACTTATTTTGCTGAGATCGTGAAACAATGGTTTTTCTTATATTTCTTTCACAATTCACGGCGTAAGGAGTTTGGCCATGGCGAGTCTCTTGGCAACGGATGTGCTGTATTCACTGGCATCTGGCCCGCGGGTGCGCAAAAACCTTCCTGCTTCCCAATTGATGGAAATAGCCATCAAGCGTGGAGAAGCCCGCTTGGCTGCTAACGGCGCACTGGTAGCTATTACCGGCACACGCACCGGCCGCAGCCCCAAAGACAAATTCACCGTAGACGACGAGATTACCCACTCCGTCGTCGATTGGGGCCGCGTCAATCAGCCCTTCTCGCCGGAGAAGTTCGAAGCGCTGCTTGAGCGCGTTACCGATCACCTGCACGACCGCGACCTGTTCGTCCAGGACCTATACTGCGGGGCCGACCCGGCTTATCGCTTGCCCATCCGCGTCGTCACCGAGTACGCCTGGCACTCGCTGTTTGTCCGCCAGCTCTTCGTGCGGCCTGACGCGGCCCACCTCCCCACGCATGCGCCCGAATTCACTGTTATCGCCGCGCCCGAATTCGAGGCCGTGCCGGAGCGTGACGGCATTCGATCTGAGGCCTTCATCATTGCCGATTTCTCGCGCCGTATCGTCCTTATCGGCGGTACAAAATACGCCGGCGAAATGAAGAAGTCCATCTTTGGCGTGATGAACTTCATTGTGCCCAAGCGCGACGTCCTCCCCATGCACTGCTCGGCCAACGTGGGCGCCGACGGCGTCACCGCCCTCTTCTTTGGTCTCTCCGGCACCGGCAAAACCACCCTCTCCGCCGATCCTGCCCGCCGCCTCATTGGCGACGACGAACACGGCTGGAGCCCTGCCGGCGTCTTCAATTTTGAAGGCGGCTGCTACGCCAAGTGCATCGACCTCACCGAGGAAAAAGAGCCGCAGATTTTCCGCGCCATCCGCTTCGGGTCGGTGCTGGAGAACGTCATCCTCGATGCCGAGGGCTGCCCCGACTATTTCAACATCTCTCTGACTGAAAACACCCGCGCCGCCTACCCGGTGGACTTTATCGAGAATGCGGTCATCCCCGGCATCGGCGGCCACCCGCGCAACGTCATGTTCCTCGCCGCCGACGCTTTCGGCGTACTGCCGCCCATCTCCCGGCTCACCCCCGAGCAAGCCATGTACCACTTCCTGTCCGGCTATACCGCCAAGCTGGCCGGAACCGAAGCCGGAATGGGCAAGGATCCGGCGCCCGAGTTTTCCGCCTGCTTCGGCAAACCCTTCCTGCCCCTGGCTCCGCGCGTCTACGCCGAGATGCTGGGCAAGCGGCTCAAACAGCACAACGCAGCATGCTGGCTTGTCAATACTGGGTGGAGTGGCGGCAAATTCGGCATCGGCAAGCGCATGAGCCTCAAAATCACCCGCGCCCTGGTCAACGCCGCCCTCGACGGTCGCCTTGAAAAGTTTGAATTTGTCACCGAGCCGGCCTTCGGCCTCAGCATCCCCGTTTCTTGCCCCGACGTCCCCGCGGAGATTCTCAACCCCCGCAACGCCTGGGCCGACAAGGCCGCCTACGACAAAACCGTCGCCGAGCTGGCCGCAAAATTCGAGGAGAACTTCAAGCAGTTCGACGCCCCCGAATCCGTGAAAGCCGCCGGCCCCCGCACTCGCTGACCTGGCCCGGTGAACCATTCTCTTTGCCGTCATTTGGCGGGTGGGTGGTTCACCTTCATTTAGCGCGCTCGGCACGCAGGTTGCGATTCCAGGGAGACAGAAGGAGATTCCGATGTCCAGGATCACAAGGCGAACCTTGATTCGCAGTGGCGGACTTGCCGCTTCGGCCGGTGCGCTGATTCCAGCCGTCTTGCAAGCGGAAGCCGCTGCCAAGGCCGCCTCAGGTGGCTATTTTCATGTATTCGCGTTTCAATGGAAGCCCGGCGTAACCGACGCCCAGAAAGATAGAGCGGCTTCTGCAATCGCGGCCCTTCAAGGCCAGATCCCGGGGCTTCTTGAGACCCATGTCGGCCCAAACATCTCGCCCCGGGGAAAAAGCTACACCTTTGGCGGCATCATGCGATTCAAAGACAAAGCTGCCCTCGACGCGTATCCTCAACATCCCGCGCATCAGGCGCTGCTTGCCTGGCTGGTCCCGCTGATTGATGCAATAGAACTCGATCTCCGCGCTTGAATGCGCCCGGTTTCGGTGCTTGATCGGCCGCGGAAATAGACGGCATTCACGAACGGCTCGGCTCTCAAGCAATTTCCGGCTTGCTCCGGTCCCACTTGCCGCAATCCGCCGCCCCATCAAATGTGTTCTGCAAGAACTCAAGCAGAGCGCCATCCGGATTTGCAGACTGGCGCATCTCTTCATAAGGCAGCACGAATTCGCCGAGCCCCGTGTGATAGAAAGCTTGCGCGGGCTTCACGGGGAACTCCGAGTATCCGGCGGGTTCGGGATAGGCATAGCTGTAGAAGAGCGGCTCAATGCCGGGAGCGCCAGGCCAGAATCCGCAACTGCTCACTTCATGCGAATAGGCATCGCGCGTTACGCGATCCGGAAGACCGGGCATGCTCGGGTGCTCGGGCGCAGTTCGCCCGGAGAAGCGCGTACAAGCCAAATCCATCGCACCCCAGAACAGGTGCACCGGGCTCACCTTGCCAGTGAAGCCTGCACGAAAGATGGTGAAGACCCTTGTGGCTTGCAGCAGTACGCGCCAGAAGCGTTGTGCGAACTCCGGGTCGTAGGCTTGGTGCGCAAAATCCTGTTCGAAAGAGATTGGCTCCGCAACCTCAACCGGCATGGGCCAAATGCTTACAGGAGTGCCAAGACTCTCAAGCGCTGCCATGACTTCGCGATAAAACTCCGCCACCGCCATCGGCTTGAGTTGAATGACCCTGCGCCCGCCTTCACTGGTTTCGACCAGCAGCACGTGTTCCAGAAAATCGAAATCGATTTGGACAGTCACCGCGCCGCGCCACATGGGCAAAGTGGTAAGGCCCCGAGCAGTAGGGTAAAGAGTCACATTCCAGCATTGATTGATTGCGGGCGTGAGCGCCATCCGGACTTTGCCAACCACCTGCATCCAGAGTTGGAGAGTGGCGCACGTGTCTGCCCAGGCCGCTTGAGGCAACGCCGGCCATGCGGCATGCGTACTAGATGGCGGAGCAGCTGGTGACATAGTTTTGAGGCAGCTTCATAACTTGATTCCGGCCTGGATCGATCGAATCTAGAGTCTCCGCATTGCCCATTCACGAATTCCATGGCAGAGCAAACCGACGGCCCTTCCTGTAGATTTAGATGCGCAAACGCAAAAAAGCCATCCCTTGCGGGATGGCTCTTTTGTCCGAAATAATTGCCGGCGATCACCTAATCTCCCACACAGTCACCCGTGCAGTACCATCGGCCCAGCGAGGCTTAACTTCCGTGTTCGGGATGGGAACGGGTGATCCCTCGCAGTATGGTCACCGGCAAACTTAGATGGCGCTTGGCGGGTGGTTGCCCGCAGCCTGTCGCGACGTCTGCTTTGTTCCGGATGGTTTCTCCCGGAGGCCCGCAGGAACGCGATTTGCAATCTGGCGCCAAAACTTGGTATGCCTGAAAATTGTTAACAACGAAATTGATTGGTCTTACAAGGCTTGTAAGAAGAACGTCCGCTTACTGCGCGGAGTTAATTCTATGGACAAGCCGAACGGGCGATTAGTACTGGTAAGCTTCACGCATTGCTGCGCTTTCACACCCAGCCTATCAACCAGATGGTCTTTCTGGGCCCTTCAGGGAGATCTCATCTTGGGGCGTGCTTCCCGCTTATATGCATTCAGCGGTTATCACAACCGAACTTCGCTACCCAGCCGTGCCC